>NZ_JBFBCH010000011.1:0-257358 GCF_040683055.1 Polymorphospora sp. NPDC051019 | reverse complement strand
GCCTCTCACGCGGGGCAAAACCTTCACGGACGTGGCGCGGGGGGTGCTGCTCACGTCCGGACCGGGTGTAACGCACCGCCGGCCCGGGCCATTCCAGCCCGCAGGCGGGGCGCCGGGCGGCTGGCAGAGTGCTGCCACCTCGGCCCCGGTCATGCACAACGCCCCCGACCCGGCGGCCATTCCACCCGGCAGCCGGCCGACAGACGTCACGATCGGCCCGCGAACCGCCCAGATGTCCGGATCGGCTGCTGCGGCCGAGGGGCAACCTCGTTGATCTGGGCGTCAGGGACGTTATCCGCCGGGGATAGGGTCTCTGACGCCCAGATCGTCGGAACGGGTGGCGTGGGCGCGGGCCAGATCGTCGAAGCGGGTGGCCTGGGCGCGGGTCAGGCGTCCGGCAGGTGCTCCTCGGCCCAGCCGGCAAGCTCGTCGAGCACGAGCACGAGCGCGTCACCGGCCGGGGTCAACGCGTAGCTGACGGCGGGTGGGCGGGTGTCGACCACCGTACGGATCACGAGGTCCACCCGGGCCAGCTCGCTGAGCCGGTCGGAGAGCACGGAGTCGCTGATGCCGGTGACCGAGCGGGCGATCTCGGAAAAGCTCGCCGGACCGGATTTCAGGGTGGCGAGGATGACGCCGTTCCAGCGTTTGCCAAGGATCTCGAAGACCCGGACCAGGGCGCCGGCACACCGCAACTCACCCTTTGCCGCATCGTGCTGCCCTGCCCGCATGTGTTCATGTTAACGGCCTGCGAACTAGCTCTTCCGAGGATGCTAGCTTTTAGCTAGTACCACGCGGGCGGCTAGTGCTCCCGCGTCCGTTACCTAAGGAGCGCCATGTCCCTGTTCCGCCTGGACGCCAGCATCCGGATCGACGGTTCGCACAGCCGCGAGATCGCCGACACCGTCGAGTCCGCCTGGCGCGAGACCAATCCGGACGCCCCGGTCACCCGCCGGCACATCGGACTCGAGCCGGTCCCGGCCACCGCATGGGCCGACGCGGTCAGCGCGGGACAGACCCCCACCGAGAAGTGGAGCGACGGCCAGCGTTCGGCCAAGGCGCTCGCCACGGCCATCGTCGACGAACTCGTCGCCGCCGACGCGCTGCTGTTCGCCGTACCGCTCTACAACTACGGGGTGTCCCAGCACTTCAAGACGTACACGGACCTGGCGATCACCGACCCCCGGCTGGCCGCCGGAGTTCCGCCGGCGATCGCCGGCAAGCCCGCGGTGCTGGTGACGGTCCGCGGCGGCGGGTACGGAGCCGGGACCCCGCGCGAGGGCTGGGACCACGCGACGCCGTACACCCGGCGGGTCCTCGCCGACCTGTGGCAGCTCGACCTGAAGGTGGTCGAGGCCGAACTCACCCTGGCCGGCGAGAACCCGGCGCTCGCCGACTTCCGCGACCTCGCCGCACAGCTGCGGGCCGACGCCGAGTCGTCGGCGCGCGAGCACGGCCGCGCGCTGAGCCGGGTCTGACGGCATTGGTGCCCCGCGGCGACCGTCCGGCCGCGGGGCACCAACACATGCCTTGAAATTCATATAACCTCTGAGGCATGATTCACTGGTGGACGGTTTCACCCTCATCGCGGACCCGACCCGGCGCCGCATCCTCGACCTGCTACGGGCCGAGGAGTACGACGTCGGCGGGCTCATCACCGCTCTCGGGCTGCCCCAGCCGCTGGTCTCCAAACACCTGCGGGTGCTGCGCGAGGCGGGCGCGGTGACCGCGACAGTCGCCGGCCGGCGCCGGGTCTACCGGCTGGCCGTCGACCCGCTTCCCGACGTGCTGGCCTGGGTGACGCCGTACCGCCGGATGTGGAGTGCCAGCTTCGACCGGCTGGCGCGCGACCTCGACGAGGAGAAGTAAGTGAGTGAACGCGAACGGCCCATGGCGCCCGCGACCGACCCGACGGTGACCGCACGGATCGACGACGACGCCACCGGCGCCACGCTGGCCGAGGTCGCCGGGCGCTGGGTGCTGACGATGACCAGGGCACTGCCGCACCCGGTCGACCGGGTCTGGCCGAAACTCACCGAGCCCGACCAGTTGCGCACCTGGTCGCCCGTCGGGCCGGACCGACCGCTCGACTCCGTCGGGCCGGCCACCAGCCGGGAGACGCCGCAGGACGACCCCGAGGACGCCGAGGTGCTGGTCTGCGACCCGCCGCGCGAACTCGTCCACCGCTGGGGCAGCCACCTGCTGCGCTGGACCCTCGCCCCGACCCCGGACGGATCGCTGCTGACCCTCGAGCACACCTTCGACGAGCACCCGGGCCGCGGAATGTACGCCGCCGGCTGGCACGTCGCGCTCGCCGTACTCGCCACGGTGTTCGACGGCCACGAGGTGGACCGGGTGGTCGGCGAGGCCGCCCGGGAGTACGGCTGGTCGACGCTGCGGCAGCGCTACGACGAGTCCCTGGGCTGATCCGCCCACGCGACCACCTGGCCGGGGCGTCCGGTGCCCGACGACCCGGGGGCCGCGTCTACGTATGCTCCCGGCATCGACAACAGGCGGCGGAAGAAGTACGCACGGCGGCTGGTCGAGGCGGCCCTGACCGCCGAGCCCCGGACCGTGGCGCGGCTCCTGCGTGCCGGCGCCGATCCGGACGCACCGGATCGGGACGGCACCACACCGCTGTACGCGGCCGCCGTTGCAGAATTCCGGCGAAGCTGTCCGCCTGCTCCTCATGGCCGGCGCCGCACCGGACCTGGAGAGCGGCCATGGGGATCAGGGCACTCCCCTGTGCGCCGCCGCGAGTTGGGGACATGCCGACGTCGTACGTGAACTCCTCGCCCACGGCGCCGACCCGGACCGGCGCGAGGACCACGGCACCGGCCGCTCTCCGCTGGACTGGGCGGTACGCGGCGGGCACACCGAGGTGGCCGACCTGCTGCTCGCCGCCCGTCCCGGAATGTCCGGCGCAACGGCCACCGACGGCCGGCCCGGCCACGGCTGATCAGCCTGCCGTCCGGGCCGCCGTTGCCGTCGGTGTTGACAATTGTCACCAGCGAGTGGCGATCATTGACGCTGGAGTGTGCTGTCCGGGTGCGGGCCGCGCCACGATCAAGGTCGCCCGTTGGCCCGGCGCACCGCCCGAGGAGTTGACGCATGCGGATTCTGCTGGTCGAGGACGACAGGCGGGTCGCCACCGCGTTGAACTCGGCGCTGACCCGCCGGGGCTACGACGTCGAGCACGCGGCGACCGCCGCCGCGGCGTTGAGTGCCGCGCCCTGCGACCTGGTGCTGCTCGACCTGTCGCTGCCCGACGGGGACGGCCTCGACGTGTGTCGTACCCTGCGGGGACGCAGTGCCCGGCTCGGGATCATCGCGGTGACGGCCCGGGGCGAGGAACGTGACCGGGTCGTCGGCCTGCGCGTCGGTGCCGACGACTACATGGTGAAGCCGTTCTCCATGGACGAGTTGCAGGCCCGGATCGAGGCGGTGCTGCGGCGCGCGTCGTACGCCGCTCCGGAACCGGAGGTGATCGCCACCGGCCGGCTGCGGATCGACGTCGCGGCCCGGACGGTGACGGTCGACGACCGCCCGGTCACGCTCACCCGCAAGGAGTTCGACATCCTGCTCTCCCTCGGCCGCCAGCCCGGACTGGTGATCACCCGCGACCGCATCCAACTCGACGTGTGGCAGACCACCTGGGTGGCCCGGCACACCGTCGAGGTGCACATCGGTTCGCTGCGTACGAAGCTCGGCGACGCCCGGCTGATCGAGTCGGTGCGGGGCGTCGGCTACCGGCTGCGCGGCGAATAGCCCCCGTGCGTCGCCGACTCGCGCTCAGCTATCTGCTGCTGCTCGCCCTGGTGCTGCTGGCGCTGGAGATCCCGCTGGCGTTCACGCTGGTCAGCCGGGAGACCCAACTGCTGCGGGCGGACCGGCTCGCCGACGCGACGAGGTTCGCCGCGCTGGCCCGGCCGGCGCTGCGTACGGAGGCGTTCGGCACCATCACCGCCGAGTTGCGCCGCTACGACGAGTTGTACGGGATCGGCGCGGCCGTCGTCGACCGGGAGGGCCGTACGGCGGTGCGGTCGGGCAGCCGGCGACCGCACACCGGGCAACTCGACGCCGCGATGCGGGTCACCCTGGCCGGGCAGCAGTACGCGTCCGAGGAGCAGCTGTGGCCGTGGAGCGACGACCCCCTGGTCGTCGCGGTGCCGATCAGCGACGGCGGCGAGGTGCTCGGCATGGTGATCACCGTGTCGCCGACCGACCGGCGCCGCGAGGCGGTGATGCTGTGGCTGCTGGTCTTCACCGGCTTCGGTCTGCTCGCCGCCGTGGCCTGCGTGGTCACCGCCTGGGGCATGGCCAACTGGGTGCTGCGGCCGGTGACGGTGCTCGACGCGATGACCCTGGAGATCGCGGCGGGTGACGGCCGGACCCAGATCTCCGACCGGGCCGGCCCGCCCGAGCTGCGCCGCCTGGCCCGCAGCTTCAACGACATGTCGGGCGCGGTGTCGGACGCGATGGAGCGCCAGCGGGCCTTCGTCGCCCACGCCAGCCACCAGCTCCGCAATCCGCTGACGGCGCTGCGGCTGCGGGTCGAGGAACTGGGGCCGAGCCTGACCGACGACTACGGCCGGCAGGAGCACCAGCTCGCGCTGGAGGAGACCGACCGGCTCGCCAAGGTGCTCGACGGGCTGCTGACGCTGGCCCGTGCCGAGCGCGGCCAGCGGCGGCTGGTCACCGTCGACGCGGTCGCCGTCGCCGAGTCGCGGGTGGCGGCCTGGGAGCCGCTGGCGCGTCGTACCGGGATCAGGTTGACGCTGCTTCCGGCGCCACCGGTGGCGCTGGTCCAGGCGGTGCCGACGGCGCTCGACCAGAGCCTGGACGCGCTCATCGACAACGCGGTCAAGTTCGGCGGCCCGGACGGGTCGATCGAGGTGTCGGTCGTCCCGACCGAGGGCGGGGTCGCGGTGCAGGTCCGCGACGACGGGCCGGGGCTCGGCGACGCGCAGCTCGAGCAGGCCACCGAACGGTTCTGGCGGGCACCGGACGCGCAGAACATCGACGGCTCGGGGTTGGGTCTGGCCATCGTCGCGGTGCTGGCCGACGCGTCCGGGGGGCGGCTCACCATGCGCCGGGCGGACGGTGGCGGGCTCGAGGCCCGGCTGTGGTTCCAGTCCGCCGAGCCGGTCAGGGCTTGACCGACTGGTAGTAGCGGGCCGCGCCCGGATGCAGCGCCAGTGGCGCGGTGGCGATCGCCGACTGCAGGTTCATCCGCCCGGCCGCCGGGTGGGCGATCCCGAGTTCGTCGCGGTGCTGCATCAGCAGCCGGGTCAGCTCGTACACCAGGTCTTCCGGGACGGACGGACCGACGACCAGGTAGTTGGGGTCGGCGACGGTGCTGATCGGCTCGATGCCGTACGCGGTCGCCGGGATGTCGCGCCCGACGTAGACCTCGCTGTAGCGCTCGCGCAGCGGCTCGGTCCACATCTCCAGGTCGACCAGGCGCACCGGCATGGCGGCGACGAGTTGCTCGACCGCCTTGACCGGTGGCCCGCCGGAGAAGAAGAACGCGTCGATCTCCCCGTCGCGCAGTGCCTCCGCCGACGCGTCGAGGTTGAGGTAGGCGAGCCGTACGGGCTGCCGGTCGCCCGGCCGGTCGGCCAGTCCGGCGACGTCGAGCAGGCGGTTGGCGGTGATCTCGGTGCCCGAGCCGGAGGCGCCGACGGAGACGCGCTGCCCACGCAGGTCCTCCAGCCGCCGGATCGGCCCGTCGGAGCGGGTCACCAGGTGCAGCAGGTCGTCGTAGACGCGGGCGACGGCGACGACCTCGTTTCCGGTCGGCGGCAGGATGTCGGCCTGGGTGAAGCCCAACTGGGCCCGGCCGCTGCCGACCAGCGCGACGTTCTCGGCCGAGGCGGTCGTCACGACGACGTCGGCCCGCACGTGCGGCAGTTCCCGGTTGATGACGGCCGCGAACGCCTGGCCGAACACGTAGTAGACGCCGGCCCGGCTGCCGGTGGCGATGTCCAGCCGGATCGGCTCGGTGGCGGCGTCGGTGCAGCCGGCCAGGCCGAGCAGGGTGGTGGCGGCGAGCACGGCGGCCAGGCCGGCGCGGCACCGGCCCGGCCGAGGCCGGCGCCGTGGCCAACATCGGCTCATCGGTCGCCCCTTCCCGCCTGGCCGACCGGGGTGTCGGCACGGCAGTGCTGCCGAACCTACGGCAGTTCGGCAAGCAGGGCGACCTCGGTCCTACGGCTGGCGGCCTCCGGCGGTCGATTCGGGCACCGTGGCGTCGCAGAGCTGGGCACCGCGCAGCAGCCGGCCGGCGGCGGGGCCGTTCGGCACGCTGATGAGGAAGGAGCCGCCCCGGCGGACGAGCGACGCGTGGGCGTCGAGCAGTTGCGCGCCGCGTACGAGGACCGTGGCGAGGTCCTGGTCGGTGACCCGTACGCCGAGGATGTGCTTGCGCATGTGCCGCCCGGCGGTGAGCAGGACGCCGCGCCAGGCCGCGCCGGCCATCCGCAGCCGCCAGGTGTTGGCGGGTGCGGTCGTACCGAGCGCGACGGTGCTCAGGATCGAGGTCCGGCCCTGCTGCCAGGCGACGCCGACGAGGGTGGAGTAGGCGGTCCGGTGCGCCTCCGGGACGATGATCCGGTACAGCTCGTAGCGCCGGCGCAGTCCGGCGACGGAGGCCTCCTGGTACGCCGGCACGTCGAGGTAGCGCAGCAGTTGGGCGGTACGGCGGGCGGCGGCCTCGACGTTGAACTCGACGACGCCCGGATCGGGCCCGAACCACGGCGAGCGGATCGTCCGGGTCGCCGACGGCCGGGTCAGCGCGGTGGCCCGGACCAGGCAGGCCAGTTCGAACGCGCCGGCCAGCCGGGGCCGGTCGAGCGGCACGGCGGCCGCCGGCGCCGTGCCCGGTGGCGCGGGTGGCGGTTCAAGGATCGCTCTCATGGCCAGCTCCCGGATGCCGCTCGACTGCGTGGTGGTGCCCATCACGGTGTCCCGCCGGCCGGCCGCAGCGGAACCCTCTCCGCCCAGCATTGAGAAGAAATTGCGTTTGCCGGCGGCCGATGCCGGGCCGGACCTTCGCGGGAGCGCTTTCCGGGGCCCGCTCGACACCGACGGCGACCGGACCGTGACGCTGGCGGACGCACCGGCGCCCCGGCGCCTCCGCCCGGCCGGCACCGGCTTGAGGAAGGCCGGCACGACCGTGGACAATTCCCCATCGTCCCAGGTCAGGGGGAGGATGGGTGGTTGACCGGTACGGTCGGCGGAGGCGGATCCATGTTGAACGATGATCAGACGAACGGTGGTTCCGGTGCGGGCGGCGGGACCGGCGCGCCGCCGGCCGGGTTTCCGGTACCCGCCCCGCTCATCGCGGCCGTGCTCACCCCGACGACGGCCCGCGGGGCGACCGACCCCGACGTGACCTCGGCGTACTTCCGTGGCGTGGTCGCCGACGGCGCCGACGGGCTGGCCGTCGCGGTCCACACCGGCCGGGGCGACCGGCTGCCGCTGCCGGCGCGGGCCGCGCTGGTCGGGGCGGCCCGGGCGCTCACCCCGACCGTGGTGACCGCCGTGTGGCCGCACGACGACCTGGACCGCTGGGGCCGGCTCGCCGCGGACGCGGGCGCGACGGCGCTGCTCGTCGCCCCGGCCGCCCGCGACGACCCCGGGGTGGAGTTGCGCCGGCTCGACCGGTTGAGCCGGGCGAGCGGGCTCGACCTGATCGCCTTCGACCTCTACACCGGCCCGTACGCCCCGGCGACGCTCGCGGCGGTGCTGGGCCACCCGGCGGTCACCGCGTACAAGCCGGCCCACCTCTCCGACGCCATCGCCTGCCAGGCGGGCATCTGGTCGGCGGTGGCGGCCGGGGTCACGGTGCTGACCGGCGAGGACCGGATGTTCGTGCCGTCGCTGCTGTGGGGTGCGCGGGGGGCGCTGGTCGGGCTGGCCGCCGCCGCGACGCCGTTGACCCGTACGGCGTTCCGGGCCGCGCACGAGCCGGGTGCCGAACTGTTCGCGCCGTCGCGGATTCTCGACGGGTTCGCGGCGGCCACCTTCCGCCCGCCCTACGACGGGTACGTGCAGCGGATGTCGTGGATCGCCGCCGACGAGGGGCGGATCCCCGTCGAGTTCGCGGTCGACCCGGGGCGGCCGGCCGGGCTGGGCGACGCCGAGCGGGCCCCACTGCTGGCGCTCACCCGGCGGCTGCTCGACGAGGTCGAGGCGGCCGGGATTCCGCCCCGCTGAACGGTCGGTCCGCCCCACCGCCCGGGGAGGGGCGGCGGGGCGGACTGACCGGTCGGTCACAGTGCCGCGCACTGCCCCGTACGCGGGCCGGACACCGTGTTGGCGACGCCGGCGTTGGCCGGTGTCGTCGTGTTCGCGGTGCAGGCGAGCGGGCCGCCGACCGTCGTGGCGGTCACGGTCACCTCGCCGCCACGGTTGGCGGTGAGGGTCACCGGGCCGCGTACGGTCGACGAGTCGACGCGTACCGGGCCGGTCGAGGCGCTGACGCTCAGCGGGCCGCGTACCTCGGTGTCGAAGGTGCTGAGGTGACTGGCGCCGGTCGCGGTGACCGGCCCGTCGACCCGGGCCCCGTCGAGGACGAGACCGGCACCGGGGCGGACCGTGACCGGCCCGCTGACCTGACCACCGATCACACAGGTGACGCCGCGCGACACCTGGAGCGGACCACGGTGCCCGCCGGTGATCGTCTCGGTGCACGCGGGCGGCGCCGCGACCGGGTCGAAGACCCAGCGGTAGAGGGTGAAGCCGCGGGTGTAGTACAGGCTGCCGTCGACCCCGGCCACCAGGTGCTCGGCCCCGGAACCGGCGAGCACCCGCGCCTTCCACGTCACCGGGTTGACCGACCAGAGCCGGCCGCCGTAGGTGGCGTAGATCATGCCGTCGCGGAACGCGAGCGCCCGGTCCTGCCCGTACATGGTGCGGGCGAGGCCGAACAGGTTCTCCGCCCGCAGTACGTCGATCGTGCCGGTGGCCGGGTCGACCTCGGCGGCGAAGAGCGTGCCGTCGGCGATGCCCCACAGGACACCCTCGTCGTCGAAGCGCAGTCCGTTGATCGACTGTGCGCCGGGGACCACGACCCGGGACCCGCGTACGGTCCCGGTCGTGACGTCGTAGACGAACAGTTCGGCCTGTGACGCGACCGGGTCGATCCCGAACCCGCCGTTGATCGAGGTGCCGCCGACGACGAGGTCGCCCCGGGCGGCGAGCGACACGACGCTCTGGTTCGCGACGATGTCGCGCCGCACGGTGATCTCGCCGGTGTCCGGCTTCCAGACGCTGAGCGCGCCGCCGAGCCGGCCGGAGATCGGCACGCTGCCGACGACGACCCGGTCACCGACCTGGACGAGTGCCTGCGGGCGGTCCTGTTCCTGGCCGATCGTCACCGGCTCGCCGGGGTTGGTCCCCATCGACCAGGCCCGGGCCGGGTCGTAGCGGTAGAGGGTGCCACCGGGGTAGCGGCCGTAGACGAGGTCGTCGCCGAACTGGCCGAAGCCCTCGACCTGGCCGCCGCCGTTCAGCAGGCGGAATGCCTTGGTGTCGGGGTTGTAGGCCGAGATGCCGGGCGGGGTGAGGAACCCTCCGGAGTAGACGGTGCCGGCCCGGTCGACGCCGAGCGCCTGCAGCGGGGTCGGCGCGCCCTGGAGTCCGGCCTCGCTGATGTACCTGTTCCTCTTGGTCTGCAGGTTGTAGACGTAGACGCGGCCGTTGTAGAACGTCATCGACAGCGACAGGCCCGGGAAGTCGGGTGACCGCATGTCGATCCAGGCCCAGGTGCCGGGGATGGCGTTGGGGCGCCAGCCGAGCGGCGTCTCCTCGAACGTCTCCAGGTTGAGCTGCACGATGCCCTGGCTGACCCGGCGGTAGTAGACGTACGGCCCGGTGGGGTCGAGTCCGGAGATGGCCCGGCCGTCGATCGCCGGCACCACGTGCACGAGCTGTGCGGTGGCGGTGTCGAAGACGAGCAGGTCGTTGACCTTCTGTACGCGGGCGAGCAGGTAGCCGCCGGCGAGCGTCATGTCGTAGACGGCTTCCTCGTTGGCGTACCTGGCCGGCAGCGGCATCTGGAGCACCTCGCCGGTCGCCCGGTCGAAGCGGGCCAGTTTGGCGCGCGGCTGGGTGCCGAAGTAGACGTGGTCGTCGTCGATGGCGAGTGCCCGGCCGTACGTCTCGCCGGGGATGATCTGGCCGTGGTCGGTGAACCGCGCGGTCGCCGGGTCGTAGGCGAACAGCCGGCCACCGGGGTACGTCCCGCCGTAGATGATCCCGTCGGGTGCCGCGGCCAGCCGCCAGATCCCCTCCCCGGGGTACGGGAACGGGATGGCGGTGACGCTCTGGTCGCCGGGCGTCCAGGTGTAGAAGAAGCCCTCGGTCGTGGCGAAGTAGACCGCGCCCTCGGCCGGCGAGAACGTGTTCGCCCAACTGTTGACGCCGCGGGGCAGCCGTTCGGCGAACACGATCCGGCCGGTGCGGACGTCGGTGGCCTGGAACATCGCGGTCGTCTCGTCGTTGCCGGCGGTCACCCAGTAGACCTGGGGGTTTCCGGCGGCGTCGACGCCCTGGGACTGGTCCTGGGAAAGGATCTTGTCGGGCATGGTCTGCCCGAGGTTCTCCTCGTGCCCCGGCTGGACGGAGGTGCGCGGCGGCGCGGGGGCCGGCGGCTCGGCCAGGGCGGGCGTGCCGGACAGCGTCATGGCGGCCACGGCGGTGAGTGCTGTGGCGAGAAGGAGCCGTCGGTGTCGGGAAAGTCTCATCGATTCTCCGCTCGACTTTAGGTCTGGACCGTAATTGACGCCCTAGGCTAGCGGGACCGGGGAACAGGCGCAATCGTGTGCGACGATGAATCCCCCGGCGGAAGGGAGCGGATTGTCCACCATCGTTGGCATCGTCGGCCCGGTCGACCTCGTCGACAGCGTCGCCGCACTCTGCGAGCAGTCCCCCGGCGTCAGCGTCGTCCGCTGCCCGTACGCCCACGAGACCGACGCCCCCGCCCTCGTACGCGACCACTCCGCACAGGTCGACGCGTGGCTCTTCACCGGCATCGTGCCCTACACGCTGGCCGGCAACGCCTCACCGCGACCGTCCGCCTTCGTCGACTACACCCGGGAGACGGTGCTCGAAGCCTGGGTCCGGCTGGCCAGCGCCGGCCGCGACATCGCCCGTACGTCGATCGACACGGTCCGCACCACCGAGATCCGCGACCTGTCGACCGCCGTCGGGATCGACCCGGCGGCGATCCGGTCCGTCGCCTACCGGCCCGACATCGACTCGGCCCAGCTCATCGCCTTCCACCGGGCCAACCCCGACCCGACCTGGTCGGCCATCACCTGCGTGTCGAGCGTCCACGAGGCCCTGCGCGACGAGATGACCATCATCCGGCTGGCACCGTCGCCGCACGCGGTCCGCACCGCCCTGCACCAACTCCTGCTCGCGACCACCAACCAGATCCACGAGGACGCCCAGGTCGTCCTCGGCCTGGTCGACGCGGCCGGGGCCGCCGACAGCGCCGTCACCGAACGGCTGGCGGCCGAGGTCTCCGCGCTCGCCGGCACGCTCTCGCGGACCGGTGACGGCACCTACCTGCTCGTCACGACACGCGGCGCGCTCGCGGGCGCCACCAACGACTTCACCGACGCGCCGTTCCTGCGCCGCTTCGAGGAGGCGTCGATCGACGCGTACGTCGGGTTCGGGCTCGGCCGCACCGCCGCCGAAGCCGAGCGGCTGGCCCGCCGGGCGCTCAACCGCGCGCACGCGCACAAGGGGCCGGCCGCCGTCGCCGCCTTCCGCAACGACATCGACCTGCTGCTCGCCTCCGGTGGCCGGCAGCCCGGCGGCGACGAGACCGGCCCGCCCGCCATCGGCGTCATCGCCGCCCGGGTCGGCCTGTCCGCCGCCACGCTGGGCCGGCTCCAGCAGCTCTGGGAGGGCGGCACCGGCGCCCCGATCACGTCCCGGGTCGTCGCCGCCGAGCTGGGCGTGCAACTGCGCACCGCGCGGCGGATGCTGCAACGGCTGGAGTACGCCGGTTACGCCGAGCGGGCCGGGATCGAGACGACCGGCAGCACCGGCCGTCCCCGCACGCAATACCTCCTGCGGTTGTGAGCCGCACTCACCCCTTGATCCCGCTCGACGCGACACTGCTGACGATGTAACGCTGCAACACCGCGAAGATCACCAGACACGGGATGACGGTGACGGCGGCGGCCGCCATCAGCCGTGCGTCGGAGACCGACTCCGAGTTGAGCGAGGCGAGGCCGACGGTGAGCGTACGCATCTCGTCGGTCTGCGCGATGATCAGCGGCCACAGGAAGTCGTTCCAGTGCCACAGGAACACGAATATGCCGAGCGTCGCCAGGATCGGCTTGGTCAGCGGCAGCACGATCTGCCAGAAGATCCGGGCCTCGCCCGCGCCGTCGACCTTCGCCGCCTCGAAAAGCTCGTCCGGCAGGCCACGGATGAACTGCCGCATCAGGAACACCGACTGCGAGTTCGCCAGCGTCGGCACGATGAGCCCCCAGAAGGTGTCGATGCCGTCCAGGTTGGACACCAGCACGAACATCGGGATCAGCGTCGCCTGCGCGGGAACCATCAGCGTGGCGAGGAACGACCAGAACAGCGCGTCCCGGCCGGGGAACCGCTTCTTCGCGAACGCGTAGCCGGCCATCGCCGCCGTGATCAGCACGAGCACGACGGAGACGAGCGAGTAGACCAGCGAGTTGAAGGTCCAGCGCAGGAAGCTCTGCGCCGACAGCACCGACACGATGTTGTCGAACGTCCACCTGTCCGGGAACTGGTACGGGATCGTCCGCGCGCCCTCGGGACTCAACGCGAGGACGAAGACGGCGAGGAACGGGATGGCCGTACCGAGGGCCAGCAGGCTCGCGAGCACGACGAGCCAGATCCGCGCCGTACGGCGCGGCCGTCGCGGGCGGCCGCCGGACTGCTGCTGGCCGCGCCCGGACTGGTGTGCGGTGCGGTCGCGGACGGCGATGCTCATGTTTCGTCCCGATCGAGGAAGCGGCGCTGGATGACGGAGATGACGAACACCAGCGCGAAGATGGCGACGCCGATGGTGGCCGCGTAGCCGAAGTCGAAGAACTTGAAGCCCTCGTCGTACAGCGCGTAGACCAGCGAGTACGAGGCACGGGCCGGGCCGCCGCCGGTCATGACGTAGACGGTGTCGAAGACCTGGAACGCGGCGATCGTCTCGATGACCACCACGAAGAAGACGACCGGCCGCAGCAGCGGCAGGGTCACCCGGAAGAAGCGTTGTACGGCGTTCGCCCCGTCGAGCTTCGCCGCCTCGGTGAGTTCGGTCGGAATGGTCTTCAGGCCGGCGAGCAGGATCAGCATCGAATAGCCGAACCCCCGCCACACCGAGACCACCGACAGCGACCCCAGCACCTGCCACTGGTTGCCGGACAGGAACGGGACGGCGTCGATCTCCCACCGTTGCAGGAGCCCGTTGACCAGACCGTCGGCCGAGTAGATCCAGTACCAGATCACACCGGCCAGGACGAACGAGGTGACGTACGGCAGGAACAGCGCGCCGCGGAAGAAGCCGACGCCCCAGACGAGCTTGTCGAGCACCACCGCGGTGAACATCGAGACGACCACGATCAGCGGCACGTAGAACGCGGCGTAGATCAGGGTCGTCACCAGGGCGTTGCGGAAGATCGGGTCGGACACCAGCCGGCTGTAGTTCTCGAAGCCGATGACCTCGAAGTCCCCGTTGAGCCGGTAGTCGGTGAAACTCATGCCGATCGCGCCGAAGCTGGGCACGAAGCGGAAGACGACGAAGAGTACGAGCATCGGCAGCACGAACAGGATCCCGGCCCACACGCCGGTCGTGTTCGCCGGCCGGCGGGTTCGTGGGCGGGACGCCGGCGGGCGTTTCGCCGCGGGGGTAGAGGTCATGGCTCTGCTTTCGGTCCGGTGGTGCCGCCGTGGAGGGCCGACCCGGTCGGCCCTCCACGGCACGGCGCCACTCAGCGCAGTCGGGAGAGGATGCCGCGGGCCTCGGTGGCCGCGTCGCCGAGCGCCTCCGCGGCCGTGCGCTTGCCCTGCAGTGCCCCCTGCAGGTGCGGGGCGAGGGCGGCCATCACCTGGCGGGCGCCGGGGTGGGCCTCGCCGGGGTTCGCGAACTTCAGCGCCTCCAGGTAGGCGGTGGTGATCTCATCGGTGCCCGGCGCCTGCACGTCGGTCCGCGACGGGTACGTGCCGGAGGCCACGTTGAGTTCGTGCTGGACCTCGGGCGAGGCGAGCCGGCGGGCGACGGCGAGCGCGGCCTCCTCGTTGTCGTCGGAGTTGATGGTCGTCAGCGTGATCAGGCCGGGCGTGCCGAACGAGCGCTGCTGGGCGCCGGTCAGCGGCTGGCCGACCACGACCTCGGCCGCGCCGACGCCGGCCTGCATCTGCTGGGCCTCGGGCTTGGAGACCGCGTAGCCCATGGCCACCTTGCCGAGCCCGAGCGGACCGCCCTCGACCTTGTTGGGCTTGGTGGCGGCATCGGCGGGCAGGCCGCTGACGGCCTGCAGGTCGAGCAGGAACTGCAGGGCGGCGACCCCGGCCGGACCGTCGAAGGCGACGTCCTTGCCGTCGGGGGTGAAGACGGTGCCGCCGGCCTGCCACAGCAGCGGGTAGAAGCTCTGGTTCAGGGTCACCTCGGGCGATCCGGAGTAGTCCATGACCGCGATGCCCTTGGCGGCCAGCGCGGGGGCGGCGGCGAGGACGTCGTCCCAGGTCTTCGGCAGGTCGGTGATCCCGGCCTCGGCGAAGGCGGCCTTGTTGTAGACCGTGGTCGTCGACGTCTGGTAGATCGGCAGGCCGTAGATCTCGCCGTCGATGGTGCCGCCGGCGAGCGCGCCCTCGAAGTATTTCGACTTGTCGTCGACGGCGGCACCGATCGGCTTGAGGCCGCGGGTCGAGTGGAAGTTCGCCGTCAGGTCGGGGGTCAGCAGGACGAGGTCGGGGCCCTTGCCGGCGGCGATCGCCGTACCGATCTTCTCCTCGCGGTTGTCCCACGGGAGCAGTTCGATGGTCAGTTTGGTGTCCGGGTTCTCGGCCTCGAAGTCGGCCTCGAAGTCGGCCCAGAACTTCTGGCTGGCGTCCTGGTCGGGGATGACCGGGTACATCCACAGGGTCACTTCCGATCCGCCGTCGCCGGATCCTCCGGAACCGCAGCCGGTAAGGGCGAGCGCGGCGGTGGCGGCGAGCGCCACGGCCGTCAGGAAACGGGATCTCACTTGGTCCTCCTCGTGCAATGGCGTGGTGCGTACTCGCAGCCACTGCGTGCCGGTGGTGCGGTACGGGGCGACCGCGCGCGGTGCCCCGTCGGCGTCACGCGAACCACCCGTGACGGTGCTCGTTGACGAAGTCGTCGTCCGACAGCCACGGGTAGCGCCGGAACGCGTCGTCGATCGCCTCGGCCTGCCCTGGGGAGAGCACCTCGCGATCGCTCAGGCAGCGGATGCTCGGCAGCAGGCCCTGGCGCCAGAGCACGTAGTTGACGCCGGCGATGCAGCCCCGGAAGGCGTTCGCGGCGTCGAAGACGGCGGCGTTGGCGACCGTGAGCTGTGGCGCCCGCCGGCTCAGCAGGTCGGCCTTCGCGGCGTCACCGGCCCGTACGGCCCGGACCAGTTCCATCAGTCGTACGGCGGCGTTGGTGCCGACCGCCCACTGCCCGAGCAGCCCGCCGTCGATCCAGCGGTCCCCGTCCGGGGTCTCGAACGGGGTGGTCAGGTCGTGGACGATGTTGTCGTCGTTGCCGGTGTAGAGGGCGATCCGGTCGGCCCGGCCGGACTCCAGTACGGCGGACACGACGTCGAGGGTGCGGTAACGGTCGAACGGCGCGATCTTGATCGCGACGACCCCCTCGATCTCGGCGAACCCGCGCCAGAACTCGGCCGAGAGCCGCCGGCCACCGACGGCTTCCTGGAGGTAGAAGCCGATCACCGGCAGCACCTCGGCGACGGCGCGGGCCCGGTCGAGCATCCCCGGCTCGTCCATCGCGCCGCCCATCGGGGGGCAGAGCAGGACCGCGTCGTACCCGAGGTGTTCGGCGAGCCGGGCCTCGGCGACCGCCTGGCCGGTCGGGCCGGCGACACCGGCGATCCGGATCAGGTCGCCGCCGGTGCGGGCGAGGGTGTCGGCCACCACCTCCAGCACCGGTTCGAGCAGGCGGGTGGCCGGATCGCGGATCTCGAACTGGGTGGTGTGCACGGCGACCGCGATGCCGCCGGCACCCGCCGCCGCGTAGTAGTTGGCCAGGGCCGCCTGGTAGTGCTCGTCGAACCGCCGGTCGTCGTCGAGGGCCAGTGGCATGGCCGGTACGACGAGCCCCGCCCGCAGGGTCGCGAGCATCCGGGAGGGCGCGATGCGGTCGCGCGGGGCGGCGCTCAAAACCGGCCGTCGCGGCGCTGGAACTTGGTCGGCTTGTCCCACAGGGTCCCGCCGGCGGCGATCCACTCGGCCTGCCAGCGGATCAGCGTGCCGGCCGCGACGTCGGGATAGCCGAAGAGTTCGTGGCAGCGGCGCGCGTCGGAGAGCAGCGCGCGGTCCGACTCCTGACCGGAGAAGCGCACGTCGCGACCGAGCAGCGCGGCGAGTTGCTCGGCGGTGGTCCGTACGGCGAGCGTCTCGGGCCCGGTGAGGTTGATCGTGAACGGCTCGCGGCCGGCGCGCCCGAGCGAGCGCAGGACGACCTCGTTGGCGTAGCGCTGCCAGACGATGTTGACGAAGCCGGTGGTCAGGTCGACGGGTTCGCCCGCGACGATGGTGCGGGCCAGGTCGGCCAGCACGCCGTAGCGCGGCTCGACCGCGTAGTTGAGCCGGACGAGCGAGACCCGGGTGCCCCGCGTCGCGGCGGCGGCCTCGAAGATCCGCTCCCGGCCGAGGCAGCTCATCGCGTACTCGCCCACCGGGCCGGTCGGCGACTGCTCGGTCGGCGACGGCGTGCGGACGTCGGTGAGGGGATACACGTTGCCGGTGGAGAGGGCGGCGATCCGGGCGTCGGGATAGCGCTGGGCGACCGTGTGCGGCAGGGCCGCGTTGGTCAGCCAGGCCCGGTATTCCTGGCCGGTCACCCCGAACTTGGCCCCGACCATGAAGACGACGTTGCCCGCGTCCGGCAGCTTTCCGGCGGCGGCCGGGTCGGCGAGGTCGGCGACGACCGTGGCGACCCCGCCGGTGTCGAGCCGGCCCCGTACGGCGCCGTCGCTCCAGCGCGACACGGCGTGTACGGCGACGTCGGCGCGGCCGGCCTCGTCGAGCGCCCGGCGGGCCATCAGGCACAGCGTCGGGCCCATCTTGCCGCCGGCGCCGAGCACGACCAGGTCGCCGTCGAGCTTGCTCAGGTCGTCGATGAGGTCGGCACCCGGGCCCGACAATCGGTGCTCAAGTGCCCGCTCGTCGGCCGGTGCCCCATGGTCCCCGGTCATCGTGGGTCTTCTCCTCGAAAGGCAGCGACGTCCGAGCGACGTCGGGTCACCTCATATTTACGGCCCGGACCGTTAATGTCAAGATAGCCTTCGGCCCCTGACCACCGGAAGGAACCCGACGATGCGAATCCTGCTGATCGGCGGCGCCGGCGCGGTCGGCACCGCGCTGACCGCGGCCTGGCGGGACCGGCACGAGCTCTCCGTCGCCGACCTGCGCCCGCCCCGGACCACCGGCATCCGGACGGTCACCCTCGACGCCACCGACGCCGAGGCGCTGCGCGCCGCCGTACCCGGGCACGACGCCGTCGTGCACCTCGCCGCCGTCGTCCCGCGCGGCGCGGCGGCCACCGACCCCCGCGTCGTCGACCTCGCCCTGCGGGTCAACGTCGGCAGTGTCGTCCAGTCCCTGTACGCCGCCCACGCCGCCGGGGTGCCACGGTTCGTCCACGTCAGCTCGCTGTCGGTGTTCCGCGACTACGGCCGGCGCCGCATCACCCGCGACGACCGGCCCGACTCGACCGAGCCGTACGGCCTCGGCAAGCGCCTGGCGGAGACCGCCTGCGCGGCCGTCGCCGACGAACGGCTCACCGTCACCTCGCTCCGGCTCGGCCACCCGACCACCACCGGCCTCTGGCCACTCTGGAAATCGCCGGCCGCCGCACCGACCGACCCCGCCGTCCGGCTCGCCCTCGACGGCGGCCCGGCCTTCGCCGCCCTGCACCCCGACGACCTGGCCGAGGCGACCGAACGCACGCTGCACCGGGGCGGACCGCCGTACGCCGCCATCGCGGTCACCGGCAACGCCGGTGGCACCACCATCGACGACGACTCGGCGCGGTCGCTGCTGGACTGGCGGCCGCTCCCCCGCGACCAGGAAGGAGCCGACCGGTCATGAGCTGGTTCGACCTGCCGCTCGACGTGCTGCGCGAACACCGGCCCGAGCGCGAGGAGCCCGCCGACTTCGACGGGTTCTGGCGGCGCACCCTCGACGAGCACGCCGGCACCCCCGACGTACGGCTGCACCCCGAGCCGGCCCTCTTTCCCGGCATCGCGGTCGACGACGTCGACTACGCCGGATTCGGCGGGCAGCGCGTCCGGGGCTGGCTGCTCACCCCGACCGCCGGCCCGCGCCGCGACGTCGGGGTGCTGCACCTGCCCGGGTACGGCCGTGGCCGTGGCTGGCCACACCAGTGGCTGCCGTTCGCCGCCGCCGGGTTCACCGTCCTCGTCATGGACGTACGCGGCCAGGGCGCCGAGTCCGACCACCCGGGCAGCACACCGGACCCCGGCGAGGCCACCGGGAGCGAGGTGCCGGGCTTCCTCACCCGCGGGATCGCGGCGCCGGAGACGTCCTACCTGCGCCGGCTCTACGTCGACGCGTACCGGGCGGTCGACGCGCTGACCGTCGCCGCCCCGCACGTCACCCGTACGGCGATCGTGGCCGGCAGCCAGGGCGCCGGGGTCGGGATCGCGCTGGCCGGGCTACGCGCCGACCTCGGCGTCGCGTTGCTCGACGTGCCCGCGTTCGCCGGGTTCCGGCGGGCGATCGAGATCGGGGCGGCCGGCTCGCGGGCCGAGATCGCCCGTTACCTGGGCGCCCGGCACGATGCCGTCGAGCAGGTGTTCCGCACACTGTCCTACTTCGACACGGTGAACTTCGCCGCGCGGGCCACCACGCCGGCGCACTTCTCCGTCGCCCTGATGGACCGGGTCTGTCCACCGTCGACGGTCTTCGCCGCCTACAACCACTACGCGGGCGAGAAGCGGATCACGGTGTGGCCGTACAACGGGCACGAGGGTGGCGGGAGCACGGCGACGCGGCAACGGCTCCAGGAACTCATCGACTGGAGCGAGACTCCAGCTCCACCGCGCTGATCAGCAGGTCGAGGATCGCGACGGTCTCCGGCCAGGCGACCGGCGAGGGGGCGCCGACCTCGACCATCGCCAGGAACTCCTCGACCGTACGCGCGTATCCGAAGGGGTCGGCGGACCCGTCGGGCAGGTCGAACCCGATCGGGCCGTCGGCCGTCTCGACGCTGACGCCGTAGCTCTCGGCCTCTGCGGCACCGACCACGTCGACCGTGCCCTGCACGCCGTCGGCCCAGTTCAGGAGCAGGGTGGCGGAGTCCGCGCTGCGCAGCGTGGGATAGATGCGGCGGGCACTGGTCGCCGCGACGGTCCGCGCCTGCCGGCCGAGCAGCGCGACGAGCAGTTCCACCCCGTGCAGGCCCATGGTGACGATCGCACCGCCACCGACCGACGGATCGTCCTGCCAGGGCGTCGACCCCTGCGCCCAGCGGCCGACGTCGTGGCGGACCACCGCCCGCGCCGACAGCACCCGGTCGCGGTCGAGCCGCCCCGCGAGGTGGGCCACCGGCGCCGCGAAACGCAGGACCGACGAGGTCAGGACGCGGTGCGCGACCGGCTCGCACCGCGCGGTCAGGTCCCGCAACTGCGACCGTGTCGCGGCCGCCGGCTTGTTGACGAACACCGGTATGCCGAGCGGGAGCAGGACGTCGAGCGCCGCCGCGACCTGATCCGGCCGTAGGGTCAGGATGATCCCGTCCGGCTTGCGGTCGACCAGGTCGGTGAGCCGGTCGTGGGCGTGGTGGCCGGGGTTGCGCCGCTCGAACTCGGCGACCCGGTCCGCGTCGGCGTCCCACACGTCGAAGGCGGCGCCGGGACGCAGCCGCCCGATGGTGGCCGCGTCGGAGAAGGGATGGCTGGTCGCGAGACCGGCGATCGCGATCCTCGGCTGCCGTTCGCCCGCTGGGTGCGCCATGGACCAAAGCCTCCCACAGCGCTGCGACCTGGCCGCACGGAGATCCCCGGCGGGCCGGCACGGCAACCGGACTGCAAACCGGGATGACTGCGAAAGGGTTGAGAGTCTACAAACCGGGCGGGCTCTCCGACCTTGGCGACAGCACCCATCGCCCCGCCTCGACGCGGTGCAACATTCTTGCACGTCTATGCCCTTGACTCAAGGAAAGCCCTTTCCTTACGTTTGGAAGTGCTGGTTACGGCCGTGTTAACACCAGCCCGTCCCACCCTTTCCGGAATCACCGTTCGCCCGCGCGCATCCGCTCGCGGCTAGAGAGGGGGATTTATATGATCTTTTCATCTTCTATCCGGCAGGCCGGTCTGGCCGTGGCGGTGGCCGGCGCGGTCACCGTGGCCCTGGCCGCCGCCGGCGTCACCTCCGCACACGCCGCGACCCTCTTCACCGACAGCTTCGAAAACGGCAACGCCGGCGCCTGGAGCAGGTCGGGCGGCAGTTGGTCGATCGACACCGACGGGTCGACCGTCTACCGGCAGTCGGGCACCGGTTCGGACGCCAAGGCCCGGGCCGGTGACACCTGGACCGACCAGACCGTCGAGGCCCGGGTGAAGCCGACCGCGTTCAACGGCGCGGGCCGCTTCGCCGGCGTGCTCGCCCGGGCGCAGAGCACGACCACCTACTACTACCTGGCGCTCGGCGGCGACGGGCAGGTGCTGCTCGGCCGGCGCGGATCGAGCGGGCACACCACGCTCGCCGCCGCCCCCGCGACCGTCACCACCGGCACGTGGTACACGCTGCGCCTGGAGGCGTTCGGCACCAGCCTGCGCGGCTTCGTCGACGGCCGCCCCGTCGTCAGCGCCACCGACGGCACGATCGGCTCCGGCCGCATCGGGCTGGCCACCTACTACGCCAGCGCCTCCTTCGACGACGTACGGGTGACCGACACCGCCGGGCCGACGCCGACCACCTCGCCGACCGGCACCCCCACCCCGTCCCCGACACCGACCGGCACCCCGCCCCCGCAGCCGCCGGCCGGACAGCCGGACGGCTACGCGAGCGTGCCCGCGCTCGGGCTCGACGGCACCACCGGCGGCGCGGGCGGCCCGACCGTCACCGTCACCACCGCCGCCGACCTCGCCACCTACGCGGGGGCGAACACCCCGTACGTCATCCTGGTCTCCGGCCGGATCCAGGTCTCCGGCATGGTGACCGTGGTCGCCAACAAGACCATCCTCGGTCTGGGCGGCACCGCCGAGATCACCGGTGGCGGCCTCCAGATGGGCACCACCACCCGGCCCGGCAACAACGTGATCATCCGCAACATCACGTTCCGGAACGCCTCCGACGACTCGATCAGCGTCCACAACGGCTCGCACCACGTGTGGATCGACCACAACGAGTTCCACCCGGGCTTCGACGGCTCGGTCGACGTCAAGCACCGGTCCAGCTACGTGACCGTCTCCTGGAACAGGTTCCACCAGACCGACAAGAGCATGCTGCTCGGCCACTCCGACTCCTACACCCAGGACATCGGATACCTGAAGGTCAGCTACCACCACAACTACTTCGACGGCTCCAACCAGCGCCACCCGCGCGTGCGGTTCGGCGACCCGGTGCACGTCTACAACAACTACTACAAGGGCGTCGGGCTCTACGGCGTCGTCTCGGTCGAGAACGCCGGTGTCCTCGTCGAGGGCAACTACTTCGAGGACGTCGCCTTCCCCTGCCACTCGGCCAGCGGGTACGCCGACTCCGGCCCCGGCCGGCTGGTCCAGCGCGGCAACGTCTTCCTCCGCTCCGGCACCTGCGAGGTCAACGGCTCGGTCGGCGAACCGGGCGCCCACTACTCGTACACATTGGACAACGCGGCCCAGGTCCCGCAGCTCGTCGCGGCCGGCGCCGGCGTGGGAAGGATCAACCCGTGAACATCCGACGCTGGCGCGTACCGGCCGCCGCCGGGCTGGCCGGAGCACTGACCGCCCTGGCACTGGCCGTCATGCCCCCGGCCCAGGCCGCCACCCTGTTCGCCGACGACTTCGGCGACGGCAACCACAACGACTGGAGCTCGTCCGGCGGCTCCTGGCGGGTCGAGCCGGTCGCCGGCGACCCGGCGCTCGTGCAGCGCGGCACCAGCGCCGACGCCCGGGTCCGCACCGGCCAGGTCGGCTGGTCCGACTACACGGTCACCGCAGAGGTACGTCCCACCACGTGGGGCGGCGCCGACGCGGGTGCCGGGGTCGCCGCCCGGGTCCAGGGCAGCGGCAACTACTACTACCTCGGCGTCACCGCCGGCGGTCTCGTGCTCGGCAAGCGGACCGGCGGCACGCTGACCCCGCTGGCCACCGCCGCGCTCGGCGTCACCACCGGTACGGCGTACACGCTGAGCCTGCAGGTCTCCGGCACCAGCCTCACCGGCCGGGTCACCGGCGGGCCGACGCTCACCGCCTCCGACGCCACCTACCTGACCGGTCAGGCAGGACTGGTGGCCCGGTACGCCGCCGCGGGCTTCGACGACGTGACGATCGAAACCGCTCCCCCGGGTCCACAACCGACGGTCAGCCCGACCCCCACCGTGAGCCCGACGACCAGCCCCACGCCCTCGCCGACCACGCCGGGTCCCGACCCCACGCCGCCGCCCGCCGGGCAGCCCGACGGGTGGGCCAGCGTGGCCGGACTCGGGCAGAACGGCACCACCGGCGGAGCCGGCGGACCGGTCGTCACCGTACGGGACACCGCCGGCTTCCTCGACTACATCGCCCGCCCCGGCCCGTACGTCATCCAGGTCGCCGGCACCATCAACCTGCCGACCGGCGCAAGCGACGGCATGTACGACGTGACCTCGGACAAGACGATCGTCGGCCTCGGCGGCAACGCCACGCTCAGCGGCGGCGGGCTCAACATCGGCCTGCCGGTCGACGACAACGTGACCGCGCCGCCGGCGAACGCCGTACACAACATCATCATCCGGAACCTGCACCTCACCGGCGCCACCGACGATCTGATCAACGTGCAGATGTTCTCGCACCACATCTGGATCGACCACAACTCGTTCTCCAACGGCGACGACGGCGCGGTCGACATCAAGCGCGGGTCGGACCATGTCACGGTCTCCTGGAACCACTTCTTCGACCACAACAAGACGCTGCTGCTCGGGCACGACGAGGACGCCGGGGCACAGGACACCGGCCGGCTGCGGGTCACCTACCACCACAACTTCTTCGACCGCTCCGACCAGCGCAACCCGCGGGTCCGGTTCTCCGCGTCGGCGCACGTCTACAACAACTACTACTTCGACAACAGCTACGGCGTCGCGTCGACGTACGACGCCGCCGTGCTGATGGAGAACAACTACTTCTACAGCGTCAACAACCCCGGCCGGGTGGTCTTCAGCGGCGACCAGGGCCGCATCGTCGAGCGCGGCAACATCCTCGTCGACTGCAACCACCCGATCGAGACCCGGGGCACGGTGCCCGAACCGAGCGGGTTCTACGCCTACCGCCTGGACCCGGCGGCCGACATCCCGACGATCGTCCCGGCCGGTGCCGGGGTGGGAAAGCTGGGCTGACCCGATGAGACGAACCTCCGTACGGCGCCGCGCCGCGCTGGCCGCCGGACTCGCGGCACTGCTCACCACCGCCATGCTCACGGTCGCCGGCAACGCCCAGGCGGCGACGCTGTTCACCGACGACTTCAACGACGGCAACCACACCGGCTGGACGACCTCCGGCGGCACCTGGTCGGTGGCCGCCGACGGCGGGCCGGTGCTGCGCCAGGCCGGCACCAGCTCCAACGCCAGGGCGCGGGCCGGCGCCGCGAACTGGACCGACTACACGGTCACCGCCCGGGTGAAGCCCACGGCGTTGGGCGGCAGCGACCGGTTCGCCGCCGTACTGGCCCGGGTCACCTCCACCACCAGCTACTACTACCTGGCGCTGCGCGGCAACAACACCGTCGAGCTGAAGCGGCTGGCCGGCGGGTCGAGCACGACGCTGGCCAGCGCCTCGGTGCCGGTATCCGCCGGCACCTGGTACGCCCTGAGCCTGCGGGTGTCCGGCACCACCCTGACCGGCCAGGTCGACGGCGGCACGCCGCTGGTCGCCACCGACACCCGGTATGCCTCGGGGGGCGTCGGCCTGGCCACCTTCAACGCCAGCGCCAACTTCGACGACGTGACCGTCTCCACGGTCACGCCGGGTCCGACGCCGACCGTGACACCGACGGTGGGGCCGACCACTCCGCCCCCGACCACCCCGCCGCCGACCACGCCCCCACCCACCACGCCACCACCCACCACGCCACCACCGGTCGCGGGTGACCGGCCGGGCGGCTTCGCGAGCCTGAACGCCCTCGGGCAGAACGGCACCACCGGCGGGGCCGGCGGCCCGGTGGTCACCGCCACCAACGCCACCGACTTCCTCGAGTACATCGACACCATCGGCCCGCTGGTCATCCAGGTCCAGGGCGTGATCCGGATCAGCAGCAAGAAGGGCGTACGGCCCAACAAGACCATCATCGGCATCGGCTCCACCGCCGAGATCACCGGTGGCGGGCTGGACTTCTACCGGTCGTACAACGTGATCGTCCGCAACATCCGGTTCACCGACGCCGACGACGACGCGATCAACGTCGGCCAGGAGTCGCACCACATCTGGATCGACCACAACACCTTCACCGGCGCGGTCGACGGCTCCATCGACGTGGTCCGCGGCGCCGACTACGTCACCATCTCCTGGAACCACTTCGACCACGCCGACAAGAGCATGCTGATCAGCCACTCCGACGGCGCCGGTTCGACCGACATCGGCAAGCTGAAGGTCAGCATCCACCACAACTTCTTCGACAACAGCCGGCAGCGCCACCCGCGGATCCGGTTCGCCGAACCCGTCCACGTCTACAACAACTACTTCCTGAACAACGACCTGTACGCGGTCGCGTCGACCGAGAACGCGGGCGTGGTGGTCGAGGGCAACTACTTCGAGAACGTGCCGTACCCGATCTTCTCCGCCAGCGGCTACGCCGACAGCGGGCCGGGCCGGGCGGTGCAGCGCGACAACATCTTCGTCAACTCGGGCGTACCGGAAACGGCCGGCTCGGTCATCGAACCGGGTACGTACTACGGCTACCGGCTCGACCCGGCGTCCAGCGTGCCGTCCCTCGTACGCGCCGGAGCCGGCGCCGGCAAGCTGGGCTGACCGGCGTACGGCGGCCGTGGTCGACGCGATCCGACCACGGCCGCCGTCGCGGCCGGTGGCCACCAGGACCCGCCACCCGGGCTGTGCCCCGGGTGGGTCGACTCACCGGCCGGTCTCGTCGGGGGTGAGTCGTCCGTTCGTCGGGTCGACCCGCATCCGGGTACAGATCACGTCGAGCCCTTCGCCGGCCATCTCGTCGGGCACGTCGACCTCGGCCGCGACCTGGCGAGGTCCGGCCAGCGGCGTCACCACGACGCTGTCGTCGCCCCGTTCCGGTACGGCGGCCGCGGCGACGATGCGCCCGCCCTCGTCGTAGACGACCCGAAGTCTCATCTGACCATCACCCCGGTGATGCGGATCAGTCCGCCGGACCCGACCGGCCCCTGATTGGGCGAGAGCCGCACGATCAGGTCGGTGCTCTGGTTGAGATTGTTGTCGGAGTGGGCGGCGACCCCGGTCAGGAGCGCCGAGTCTCTCGCCTGGAACGGGCGGACCGACCACCCGAAATAGTTGTCACGGTCACCCGCGACCACGTTCCAAGCCGCTTCGCCGTACGCCTGAAACACGGGGTTCGCCCGAATCAACGTAACCGTAGCCATGGCGTCAGTGTCCTCCGACCCACAGGTGCCCACGGCCGATATCAATGAGTTTCCGCACCAGGCGAGCAATGCGGCCGTACGGGAGTTCGGGTCGATCACCACGGCGCTTTCCGGGCATCATCCGGCCGATGGCGAACGCGCTGAAGGTGAATGCCGCCGACGGATCGAGTCGCCGACGACCACCGGACCTGGGAAAGACCGAAGGCGTCCGTCATGCCTGACGAACGCCTTCGATACTTACGGGTGGAGCCGAGGGGACTCGAACCCCTGACCCCCACACTGCCAGTGTGGTGCGCTACCAGCTGCGCCACGGCCCCCGGTTGTCCCCGATCTCTCGGGCACTGACGGAATAGTACACACCCCGGCCCGCCCGGTCACATCCGAGGGTCCCCCGCGTGCTGCCATGCCGACCGACCCGCGCCGTCACGCTGATCGACCCGCACTGCCGGGCTGATCGAGGAGAAACCGTGGGCGTTTCGTCCGCCTCTTCCCGCAACAAGCCCTTGATCAACGGGGAGCGCGACGGGTCAGTTGACGGCCACGTCCGAGGGGAAGTGGGCCATCGCGGCCATCATGCCGCCCTGGCGGCGCAGGACCATCGACCACAGGTCGTCGGGGCGGTTCACGAAGGCGTCGCCGGGCAGCCCGTCGAGCAGGAACCACGAGCCACCCGCGATCTCGTCCTCCAGTTGTCCGGGTGACCAGCCCGAGTAGCCGGCGAAGACCCGGATGCCGGTGATGCTCTCCCGCAGCCGTTCCGGGTCGGCGGACAGGTCGACGGTGCCGACCGCGCCGGACACCTGGTGGAAGCCCTTCAGCCGGCGGGTGGGGGTGCGCATCCGGGCCAGGCAGATCGCCGACTCGGGCTGCACCGGACCGCCCTCGAAGAGCACCGCCGGTTCGCCGGCGAGCGCGCCCCACGACGCCAGGACGTCGGCGACCGGCACCTCGGTCGCGCGGTTGAGCACCACGCCGAGCGCACCGCCGGGTTCGTGGGCGACGAGCAGGACCACGGTACGGTCGAAGTTCGGATCCTTCAGCGCGGGTGCCGCGACGAGCAGTTGCCCGGTCAGCGACTCCATCGACCGTCCGCCGATCGCCTGCCCCTCTCCGTGCACGGCCGTGACCCGCTACTCGGCGCCATGGACACGGGAGTTACCGACCTCGGACCGCTGCCACCTCAACGCCATGCCTCGCACCATAGCCTGCTGAACTGGCCCCCGATAAGGGCCACGGGGACCTGTCTCGCGGGAGCTTGCGGGCTTCTGGCGGGGCGGGAAAGCTAAGCCGGGTGAGCCCTCATGCGCAAATCGCCGTCATCGGCGGATCCGGCCTCTACGTGCTCCTCGACGGCGCCACCGAGCACATCGTCGGGACGCCGTACGGCGCACCGTCCGATCCGATCACGATCGCCGAGGTGGGCGGGCGGCCGGTCGCCTTCCTGCCCAGGCACGGGCGGGACCATCGCCACCCGCCGCACCTGATCCCCTACCGGGCCAACCTGTGGGCGTTGCGGTCGATCGGCGTACGGCAGGTCCTGGCGCCGTGCGCGGTCGGCGGGCTGCGGCCGGAGCTGGGGCCGGGCACGTTCGTCGTGCCGGACCAGTTGATCGACCGCACCACCGGTCGGGTGCAGACCTACTACGACCGGGGTGCGGTGCACGTCTCGTTCGCCGACCCGTACTGCCCCGTCGGCCGTACGGTGGTCCTCGACGCGGCCCGCGGTCACGACGTCGCGGCGACCGACGGCGGCACGATGGTCGTCGTGGAGGGTCCGCGGTTCTCGACCCGGGCCGAGTCGCGCTGGTACACCAGCATCGGCGGGGCCGTGGTCAACATGACCGGCCACCCGGAGGCGGTCCTGGCCCGGGAACTGGCGCTCTGCTACACCTCGGTGGCCCTGGTCACCGACCTCGACGCCGGGGTGGAGGGTGGCCACGGCGTCACGCAGGAGGAGGTCTTCCGGGTGTTCGCGGAGAACACCGCCCGGCTGCGTGAGGTCCTGCTCGACGCGGTCGCCGCGCTACCGGCCGAGCGCTCGTGCCCGTGTCCGAACGCGCTCGACGGCATCAAGCTCCCGTTCGACCTGCCCTGATCGGGCACCGTCCACATCCGGATCCCCTTCCTCCACACGGGATCAGCGGAACATCGGCAGCCGCATCGGCTGGCCGGTGACGGCGTCGAGGACGGGCCGGTCACCGAGCGGCGCGGCCAGCGTCACGGTGACCGGCTCGAACAGAAGCTGGTCGGTGCACGCGCCGGCGGTCGGCCTGGTCACCGTGCCGCTGACCACGACCGCGTCGTCGAACTCCTCGACGAACGGCTTCGGGTCGGTGTCGCAGGCCCCGATGCCGAGCCGGAAGGTGATCTGGCTGCCGTCGACGTCCGACAGGTCCTGGACGGTGACCAGTCCGGCCGGCGGCGCCCCGGTCGGCTCGGCCACCTGCGGCAGCGCGGCGGTGTCGGCCGGCGCGACCGCGACCCGCGCGACCGGAACGGGGAGTTCCGCGACCTGGAACAGCCAGGCCGGGACCCGCGCCTCGCCGCGACTGGTGAGCACGGCCACCTCGCCGAGTTCGACCCCGGTGACGGTGAGCACGCCGCACGGCGCGGCGGAGCTGACGGACTCGTCCGGGCCGCCGGTCGGCGTCGGTTGCGCGCCGCCCGGCTGCTGCGGGCACGGTGCCGGGTCGCCCTGGTCCAGTTCCCGGTACGCCTCGGCGGCGCCGACCAGTGCGGTCGGCAGCTCCCCGTCGGCGAACCGGACGACTCCCCCGGGCGGCGGGTCGGCCGGCAGCGTCGTCTTGAGGGTGTACCAGCCGGCGTTGAACGCCATCTCGGCGTCGGCGGTGAGCTTCGGGTTGCCGGCCAGCACGGTGGCGTTCTGCAGCGGCAGGTAGCCGGTGTGCCATGCGTCGGCGGGCCGGGCCCGCCAGTTCTCGGCGACGGCGGTGGCCCGCTCGGCGAACCCGTCCGGGTCCGGGGCGGGGTCGCCCGGGCCACCCGGGTTCTGCCCGCAGGCGGTCAGCGTGACGCACAGGGCGACGGCGAGGACACTGGCGAGACGGCGCATACCAGTCGGACGCCGGGCGGCGGCCACAGGTTCCACCCGGAGCGGCCCGGACAGCAAAGCGCCCCCGACCCGGTTCGGGTCGGGGGCGCTGCCTGGTGGAGGTGCCGGGAATCGAACCCGGGTCCTTCGGCGCCTTGACAGGGCTTCTCCGAGCGCAGCTCGCTGTGCCTTTCTCGGCCCCACCGATCACGCGAGCGAGTCGGTGTGACGGGCTCAGTCGCGATTAGTCTCACCGCACGGACCCCGCGACGAGGTCCGGTTGGCCAGCCTTCTAGCTGATGCCGGTTACTGGGCCGAAGGCGTGCTCAGACCGACAGACTTGCTACTCGCCTCAGGCGGCGAGAGCGAAGTCAGCGCGATTTTGCTTGGCGCTTATTGGTTTCCGACGAACGATTCTCGAGACGACGTCGGCTTCCTCGGCTCGCTTCCCCTGCCGCAACGTACGAAGTCGAAACCAGTCACCCCCTGGATGTGCCGCACCGGTTGCAGCCACGTAAGCGTAACGTCTCGCGCCACGGACTTCATTCCGGATACCGCCGGACCGGTCCGGCGCCGCCGCCCACGACCATCGGTCCGGGGTGGCGGCGGCCGGTGGTTCAGTCGTACATGCCCTTGCCCCGCCGGCCGGCGGCGCGCTGGATCTCGCGGTCGGCGTCGCGCTTGGCGAGGTCCTGCCGCTTGTCGTACGTCTTCTTGCCCTTGGCCAGGCCGATCTCGACCTTGGCCCAGCCGTCGGAGAAGTAGACCGACAGCGGCACCAGGGTCAGCCCGCTCTCCCGCAGCTTGCCGATCATGCGGCTGATCTCGAGCCGCTTGAGCAGCAACTTGCGGGTGCGGCGCGGCTCGTGGTTGGTCCACGTGCCCATCGCGTATTCCGGGATGTGCATCCCGTACAGGAAGATCTCTCCGTCCCGTTCCTGCGCGAACGCGTCGACGAGCGACGCCCGCCCGGCCCGGAGGGATTTGACCTCGGTGCCGGTCAACGACATGCCCGCCTCGTACGTGTCGAGGATCGCGTAGTCGTGTCGCGCCTTCTTGTTGGAGGCGACGACCTTGCGCCCCTTTTCCCGCGGCATCGGCACACCTCCTTCTGTTCTCCCCGGCGTCAAGCCGAGCCATGCTACCCGGATCAACGCACGACCCGCCCCGCCCTTTCCCGTCGATCTTGCACTTGTCGCCCGACAAACCGGACTTAAGGGGGAGATAACTGCAAGATCGCGGGGCGGGAGGCGCGGGCGAGGGTCAGCAGAGGCAGCCGGGGAGCCAGCTCAGCGGGTTGGTGGGGGAACCGTTGAGGCGCACCTCGAAGTGCAGGTGGTTGCCGGTCGAGGCACCGGTGGTGCCGACCCGGCCGATGACCTGGCCCCGGCGCACGTACTGGCCGGCCCGTACGCCGATACTGGACTGGTGGGCGTAGCAGGTGCTCAGTCCCTTGCCGCCGGACCTGCCGTGGCTGAGGCAGGTGTAGTTGCCGTAGCCGCCGTTCCAGCCGGCGCGGATCACGGTGCCGTCGGCGGCGGCGTGGATGGGCTGCCCGCCGCCGGCCGCGATGTCGACCCCGGCGTGCAGCTGCCAGACCCGGTAGTACGGGTCGAAGCGCATGCCGTAGTCGCTGGACTTCCAGCCGCGTACCGGCATCAGGAACCTGGCCCCGGGTTTGGACGGCGGCGGTGCGGCGTTGCCGCCCGGCCGGTTCCCCGCCTGCCGGGCCTCCCAGGCGGCGAGTTCCGCCTCGATCCGGGCGGCTTCCCGCTTCGCCTCCTCGTATTTGGCGAGGCTGGCACCACGCTCCTGTTCGGCGATGGCGAGCGCTTCGGTGCGCTGGGTGGTCAGCGCGACGACCTGGGCGGCGGCGGCCTCGGCCTGCGCCTGGGCGGCCCGGGCGTCGGCGAGGGCCCGGTCGGCCTCGATCCGGGCGGTCTCGGCGGCCTGGCGGGCAAGGGTGGCCTCGTTCTGACTCTGCTTGGCGTCGAGCCGGGCGTCGGTCAGCGCGTCGATGGCCGCCTTCTCGGTGCTCATGATCCGCTCGAAGTAGCCGTACCGGTCGGCGGCGTCGAGCAGGCCACGGGCGGCGAGGAGCATGTTGACGGTCGCCAGGTCGCTGCCCTTGTAGTTGGCGACGACGAAGCCGGCGGCCCGTGCCCGGGCGGCTTCGACCTGGCGTTCGGATTCGGCGTACCGGGCGGTGGCGGCCTTCAGCGCACCCTGCGCCTCGTCGGCCTTGCGCCGCGCGGTGCTGGCCGCCGTCTCGGCGGCGGCGACCTCACCCCGGCGCTGCGCGACGAGGTTCTGTGCGGCGGGCATGGCGCCGTTGGCGGCGGCGAGGAGCTTCGCCGCCTGCTGCGCCCGCTCGGTGGCTCCTTCAAGGATCGAACCGGCCCGGGCCATCTCCGCCTCGATGCGTTTCTGGTCGTCGCGAGGGTTGGCGTTGACCGGGCAGGCCGAGGCGAGCATGACCGCGAACACGGTCGCGACCAGGGCGACATGACGGAACATCCGATACGAGTCCACGGCACACCCTCCACTCGTACGTGAAGGTCACCGTACTTGGTCACATGCGACACATCAGCAAAATAGCCACCACTTTCCCCGAAAAGAACGATCGCCACCAACCCGGACATCCCGGGTGGCGGCGATCGTAGGTGTCAGCCGGATGCGCGCCGGCCGACCAAGACATGCGCTGGCACAGCCCGCCCTAGACCCGCAGCCTCGTCGGCAGAGCCGACTCGACCCGCAAGTAGGCCGGCAGAGCCGGCCAGCCCCGCAAGTAGGCCGGCAGAGCCGGCCAGACCCGCAGGTAGGCCGGCAGAGCCGGCTAGACCCGCAGGTAGAAGCGGAGCGTGACCCAGGCGGTGGCGGCGCTGACCAGGCCGCCGACGCCGGCCATGAGCGGGAACATCAGCAGCACGCTGTTCCACTCGATCGGGGTGAGCAGGTCGGTGAGTTCGCGCAGCGAGCCGTCGAGCAGGAAGAGCTTGGCCAGGACCAGGCCACCGAAGCCGATGATCGAGCCGATCAGACCCGCGACGACGGCCTCGAGCACGAACGGCGCCTGGATGAACCAGTTGGACGCGCCGACGAGCTTCATGACCGCGACTTCGCGACGCTTGCTGTAGGCGGCCACCTGGATCGTGTTACCGACGAGCAGCAGGGCCGCGATGGCCATGATCGAAGCGGCGATCAACGCCATGTTCTGCACCGAGTTGAGAATGCCGAAGATCTTGTCGAGCAGCCGGCGCTGGTCGACGATCTCGTCGATCCCCTCGTTCGCCTGGTACTTGTCGACGATCTGCCGGTATTGCTCGGGGTCGTTGAGCCGGACCCGGAACGACTCGGGCAGCGTGTCGGGCTTGACCGCGTTGACGAAGTCCGGGGCGTCCTGGTACATCGCCTTGAACTTCTCGTACGCCGCTTCCTTGGACTCGTAGATGACCTCGGCGACGAGCGGGTCGGCCTTCAGCGCGGCGTCCAGCGTGGAGCGCTGCTCCTCGGTGACGTCGCCCTTGAGGAAGATCGAGACCTCGATCTGGTCGTAGTAGAAGTCCTTCATCGAGTTGACCTGCATGTACATCAGGCCGCTGGCACCCAGCATGGTCAATGACACGGCCATGGTAATGATCATGGCGATGGTCATGGTCACGTTGCGCCACAGCCCGACCATTACTTCGGACAGGACGTATTTCGCGCGCATCGGGTGTTTCCTTCCGGGGGTCTTCCGCAGAGAGGGTGTCGCTCAGGTCGTGGAGCCGTACGGGGGCGCGGAACCTAGCCGTAGACGCCGCGGGCCTGGTCGCGGACGATCCGGCCGCTTTCGATCTCGATGACGCGGCGGCGCATCTGATTGACGATGTTTGAGTCGTGGGTGACCATCACGACGGTCGTGCCGGTGCGGTTGATCCGGTCCAGCAGGCGCATGATCTCGATCGAGGTGTCCGGGTCGAGGTTACCGGTCGGCTCGTCGGCCAGCAGGATGAGCGGGCGGTTGACGAACGCCCGGGCGACCGCGACCCGCTGCTGCTCACCACCGGACAGCTCGTGCGGGTAGCGGTGCTCCTTGCCACCGAGGCCGACCAGTTCGAGCACCTCGGGGACGACCCGGCGGGCGACCGCCTTGGTCTTGCCGATCACCTCGAGGGCGAACGCCACGTTCTCGTACGCGGTGCGGTTGGGCAACAGGCGGAAGTCCTGGAAGACACAGCCGATCGAGCGCCGGAAGTGAGGGATCTTCCAGGAGCGCATCGACGTGACGTCGCGGCTGTTCACGATGACCTTGCCCTTGCTGGGCTGCACCTCGTGCAGCAGCAACTTGATGATCGTGGACTTACCGGAGCCGGAGGGACCGATGAAGAAGACGAACTCGCCCTTCTCGATCGAGACCGATACGTCGTCCAGCGACGGCCGGGACGCCTTCGGGTACGTCTTCGTCACTTGCTCGAGCAGAATCACGGGTGGTGAGTCTACGCCGTGTAACGAAATCGCCAAGTCGCCATCGACCGACCGCACCCGTATTGTCCGAAAAGTGCCAGCGATCCCCCGGAGCCCCCGGCCGGCCTAGGCCGCCTCGCCCGCGAGCTGCCGCTGCTTACGCCACCTGATACCCGCCTCGATGAATCCGTCGAGGTCACCGTCGAAAACGGAGGACGGATTGCCCGTCTCCTGCTCCGTTCGGAGATCCTTCACCATCTGATACGGGTGCAGGACGTACGAGCGCATCTGGTCGCCCCACGAGCCGGCGGCGTCGGTCTTCAGCCCTTCGAGTTTTGCCTGTTCCTCCTGCCGCTTGCGCTCCAGCAGCCGGGCCTGGAGCACCCGCAGCGCGGACGCCTTGTTCTGCAACTGGGACTTCTCGTTCTGACACGTGACGACGATGCCGGTCGGGATGTGGGTGATCCGCACCGCCGAGTCGGTGGTGTTAACGCTCTGTCCACCAGGACCCGACGAACGGTAGACGTCGACCCGCATCTCGTTTTCCGGAATGTCGATGTGGTCGGTCTGTTCGGTGACCGGCAACACCTCTACGCCCGCGAAGCTCGTCTGCCGGCGCCCCTGGTTGTCGAACGGACTGATCCGCACCAGCCGGTGCGTGCCCGACTCGACGCTCAGCGTCCCGTACGCGTACGGGGCCTTGACGGCGAAGGTGGCCGACTTGAGGCCGGCCTCCTCGGCGTACGACGTCTCGTAGACCTCGGTGGGGTAGCCGTGCCGCTCCGCCCACCGCAGGTACATCCGCAGCAGCATCTCGGCGAAGTCGGCGGCGTCGACGCCACCCGCCCCGGCGCGGATGGCGACGAGCGCCTCACGGGAGTCGTATTCGCCACTGAGCAGGGTGCGGACCTCGAGCTCGTCGATCGCCTTGCCGAGCCCCTGGATCTCGGTGCCGACCTCCTCGAGCGACCCGGGATCGTCCTCGGCCTCGGCCAGTTCGAGGAGCACGTGGGCGTCGTCGAGCCGACCACGGAGGCGCTCCAGCTTGGTGATCTCGCCGTTGACGTACGACAGCTTCGAGGTCACCTGCTGGGCACGGGCCTGGTCGTCCCACAGGTCAGGGGCGGAGGCCGTCTCCTCCAACTCCACCTTCTCCCGGCGGAGCCGGTCGACATCGAGCACGGCCTCGATGTTCCGGAGTGTGGCGTCGAGTGTCTTGAGCTGGTCGGCGTAATCGGCAGCGGTCACGACATCCAAGAGTACGCCGCCCCGGCGAGCCGGGCGCGGCTCCCGTCCCACCACGCCCGCCGCGGCTCAGCCGGCCGGCACCGCCTTGAGCCAGTTGAGGGCCGCCTTGTGGTAGGCGACCGCGAACTCCAGCGCCGCGGCGCCGTAGCCGTCACCCGCCTTCTTGGCCTCTTTGACCTGCTCACGGGCATGGCTGAGGGCCTCGGAGTGGTAGTCGCTCGCACCGGAGTAGAGGTTGGTCAACTGGTTGCCGGAGTGCTGCTCGCCGAACGCCACCCGAAGCGCGATCGGGTTGCGCACGGCGTCGCGACCGGGAGCCTCGGTCAGCCAGCGGGAGAACGCCCGCTTGCCCGCCGCGGTGATCGCGTAGGGCTGGCTGGACCGGGGGCCGGGCTTACCGAGCCGGACGTAGCCCAGGTCGGCCAGGGCCGGTAGTTCCCGGTAGACCTGGCTGCGTGTCATCGACCAGTAGGGCGCGAGCCGCCGCTCGGCCGCGGCCATGAGCTGACCGCCGGTCATCGGTCCTTCGTGGAGGAGGCCCAACAGAGCGGCCGCCGTGGGGTTGATCTGAGAATCCGCCATACCCTCTACGCTGCCACTTTGTCGCCTCCACGTCCAGGATTTGGCATGATCCAAAACGCCGAGTGCTCCACTGTGCACTGTCGGTGGCAGACAGTCTGGTGAGGACCATCGATGCGTGGGCGATTCTTGTGGGCGCGGTGTCCATCGGACGGCAAGTTTGTCCCTTTTAACCGGCCATTCCGGGCGCCCCGAACCCCGGGATCGTCGGCATCGGCTCACCGATACCCGGCAGGCCGCTCGTACCCGGTCGGGGGACCGTCGTCAGCCCCGGACCCGGCGTACCGGGCACCAACGGCCCACCCGGTCCACCCGGCCCGCCAGCCTCCGGCCCCGACGGCGGCGCGGACGGTCCACCGTCCGCCGGGTCCGGTCCACCGGACGGCCCAGCCTCCGGCTCGGACGAGGGGCCACCCGACGGCCCGCCCGGCGTCGCCGACGGGTCGGTGCCCGGCGGCGGGGAGACCGGGTCAGCGGCCGGCACGGTGGGTGCCGGCACCACCGGACCGCCGGTCCGCACCGGACCACCGTCGGCGGCCCGCAGCGCCAGCCCGCCGGCCAGGGCCGCCAGCAGCACCGCCGCCGCACCCACCCCGGCCACGACCAGCGGTGCCCGACCACGTCGGACGGTCTTGCCCGTGCCAGCCGTCGGCAGCGCCTCGGTCACCGCACCCGGCCACGGGCTCGCCGTGCCGTACGCGGCACCGAGCACCACCGGGGCGGCCGGCGTTACCTGCGCCGCCTCGAACCCGGCGACCGGGATCGCGACCATCCGCCCCGAGTACGCCGACGCGGGCGAGACCGGGGCCGCCCGCAGCGGCACCCACGTCACCGGCTGGGCGACCTTGGCCAGCCCGGTCGTCGCCCCGGCCGGCCGCGGCCACCAGGTCACCGTGCCGGCGGTCAGGGCGGGCACCGCGGCCGTACCGTCGAGTTCCGACCGGACCGCGCGCAGCCGGACCGCCAGCAGCGACGCCCTCGGCCGCGCGGCCGGGTCGACCGCCAGGCAGTCCTCGATGATCGGCCAGAGCACCGACGGCAGCCCCGGCGGCGGCACCGGCGTGCAGGTCGCGTGCCGGTTGATGACCTCGGTCGGCGGACCGCCCCGGAACGGGCTGCGGCCGCAGAGCAACTCGAAGAGCACGATACCCAGCGCGTAGACGTCGGCGGCCGGAGTCGGTGGCGCACCGGCGACGACCTCCGGCGCCACGTATTCCGGGGTGGCGTGGGTGGCTCGCGCCGGCACCCCCTCGACCGCCCGGGCCACCCCGAAGTCGACCAGCCGGACCGGGCCGCCGTCCGCCGGCACCAGCAGGTTGCCCGGCTTCACGTCGCCGTGCACGATCCCGCGCCCGTGCAGGTAGGACAGGGCGTCCGCGACCTGGGCCACCACGTCCGCGGCGATCGCCGCCGGCACCGGCCCGTCGCGGCGGACCCGCCGCCGCAGGTCCTCACCCTCCACCAGGTCCATCACCAGGGCCAGCTCGCCGTCGGCACCGTCCGGCCCGGTCGCGGAGTCGACGAAGTCCCGACGGCGTACGACAGACGGATGGTCGAGCAAGGCCAGCAGCTCCGCCTCGACGATGAACGCCTCGACGAGGTCGGGCTGCTCGGCGGCCTCCGGCCGCAGCAGTTTGACCGCGACCGCGGTGTCGTCGCGGGTGTCGACCGCCCGCCACACGGCGCCGATCGCGCCGCGGGCGATCTCCCGCTCGAGTCGGTACCGGCCGTCGAGCAGAGTGTCCATGACTGTCCTCCCCGGAACCGCACGCTATGCGCGTCGGCACCCCCGCCCGGGGCCGGCGGGGCCAGGTTGGCACGAACCCGGGACACCTCCGGGTGCCGGAGTTTGACCTGGCCGCGGGGGTACGGGAGATTGGGCCGGACCGGACGAGAGGACTGAGTGCGCCGTGGCCTCACCGCTGACCCGCTGGCTCGCCGGCCGCTCCCCCGACGAACTGGCCGCCATCCTCGTCCGCCGGCCCGACGCCCTGGCCGCGCCGGCCGTCACCGACCTCGGCTCGCTCGCCGCCCGCCTGCAACGACACGAGTCGGTCGCCGCCGCGCTGGCCCGGCTGCCGGCGCCGGCCGTACAACTCGTCGAGGCGATGCAGGCGCTGGGCGGGCCGGCGGTGCCCCGTACCCGGTTGGCCGAACTGATCGGCCGCGCCCCGGACGACGCCGAACTCGCCGCCACCCTGGAGATCCTCGGCCAGCGGGCGCTGGTCTGGGCGGACGGCGACGAGCTGCGGATGGCCGGCGCGCTGTGGTCGGCGTTCACGTTCCCGCTCGGCCTCGGCCTGCCCGCCGCCGAACTGGCGCCCGCCCTGTTCCCGCCGGAACTGGACGACATGGCCCGGTTGTGGCGGCTGCCGTCCGCCACACCCGACGCCCTCGTCGCCGCCCTCGCCGACCCGGACCGGGTCCGCGCGATGGTCGCCGCCGCCCCGGCCGAGGTACGCCTGCTGCTCGACCGCGTCGCGCACGACGGCCCGCTCACCGAGGCACCCGACGACTTCGAGTCCGCCCGGCCCGACGGCGCCGCCCTGGAGTGGGCGATCCGCCGGGGCCTGCTGGTCTGGGACGGCTGGCGGCACGCCCAACTGCCCCGCGAGGTCGGCCTGGCACTGCGTGGTCCGCACTGGCGGGCCCCGTTCGCCCCGCACCCGCCCCGGCTGGCGCTCGGCGACACGCCCACCGGCGCCGTCGACCGGGAGACCGTCGCCGCCGCCAGCACCGCCGTGGAACGGGTCGCCGCCGTCGTCGAGGCCGCGGCCGTCACCCCGGTCGCGCTGCTCAAGGCCGGCGGCGTCGGCAGCCGGGAACTGCGCCGGCTGGCCCGCGCCGTCGGCTGCGACGAGCCCGAGGTACGGCTGTGGCTCGAACTCGCGTACGCCGCCGGGCTGCTCGGTGTCGCCCGCGAGGAGGTGCTGCCGACCGACGCGTACGACGACTGGGCCCAGGCCGAACCGGGCGCCCGGCTGCCGGTGCTGCTGCGCGGGTGGCAGCGGCTGCCCGCCGTACCGCTGGCGGCCGCGACCGGCGACACCGGGCGGCCACCGGCGGCCCTGCTCCGCGACGGCTCCGGGCTGGCCGCCCTCGACCTGCGGCCGGCGCTGCTGCGCACCCTGGACGAACTGCCGCCCGGTCGGGGAATCACCGACTCGCACCGGCTCGCCGACACGCTCACCTGGCAACTGCCACTGCTCTCCGGCCAGCGCGACGGCGCCCTGGTGGCCGGCCTGTGGCGGGAGGCGCAACTCGTCGGGGTGGCGGCGCACGGCGTGCTGACCCCGCTCGGCCGGGCGCTGCTGCACGCCCCCGACACCCTGGAGGACGTGGCGGCGGGCCTGCTGCCGGCATCGGTCGGCTCGGCCGTCTTCCAGAACGACCTGACCGTCGTCGTACCCGGCCTGCCGGCCGCCGCGCTCGCCGAACTGCTCGACGCGGCCGCTCGCCGGGAATCGCGGGGCGGCGCCGCCACCTGGCGGTTCAGCGCCGCCTCCGTACGCGCCGCTCTCGACGCCGGCCACGAACCGTCCGCGCTGCTGGCCGCGCTACGCCGCGCCGCCGCCGGCGGCGACCTGCCGCAGACGCTGGAATACCTGGTCAACGATGTCGGCCGGCAGCACGGCCGGGTCCGGGTACGCGCCGTCGGCTGCGTCCTGCACGCCGACGACCCGGCCCTGGTCACCGAGATCGCGGCCGCCCGGGCCCTGCGGGCGCTCGAACTGCGGGTCCTCGCCCCGACCGTGCTGGCCAGCGCCCAGCCGATGGCGAAGACCCTGAACGCGCTGCGGGCCGCCGGATTCGCCCCGATCGGCGAGGACGGCGACGGCGAGGTCCGTGTCGAGCGGCCGACCCGCCGACGCGCCCCGGCGCTGCGGGGTGGTCGCGCCGCGTCGTCGCCGGTTCACGGCGCGTCGGCTCACGGCGCGGCTCCGGGGCGCGACCCGTCGGCTCCGGGGCGCGACCCGTCGGCTCCGGGGCGCGTCGCTTCGGCGCCGGGCGGCGGTGCGCCGGCACCGGGCCGCGCGGGCCGGGCCGACGGCAGCGGTGACGGGCCGGCCGGGGGTGGGTCCGGCACCGGCCGGGCGGCGGCCGAACTCGCCGAACGGCTGCTCGCCACCGCGGCGGCCGGGCTTGCCGACGATCCCGGCGGCCGGGAGTTCGACCTGCTCACGTCACCCGGCGTCGAACAGCCGGCCCTGACGACGGAACTGGTCCGGCCGCTGGTCGAGCGGCACGCCGCCCACCTGCGGGCCGACGAGCGGGCGCTGCTGGTCGACGCGACCGTCGGGGACGGCCGGGTGAAGATCGACTACTGCGACTCGTCGGGTGAACTGACCACCCGGGTCATCGAGCCGCTGGACGTCGACCGGCACCTGCTCGCCGCCTGGTGCCACCTACGCGACGACGAACGGATGTTCGCCCTGGACCGGATCGAGTCCGTCTCCCCCGCCTGACGCCCCCGGCCCCACCCACCCCCTCCCCGCGCCCGCCCCACCCAGACGCGTTGATCAAGGACTTGTTGCCAAGATCATGCCCCGTTTTGTTTGCATACATCCCCAAGATCGACGCTCGGGGAGGGCTCGGGGAGGACGCGCGGCGGGACAGGGGCGGGCTGGGGCGGCGGGACGGGTGGGCCGGACTAGCGAACGGTCAGGACATGTGGGGGTAGGTGTGGTCGGTCGGCGGAACGAAGGTCTCCTTCAGCGTGCGGGGAGACGTCCAGCGCAGCAGGTTGTGCCACGAGCCGGCCTTGTCGTTGGTGCCGCTGGCCCGCGCGCCGCCGAACGGCTGCTGCCCCACCACGGCTCCGGTCGGCTTGTCGTTGATGTAGAAGTTGCCGGCGGCGTACCGCAGCTTCTCGGTCACCCGGTCGACCACCCGGCGGTCGTCGGCGAAGATCGCCCCGGTCAGCGCGTACGGCGCCGCCGACTCGGCCTGCGTCACCACCTCGTCGAAGCGGGCGTCGTCGAAGACGTGTACGCCGAGGATCGGCCCGAAGTACTCGGTGGTGAAGACCTCGTTGGTCGGGTCGGTGCACTCGACGACGGTCGGCCGGACGAAGTAGCCCTCGGAGTCGTCGGCGGTGCCACCGGCCAGGACGGTGCTCTCCGGCGAGTTCTTGATCCGGTCGAGCGCGGCGGCGAGCCGGCCGAAGGAGCGGGCGTCGATCACGGCGCCGCCGAAGTTGGCGAAGTCGGTCACGTCGCCGTACGTCAGTGACTCGGCGGTGGCGGCGAGCCGGTCGCGCAGGCCGCCCTCCCACAGCGACCGCGGGACGTACGCCCGCGACGCGGCCGAGCACTTCTGTCCCTGGTATTCGAAGGCGCCCCGGATCAGGGCGGTGTGCAGGGCGTCGACGTCGGCGCTGGAGTGCGCGACGACGAAGTCCTTGCCGCCGGTCTCGCCGACCAGGCGCGGGTAGCCCCGGTACTTCGCGATGTTCTCGCCGACGCTGCGCCACAGGTGCTGGAAGACGGCGGTGGAGCCGGTGAAGTGGATGCCGGCCAGGTCGGGGTCGGCGAGCGCCGCCTCGGAGACGGCGATGCCGTCGCCGGTCACCATGTTGATCACACCGGGCGGCAGGCCGGCGGCTTCGAACAGCCGCATCGTGAAGTGCGCCGAGAACTGCTGGGTCGGCGACGGCTTCCACACCACGGTGTTGCCGAGCAGGGCCGGCGCGGCCGGCAGGTTGCCGGCGATCGCGGTGAAGTTGAACGGCGTGATCGCGTAGACGAAGCCTTCCAGCGGCCGGTGGTCGAACCGGTTCCAGACGCCGGCGGACGAGATCGGCTGCTCGGCGATCAGCCGGCGGGCGAAGTGCACATTGAACCGCAGGAAGTCGACCAGTTCGCAGGCGGAGTCGATTTCGGCCTGCTGGATCGTCTTCGACTGGCCGAGCATGGTCGCGCCGTTGAGGGTGTCCCGCCACGGTCCGGCGAGCAGGTCGGCGGCGCGCAGGAACACCGCGGCCCGGTCTTCGAACGAGAGCCGCTGCCAGTCGTACGACGCGTCCTTCGCGGCGGTGACCGCGGCCCGGGCGTCGTCGACGGTGGCGTTGTTGGTGACCCCGAGCACATGCGAGTGCCGGTGCGGCTGGACGACGTCGATCGGCGTGCCGGCTCCCATCCGCCGTTCACCGCCGATGGTCATCGGCAGTTCGAGGCGCTCGGCGGCAAGTTCGCCGAGGCGGCGCGCGATGGCGTCACGCTCGGGGCTACCGGGTGCGTAGCCGCGGACCGGTTCGTTGTGCGGTTCGGGTACGGAGAAGACAGCGTCCATGGGTGGGCTCCCGCAAGATCTCGACAGGGTAGACGAAACCGGACCCGCCAACGCCGCCGTTCTGACGAAACGCGTGACGACTCCGGGGGTGCCAATGCCACGGTGTCGGGTCCATCCCAATACTCGCACGTCGAAGGCCGTCCACCCCGAGCCCGGCCGCCGCCGGCCCTGGTCCGGGGGCTGCCGGTCGCCTCGGCCGCCGGGCCGGCAGCCGCCGCCCGCCGGAAGGCCCAGCCGGGCCGCGTACCCTGATGAGCCGGTGCCGTAGCGGCGCCGCGCCCGATCCCGCGCCGCCCGACCGGCGCGGCCGGTCGCCCGGGAGGGGAGAAGATGACCGACAAGTCCGGCGCCACCGCGCCACCGAAGGCCGGCGACCCCACCGCGGCGCCGGCCACGGAGACGCCCGGCGGCGCCGCTCCCCCGGCCGCCGAGACCGGCCCGCCCGGGTCCGCCGACGCCGACCTGGACGCCGCGGCGGCCGGGCCGGTCGGCAGTGACGACGACGGGGACGACGACACCGACGGCGACGTCGACCCGGACGGCGAGGACGGGCGCCTGGGCGTGCTGGCGCCGGGTGCCGCACTGGTGGCCCTGCTCGCCGTCGGCTGGCTGGCCGCCTCGCTCTGGCTGCTCCGCGACGCGATCGCGACCTCGGTGACCGACGCGATCGCGCTGGCCTCGACCGCGATCGCGCTGCCCAACGTCGTCTCGGCCAGCGTGGTCGCCGGTGCCGCCGTCGGGCTGACGGCGGCCAACCTGGCCGCCCGCCGGTGGCCCGGCACGGCCGTACGGTTCACCGCCGCGATTGGCGCGAGCATGGTGATCGGGCTCGCCGCCGCGTTCGCCGGCAGCGTCTGGTACGGCGGCGCGGCCGGCACGATCCTCGCCGGCACGGTCGCCGCCGCGGTGATCGTCGGCGGGGCGGCCGCCGCCACGGCCGTGAGTCGCGCCGCCGCGCCGGCGCTGGCCGGGGTGGCCGCCGCCACGCTCGCGCTGTTCGCGGTCGTCCTGCTCCTCAACGTCTTCCGGGGGGCGCTGCTGCCGCTGTTGGGCGCCGGTGAGAGCGGCGCCTCGCAGCAGAGTGCCGCCGGCCGGCTCACGCTCGCGTCGACGGTGCTGAGCGGCCTGGTCGCCGGGTTCGTCGTCTTCGGCTACCTGCGGCTGGTGGGCCGGCGGTCGTCGGGTGTGCCGGCCCCCCGCTGGCCGGCGTACATGCTCGGCGGGGCCGGTTCCGGCCTGCTGCTGCTGGTCAGCGAGGTGGTCACCCGGGTCGGCGGGGCACGGGTGCTCGAAGCGGTCAGCTCGATCAGCGAGGTGGACCGGCTGGTCCGCGCCCAGGCGGACAGCGACCGGATCATGTTCGCCCTGATGGTGCTCTTCATCGGCGCGCTCACCGCGACGATCGCGTTCGGCCGCACCCTCAAGCCCGCCCGGTAGCCGAGCCTCCGGTCCGGCTCAGGCGTCGAGCAGGACGGGCAGTTCGGAGGCGTCGTACCACTCGAGTTCGTGGTCCTCGGTCCCGTCGACGGTGAACTGCGCGTCGTCGTCACCGGCCAGGGCCTGCTCGACGACGGCGGCCGCCGCGGCGACGTCGTCGGTCGCGTCGGTGCTGTCGACGTGGATCGCGGCGACCGCCCGCAGCGGAACGGGTCCGGCCAGCCCGACGCTGCTGGAGCCGAGTTCGTACGCGCCGTTGCGCACCGCCGAGGCCGGCAGGTCGGCCGAGACGACCACCCGGCGGCGGGGCGCGTCCGGGTCGGCGTGCAGCAGCGGAAGCGCTGCCTGGGCGGCGCGGGTGAAGGCGACGTACTCGAGTTCCTCCTCGTCGCCCTCGGCGTACCACTCACGCAGTGCCGGGGTGACGGCGTGCGCCTCGGGGCCGGGCAGGGCGCCCTCGGCCCGCAGCATCGCCAGCATCGGCACGGTGGCCGGGACGTACACCCTGATCAGTTCGTCTGGCACCGCGAGGTCTCCGTTTCCGCGACCGGCGCGCGGGCCGGTGGCCGCGCGGACTCCGATCTGGCGCGGCGCCGCCCATTGTCCTACACCGAGCGGCGACCGGCCGGGGAAGGGCGGGGCGTCAGCGCGCCACCGGTGCGGTCAGCGGGTCGGCGGGCCGCTCGTGGATCTCGTCGCCGACCTGGACCGGAAAGCCCTCCCGGATCCAGTACTCGATGCCGCCGATCATCTCCTTGACCAGGTAGCCGCGTCGGGCCAGGGCGAGTGCGGCCCGGGTGGCGCCGTCGCAGCCCGGTCCCCAGCAGTAGGTGACCACCGGCCGGTGGGGGTCGAGCAGCCGGTGGCCACGGACCGGGATCATCGCGGTCGGCAGATGCACCGCGCCGGGGATGTGGCCCTGCCGCCAGGCGGCGAGCGAACGGCTGTCGACGAGGGTGAAGCCGGGGTCGGCCAGCAGGAGCGCGGCCCGCACGTCGGCGACGTCGGTCTGCGCGGCCAGCTTGGCGGCGAACCAGGCGGCGGCCTGGTCGGGCGCTGCCGGCGGCACGGCCAGCACCGGGTTCGCGGTGGTTGTCGTCATGATCAGACGGTACGGCGCACCGTCGGCCCCGGGAACGCCCGGTCAACGGCGCATCGGCGCAGAAGCCACCGGTTCCACGGTAGGTTTGCTGGATGACCACGGAATCACCGGCACTTGACCAGACCGACTGGCGGATTCTCACGGCGTTGCAGGCCGATGGCCGGGCCAGCTACGCGGAGTTGGCCCGCACCGTGGCCATGTCGCCGAGCGCCGTCGCCGAACGGGTGCGCCGGCTCGAGGAGTGCGGTGTCATCGCCGGCTACCGGGCGGTGGTCCGGCCGGAACGGGTCGGCCTGGAGATCCTCGCGTTCGTCCGGTTGCGCTACCCGACGGGCAACTACCGGCCGTTCCACGCGCTGCTCGACTCCACCCCGGAGATCGTCGAGGCCCACCACGTGACCGGGGAGGACTGCTTCGTGCTCAAGGTGGTGGCCCGTTCGATGCGGCACCTGGAGTCGGTGACCGGCCGGATCTCGGGGCTGGGCGGGGTCACCACCAGCGTCGTCTATTCGAGTCCGCTACCCGAGCGTGACCTGGCTGTCGGGGCGGTCGACGGGCCGGCCGGACCGCATGGGTAGCGGCATCGCAGGCCACCGGTGGCAAACTGAGGCAACCAGGAGTCACCCCCACCGCCGGGAGTCGCCGTGCCGCCCAGGTTCCTGCAACTGTCCGACGTCGCCGCCGAGCTGAACGTCTCGGATTCGCAGGTCTACCACATGGTCCGCAGCGGCGAGCTGCCCGCGATCAAGATCGGTGGACGGGGTCAGTGGCGGGTCGAGCGGGCCCGGTTGGAGGAGTACATCCAGCGCAAGTACGCCGAGACCGCCGAGTGGGTGCAGGAGAACCCGCTCGTCGACCGCGAGCCTGACTGATACGCCTTTCGACCGTTTCGCAGCCATCCGCGCCTTGTCGCGGGTGGCTTTTTTCAGCTCGCAAGCGTTGACCGACACATTGGAACCCATCTACAAATTAGTGCTGTCGGAGGCAAACGAAAGCAAACGCAAGATCAACTCAGGAGAGGAACGCCGTGCGAGCGACCCTGACCCGGCCCCCTGCCCGACAGTCCGTACGGGTGCGCGCCGTTCCGCCCCTCGATCCGCCGTACGACGACGAGTCGCCCCGCGACCCGTGGAGCCAGCTGACCGGTGCCGGCCAGCTCACCCTGGACCTGGCCGGCACCCGCCCGCCGCGTGGCCGGCGGCGCGAGTCACCGCCCGCCCTGCCCGTCCCCCGGCCGGGCGTTCGGCCCGCCCACGGTCCGGGCCAGCCCGGTGCGTACGCCGCGGGTCCGGCGGCCATGACCACCGCGCATCCGGAGCTCGCCGCCCCGGCCGGCGCGTTCCCGGCGTCGTCGTCGCCGGCCGGTCGGGTACCGGCGGACGGGTCCGTGGCCGGGCCGCCGGCGGGTCCCGGGACGGCATCGCCGGAGGCACGGCAGGCGGCCCGCCGGTTCCTCGGCACCTGCCTGGAGGTCTTCAACGGATACCGGCCGGTCTCCCATCTGCGCCGGCTCTGTGTCCCCGGCGACGCGGAGGCGGTCGTGGAGCGGATCACGGCGGCCAACCGGCGCTTCGCCGGGCCGCGGTCGCCCGTGCGCGGCCGGTCCGGGCAACTGCTGCGCCCCCGGTTGCTGCGGGTGTCCGAGCCGCTGCCCGGCATCGCCGAGGCGACCGCGGTGCTCGACCGGGCGGGCCGGGTCCGGGCGATGGCCTACCGGCTGGAGCGCCGCCGGGGTGTCTGGCTCGGCACGACCGCCCAACTGATCTGAGCCCACGACCGCTCGGGGTCTGCGACCAGCCGACTCCCGGGGCGCCCATCCGGCGGTGACGGTGGGCGTCCCGGGCGCCAGACCGGCCACACGGGGGCGCCGGTACGGCAAACGGGCTCCCCCGCCGACTTGGCGGGGGAGCCCGTTTCAGACCTCGCTGACGATGGGCCGGCGGCAGCCTGTCTCAGGCGCCGGGGCCACCGTGGCAGCGCTTGTACTTCTTCCCGGAGCCGCAGGGGCAGGGCGCGTTACGCGACGGGCTGTTGCCGCCGACGGCCTGGCCGGGCGCCGGACGGCGGGCCGGTCGCGACGGTGCCGGACGGCCACCGACCCCCAGAGCCGGGGCGGACGGGGCCGGCGGCTGCGTCGGGGCCGCCTTCTCGATCTGCACCCCACCGGAGCCGGCGGCACCGTCGATGGTCGGCGACGAGTACTGCAGGCCCTGGTTGCGCGGCGCCCGCCCGAGCCCCTTGGCCCGGATCTCGACGGGGGTCTCGTCGAGCACCGGGGCGGCGCCCTCCTCGGCCGGCGCCTGCTGGGGGGCCTCCTCGACCTGGACCTCCAGGTTGAACAGGAAGCCGACCGTCTCTTCCTTGATCCCGTCCATCATGTTGGCGAACATGTCGAAGCCCTCCCGCTGGTACTCCACCACCGGGTCACGCTGGGCGTACGCCCGCAGGCTGATGCCCTCCTGCAGGTAGTCCATCTCGTAGAGGTGCTCACGCCACTTGCGGTCGATGACCTGGAGCAGCACCATCCGCTCCAGCTGGCGTACCGCCTCCTCGCCCAGTTCCTCCTCGCGCCGCTCGTACGCCGCGTGGGCGTCCTCCTTCAGGCGGGTGAGCAGGAAGTCCGGGTCGAGGTTGTTGCGCTCGCCGCCGACCTCCTCTTCGAGGTCCTCGACGGTCACCGCGATCGGGTAGAGCTGCTTGAGGCTGGACCACAACTGGTCGAGGTCCCAGTCCTCGGCGTAACCCTCGGCGGTCGCCCCCCGGACGTACGCGTCGACGACGTCATCGATCATGTGGGTCACCTGGTCGTTGAGGTCTTCGCCGTTGAGCACCCGGAGGCGCTCGGCGTAGACGACCTGGCGCTGCTTGTTGAGGACCTCGTCGTATTTCAGGACGTTCTTGCGGATCTCGGCGTTCTGGCCCTCGATCTGGGCCTGGGCGCTCTTGATCTGCCGGGTGACCATCTTCGACTCGATGGGCACGTCCTCGGGGATGTTGAAGCGCTCCATGACCGCTTCGACCGCGCCCGCCCGGAACCGCTTCATCAGCTCGTCCTGGAGCGACAGGTAGAAGCGGGACTCACCGGGGTCACCCTGCCGGCCGGACCGGCCACGCAGCTGGTTGTCGATCCGGCGCGACTCGTGGCGCTCGGTGCCCAGGACGTAGAGGCCACCGGCGGCGGCGACCTCCTCGGCCTCCTCGTCGCAGGCCCGCTTCCAGTTGGGCAGGATCTCCTCAAGCGCCTTGGCGTATTCCTCCGCGTGCTCCACCGGGTCGATCCCCCGCTGGTGCAGCTCGGCCTCGGCCAGGTGCTGGGCGCTGCCGCCGAGCAGGATGTCGGTGCCACGACCGGCCATGTTGGTCGCCACGGTGACCGCGCCCTTACGGCCGGCCTGGGCAACGATCTCGGCCTCCTTGGCGTGGAACTTCGCGTTCAGTACGGCGTGCGGGATGCCCCGCCGGCGCAGCAGCTGCGACAGGATCTCGGAGTTCTCGACCGAGACCGTGCCGACCAGGACCGGCTGGCCGAGGACGTGCCGCTCGGCGATGTCCTCGACGACGGCGTTGAACTTGGCCTTCTCGGTCTTGTAGATGACGTCGGGCCGGTCGAGGCGGACCATCGCCCGGTGGGTCGGGATGGTCACCACGCCGACCTTGTAGACCTTGTTGAACTCGCCGGCCTCGGTCTGGGCGGTACCGGTCATACCGGACAGCTTGCCGTAGAGGCGGAAGTAGTTCTGGAGGGTGATCGTGGCGAGGGTCTGGTTCTCCTGCTTGATCTCCACGCCCTCTTTGGCCTCGATGGCCTGGTGCATGCCCTCGTTGTAGCGACGGCCGTGCAGGATGCGACCGGTGAACTCGTCGACGATGAGGACCTCGCCCTCGTTGACGATGTAGTCCTTGTCGCGCTTGTAGAGCTCCTTGGCCTTGATCGCGTTGTTGAGGTAGCCGACCAGCGGGGTGTTGACCGACTCGTAGAGGTTGTCGATGCCGAGCCGGTCCTCGACCTTGGCCACGCCCCGCTCGGTCACCGCGATGGTCCGCTTGGCGTAGTCGACCTCGTAGTCGCCCTCGCCGTCCTTGCCGGACTGCAGGCGGGCGACGACCCGGGCGAACTCGCCGTACCAGCGGGCCGAGTGCTCGGCCGGACCGGAGATGATCAGCGGGGTGCGGGCCTCGTCGATCAGGATGGAGTCGACCTCGTCGACGATCGCGAAGTTGTGGCCGCGCTGCACCAGTTCGTCCTTCGACCAGGACATGTTGTCGCGCAGGTAGTCGAAGCCGAACTCGTTGTTGGTGCCGTACGTGATGTCGCACTCGTAGGCGGCGCGGTGCTCGGCGGACGGCCGGTTGGGCAGGATCACGCCCACGCTGAGGCCGAGGAACTGGTGCACCCGGCCCATCCAGGCCGCGTCACGCTCGGCGAGGTAGTCGTTGACGGTGACGATGTGCACGCCCTTGCCGGACAGGGCGTTGAGGTAGGCGGGCAGCACCGAGGTCAGGGTCTTGCCCTCACCGGTCTTCATCTCGGCGATGTTGCCGAAGTGCAACGCCGCGCCGCCCATGATCTGGACGTCGTAGTGGCGCTGACCGAGCACCCGCGACGCCGCCTCACGGGCGGTCGCGAACGCCTCCGGCAGCAGGTCGTCGAGGCTCTCGCCGTCGGCGATGCGCTCCCGGTACTGGTCGGTCAACTCCCGCAGCTCGGCGTCGGTAAGGTCGACGTAGTCGTCCTCGATCGAGTTGACGGCGTTGGCAACGGCCTTGAGCCGGCGCACCATGCGGCCTTCGCCGGCACGCAGTACCTTTTCCAGAATCGACACGGATCAACGCTCCCCTAGGCTGTCTGCCGAACCATCGTAGGCGCATCACTGGGGCAAACGGCAGCCGCGCCCACTAGGGAAATGCAGGTAAGCGAACATTACGCCCAGATACTGACGACGAATCCCGTTGGTGAGCCCCGGAACATCCGGCAGGATGGCGCCGGTGGAGCCGCCGACGATCACCGAAGCCGGTCTGACGCTGCGGCCGTGGCGCCCCGACGACGCCGACGCGGTGCTCCGCGCCTGCCAGGATCCCGCGATCTCCCGGTGGACCACGGTCCCGTCGCCCTACCTGCCGGAGCACGCCGTGGGGTTCGTCGCCGAACACGCCCCCGCCGGCTGGGCCGCGGGCACCCGGGCGCCGTTCGCGGTCTGCGACGCGGCCACCGGAGAACTCCTCGGTTCCTGTGGGCTGGTCAGCCTCGACCGGGCTGGCGGGCAGGGTGAGATCGGCTACTGGACCGCGCCGTGGGCGCGCGGCCGGGGCGTCGCCGTACGGGCGACCCGGATCGTGGCGCGGTGGGCCTTCGAGTCCGTCGGGCTACGCCGGCTGGTCTGGCGTGCCGAGGTCGGCAACCACGCCTCCCGCCTGGTCGCGCTGCGGGCCGGTTTCGCCATGGAGGGCATCCTGCGCCGGGACGCGCCCGCAGGCGCCGGGGAGACCGACAGCTGGATCGGTTCCCTCCTGCCGGACGACCCGATCCCGGCACCCGGTCGGGAACCGGCCCGCCCCGGCTCGGTAGAGGCCCGCCGGGCGGCCGTCTTCGCCGGCGACCAGCCGACCATGACGGCCGACGCCCCGGGCGGCCGGATCCGGCTGCGCCGCCCCGGACCGGCCGACGTCGACCGCATCGCGGCAACCTGCCGCGACGATGCGGCGATCCGCTGGACCTCCGTACCCGACCCCTACCACCGACGCGACGCCGAACACTTCCTCGCCGACGCCGAACAGCGGTGGGCACGCGGCGCCGGGGCGGTCTTCGCCATCGCCGGGCCGGCCGGGACGTTCGACGGCTCGATGGCGCTGCGACTGTCCGCCGCCGACCCGGCCGTCGCCGACGTGGGATTCCTGATCAGCCCGGCCGCCCGGAACCGGGGATACGCGTCCGCCGCGCTGGCCGTGGTGTGCGCCTGGGCCTTCGACGCTCTCATCGTGCACCGGGTCGAGTGGCGGGCACACGTCGGGAACACCGCCTCGCGCCGGGTCGCGGAGAAGGCCGGGTTCACCGTCGAGGGCGTCACCCGCGGCGGCCTGGCCCACCGGGGTGCCCGCGTCGACGTCTGGGTCGGCGCGCTGCTCGTTGACGACAGGAGCACATGATGCCTCTCACCGGCCTGCCGCAGGTACCGATCGACGGCGACGGGGTACGGCTGCGGCCGTACCGGGAAGGTGACGTCGAGGACATCGCGACGGCCTGCGCCGACCCGCTGACCCAACGTTTCCTGTCGCTGCTGCCGCATCCATACACCACGACCGACGCCCGGTGGTGGATCACCGAGGGATCCGGGGCGGCGTGGGCGGCCGGCGGTGCGGCGTACGCGGTCGCCGACCCGGCCACCGACCGGCTGATCGGCGCGGTCGGCCTGGACCGGATCAACCGGCCGAGGGCATCGGGCGAGATCGGTTACTGGGTCGCGCCCTGGGCCCGGGGGCGTGGCGTGGCGACGGCCGCGACCCGGGCGCTCACCGACGTGGCCTTCGCCGCCGGGCTGGCCCGCATCGAGATCCTCACCGAATGGGAGAACACCCCGAGCCAACGGGTCGCGCTGGCCGCCGGATACCGGCGCGAGGGCGTACGCCGGTCGGCCGGTGCCGGCCGGACCGGGCGGCACGACCTGATCGCCTGGGTACGTCTCGCCGGGGATCCGGCCGGACCGACGGCCCGGCTGCTGCCCGACCTGCCGGACGGCCGGCTCGACGACGGCGTGGTGGCCCTGCGGCCGTTGCGGCCCGACGATGCCGATTTCCTCTTCGCCCTGCTCTCGGTGCCGGACGTGGTCGCGACCAGCGTGCCGCCGGTGCCGCCGGAGCGGGCCGGAATCGAGGAGCGCTGCCGCCAGGCCGAGGCCCGCTGGCTGGCCGGCGAGCGCGCCGACCTGGTGATCACCGACTCGGCTACCGGCGAGCCGGCCGGCGACATCGGCCTGTTCTACCACGAGCCGCCGACCGGGCTGGCCATGATCGGCTACTCGATGCTGCCGGCCTGGCGGGGCCGGGGCTATCCGGCCCGGGCGGCGCGACTGCTGACCGGATGGGCCTTCACGGTCGGCGTCGCCCGGATGATCGCCGGGACGCTGCCGGACAACCTCGGCTCGCAGCGGGTGCTGGAGAAGGCCGGGTTCCGCCGGGAGGGCTACCAGCGCGGCCGGTTGCCCGGGGTGGAGGGCACCCGGCACGACGACGTGCTGTTCGCGCGGCTACCGGGCGACGACGCCGGCTGATCCGGGCAGCGACGGTCGATGCCGGACCGGGTCGATCCCGCACCGGGCGAACGCGACGGTACGGGATCGACGGGTGTTCCGGGGGATTGTCCGGGCTCAGTTGGCGAGCGAGATGATCCCGTAGTCGTAGCCCTTGCGGCGGTAGACGACGCTGGGCAGGCCCGACTCCTTGTCGTTGAAGAGATAGAAGTCGTGGCCGACGAGTTCCATCTGGAAGAGCGCGTCGTCCACGGTCATCGGCTGGCCGGAGTGCTCCTTGTGCCGCACGATGTGCCACGGCTGGTCGTCGGCCTCGGCGTAGCCGTCCTCCGCCGGCGCCTCGGTCATCGTCGCGACCGGCGCGGTGCCGAAGTCGGCAACCGGCAGGTCCGCGGTCGCGGCCGCCACGGACACCGGTGTCTGCCGGCCGTGGTGCACCCGACGGCGGTCGGCGGCGCGACGCATCCGGGTCTCCAGCTTGCTGATCGCGGCGTCCAGCGCGCTGTAGAAGTCCTTCGCGCACGCTTCGGCTCGCACCACCGGACCTCGGGACACGCAGGTGATTTCGACGCGCTGGCAGTGGTCGGCCTGTCGAGGGTTGCGTTCGTGGAAGAGTTCCACGTCGACCCGGATGAGCTTGTGGTCGTAGCGCTCGATCTTGGCGAGCTTCTCGCCTACATGAACCCGGTAGTGATCGGGCACCTCAACGTTGCGGCCTTTGACGACAATGTCCACGCGTGACCTCCCCGACGATCGGATGGTCGTAGTTGCAGAGACTTTCCCGGTCGGCCTGTCCGCCCTTGTCGCTCGACCCCTGACAGCGACCGGAATGTGTTTTTGAGGGCTACGCCTCCTTTCCGGGTGCGGGGCGCCGGGGCTGATCAAGTCATACCCCTGGTGACAACGACGCTAACGCTTGTTGGCCCTTGCGTCACCCCTAGTTCGAAAGGCGTTTCGAGATGATTCGCCCGATCAAGCAAGAACGGGCAGCGTACGAGGCATCGACCGGCACCCAGGGGGTGGTGTGACGTTACCGACGGTCACGCTTTCGGGTGGCGGCGAGCACGGCCGCGGCGTCGACGCGCATGCCCGCGCTGTCGAGCAACCCCGTCACCGCGGCCAGCGTCGCCCCGGTGGTCACGATGTCGTCGAGCACGACGACCCGGTGCCCGGCCGCCGCCCGAACCGACGACCGCAACCGGAAGGCTTCCCCGGCCGCCTGCGCCCGCTGCGCGCTGGTCAGCTCCGCCGAGTCCGGCCGCGGCAGCGCACGCAGCGGCCGGGCCACCGCCACCCGCCAGCCGGCGCCACGCAACCGGCGCGCCGCGTGCCGGGTCAACCGCCCCAGGTGGTCGCCGTGCCGGGCCCGGACGGCCCGGGCCGTCGACGGCACCGGCACCAGGAGTACGGGCCGGTCCGGCCGCACCGCCGTCGCCACCACCTCGGCCAGCAACCGGCCGAGCGGCCGGGCCAGGCCGTGCCGTCCCCGCTCCTTGTAGGACAGCAGCGACTCGCGCAACACCCCGGCGTACGGCCCCAGAGCGACACAGTCGGGCAGGCCGGGCGGGGCCGGGGTAGGGCGTACCGGGCCGGCCCGCAGGGCCTCCAGGTCGGCCGCGCAGGCGGCGCACGCCCCGGCCCGCAGCGGTACGCGGTCGGCCCGGCAGCCGGCGCAGGACGCGGGCAGGACGAGATCGGTCAGCGCGTCCCAGAGCCCGGCCGCGGCCACCACGCCCCCGCTCAGTAGACGAAGAACGGGGCGGTCGGGACGGTCGCCTCCGGCGCCGGATCGCCCGACCCGACGCCGGCCACCTCGGTGGAGTCGATCTGCTGCGCGCCGGTCAGCGTGAGCCGGTACCAGGCGACCCCGCTGGCCTCGTACATCAGGCGGGCGAAGCCGGGCCGGGTGACCGGGTTGTCCGGCACGGCGGAGATGTGGGTGACCTGGGCGGCCGGCAGGTCCTCGTCCAGCCACGACTCCAGCAGGCCATCGACGGTGATGTCGACCAGCGCCAGCCGGGTGCTCTTCAGCCCCGCCGCCACCAGCCGGTTCTCGTCGGTCCAGGCGACCGCCGACACGTCGGCCAGCGAGGTGGTCAGCTGGCGCTGGCCGGCGACCTCGACCAGCCCGCCGGTGACCATCAGGGTCGCCACGTGCAGCCGGTCGCCCGCGGTGTAGGCGATCCGGTGGCCGTCGAGGGCGGGCGCGACCCCGGTCACCGGGCCGCTCGTGCCCGGCAACTCGAGCTCGGTCAGCCCGGCGGTCACCCCGAACTGGTAGAGGCGGCCGTCGGCGACCACCAGCCCGACCGGCCCGCGCGGGTCGGTCGTACGCAGCCACACCGGCCGGCCCATCGAGGCGAAGCTCGGCCCGCTCGGCCGGAAGCCCCGGACCGCCCCGGTGCTCGCCCCCACCTGCAACTGGCTGCGGTCGCCGACCGCGGTGACCAGGGCGACCGAGGCCATCTCCCCGGTGCGGATGATGGCCGCCGAGACGATGCCCGTGTTCGCCTCCGGTGCGATCGGAGCCGGGCTGCCCGGCGGCTCACCGAGATCGTTGAGGCGGCGCACCTGCCCGGCGTAGACGGTGTAACGCTCGGCCACCGGGGCCACGTCGTAGACCGGGTGCTTCTGGAACTGGTCCTCGGCCGCGAGGGTCGTCCGGGTCTGGTTCTGGATCTTCAGTTCGAGTTCCTCGTTCTCGACGAGGTTGGGTCGCAGCGACCAGACGAGCTGGGTGGCGAGCCGGTCCAGTTCGGCGTCGTCGCCGGTCGGTACGGCCTGCGCCGACAGGTTGACCACCAGCCGGCCGTCGGTCGCCGGGGCGTTGCCGATCGGGGCGGTGCCGTCGGGCAGCCCCTTGGCGATCGACCTGATCGAGCCGGACGGGCCGGCCGTCAGCCAGCCGAGCACCTCGGTGGCCTGTAGCTCGCGGGGCACCGACAGTGGCAGGTAACGCAGATCGGGGATGAGCCCGGACTGGTCGGCGTTCCAGAAGTAGATCGTGCGCGGCTGGTAGTACTTGCCGAACGCCTCGGTGCTGAGCAGCAGCACCGGCGGCGGCTTGAGGACGAACAGGCCGGTGTTGCCGGCGAGCCGTCCGACCGTGAACGAGTACTGGGTGGCGGTCGCCATCGGTGGATCGATGGCGCCGCTACGGGTCAGGATCCCGATCTGCTGCACCGACACGTCCACCTTGCTGGTGCCGTCGGCGTTCGCCGTGACCCGCGGCAACTCGGTCAACCGGACCACGTTCACCTGCGCGTCCGGGCCGGGCTTGTCCCGCAGCTCGGGCTGGCCGGCGGGTGCGATGAACTCACGCACCCGCTCGACCGCGCCGCCCAGTTCGCCGGCCGCCGCCTCCAGGTAGGCCACCGCGAACGTCTGCGGCTCGCTGCCGGCCACCGACCGCTGCGGCGGCACCTGCCCCAGGCCGGTGCCACTGCCGTAGTTGGGAGCCGGGCCGGGCCCGTCGACGCGTACGCCACTGCTCTCCGGAATGCCACAACCGGCGAGCCCGGCGACCAGCGCGGTCACCACGGCGACGGCGGCCAGCCGGCGCCTCACCGGGTCACCTCCGCCGGCGCGCCGCCCCCGGCGTCGGGGGCCTTCGCGGGTCCTTCGCCGGCCACGGCCGGGTCGGCCGGCTGCACCGCGGGCCGGACCGGCAGCAGCGGCAGGTCGGCGGAGACCCGCAGGTCGATCGGGGTCATCACCTCGGACGGCACCAGCCGCAGCGGGGACGAGGTGAGCCGGTCGCCGGACCGTACCGGCAGCGTCAGCCGGAACTGGGCACCCTTGCCGAGTGCCCCCCACGCCTCCAGCCAGCCGCCGTGCAGCCGGGCGTCCTCCAGGCTGATCGACAGGCCCAGCCCGGTCCCGCCGGTCTGCCGGGCCCGGGACGGGTCGGCCCGCCAGAACCGGTTGAACACCAGCTTCTCCTCGCCCGGGCGCAGCCCGATCCCGTGGTCGCGTACGGTGACCGCCACCGCCGAGGAGTCGATGCCGAGGGTCACCTCGACCGGCCTGCCCTCGCCGTGCTCGACGGCGTTGCCGACCAGGTTGCGCAGGATCCGCTCGACCCGCCGCGGATCGACTTCGGCGATCACGGCCCCGTCCGGCAGATTCGCCTCCAGCGGCACCCCGCACCGCTGCGCCAGCCCGCCGAGCCGGTCGACCACCCGCTGCACCACCGGCACCAGGTCGGTCGCCTCGGCGTCCAGCATCGCGAAGCCGGCGTCGAAGCGGCTGATCTCCAGCAGGTCGGTGAGCAGGTCTTCGAAGCGATCCAGTTCGGCCTGGAGCAGTTCGGCGCTGCGGGCGACCGCCGGGTCGAACTCGTCGCGCTCGGCGAAGATCAGGTCGGCCGCCATCCGGACCGTGGTCAGCGGCGTACGCAGTTCGTGCGAGACGTCGGAGGTGAACCGGCGCTGCAGCCGGGACATCTCCTCCAGCCGGACGATCTGCCGTTGCAGGTTGGTGGCCATCTGGTTGAACGAGGCAGCGAGCAGGGCCAGGTCGTCCTCGCCGTTGACCGCCATCCGCTGGTCGAGCAGGCCCGCGGAGAGCCGCTGGGCGGTGCGGGCCGCGTCCCGTACCGGGTTGACGACCAGCCGGGTGACCAGGGCGGCGAGCAGCGCCAGCAGCAGGACCAGCGCGATACCGGTGGCCAGCACGGTGGTGCGGGCCTGGACCGCGGTCTGCTCCTGGGTGGCCAGCGGCACCAGGCGGTAGATCTCGACCTGACCGAAGCCGGTCGGGACCGGAGAGCCGTAGACCAGGTATCTGGTCCTCCCGCCGCCGAGGTCGCCGGTCTGGATCTGGTGCGCCACCGCACCGCCGGCGACCGTCCGCTCGAGTTCGGGGCTGATCAGCGCACTGGCCTCGACCGCGGGTGAGGTCGCCGTCTCGATGGTCGGATAGCCGCTCGCGGTCAGCACCACCACGACGCCGGCCTCGTCCGGATCACCGCCGGCCAGCGCCACCACCGTGTTCTCGAAGGTGCGTTGCAGCCTCGGCTCGATCCGGGGGTGCACGCTCAGCTGGTCGTAGGCGTAGTCACGGCTGGTCTCCAGGCGCTCGTGGGCGTCGGCGACCGCGTTGTCGAGCAGGTTGTCGGTGATCTGGGTGACCACCATGTAGGCGAACCCGCCGACCAGCAGACCGGACGAGACCAGGGTGATGGTGACGATCCGGACCTGCAACGACTGACGCCACGTCTGGCGCACGCCGGCGACGCCGACGCCGGCCCGGCGCAGGACGACCCGCCAGACCACCGCCCCGCGCCGCGTGCCGGTGCGCCAAGCCGCCCGGGCCGCGGTCGCGGCCCGGGCGGCAAGCACGTTGAAGGAGGTCAGGAGGCGAGCCACAGTGCTCTCAAGGCTAGCCGGTGCCCGCCTTGTAACCCACGCCCCGAACCGTCAGGATGATTTCCGGACGCTCCGGATCAGGCTCGATCTTGGCCCGCAGCCGCTGCACGTGCACGTTGACCAAGCGGGTGTCGGCGGCGTGCCGATAGCCCCAGACCTGCTCCAGCAGCACCTCACGGGTGAAGACCTGGCGCGGCTTGCGGGCCAGCGCGACCAGCAGGTCGAACTCCAGCGGGGTCAGCTTCACCTCGTCGCCGTCGCGGCTGACCGTGTGGGCCGGCACGTCGATGGTGATCTGGTTGCCGGGCGGGCCGATCGTCAGCATCTCGGGCGCGGCGTCCTCGCCCCGGCGCAGCCGGGCCCGCATCCGGGCGACCAGTTCCTTGGGCTTGAACGGCTTGACGACGTAGTCGTCGGCACCGGACTCCAGGCCGAGGACCACGTCGACGGTGTCGCTCTTCGCGGTCAGCATGACGATCGGCACGCCGGACTCGGACCGGATCGCCCGGGCCACGTCGATGCCGCTCATTCCGGGCAGCATCAGGTCGAGCAGGACGATGTCTGGACGGCTGTCGCGGAACGCGGCCAGCGCCCGCTCGCCGTCGGCGACGAAGGACGGAAGGAACCCCTCGCTGCGCAACACGATGCCGAGCATCTCGGCCAGCGCGGGATCGTCGTCGACCACCAGTACCCGGGCTCTCATGCGACCAATATTCCATCCCCGTTCACATTGACGGAGCCGGCTCCACCCGTGTCTCGCCCGAACCCCGGCCGACCGGCCGACATTTCAGACACCCGTCACCGTACGTCAGGACGGGCGTACGCACGGCAGTGCCGGTTCGCCGTCGACGCGTGGACATGCCACGATGGCCGCTGACTCGTACCGCGCCCCTGGAGACCGTGTGGACCACGCCGGCCGGCCCGCCGTGCTGCCGCTGCGCCCGCTGACCGTCGGTGAGCTGCTCGACGCCGCCGTTGCGCTGCTGCGCGCGTACGCCCCGGTGCTGATGCCGGTCGCCGCCGTGCTGGCCCTGGGCGAACAGCTCCTGCTGGCGCCACTGCGGACGGCCGCCCACGTCGCGCCACCGGCCTACCTGCCGAACTTCGACCACGCCAGCGCGTACTGGATGCTGCTGTGCGTCGGGGCGGCCACCGAAGTGGCGATCATCGCCGCGCTGGGCGGCCTCACCGGTCGGGCCGCCACGGCCGAACTGCTCGGCCACCGGGCCACCGCCCGCGACCTGCTGCGCCCGGCCGGCAGCCGGTTCGGTCTGGTCGCCGTACTCGCCCTGTGCGCCGGCGGGATCGTGTTCCTCGTGTCGCTGACCGGGCCGACCTGGGTCATCGGATACACGCTGGTCGGGCTCGCCGTACCGGCCCTGGTGATCGACCGGACCGGCCCGCTCCAGGCCCTGGGGCGGGGTGCCCTCCTGACCATCCGGTCCGGGCTGCGCGGCGCCGGGATCCGGCTCATTGGCTACCTGGCCTGGTTCGCGGTCCGGCTCGCGCTGAGCCTGGGCGCGCTGGCCGCGCTCAACGCGGTCGGGATCGACGACCCGGGCTGGGCGGTGCCGGTCGCCGCCGTCGTCTGGCTACTCGTCAACAGCCTCGCCTACCCGACGCTGGCCTGTCTCGACGCGGTGCTGCTGCTGGAGACCCGGATGCGGACCGAGGGACTGGACATCGCGCTCACCCGGGCCCGGCACACCGGCCGGTCCGCGGCCGCGATCCTGGCGGGCGGACCGTGACCGCCGCGACGTCGGCCGCCCCGCTGCCGGCCGGCGGAATGCCGACCGGCCGGGCGTCGCTCACCGGCGGTGCGGACTTCAGCCGGTGGTGGACCGAGACGGTGGCGTCGGTCGGCGACGTGCTACCGCTGCCGCTGGCCGCCCTGCTGCTGGTCGCCGCCGCGGCCCTGGTCGCCGCCGGCTGGTACTGGTGGCCGGCGTGGGTGCCGCGACGGCTGCCCCGGCTGCCCCGCTGGCGCTGGCGGCCACGCCGGCCCCGGTGGCCCTGGCGGCGCGGGAAGAAGCCGGCCGCCACCGAGGTGCCGGAACAGACGGACCCCGACGCCCTGCCCGACCTGCCGGTGGCCGCGTTCGTCTCGCTCGCCGACCGCTACGCGGCACAGGGCCGGTACGCCGAGGCGGTCCGCGAGCGCCTGCGCGCCATGGTCCGCGAACTCGCCGACCGGCAGGTGATCGAACACCGTCCGGGGTGGACGGTCACCGAGCTGGCCGGGGCGGCCGGCCGGGCCCTGCCGGCCGTCGACGCCCCGCTGGCCGCCGCCGGCCGGCTTTTCTCCGACCTCTGGTACGGCCAGCGGCCCGCGCGGGCCGAACACGACGCCCGGATGCGCCAGCTCGCCGCCGAACTGCACCGGGCGCTGGCCGACAACGCCGACCAGCCGCGTACCGGCACCGGCGGGCGGGGCGACCGGTGACCGCCGGCGCACCCCGGCCACCGGCCACGAGACCCGTACGGCGCCGCCGGCGGATCGCCATCCCCTTCGGCCTCGTGCTGCTGCTGTTCCTCATCACCGGCGTGACGTACGCGATCGAGGAACCCGATCCGACCGACGGCGACTTCCTGTCCCCGGTCAGCACCGCCCCGGTCGGCGCCCGGCAGCTCGCCGACCGGCTGCGCGCGCAGGGAACGTCGGTCGAGCGGCAGACCCGCACCCCGGAGGCACTGGCGTCGGCGTACCGGGGAAACGCGACACTGTTCGTCCCGACGCCGTCGATGGTGCATCCGGCCTACCTGGAAATGCTCCGCCTGCTTCCGGCGCGGACCCGGATCGTGCTCGTCGACCCGGCACCGGGGGCGTTGCGGGCCGCCGGAATCCCGCTCCGGACCGGTGCCCGGCGCTGGACCACCCGGGCGACCGCCCCCGGCGCCGGCTGCGACCGGCCGGAGGCCGTCGGGGCGGGCGCCGCGGCGGCCCTGCGGCAGCGGTACGACCACACGTCGCCGTCCGGGCCGGCTGCCGGCGGGCGGTTCGACCGCTGCTACGACGGCGGGCTCGTCGGGCTGGCATGGCAGTCGATCGACGTGCTCGTGATCGGCACCGCCGACCCGTTCCGCAACGACCGGATCGACGAACACCGCAACGCCGCCCTGGCGACCGCCCTGCTCGCCGCCGCCCCCCGCGTCGTCTGGCTCGACCTGCACCGGCCCGAACCGCGCCCGACGGTTCCCGCCGAAACCTCGGACGACGGCGGCCCCGCGTCGACACCGGTTCCCGATCCGGACCGCGGGAGCGGGCTGCCCGGCGGCCCGGCGTCCGGGGACGGCGGCCGGCCACGCCCCGGCGGAGACGCACCCGGCGGCGACGGGCCACCGGGTGCCGACGGGCCGAACCCGGTGTGGAGCGCCTTCCCGCCCTGGTTCTGGGCACTGTTGGCGCAACTCGCGCTGGCCCTGCTGATCGTGGCGCTGTGGCGGGCCCGGCGCCTCGGGCCGCCGGCGACCGAGCCGCTGGCCGTCTCGGTCCGCTCCGCCGAGACGGTCCTCGGGCGGGCCCGGCTCTACCGCCGGGCGAGGGCGCGCGGCCCGGCCGCCGAGATCCTGCGGTCCGCCGCCCTGGACCGCGTCGTGCCGCTGCTCGACCTGCCCGCCGATCCCGGCCCCGCCGACGTGGTCACGGCGGTCGCCGCGCAGACCGGCCAGCCGCCCGACGAGGTCGACGCACTGCTCTACGGCCCCGCACCGGCGACCGACGCGGAACTGCTCGACCTGGCCCGGCAACTGGACGCGCTGCCGCACGCCGTCGCCACCCCGGGTGCCGCCGGCGCGTCGTGGCCGTCCGGATCCGCCGGCCTGCCCCCACCACCCCGCCCGCCCGCCGCCGGTGCCGGCGGCGGCGGGCCCGCCGGGCACCATGGTCCGGCGTACCGAACCGACGAAGGAGAGACCCGGTGACCCGACCCGCCGGACCGGCCGACCGGTCCGCCATCCCGGCCGACGACGCCCGGGCCGCGCTGCACCGCCTGCGCGCCGAGGTCGCCAAGGCCGTGGTCGGCCAGGACGCGGTCGTCACCGGCCTGGTCATCGCCCTGCTGTGCCGCGGGCACATCCTGCTCGAAGGGGTCCCCGGCGTCGCCAAGACCCTGCTGGTACGTACCTTCGCCGCCGCTCTCGACCTGGACGCCAAGCGGCTGCAGTTCACTCCGGACCTGATGCCCGGCGACGTCACCGGGTCGCTGGTCTTCGACCCCCGGACCGCCGAGTTCACCTTCCGCGAGGGGCCCGTCTTCACCAACCTGCTGCTCGCCGACGAGGCCAACCGGACCCCGCCGAAGACCCAGTCGGCGCTGCTGGAGGTGATGGAGGAACGGCAGGTGTCGGTCGAGGGCACACCCCGGCCGTTGCCGCAGCCGTTCATCGTCGTGGCCACCCAGAACCCGGTCGAGTACGAGGGCACCTACCCGCTGCCCGAGGCCCAGCTCGACCGGTTCCTGCTGAAGCTGACCGTGCCGCTGCCGACCCGCGACGAGGAGCTCGGCGTGCTGCGCGCCCACCACGCCGGGTTCGACCCGCGTGACCTCGCCGCCGCCGGCGTACGGCGGGTCGCCACCGCCACCGACCTGGCCGTCGGCCGGGAGGCGGTCGGCGCGGTCGGCGTCGCCGAGCCGGTCCTCGGCTACGTCGTCGACCTGTGCCGGGCCACCCGGGTCTCGCCGTCGCTGGAGCTGGGCGCCTCGCCGCGCGGCGCCACCGCCCTGCTGCTGACCGCCAAGGCGTGGGCCTGGCTCGCCGGCCGCGACCACGTCACCCCCGACGACGTCAAGGCGGTGGCGCGGGCCGCGCTGCGCCACCGGGTACGGCTGCGCCCGGAGGCCGAACTCGAGGGCGTCACCGCCGACGCGGTCCTCGACGCGGTGCTCGGCACCGTGCCGACGCCGAGGTAGCGACCGTGCTCACCTGGCGGGCCGCCGCACTGCTCGGGCTCGGCGCGCTGACCCTGCCGCTGTGGTCGCCGGCCTGGCTGGGCCTGGCGATGCTGACCGGCGCCGTACTCCTGCTGGCCCTGCTCGACCTCGCCCTGGCCGCCTCGCCCCGGCACCTCACCGCCGCGCGGGCCGGGGACCGGACCGTCCGGCTGGGCGGAACCGCCACCGTCACGCTGTCGCTGCACAACGGCTCACCCCGCCGGTTCGTCGGCGACGTACGGGACTCGTGGGTGCCGTCGGCGGGAGCGCGCAGCGGCCCGGTGGCAGGACGTGCGTGCCGGGTCGCCGCCGACCCGGGCACGACCGCGACCGTGGTCACCACCTTGACCCCGACCCGGCGCGGCGACCGCGCCGCGGTACGGCTCGGGGTGCGCTCGTACGGGCCGATGCGGCTGGCGTTCCGGCAGCGCGCCGAACGGCCGACGACCCCACAGTGGACACTACGGGTGCTGCCGCGCTTCGAGTCGCGGCGCTTCCTGCCCGAGAAGACCGCCCGGCTGCGGGTGCTCGACGGCGCGACCACCACCCGTGGCCGTGGCCAGGGCACCGAGTTCGACACACTGCGCGAGTACGTGACCGGCGACGACGTCCGCTCCATCGACTGGCGGGCCAGCGCGCGCCGGCGGGACGTACTGGTGCGCACCTGGCGCCCCGAACGTGACCGGCGGGTGGTGTGCGTGCTCGACAGCGGCCGTACGTCCGCCGTCCGGCTCGGTGCCGAACCCCGCCTCGACGCGTCGATCGACGCCGCACTGCTGCTCGCCGCCCTCGCGTCCCGCGCCGGTGACCGGGTCGACCTGCTCGCCGTCGACACCGCCGTACGCGCCGTCGTCTCCGGCGCCGGCCGGCAGGTGCTGCTCACCCGGCTGGTCGACGCACTCGCGCCGCTGCAACCGACGCTGGTGGAGACCGACTTCGAACTGATCGTCGGCGAGGTGCTGCGCCGCGAACGCAAGCGGTCCCTGGTGGTGCTCTTCACCGCGCTGGAGCCGGGCGCGCTCGGCGAGGGCCTGCTGCCGGTGCTGCCCCGGCTGGTGGCCCGGCACCGGGTGGTCGTCGCCGCCACCCACGACCCGGTGCTGTCCGTTCTGACGTCGACGCCACCGGCGCGGGCCGCCGACGTCTACTCGGCCGCGGCGGCATGGCGGGCGCTCGGTGAGCGGGACCGGGTACGCGCCGCACTGGCCCGGCAGGGCGTGCGGGTGGTCGACTCCCCGCCACACCTGTTCGCCTCGCAGGTCGCCGACACCTACCTGGCCCTGAAGGCCCAGGGCCGCCTCTGACCCCTGCTCCTTCCTCTGCTCCTTCCTCGCGATCTTGCACTTATCTCCCCCTTTTGTCGCCTCTGCCCGGCGACAAGTGCAAGATCGGGGAGACGTCGGGATGCGAACAGGCGTTCGGGGGTTGTCCACAGTCGCACCCTTATCCACAGATCTTGACGAGGACGGATGCGCGGCCGAGCCGGGCGTCGCATCGTGGACGCCCATGGAAGAGGCATGGCGCTTCGCCGATCTGCGCGCGTCCGGACTGTCCAAGACCCAGATCAGGAGGCGGGCCGACGGCGGCCGCTGGATCCGCCCGTACCACGGCGTCTATCTCGATGCCGCACTGCGCGCGGACGAACTCGCCCGGCTGCGCGCCCTCTTCCTGCGCCTGCCATCGGAGGCGGTCATCTGCCGACAGACGGCCGCCCGGCTGCACGGATTCGGCGAGTTCGCGCCGATGTCACGGACGGTCCACGTGCTCCTGCCGGCCGGCGTACACCGGCCACGGCTACGTGGTGTGACGATCCACGAGACCGCCACACCACTCGAGCCGGTGACCCTCAACGGCATTCCGAGTACGTCCGCGGCACGCTGCGCCGTCGACCTGGCCCGCACCTCGCGCCGGCTCGACGCCCTCCCCGTCCTCGATGGCGCGCTACGGGCTGGCTGCAACCCCGACGACCTCGCCATGGAGGCCATCTCGCACGGTGGTCTGCGAGGCATCCGTCAGGTCCGCGAACTGCTCCAGTTCGCCGACGCCGGGGCGCAATGCCGCCAGGAGAGCCAACTGCGGCTCGTGGTGATCGACGGCGGCCTTCCCCGCCCGCAGCCGCAACTACCGGTCGTCGACGGGTTCGGGCGGCTCCGGTACGTACTCGACCTCGGCTGGGAGGAGCGCCGGGTGGGTGCCGAGTACGACGGCGTGAGCCACCTCGACCGCACCAGGGCACGCCGCGACCGCGAGCGGCACAACTGGCTGGCCGCACAGGGCTGGCGGATGCGCTACTTCACCGATCTGGACCTCTACCGGCGCCCGCGCCACGTGGTGGACGTGCTCCGCGACACCCTGACCGGGTAATCCCGCGATCTTGCACTTGTCACCACCCATAAGGGACGAAAGGGGGAGACAACTGCAAGATCGCGGGGAGTCAGGGCGATACGTCGGTGGACGCGCCGGCCGCCGCGGCGCGCGAGCCGAAGTGCAGCACGTAGGCCAGGAAGGCGCCCCACGCCAGCGCCCCGATCCCGATCCGGAAGGCGGTCGGCAGCGGCGCCGGGGTCACGAACGCCTCGATCAGCCCCGACACGGCGAACACCGCGACCAGGCCGAGCGCCACCAGCATCCCGGACCGGGCCGCCTCGCCGAGTGCCCGTCCCCGGCCCACGTCGGCCGGTGGCGCGATCCACGCCCACCCGATCCGCAGCCCGACGCCGGCCGCGACGAACACCCCGGTCAGCTCCAGCAGGCCGTGCGGGGTGATCAGACCGAAGAACACGTCGGCCCGGCCATGGTCGATCATGATCCCGCCGACGGCGCCGATGTTGACCGCGTTGACCCACAACAGCCACACCGTCGGTACGACGAGGATGCCCGCCGCCAGGCACTGCGCCGCCAGCCACGCGTTGTGCGTCCACAACTGGAACGCGAACGTCGGCGCGGTGAACTCGGTGTAGTAGGCGGCGAACCCGGTGTCGGCCAACTCCCGGGCCTCGTCCGCGCCGACGAACGCCTCGGCACTCTCCGGGTGCCCGGCCACCCACCACATGATGTACGCGGTCAGCCCGCTGAACGCCACGGCCACCCCCGACCACCACGGCCAGGCCCGGTAGACCGCCAGCGGGAAGCCGACGGTGCAGAACCGGCCGACGTCGCGCCAGGTGAAGGTGCTGCCGCCGGTGACCTTCGCCCGGGCGGTCAGCACCAGCCGGGACAGCCGCGCGACGAGCGCCGGGTCGGGCGACCGGCTGCGTACGACCGACAGATGGGTGGCGGCACGCTGGTAGAGGGCGACGAGTTCGTCCGCCTCGGCCGCCGACAGCCGGCGCCCGCGGGACAACTGTTCGAGCCGTCGCCATTCACCCTCGTGCTCGGCGACGTACGCGTCGAGATCCACGTCGCCCAGTGTCGCCGACATGGTGTTGACTGGGCGAGTGAGTCTCCGTCCGCCGTCGCCGGCCCAGCCCCGGACGGCGGAAGCCGGCCTGGTCAGCGGCGAGGCGGTGGAGGTCGACGTACGGGTGGCCCGGGTCGGTTCACGGGTCGTGGCGCTGCTGATCGACGTGGTGATGCAGGCGCAGATCGCCCTGGCCCTCGCCCTCGTGGGCATGATCGGGCTCGCGGCGGTCGCCAACCGTTTTACCGTCGACAAGGCGTTCGAGCGCGGATTGTTCACGGTCGGCGTGATCGTCGTACTGGTGTTGTATCCGACGCTGTTCGAGACGTTCGCCGGCGGCCGTACGATCGGCAAGGCCGCGCTCGGCCTGCGGGTCGTACGCGAGGACGGCGGCCCGGTCCGGTTCCGGCACGCGCTGACCCGCAGCCTCGTGGGCGTCGCCGTGGAGTGGCCCGGCCTGGTGCTGCCGCTCGTCACCTGGCTGGCGAGCCTCGGCGCGATGCTGTCGAATCCCCGCGCCCGGCGGCTCGGTGACCTCGCGGCCGGCACTCTCGTCGTGCACGACCGCACCCCCGCGGCGTGGGGCTGGATACCCGGGATGCCGGCGCCGCTGGCCGGCTGGGCCCGCCGGCTCGACCTGACCGGGCTGCCCGACGACCTGGCCCTGGCGATCCGCCACTACCTGGCCCGCGGGCACCGGCTGGTCGAGCCGGCCCGCAGCCGGCTCGGACAGCAACTCGCGAACGAGGTCGCCGCGACGACCGCTCCCCCGCCGCCACCGGGCGTACCGGCCTGGGCCTACCTGGCCGCGGTCCTGGCCGAGCGGCACCGGCGGGCGGCGCTACGGCTGAGCCGGGCCCGGGCGGCCAGCGCCGCGCTGTGGCCGGACCTGGCGGCGTCGCCGCTGATCGGACGGCCGGTCCCGGTGGCGAGGCTGGAACCGAAGGCGGAGTCGTGGACACCGGACGTCGTACGCCCGCCTGCGCCGGTGCAGCCCGGTCCGGACTGGCCGAGCCAGCGCTGGCCGACCCCGCCGTGGCTGGGGCCGACGGCCGAGTTGCCGGACTGGACCGGAATGCGTCCGCCGCCGGTGGCGAGCACGCTGCGCCCGTCGACCCCGCCGGACGAGGCGGCCCCGCCCGGTTGAGGCCGGTCCGCGCCGTCGTCTTGGAGGGGCGGCCGGGAGGTGGCCCGACCGCCCGGAAAATCAGCCGTCGGCGAGGTCGCCGCTTCGTACGGAGGTGACGAAGTTCTGCCACGTGCCGGCGTCGAATCGCAGGATCGGGCTGTGCGGGTCCTTCGAGTCGCGCACGGCGACCACTCCGGGTACGACCGCGACCTCGACACACTGGCCGTTGCCAGCGCTCCGGCTGCTCGTGAACCAGCGCAGCTCGTCGTTTTCAGGCGCAGAGAACACCGCGCCACTTCCTCTCTTTTGGTTACTGGTGTCAGTTGTTGTCGTGCGCGGTCGCGGTGATGAACTCGACCGATTCCCTCGGCGAGAGGGCAGCCGCACGCAACGCCTCGAAGCTCATCCAATAGCTCCGAAGTTCTTCCGGTCTGGCCCGGATCACCCCGCCCGTCATGCCTTCGCTGTGGACGAGTGGCGCGTCGGAGCGGCCGGCGAATTCGAGGATCACGAACGATCCGGCCAGTGCCCGATGTGCACCGACCGCGAACGGAAGCACCTGGATGGTGACCATCGGTCGTTCGCTCGCCTCGACCAGCCGGAGCAGTTGGCGGCGCAGCACGTCGGGGCCGCCAATCTGGCGACGCAGAACCGCCTCGTCGAGGATCACCCAGAGTTGCGGCGGTGGCTCGCGGGTCAAGACGGCCTGTCGGGCCATCCGTACGGCTACCCGCTGACCGAGGACGTCGGGGTCGTCGTAGACCCCGTCGGCCTGGATGACCGCGCTCGCGTACTCCGCTGTCTGGAGCAGGCCGGGCACGATCTGGCACTCGTAGTTGAAGATGCTGGTGGCTTCGGCCTCGAAGCCGATGTAGGTCTCGTATGCGTTCGGCAGGACGTCGCCGTACGCCTCCCACCAGGCTTTTTGGCGTGATTGGCTGGCCATTGCCCGGATCTTCGCCGCGATGTCCTCCTTGACACCGTAGTGGTTCAGGAGGCGGTCGAGGTCGCCGTTGCGGATACCGGTGTGCGCCGTCTCGATCCGGCTGATCTTCGAATCGGACCAGCCGAGCGTTTCCGCGACCTCACTGACGGTGCTGCCGGCTTGCTCGCGCAACTTGCGCAGCTCGGCGCCGAGTTGCCGTCGCAGCGTGGTCGGGCTGGGCTTCACTGCCATCCTGCAAAGCATAAGGGCAACTTGTTGCTGAGCAATGCAACATCCTGACATCAATCTGCACTTGCATCTGAGCAGGCTCTCATGCAGGCTGGAAGTGCGCTGAGCGACGGCGACATCACACATGCGCCGCCGCCACCCGACACGGGGAGGCTGCCGTGATCAACGAGCGAGTCACCGCTGGCGACGTAGCCGAACTGCCCTGGCAGCTCAGTCTCGGACTGGTGCTCGTCGACGAGAAGCCCTCCCTCTACGCGCTCTACGACCGCGGCGGGATGGACGACCCTGGTCGGGTCGCGGCCTGGGTCGTCGCGTTACCCGACGGCGCGGCCGTGCTGCTGCCGACCGAGGACGGGCCCCAGGCCCGCCCCATCCTCACCACGCTCCACCAGGTGCGCCGCCGCTGGAGCCGGCTGCTCCAGGCAGAACTCGTCCAGGTGGCGGGCCGGAGGGCACAGCACCTGGCGGCCTGACCCGGGGGGGTCGAGCCGGGGGTGGGTCGGCGGCGGCAAACGCCGGCCCACCCCTCCCCCGCCGGAGCTGTCCGTTCCAGGCCCGGATCTGCTGCAATGACGGGGTGAAAGCCTTCGTACCCTGGCTGGTCGTCCTGGCGGTCATCCTCGCCCTGAACGCGCTGCGGCTGCGCCCGCTGGCCACGGCCGTAGCGGTCGCCTGGCTCGTCTACTGCATCTGGACCTGGATACGTCCCCGCCGGCGCTCCGACAACTGAGGCCCCGAGACGCCGAACGGGCCGGCTGGAGGCTCCAGCCGGCCCGTTCGTTCGTACCTGGGGAAATCAGTAGCGGTAGTGGTCGGACTTGTACGGGCCCTCGATCGGGATACCCAGGTATTTCGCCTGCGCCGAGGTCAGCTCGGTCAGCTTGACACCGAGCGCGTCGAGGTGCAGCCGGGCCACCTTCTCGTCGAGGTACTTCGGCAGGGTGTAGACCCCGACCGGGTATTCGTCGGTCTTGGTGAACAGCTCGATCTGGGCGATCGTCTGGTTGGCGAACGAGTTCGACATGACGAAGCTCGGGTGCCCGGTCGCGTTGCCGAGGTTGAGCAGCCGTCCCTCGGACAGCACGAGCACCGAGTGGCCGTCGTCGAACCGCCACTCGTCGACCTGCGGCTTGATGTTGATCCGCTGCACGTCGGGGCGCTTGGCCAGGGCGGCCATCCCGATCTCGTTGTCGAAGTGGCCGATGTTGCCGACGATGGCCTGGTGCTTCATCCGGGCCATGTGCTCGTCGGTGATGACGTCGTAGCAGCCGGTCGCCGTGATGAAGATGTCGGCGGTCTCGACGACATCCTCCATCGTGGCCACCTGGTAACCGTCCATCGCCGCCTGCAGCGCGCAGATCGGGTCGATCTCGGTCACGATGACCCGGGCACCCTGGCCGCGCAGCGACTCCGCGCAGCCCTTGCCGACGTCGCCGTAGCCGAAGACGACCGCGACCTTGCCGCCGATGAGGACGTCGGTGGCGCGGTTGATGCCGTCGATCAGCGAGTGGCGGCAGCCGTACTTGTTGTCGAACTTGCTCTTGGTCACCGAGTCGTTGACGTTGATGGCCGGGAAGAGCAGCGAACCGGCCTGCTGCATCTCGTAGAGCCGGTGGACACCGGTGGTGGTCTCCTCGGTCACGCCCTTGATGCCGGCCGCGACGCGGGTCCAGCGCCGGTTGTCCTCCGCGAGCGACCGGTGCAGGAGGCCCAGGATGACGGCGTATTCCTCGGAGTCGGCGGTCTCGACCGCCGGTACGGCGCCGACGCCCTCGAACTCGGCGCCCTTGTGCACCAGCAGCGTCGCGTCGCCACCGTCGTCGAGGATCATGTTGGGGCCCTGGCCGTCCGGCCAGACCAGCACCTGCTCGGTGCACCACCAGTATTCCTCGAGCGTCTCGCCCTTCCAGGCGTAGACCGGCACGCCGGCCGGCGCCTCGGGGGTGCCGTCCGGGCCGACCACGATCGCCGCGGCGGCGTGGTCCTGAGTGGAGAAGATGTTGCAGGACGCCCAACGGACCTGCGCGCCGAGCGCCACGAGGGTCTCGATCAGCACGGCGGTCTGGATCGTCATGTGCAGCGATCCGGTGATCCGGGCACCCCGCAGCGGCTGGCTCGCGGCGTACTCCCGGCGGATCGCCATCAGCCCCGGCATCTCGTGCTCGGCGAGCTGGATCTCCTTGCGCCCGAACGCCGCCAGGGACAGGTCGGCCACTTTGAAGTCGCCCTCGGCGAGGGTTTGCGGGCGGGTCCCGTCAGCGGTCGCCGGAAGGGTGCTGGTCATAAAAGCTCCTGTCGTACGAGTCTGCTGCGCGACGGTCAAGCTTACGCTGGGCAGTTGACCATCAGCGCGGACCTGTCGGTCCCGCGCCAGTTCGCGGTCGGCGGGCACCAACACCCGTACGCGGACAGCGCGCGGGGCGGGCGAGCTGATGAACGGTTTCCCCGCTCACTGCCCGACCGCCCCGCGCATCCCCCCGGTTTGGTTCCTCGCGCGTGTCTCGGACCTTCGTCGCGATAACGCTGCGTACCTATAGAGTCACACTCAGCAACTGTCCTGTCAAGGGATTTCGGAAAAATCCAGAAATGGTCAATTGCGCACCCTTGCCGGCACGCCTGCCGGCGGCGGTCGAGGTAGGGGTCAGCGCACGCCGACGGAGGCGACGTACGCCGTACCGGCGCCGGTGAACGTCAGCGCGCCACCCGCCGCCGCGCCGATCGCCGCCCGCCCGGGCGGCACCGTCAACACCTCGGCCGGTCCGGGGGCCGGCCGGCCATCCGGATCGACCGCTCCGGGGCCGTCCGTGACGGCCACCTGCCCCGCCGTGCAGAGCACGACCCGCGGCCCGTCGACCGGGAGCGTCACCCGAGGACTTTCCCCGTCGAGGGTCACCCGGTGGATCACGAAGTCGGGAACCGGCACCGGCCAGGTGACCACCCCGGGCGAGACCGGGACCGGCGGCAGCGCCACCTCGTCGAGCACCTCGAAGCGCAGCACCCGCAACAGCTCCGCGACGTCCACGTGCTTGGGGGTCAGGCCACCGCGCAGCACGTTGTCGCTGGCCGCCATGATCTCCACGCCGGCACCCCGCAGGTAGGCGTGCAGGTTGCCGGCCGGCATCCAGACCGCCTCGCCGGGTTCGAGCCAGACGTGGTTGAGCAGCAGGGCGACCAGCACGCCCGGATCACCCGGATAGTGGCCGGCGAGCCGGCGGGCCAATGCCTGCTCGGCCGCGAACCGTTCGGGCAGCTCGGCCGCGGCGACCGCCGCCACGAGACCGGACCGCTCGGCCGGCGGCCAGCACAGCAGGAGCCGTACGGCCTCGCGCAGCCCGTCGACGCCCGCGCGCAGCGACGCGATCACCGGGTCGAGGGCGGCGATCCCGAACCCGGCCAGCACGTCGGCCGACAGGTCCGGCCGCTGGAAGCCGCAGAGCGCCTCGAACGGGGTGAGCGCCACCAGCAGTTCCGGCTTGTGGTTGCCGTCGGCGTAGTTGCGGTGACCGGCACCGGCCACGGCCTGCGCCGCGTAGCCGGCCCGGGCCTGGTCGAGATCGGGATGGGCCTGCAACGACAGCGGGGCGTCGGCGGCCAGGACCTTCATCAGGTATGGCAGCTGCGGACCGAACCGTGACACCACCGCGGACCCGAGCCAGTGCCCGGGCGCGGCGGCGATCACGTCGACGAGGCTCGGTGTCCCGTCGGCCAACTCGACCAGTGACGGTGCCCCCGGATGGGCCCCCAGCCACAGCTCGGCCTCCGGGCCGTCACTCGGCACCGGGCGCCCCTGCAGTTCCGCGATCATGGAACGGGATCCCCAGGCGTAGTCGCGGATCGGGCTGCGCAGCAGTCGCACGGTCACTCCACGGGTCGTGGCCGGCCCTGGCCGGCACGCGGCCGGCCGCGGTGTGGTGGATGTCGGCCCAAGGTAGGTCAACCGGGCGACCGCCGCTGTCGGCGGCAGCCGGTCCCGGACGACCGCTCCCGGGCCGCGATCCCGGCCGCGCGTCGGCCGGGCGGCCGGTTTCACCGGGAGGATATCCACGACGGTGTCCGACGGTGGGCCGAATCCCACGGCGGCCGGCGCCCGGGACACGGCGGGCCGCCGGGGAACGCCAGCGGTGGCCGCCGGGCCGAACGTCGGCGGTGGCCGCCGGGCACGCCGACGGCCACCGCCGAGCCGGGTCCGGGCCGCCAACGGGGCGGCCCGCGAAGGTCACTGGTTGGACAGTTCCTTCATCTCCTGCACCGCCGGCACGGCCATCGGGTCGAGCCCGTGCGCGAGAGAGAGGTAGATGGAGGCGAAGTCCGGTACGGCGATCAGGGAAGCCAGCCGTTCGAGGGCCGAGCCGCCCTCGGCGGTGACCACGTCGCACCGTACGCCACGGCGTTCGGCGAGGGTCTGGACGGCGTCGGCCCGGCGCTCCTCCACGGCCAGCGGCTCGTCGGTGTCCTCGTCGGCGTTGAGTCCGCCGTCGCGCAGCAGCACCAGCCGCAACCGCGTCGCGTCGGACTGGTCCTCGGGATCCGCGAAGATGTCCCGGGTCGACTCGACCAGCCCGCCGAACACGCCGTCGAGCAGGCCGACCCGGCCCCGTCCGGCCTCGCCGAGCGCGCCCGTGACGACCGGGTAACGGGCGTTGGCGGACAGCGTGTCGCCGAACCGCCGCGCCGCGACGGTGGCCAGCGGCGAGGAGCCCCAGACGATCGGGACGGAGCCGCTGAGCCCCAGCGCGAGCGCCTTGGCCGGGTTGACGAACGACTCGGCGGCGGGCCGGCACCGGTCGGCGTCGGCGTCGAGCCGGGCGGCGGTCTCCGCCAGGTCGGCCTCGTTGACCTTGACCAACCCGAGGGTGCGGGCCGCCAGCAGCACCGGCACGGTCAGCGCCCACAGGCTGGCCCGGGCCGGGGCCCGCCGGGGCACCGGGATGAACGGGGCCCGGACTCCCTCGGCCACCGACTGCAACTGCGAGTCGGGCGCGCCGACCGCGACCAGCCGGGCGCCGCGCCGGGCGGCGGCCTCGGCCGCGCCGAGCGCCTCCGGGCTACGGCCGGACGCGCTGACCGCGATGACCACGTCGGCGGCACCCACCCAGCCCGGCACCCCCGCGCTGCGGTGGGCGATCACCGGCACCGGGCAGCGCGGGCCGGCGACCGTGGCGAGCACGTCGCCGGTGCGGCCGGCGGTGCCGATGCCGGCGATGACCACGGCCCGGGGACGCCCCTCGTCGGCCAGCACCGACAGGTTGGCCTCGGCGGCCAGGCTGGCCGACTCGCGTACCTGGGCGCCCGCCGAGGCGGTGAAGCGCAGCATGCCGCCCGGGTCGTTGTCGGCCAGCGCGTCGGGGTCGTCGAGCAGTGCCTCGTCGGCGATCCGGCTGCCGCGTACGCCGGCGGCGCCCTCGATCGGACCGGCCATCAGTGCGCCTCCACCTGTTCGTTTCCGCCGCGCGCCTCGTCGAGCAGCAGCACCGGGATGTCGTCGCGCACCTCGAACACCCGCCGGCACTCGGTGCAGGTCAGGGTCTGCGCGACCGGATCGTGGTCGAGCGGTGCGTGATGCGTGTCCGGACAGGCGAGGATCTCCAGCAACTGCGGATCCAGGGCCATGACGCGACTCCCCTTATGGTCGTGGGCGGTCGGGGTCGGCGTCGCCCGGTCCGTACCGGGCCGATCATGCGCCGCCGACCGGCGGACGGATCTTATCCGCGTACGAGGGTGAGTACCTCGTCGCGCAACGCGGACATGCGCTCGGCGGTGGGTGCCTCGACGTTGAGCCGCAGCAGCGGTTCGGTGTTGGAGGCACGCAGGTTGAGCCACGCCCCGTCGGCGAAGCGGACGGTGAGACCGTCGAGTTCGTCGGTGTCGGCGTCGGCGTAGTTGCGCTTGATCTCGTCGAGCTTCGCCTGCTGGTCGTCGACCGTCGAGTTGATCTCGCCGGAGGCGACGTACCGCTCGTAGTCCCGGCCGACCTCCGACAGCGGGCGGTCCTGCTCGCCGAGGGCGGCCAGGACGTGCATCGCGGCGAGCATGCCGGTGTCGGCGAACCAGAAGTCGCGGAAGTAGTAGTGCGCGGAGTGCTCACCGCCGAACACCGCGTTGGTGCGGGCCATCTCGGCCTTGATGAACGAGTGGCCGACCCGGCTGCGTACCGGCTCGCCACCGTGCTCCCGGACGATCTCCGACACGGCGGTGGAGGTGATCAGGTTGTGGATGACCGTGGAGCCGGGGTGCTTGCCCAGTTCGCGGGTGGCGACCAGGGCGGTGATCGCCGACGGCGAGACCGGTTCGCCCCGCTCGTCCACGACGAAGCAGCGGTCGGCGTCGCCGTCGAACGCGAGACCGAGGTCGGCGCCGTGCTCGACGACGGCGCGCTGGAGGTCGACGATGTTGGCCGGGTCCAGCGGGTTGGCCTCGTGGTTGGGGAACGAACCGTCGAGTTCGAAGTAGAGCGGCACGATCGTCAGCGGCAGGGCCGGCAGTGCCGCGTCACCGAGGACGGCCGGCACGGTGTAGCCGCCCATGCCGTTGCCGGCGTCGACGACCACCTTGAGCGGCCGGATGTTCGACAGGTCGACGAGGGTGCGCAGGTGGGCGGCGTAGTCGGGGAGCAGGTTGCGGCGCTCCGCCGCCTCCTTGGCCGGGCCGGCCGGGTGCTGCGCGGGGCGGTCGAGAAGGGCCTCGGCCCGCTCCCGGATCTCGGCCAGGCCGGAGTCCTGCCCGATCGGCCGGGCACCGGCCCGGCACATCTTGATCCCGTTGTACTGCGCCGGGTTGTGGCTCGCGGTGAACATCGCACCGGGCATGTCCAGCGCACCGGACGCGTAGTAGAGCATGTCGGTGGAACCGAGACCGGCCTCGACGACCCCGAACCCCTCGGCCCGGACACCGGTGGCGAAGGCGGCGGCGAGACCGGGCGACGAGTCACGCATGTCGTGGGCGATGACGACCGTGTCGCCGCCGTCTTCGGACCCGCGCAGCAGTTGGGCGAACGCCGCCCCGAGTGCTTCGGCGACCCGCTCGTCCCACTGGTCCGGCACGGTGCCGCGGATGTCGTAGGCCTTGACGATCCGGGACAAGTCAGACAATTGTCTCGCTCCTCAGCCGATCAGTATCCAACCGTCTGAGCGTATCGGAGCCGAGGCCGTCAACCGTGCCGAGGCGCGGTTGCGCCCCGGCCGGTGTGCGGTCGGGTTCCGGTCGGTGTGGAGTCGGGTTCCCGGCCGGCGCGGGGTTCAGTACGGAACGCGCGGCAGGATCGCCGTCGCGTCGCCGTCGCCTCCACCGCGCGGCCCGGGCGGCGGGGAACCGAACCCGTAGCCGCCGCCCGGGCCGGGATCGTCACCGCCCCGGCCGCGACGCAGCAGGAAGATGAGCAGCACGACGCCGGCGACGACCATCCCCACACCAGCCGTCATGACCATGGTGCCGACACCGAAGAAGCCGCCGCCACCGCCCGACGGCGGCGCGGCCGCGGCGGGCGAGCCCTCGGCGACCGGCACCGTCTCCTCCGACGGTTCGACCGCCGACTCCGACGGGGACGGGCTCGCCGACGGCGACGGGGTGGGCGACTTCGACGGCCGTGCCGGCGTGGGACTCACCCCGCCGGTGACCCGCCGGGTGCCGGCGGCCCGGTCCAGCACCCCGCCGGGGTTGCCGTACGCCTCCGCGACGACGTTCACCGTGCCGCTCGGTGCGCCCGCCAGGAACTGCACCCGGTAGCGCATGGACACGCTCTTGCGCTCGCACAACCGCGACTTCTCCGGTGCCGTGCGCTCGGTGACGATCAGGCCGCCACCGCCGTCGGAGGTGATCACCCGACGCCATTCGCCGTCGTCGGCGACCTGCACCTCGACCTGGTCGGGCGAGAGTTGGGGAAGGTTGAAGGCCAGTGCGGTCCGTACCGTGACGCAGCCCTCGGTCCGCTTCGCCACGGTGACCGTGACGCCGCTCGGCGAACCGACCTTGAAGCTGCCGGGGAGCTTGACCGACACCCGGTCCTCGTCGGCCATCGCCGGGCTCGCGCCGACCGCGACGAGGCCGCCCACGAGCGCCAGCACCGTCGCGAGCCGGATCGCGCCGCGCCGTACTGTCATGATCACCTCGCTGCTCGGGCCGGACCTGGTACGGCGGACAGGCTACCCCGCACCTGACCTGCGGGCCGAGACGCCCAAACTACTCAAGATCGCCCCGAACCGCCGCCAACCACTCGTCGTGCCACTCCCCCGGACGGCCCGTACGCCCTGGCCGGACCCACCTCGCCCGACCGAGGTATCGATCTTGATACGTACCCGCCGCCCCGCCTCACCCGAGCTGGCCCGCCAGTGCCTCCCGGCACCTCCGGTCGGCCGCCCGGGTCGTTTCCGGCAGCCGGAAATTCGGCGACAACGCGAGCACCTGGGCCGTGGCGTTGTCCAGGCTCATCCGGTGCCCGACCGAGACGAAGACGGGCTTGACCCCGTCCCGGGTACGCAGCACCCGCCCCACGGTGTCCGTACCGTCCCGCAGGTCGGACCACGACCCGCGGCGCGGCGCCGGCGGATCCCAGGTGCCGACCAGCGGGGTCTTGCCGACCCCGACCGCCGGCAGCCCGGTGAGCACGCCGAGGTGGCAGGCGAGGCCGAAGCGGCGCGGATGCGCCAGCCCGTGCCCGTCGCAGACCAGCAGCTCCGGTGCGGCCGTCAACCGGTCGAGCGCGTCCAGCAGCGCCGGCAGCTCGCGGAACGCGAACAGCCCGGGGACGTAACCGAACGCCGCCCGCCCCACGGCCACGGCGGCGTCGACCACGGTCAGGCCGGACGTCTCGAGCACCACCACGGCCGCCGCGAGCCGGTCGCCGCTCTCCGCGTACGCCACGTCCAGCCCCGCCACCAGTCGCGGCGCCGCCGGCCCCGGTCCGGTCACGTCCACCAGCGGACGCAGCCGGTCCTGTTCGGCCCGGGCCGCTTCCGCGCTCGCCGGCCAGTCGGCCGGTACGCGTACCTCGGTCACCGGAGCATGCTGCCCGAGTGGGCGCCGGGGCCCGGCGGCGGGGGCGGCACGGAGTGTGTCGTGGAACCCTCCAGCAGGTGTACCCGGTTGAAGTCCGGGGTGTCCCCGTCCACCCGCGGGACCGGCACCGGGCGCTCCTCGGGGGCCGGTGGGGCCGGCTGCGGCTCGTCGGTGCTCGGCGGCACGGGCGGGTCGTCCGCCGTCAGCGGTGGGCGGGCACTGAAGGTGCCCGGTGGACGGTCCGGCAGCGGCATCGGCGTGGCGTCGCCGCCGAGTACGAGGACGTCGAGCGCGGTGACGTTGCCGTCGTTGCGGGTCCCGTCGTGGCCGTACAGCGGTTGCCCAACCGAGACATGTCCACTTTGCGGATCAAGGAACAGAATGGTGCCGCCCTGGTTGATCGCCACCCAGGCGTGCGACGCGCCGGTCGCCCAGGTGTTGATGACGAAGGCGTAGGAGCCGTGCCCGCCGGCCCGCAACTGCCCGGCTAGTTCGGCGTACGCCGCCCCGACCCGCTCCTGTCCGACCGCCGGCGGCAGCCCGCGTACGTCCGGACACAACTGCTGGAAACGGCCGCCGGTGACGTCCTCGACCCGGCCCGGACCGTCGAGTTCACCGTCGACCGGAAAGTCGATGTTGCCGTGGGCGTAGCCGTCGAAGGTGCGGGGCGCCGACACCCGTGGCCGCCCGTGCACCCACGTCTCGTAGAACGACAGCGTGCAGTCCACGCAGTTGATCGCCCGGGTGGGGTCGGCCAGCGGACCGCCGTCGTTGGCGAACCGGAACCACCCGCCGGAGCGCGGATCGGCCGTACGGACGACGGCGCCGTCGCGGTCCCGTGGCATCCGCTCGTCGAGGTCCCGCTGGTGCAGTGCCAGCGGCCGGCGCAGCCCGCCCCGCCGGCCGTAGGCGCGCGTGTTGTCGACCGGCGGCGGACGGTCGGTGCCGGTCAGCACCGAATGGTCACCGGCCCGGGTCGGGCCGGTGAAGAGACTGCCGGCGTCGCGGTTGAGCCGCCGGAAGTCGAGTCCGTCGGGGACGTCGTGCCGGTCGGGGGTGATCGTCCCGGCGAGCACCGCGTTCGCCCGGTCGGCCCGCAGGTCGGCTCGGTGGATCTCCCGCCGGGCGGCCGCCGACAGCCGCTGGGCGAGTTCCGTCTCACCGATGGCGCGCATCCGGTCGCTCTCGGCGGCGAAGGTGGTGTGGCGCCGCAGGTTCTCACGCGACTCGGCACGCAGCCGGGCCGCTTCGTCCTCGCGGCGGTTCCGCTCGTAGCTTTCCCGCTGCCGGCGGGCGTACTCGCGATAGCGGAGGCGCTCCCGTTGGTCGAGCATGGCCTGCTGGAAGGGTGGTGTCCGGGGTGGCCGGGCCGGCCCGGGCACCGGCGCCGGATCGGTCGCCGGGGTCGGATCGGTCGCCGGGGCCGGTGGCTTCGGCGGGGCGGGCGGATCCGGCGGCTGCGGCGGGGCGGGGGCGGCCGGGGATGCCGGTGGCCGGGGGCCGGGAATCGCGCTGCCGACCCGCGGCTCGGTGGCCGGGGCCGGGAGCGGGGCCGGCGCCAGCGGACCGGACGTGACCGGTGGCCCGGGCGACGACGGCGGCCCGGGCGACGACGGCGGCGCGGACGGCAACGGCGCGTCGGCGACCGGCGCGGGCACCGTCGCGATCATGGGGCCGACGGTCCCGGTCACCGGTGCGAAGGCCGCTTCGGCGGCCGGGACGGTAGCCCCACCGACGAAACCGTCCCGGCCGTTCGAATTTCCGATATGGAGGGTCTGGTCGGCCGGCGAGGTCGCCGCTTCGCGCGGCTCGGCGGCCGGCGGCTGCTGCTGCCCCCCACGTGACGGGTCCGGCGCGACGTCGGCGGCCCGGTCGACGTCGGCCGCCCGGTCGACGTCGGTCAGCGGGACCGTCGGCGACAGTGCGACGTCCGGCGCCGGGAGGACACCCGACCGGGCAACGTCCGGCAGCCCGCTCTCCCCGACCGCGACCGGCGTCGGCGCCACGGATCCCACGGTCGTCGCCGCCGAAACCGTCGCCGCCGGCAAGCCCGTACCCGGCAGGGCCGTCGCCGCGTCGCCGGCCGGCGCCGTCCCGGTCAGCCCCCGCGCTTCGGCGGTGCCGGCCGCCGGTGGGAGGTCGGGCGTCGACGACAGGCCGGCGAGGCGGGTGTCCAGGTCCCGGTCGAGGCCGGTCGTGGTGCGGTTGACTCCGGCGCTGACCGCGCCCGAGGTCGCGGCGCGGCCGGCGTCGTCGAGCGCGACGAGGCCGTTGCCGGTGGCTAGGCTCGCCGCCTGTTCGGCAAGCACCTCGCCGGCCGCGCCCCGGACGGTGTCCTCGCCGAACCTGGCGGCCCGGCCGCCCGCGTGCGGGCCGAGGGTGGCCAGGCTCGCCGCCGCTCCGCCGGCGAAGCCGCCCACCGCCGACAGGCCCAGCGAACGGGCGTCGAGGCCGTCCCGTCGGCCGCTGTCGTTCTGGTGCAGTTGGATGCCGAGGTCGACTGCGACCTCTTCGCCGGCCTCCTTGCCACCCTGCGTCGCGGCGTATCGGGCAAAGTTCTTCAGGCCGCGCCCGGTGACGTCCCTGGCGGCCCGTTCGGCGGCCTCCCGTACGCCTTCCTTGATCGCCTTTTTCGCCAGTTGGGCGGCGAGGCGCCGGAAGATCTGCCGCACGACGAGCCGGGTCGCGGCCATGGCAGCGGCGGCCGCCGGCGAGGCGGCGCCGAGGGTGAGCGCGGCCACGACGGTCAGGGCGATCAGCTCGACGACCAGGATGCCGAGCTGGATCCAGACCTCGATCTTGGCGCCTTCGATGTCGCAGCCGCGCTCCTCGACGATGCGGCCGAGTTCGCCGCTGACCGTCTGGAGGACCGGCAGGGGCGCGTCGTCGCCCTGGCTGAAGTCGCGCCACGCGGCGCCGAACGCCGTACCGGCGGCACCGCCCGCACCGAACCCGGCGAGGACCTCGCCGGCGGCGAGGTGGGCGTCGTCGCGCGGCCCGGCGAGCGCGGCGGCGACGGCGTACCACTGGTCGGCGAGGTCCCAGACGGCCTTCTCGTCGCCCTCGGGCCACTCGGCCCCGACGACCCAGTCAAGGCCCTCGTACGCCCAGCCGGGCAGGTCCCAGGGCAGCAGGTCGAGCGGGTGCGGGATCGGGCTCGGCAGGATCGTCACGGGTGCCGTGCTCCCTCCACGGTCAGGTCGCGGCGGCGGCGACCCGCCGGGCGGTGCCGGCGTCGTTGCGGACGTGGGCGTCGACGGCCCTGACGACGCGGTCGCCGAGCCCTTCGACGTGGCGGCCGGAGCCGCGCCATCCCTTCAGGACGGTCGTCTCCGCGGTGCGGTAGACCCGGTCGAAGGCGGCGCCGATGTCGTCGCGGCCCCAGGGCCGGTCGGCGCTGCGGGCGGCGAGGTCGGCACCGAGCCGGTCGCGTTGTGCGGTGATCGCCCGCCCGGCGGCGGCGAGGTCGCGGCCGGCGCGGCGGGCCAGGGCCGGGTCGAGCCAGAGGTCGCCGTCAGGCGCCACGGGCCGCCTCCTCGCGCAGGGCCGCGTCACCGCGCCGCAGCAGCGCGCCGAAGTCGCCGCCGTCGAGGAAGTCGACCGCGCCGGAGCCGGGTGGGAGGTAGCCGGCGACCAGTTCCCGTACGACGGTGGTGGCCCGCGCGGCGGCCCGCTGCACGGTGCCGGTGATCCGGGCGGCGAGCGCCTCGGTGTCGTGGGTGCGGTGGACGCGCGGGTCGAGCACGAGCCTGACGAGCTGGCCGCGCGGCCCGACGGTGGCGGCGATGTGGCCGTCGTCGGAGGTCGCGGTCACCTCGACCGCCGCCAGCCGGTGCCGCAACTCGTCGAGTCCGCTGCGGAGCCGCTCGTACTGGTCGTGCACCTCGTCGAAGCGCGCCCTCAGCGCACGGTTGGCGTCACGATCCACGGACTGTGTCACCGGCGTCCCTCCCCCATGCCAACCTCGATCAAGATCGATGGTTGATCGACTCTCGGTAACGCCGCACCATACCGGGCGCCACGAAACAGCGTTGTCCGGTAGTTTCTGCGCAGCAGAGCCGAGCCGGCCCGACCGCTTCCGCGGCGGCGACCGGATGACGGGGAGGCGAAGGCATGATCAGTCGACCGGAGGCGGAACGGATCGCCGCCGAGTGGGCCCGGCGGGAGACCCTTCGGCTGGGCTACGAGTGCACGCCGATGCTCAGCGAGTTCGATGTCGGCTACGTGGTGTGGTCCAAACTCCCGCCGGACGTGGTGAGCGTGCCCGGCAGCGGCGCGACGACGGTCATCGACAAGGAGACCGGCGAGGTGTCGAGCTGGCCGGCCCTGCCGCCGACGGTCGTGCAGGACATGTACCGGCGTGGGCGGGCCGCCCGGCTCGGTGGCCTGCGCACCGTCGACCCGACCCTGGAGTTGCGGCGCAACACCGGCCGGGCCGTGACGCCCGGCGCGGCCGCGCACCTGACCGTGCAGTACGACCAGCACATCGCGCACGGCGCCAAGGGCGAGGTGGAGTTACGGCACCACCCGCTGGTCCGCGACTACCTGGACGACCTGCCCCCCGGGCACCTGGTCCGGGGCGGCGAACGGCACGCCGAACTGATCGTGGTGTCCGACGTGCTGCACGAATACGACCGGCGGCAGGCCGCGGCCGGTCAGCCGCCGCTGACCGAGGAGACCGCACGGGAGCTGCTGGGCAGTTCCTACCTGGAGCTGTTCCGGATCCGCGAGCCGGGCGACCCGGCCGGCGGCCCGGCGGAGCGGCCGTGCGACTCGTGCGTCAAGGCGTTGGTCTACTTCGGAGTGTTGCCGTGGTCGCACCTGGCGTTCGCCCAGGAGTGGCACCCCGCCCCGCAACCGGTGCCGGTGCCGGGGCGGTTCCCGGCGGAGGTGGCGCACGCGCTGGTCGAGGCGGGCTGGCGGCCCGGGACCGGTGACGACGTGCTGGCGGACGCCGCCATCGCCCGGGTCGCCGCGGTGCCCGGCCGGGAGTTCCGGCACGAGGCGTTCCCGGCGGCGAAGGTGGCGCTGACTGCGTTTCCGGGGCTGGTCAGCGGCCGGCGCGGGCCGGGCGAGCAGGTGTGGGTCCGCCGGTTCGAGATCAACCCGGGCAGCGTCGCGCACACCGCCGACACCCTCGGCGACCTGGCCCGGCTGATCGGCTGCCGGCTCTTCCCGATCGGCAGCGAGGGCGGCGACAGCATCCTCGCCGTCGACGAGCGGGGCCGGGTGTTCGCGCTCGACCAGGGCGGCGAGTGGTTCGTCGGGTTCGACATCGACACCGCCCTGACCAACCTGCTGCTCGGGCGGGCGCCGGCCCGCCTCCACGACGACGGGACCTGGTGAGCCGCCCCTACAGGTCGATGCCGGTCAGCACCATCACCCGCGGCTCGGTGTAGTCGTCCATGGCGCTGCGCAGCCCCTCCCGGCCGACCCCGCTGGCCTTGGTGCCGCCGTACGGCATCTGGTCGGCCCGGTACGACGGCACGTCGCCGACGACGACCCCGCCGACCTGGAGCGTACGGTGGGCGCTGAACGCGGTCCGGAGGTCGTGCGTGAAGATCCCGGCCTGGAGCCCGTACATCGAGTCGTTGATCGCGGCGAATCCCGCCTCGTCGTCGGCGACCGGGGCGATGACCAGCACCGGGCCGAAGACCTCCTCGGTGCAGACCTTCGCGTCGGCCGGCGCACCGGTCAGGACCGTCGGCGGGTAGGTCGCGCCCTCCCGCCGGCCGCCGGCCGCGATCTCGGCACCGGCGGCGACGGCCTCGTCGACCCACGCCTCGACCCGGCGGGCGGCCTCCTCGTTGATCAGCGGCCCGACGTCGACGGTCTCGTCGGTGGGGTCGCCGACCCGCAGCGCCTCGACGGCGGTGACCAGCCGGGGCAGGAAGCCGTCGTAGAGCCATTCGTGCACGTAGACCCGTTGGACGGCGATGCAGCTCTGCCCGGCCTGGTAGTTGGCGAACGTGGCGATCCGCTGGGCGGCGTAGGTGAAGTCGGCGTCGGCGGCGTAGTCCTCGCAGATCAGCGCCGCGGCGTTGCCGCCGAGTTCGAGCGTGACGTGCTTGCCGGGTACGGCGGCCTGGATCGCCGCGCCGACCGGCCCCGAGCCGGTGAACGACACCACCGGCAGCCGGGGGTCCTCGACCAGGTCGGCGGCCCGGTCGTTGGGCAGCGGAAGCACCGAGAACATGCCGGCGGGCAGGTCGGTCTCGGCGAGCAGTTCGCCGAGGAGGAGGGCGGACAGCGGTGTCGCGGGCGCCGGTTTGACGATGATCGGGGCGCCGACCGCGATCGCCGGGGCGACCTTGTGGGCGACCAGGTTGAGCGGGAAGTTGAACGGCGTGATGCCCAGGACCGGCCCCTTGGGCACCCGGCGGACCACGGCGAGCCGGCCGCCCGACGCCGGGTCGGTGTCGAGTCGCTGGAGGTCGCCGGAGAAGCGGCGGGCCTCCTCGGCGGCCCACCGGAAGGTGGCGACGGCCCGGCCGACCTCGGCCCGCGCCCACTTGACCGGCTTGCCGTTCTCGGCGGTGATCAGGCGGGCGACCTCGTCGGCGCGTTCGGCGAGCCGGCGCGACACGTGGTCGAGCGCGGCCGCCCGCCGGAACGCCGGGAGCGCCGCCGCCACCGCGGTGATCCCGGCGGCGGCCGAGATCGCGGCTTCGACCTGGTCCGGGGTGGCGTACGCGGTATGCCCGGCCGGGCGCCCGTCGTAGGGGTGCCGCACGGTCAGCGTGTCGTCGCTGACGGCGGGCTGCCCGGCGACGTAGAACGGGATCGGTTCCACGTACCGCAGCCTAGTGGCGCCCGGCCGGTCCGGCCGCCGGCCGGGCCGACCCGGGCCGCGCCGGCGGTCTGCCCGGCGGCCCGCTCGGCGCCTTGTCGTCCGCGGTGACGTCGGTCACGATTGGGTACGAGGAGGACGACGCCGATGTCCAACCCGTGGCTCGCCCTGCGGTCCGGGGCCGATCCCAGCGAGCGGATCGGTCAGGTGGGACGCGCCCACGAGCGGTTCGTCACCGGCGACACCGGCGACCCGGTGCCCGACCAGGTGCGGGGCGTCGTCGCCGACTCGTGGCGACGGTCGGCGGGTGCCCTCGTCGACCCGGACGCCACCGCCCCGATCGACCTCAGCGACGACGAGTTGGACAGCTACCGGGCCGGGCATCCGCTGGCGGCCGTGCTGCCGGTCTTCCGGGACCTGCTCGGCGGCATCGCCGACGACGGCGAGCACATCATGGCGGTCTGCGACGCGCACGGCCGGATGCTCTGGGTCGAGGGCCATCCCCGGGTGCTGCGCCAGGCCGAGGCGATGAACTTCGTCGCCGGGGCCCGCTGGGACGAGCGGCACGCCGGCACCAACGCGCCCGGGGTCGCGCTCGCCGTCGACCACTCGGTGCAGATCTTCGCCACCGAGCACTTCAGCCGGTTGGTGCAGCCGTGGACGTGTGCGGCGGCACCGATCCACGACCCGCTGACCGGGCGGCTGCTCGGCGCCATCGACGTCACCGGGGGCGACCATCTGGCGAACCCGCACAGCCTGGCGCTGGTGCGGGCGACCGCGCGGGCGGCCGAGGCGCATCTCGCCGGGCTGGCGCGGGCGGCCGGGGCGCGGCCGGGCGCGGCACTGACCGCGCTGGGCCGGGACGAGGCGGTGCTGACCGTCGACGGGCGCCGGGTCCGGCTGGGTCGCCGGCACAGCGAGCTGGTGGTGCTGCTCGCCTGCCATCCGGAGGGGCGCAGCGGCGACCAGCTCGGGCTCGACCTCTACGGCGACGCGATGCTCAACCCGGTCACCGTACGGGCCGAGCTGTCCCGGTTGCGGCGGATTCTCGGGCCGGCCCTGGTCGACTCCCGGCCCTACCGGCTGCTGGTCGGTCTGGACGCCGACTTCACGGCGGTAACCCGACTCCTCGATCAAGGACGGGTCGCCGAGGCGCTCGACGCGTACCGCGGTCCGCTCCTGCCCGGGTCGGACGCGCCCGGCGTGGTCCGGCTCCGCCGGTTGCTCGACGGCCAGCTCCGGGCCGGGGTGCTCGCCACCCGCGATCCGGCGCTGCTGTCGGCCTGGACCCGGGCCCCGTGGGGCGGCGACGACCTGGAGATGTGGGAGGCCCTCGCCACGCTGCTGCCACCCGGGTCGCCGCGCCGGCCACTCACCCTCGACCGGGTACGCCACCTGCGCGGCGAGTACGGCCTCACGGCGCGGCCGGGGACGGCCACGGGACGGCCCGGCAGCCCGGTCGGGCGCCACCCGCGCGCAACGTAGTTGCAACGTCGGCGAAACTAGCGTGACCGGCATCACCGCCGCCCCGCACCCGGGCGGCTGACGCCGGGAGGGCACACCATGACCCTTTACGCAGCGCCGGGCACCGAAGGTGCGCTCGCGTCGTATCAGACCCGCTACGACCACTGGATCGGCGGCGAGTACGTCAAGCCGGCCCGCGGCCAGTACTTCGAGAACGTCACCCCGGTCACCGGCCGCCCCTTCACCGAGATCGCCCGCGGCACCGCCGAGGACGTCGAGTTGGCGCTGGACGCGGCGCACGGCGCCGCCGACGCGTGGGGTCGTACCCCGGTCGCCGAACGCGCCAACATCCTCAACCGGATCGCCGACCGGATGGAGGCCAACCTCGAACTGCTCGCCGTCGCCGAGACCTGGGAGAACGGCAAGCCGGTACGGGAGTGCCTGGCGGCCGACATCCCGCTCGCGATCGACCACTTCCGGTATTTCGCGGGGGCGATCCGCGCCCAGGAGGGTTCGCTCGGCGAACTCGACGACGACACCGTGGCGTACCACTTCCACGAGCCGCTCGGCGTGGTCGGCCAGATCATCCCGTGGAACTTCCCGCTGCTGATGGCGACCTGGAAGCTGGCCCCGGCACTGGCCGCCGGCAACGCGGTCGTACTCAAGCCGGCCGAGCAGACCCCGGCCTCGATCCACCTGTGGCTGAGCCTGGTCGCCGACCTGCTGCCGCCGGGCGTGGTCAACATCGTCAACGGTTTCGGCGTCGAGGCCGGCAAGCCGCTGGCGAGCAGCCCGCGGGTGGCCAAGGTCGCGTTCACCGGCGAGACCACCACCGGGCGGCTGATCATGCAGTACGCCAGCGAGAACATCAAGCCGGTCACGCTGGAACTCGGCGGCAAGAGCCCGAACATCTTCTTCGACGACGTCAGCTCCGCCAACGACGCCTTCCTCGACAAGGCGCTCGAGGGGTTCACCATGTTCGCCCTCAACCAGGGCGAGGTCTGCACCTGCCCGTCACGCGCCCTGATCCAGCAGGGCCACTACGCCGACTTCCTGGCCGCCGCCGTCGAGCGGACCAGGGCGGTGAAGCAGGGCAACCCGCTGGACACCGACACCATGATTGGGGCGCAGGCGTCCAACGACCAACTGGAGAAGATCCTGTCCTACCTGGACATCGGACGGCAGGAGGGGGCCAAGGTGCTGACCGGCGGCGCCCGCGCCGATCTCGGCGGCGACCTCGCCGGCGGCTACTACGTGCAGCCGACCATCTTCGAGGGCGACAACGCGATGCGGATCTTCCAGGAGGAGATCTTCGGGCCGGTCGTCTCGGTGACCTCGTTCAGCGACTTCGCCGACGCCATCAAGATCGCCAACGACACCCTGTACGGCCTCGGCGCCGGCGTGTGGACCCGGGACATGAACACCGCGTACCGGGCCGGGCGCGCCATCCAGGCCGGCCGGGTGTGGACCAACTGCTACCACGCGTACCCGGCGCACGCCGCGTTCGGCGGATACAAGCAGTCCGGCATCGGCCGGGAGAACCACAAGATGATGCTGGAGCACTACCAGCAGACCAAGAACCTGCTGGTCAGCTACTCCCCCGACAAGCTCGGCTTCTTCTGATGGACAGCGCCCCGGACGCCCGCCCCGACACCGGGGCGGACATCGAGCGGGTCGCGGTGACCCCCGCGGCGGCCGACCTCATCCGGTCGCTGCGGGCGGCACACGGGCCGCTGATGTTCCACCAGTCCGGCGGGTGCTGCGACGGCAGCGCGCCGATGTGCTACCCGGCCGGCGAGTTCCGGACCGGCGGGTCGGACGTGCTGCTCCAGTCGCTGGAGATCGACGGGGTGCCCGAACCGGTGCCGTTCTGGATGTCGGTGTCGCAGTACGAACGCTGGCGGCACACCCACCTGACCGTCGACGTCGTGCCGGGAAGGGGCAGCGGCTTCTCCCTGGAGGCGCCGGAGGGGGTGCGTTTCCTGATCCGCTCCCGCCTGCTGACCTGAGCCGTACGGCCCGGTCCGTGGTCCACGACCGCGGGCCGGGCCGGTGCGTCAGCGCGCTGCCCGGCCGCCGAGCAGGACCCGGGCGGCGAGGTCGGGGCGCATCAGCAACCGGGGCGGCGCGATCAGGTTGAGCACCCGGGCGAACGCCTCGGTCAGGGTCGCGTCGCGGCGGGCGGCCGCCTGGAGCCGGCGCAGGTAGGCGTTCACGAACCGGATCGTGCGGGTGCGCTCCCCCGGTACGCCCGGATGCGCCAGGTCCGAGCCGGTCACGATCTCCCACGGTACGTCGATGATCGGCGCGACGGCCCGGAAGAACGCCGGGGCCGTGACGCCGTCCGCCGCCATCCGCAGCAGGGTGGCGGCCTCCATCGCGGAGACGCTCATCCCCTGCGCGTACTGGGGATTGAAGCTGCAGATCGCGTCGCCGATCACGAGCAGGCCGGCCGGGAAGCGGTCCAGGCGCTCGTAGCGGCGACGGACGCTGGCCGGGAACCGGAAGGTCGCCGGGTCGTCGAGCGGCTCGGCCGCCCCGAGGATCCCGTCGAACTCCGGTGCCCGCAGGGTCCGCGCGAAGGCGAGGAACCCGTCGAGGTCGGCGGGTGCGGCGTCGCCGAGGATGCCGAAGACGGTGGCGACGGCCCGGCCCTGCTCGACGACCTGGAGGACGCCGCCGCGCGGGTTCGTCACCGACGGCGCCACGATGACGGTGTGGTTGCCGCCGAGGCCGTCCGGCGCCATCTTGAACCTGCGGGTCGTGTAGCTGAGGTTGATCTCGAGCCGCTCCTCCGGCGGTGCCGCGTAGCCCATTTCGGTGAGCCAGCGCGGGGTGCGCGAGCCGCGTCCGGTCGCGTCGACCACCAGGTCGGCGGGAACGATTTCCTCGCCGGACCCGCCGGACCGCCGGTGGATGCGCGCCCCGGTGACCGCCCCGTCCGCCGAGTCGAGTCCGGCGACGTCACAGCCGTCGAGCACCTTCAGGTTCGCGGTGTCGAGCACCCGGGTCCGGACGTAGCTCTCCAGGTAGGGCCGGCTCACCGCCAGGCCGAGTTCGCCGATGGTGCCCTGCCGCAGTGGATGCCCGTCGGCGTAGAGCCGGATGCCGCCGCACATGTCGCCGGCCGGCACGCCCGCCTCGACGAGGTCGGCGGTGGCACCGGGCAGCAGTGCCTCGATCGCCCGCAGCCCGCCGACGAGCAGACCGTGCGCGTGCCGCCCGTGCGGTACGCCGGTCCGCGGTGTGGTCGAGGTGCCGGCCGGCAGCGGGTCCCGCTCGACGAGCACCACCTCGCGGTAGCTGCCGGCGAGTGCGCGGGCGGCGAGCAGGCCGGCCACGCTCCCGCCGAGTACGACGGCACGGTCCTTTGTGGCCATCCCACCCTCCCCAAGGTCAAGTGGACCGTAGGGCGGGCTCCCGGCACGGTCAACGAGCCCTGTGCGCCGATGCGGCATTCGGCGTGCTGTGTGCGTTGTGGCGCCCGTCGTGGGAATGGGCGCCGCCCGGCGGCTCGCCGGGCGGCGCGGTATCCGGGCTAGGCCCAGGGTGCGGTCGGGTACCAGGGGATGATCTCGCGCCGGGCGAGCAGGCGGACGTCCCAGTAGAGGAAGGTGAAGGCGCCGGCGACGATGAACGCGACGGCGGTGATGACGGTGAGGCGGCGCGGGTTGGCGGCCAGCCACCGCTGGAGCCGGTTGCCGGTGAAGTTGGCGATGATCAGGAAGAGGATCGCCATCACCAGGATGTTGCCGATCGACTGGAGGCTGAACGCGGCGGCGCCGTAGAGCGGATTTCCGCTTTCGGCGGCGTCGCGGAACATCTGCCGGAAGAGCGGGAACGGCCGGCCGATCAGGAACGCGCCGATCAGGATGCCCATGAAGACCATCGGGGCGTTCGGGAATCGCTTGGAGATCTTGGCGAACGGGTCGCGGACCAGCCCCAGCGACGCCAATCCGAGATACAACATGACCAGGCCGATGATGCCGTAGACGACCATCGACTGGATGCTGCGCGGGGAAAGGCTGCCGGGCTGGTTGGCCGCCTGCGAGAACTGTGGCATCGAGGTGCCGACGAGCCCGACGATCACGCCGTACACCGATGACACGGCGAGCATTCCGACCGACACCCAGCCGAGCGGCTTGAGGGTGTGCACGATGCGGCTCCACCGACTGCCGCCACTGCCCAACAACGGGGCCATCGCACCGAAGGTGGCGATGTTACAGGCGGTGAACGTGCCGGCCAGCCCGGAAACAAAGGCGAAAAGAATCCCGGCGGCGATGCCGGCGATCGGGGTTTCCTTGGCGTCGTGGCCGAGCAGGCTGTTGGCGACGTTGTCACCGATGGTGGAGTCGACGAAGTGGGCCGACCAGACCACCGTCAGCAGGAAGCCGGCCAGCACACTGAGGCCGATGATCAATCCGCGTCGGCGCGGGAAATGACCGTTGACGAATGGTGACGTCGCTTTCGGCTCGGACGCGGCGTCGACGGATGGCGCGGAGATCGTTTCCGGTGCGGCGCGCAGCAGTTCACCAGGGGGCGGTTTGACCACGGATTTCTCCTGACCTGGATCGCAGGAAGAGGGATTGGTGGCCAGATGATAGGCAGAGAAAGGCAGGCAAAAGCCGACCGTTGATTGATTTCTGTCAACCTAAGATGCCGCGTTGATCAATTCAATTGATCTCGCCGCGGTCACCCGCTGGATGACGGCGGCGACCTACCGCACGTCGAGGGCGGCCCGCTCCGGCTGGTGGGGCACCGACCCGGCCGGCCCGGACAGCTTGCGCCACAGGAACTCGTACGTCAGCGCCGACATGAACGCCGCCTGCTCGTTGTCGGCCGCGCCGCCGTGCCCGCCCTCGATGTTCTCGTAGTACGACACGTCGTAGCCGAACTCGGCCAGCCGGGCCGCCATCTTGCGGGCGTGACCGGGGTGCACCCGGTCGTCGCGGGTCGAGGTGGTCAGCAGCACCGGCGGGTACGGCTGCCCGGGGCGCACGTTCTGGTAGGGCGAGTATTCGCGCAGGAACGCCCAGTCGTCGGGGTTTTCGGGGTCGCCGTACTCGGCCACCCAGGACGCGCCCGCCAGCAGCAGGTGGTAGCGGCGCATGTCGAGCAGCGGCACCTGCACGACGATCGCGCCGAACAGTTCCGGGTAACGGGTCAGCATGACGCCCATGAGCAGGCCGCCGTTGCTGCCGCCCTTGGTGCCGAGCCGGGCCGGCTCGGTGATGCCACGGGTCACGAGGTCGGTGGCGACGGCGGCGAAGTCCTCGTACGCCCGCGGCCGGCGCTCACGCAGCGCGGCGTGGTGCCACCGCGGACCGTACTCGCCGCCGCCGCGGATGTTGGCGACCACGTACGTGCCGCCCCGGGCCAGCCAGCCCCGGCCGGCGACCGCGTCGTATGCGGGCGTACGGGCGATCTCGAATCCGCCGTACCCGGTCAGCAGGGTGGGTCCGGGCGACGCGTCCGGGTCGCCGACCACGAAGTAGGGGACCCGGGTGCCGTCGGCGGAGGTGGCGAAGAACTGCCGGACGGTCAGCCCGTCGGTGTCGAAGTACGCCGGTTCCCGCTTGACCGGTTCGACGGCGCCGCCGACCGTGCCGACGCGCAGCGTGTCGGGTTGCAGGAACCCCTCCGACGTCGTCACGTAGTAGTCGTCGTGGTCGGGCTCGGTGTCCAGGATTCCACTGTGGTCCATCGCCGGGCCGCCGGGCAGCGGCTCCCGCCGCCAGCCGTCCGGGCCGGGCGTCAGCACCAGCAGTTCGGTCCGTACGTCGCGCAGCACCACCAGGAGCAGGTGGTTGCGGGTCCACGCGTATTCGCTGACCGACGTTCGCGCGTCCGGCACGAAGAGCACCGTAAGGTCCCGCCCACCGGCAAGGAACTCGTCGAACGTGGTGACCAGCAGCGCACCCGCCGGATGCGTCACGTCGCCGACGGTCCAGTCCGAGCGCGGCCGGACCAGCAGCCATTCCCGGTGCACGTCCCAGTCGGCGTCGTCGGGCACGTCGACCCGGCGCAGCGTCCCGTCGGCGGCCAGGAGATGGCTCTCGCTGCGGAAGAAGTCGATACGGCGGCTGACGAAGTCGCGTACGAACCCCGGCGTCGGGTCGTGACTGGCGTGCACCGCCACGTCCTCGACCCTTCCCTCGAAGACGGTCAGCGCCTGCGCCAGCGGGGTGCCCCGGCGCCACCGCCGGACGACCCGGGGATAGCCGGACGCGGTGAGTGAGCCGGGCCCGAGGTCGGTGCCGACGTAGATGTGGTCGACGTCGATCCAGCCGACGTCCGTCTTCGCCTCGGGCAGGGTGAACCCGTCGGCGACGAAGGCCAGGTCGACCAGGTCGAATTCGCGTACGACGGTGGCGTCCGCGCCGCCCCGGGACAGGCTGACCAGGCAGCGGCGGTGGTCGGGGCGCAGCACGGCCGCCCCGGCCCAGACCCAGTTCTCGCCCTCGTCGGCGGCGAGCGTGTCGATGTCGAGCAGGACCTGCCAGTCCGGTTCGGGCCGGCGGTAGTCGTCGAGGGTGGTCCGCCGCCACAGGCCGCGGGGGTGGGCGGCGTCCCGCCAGAAGTTGTAGACGTGGTCGCCGCGGCGGGTGACGTAGGGGATGCGGTCGTCGGCGTCGAGCACCTGCCGGATCTCGGCCTTCAGGTCGTCGAACGTGCCGCCGGTGGCGAGCCGCGCGACGGCCTCGGCGTTGCGCTCACGCACCCAGGTGCCGGCGTCGGCGCCGTCGACGTCTTCGAGCCACAGGTATTCGTCACCCATCCGGGCAATGATTCCCGACGCCCGCGCCGGACGGAAGCCGGGATACCCGGATCAACGACGGCGGCCGACCGCCATGAACCAAGATCACGCATTCTTGACAAACCTCGCAGGACGATCGGAGGAGCCGCACATGTCCAGAACGATCCTCGATGTCGATGACGAACTGTTGGCAGTGGCTGCCAGGATCTTCGGCACCACGACCAAGACGGCCACCGTCAACGCTGCCCTCCGGGCCGCGGTCGACCGAGAGAAGCGTCGGCGGTTCGCCGACTGGCTGAAGGACGGTGGCCTACCCGATCTGACCGGCTGTCTCTCCTCCACTACGACGGCGACTTCGACATGATCGCCGCGCTGACCGGACGCTCCTATGGTGCGTCAACCGGCCGCCGCCCCGTGCCCTTCGTGACGTGGCGGTGCGTGGTGATCGTTAGTTGTTCCGCCGTTGTCCGAACGGCGTGTCGAACTGCTGGGCAGCAGATGATCACAGGTGCCCCGACGGTTTGCCGACCGCATGGGTGGCCCCCGGCACGGCCGACCGACCGGCGGCTGCGGACTGACCGACGGGTCAGGAGTCGAAGCCCAGGCCCAGGCGGTCGAGGGTGCGCAGCCAGGCGTCGCGGCGGCCCTCGTTCGCGTCGGCGCGGGCCATCGAGCGGCGGGTCAACTGGATCACGGCGGAACGCAGCGGCTCGGGCGGGAACGGGACCGGCCGGTCGCGGACGAGGGCGAGCCGGGTCAGTTCGGTGTCGGCGCCGGCGAGCAGGTCGAGCATGACCTGGGCACCGAAGCGGGTGGCACCGACGCCGAGGCCGGTGAATCCGGCGCTGTAGGCGAGGCGGCCGTCGTACGCGGTGCCGTGGAAGGCACAGAACCGGGTGCAGGTGTCGATGACGCCGCCCCAGGTGTGGCTGAACCGTACGCCGTCGAGCTGCGCGAAGGTGGCCCGGAAGTGTTCGGCCAGCCGGACGAAGGTGGCGGCCCGGTGTTCCAGCGCGGGCGTCATCCGGCCACCGGCGTGGTAGACGGCGTCGTATCCGCCGAACAGGATGCGGTCGTCGGCGGTGCGCCGGTAGTAGTGGAACTGGTTGGCGGCGTCGGAGATGCCCTGCCGGTTGTGCCAGCCGACGGCGGCGAGTTGGGCCGGGGTCAACGGCTCGGTCATCAGCGCGTAGTCGTAGACCGGCACGAGGTAGTGCCGTAGCCGGCGCAGCAGCGGCGGGAAGGCGTTGGTGGCCAGCGCCACCCGGTCGGCGCGCAGCCGCCCGTGCGGCGTACGCAGGCAGAGCGCGGCCCGGTCGCGGTGCAGGCCGGTGACCCGGGTGTGTTCGTGGACGCGTACGCCGAGGTCGAGGCAGACCCGGCGCAGTCCCCAGGCGAGCCGGGCCGGGTCGAGCATCGCGACCCCGTCGGTGTCCCAGAACCCGCCGAGGTAGGTGGGCGAGTCGACCTCGGCGCGCAGCGCGTCGCGGTCGAGCAAAATGCCGGGGTGACCGAGCCGGGCGGCGAGGGCGGCGTCGTCGGCGATCCCGGCGAGCTGGTACGGCTCGACGGCGACGGTGAGTTCGCCGGTGCGCCGGAAGTCGCAGTCGATGCCGTACCGGTCGACGGTCGCCCCGATGTCGTCGAGGTTGGCGCGGCCGAGCCGTTCGAGGGTGACGATCTCGTCGGGGAAGAGGGCGGCGCCGTTCGCGGAGCCGTGGGTCAGCGAGGCGGCGCAGAATCCGCCGTTGCGTCCGGAGGCGGCCCAGCCGCAGGTGCCGGCCTCCAGGACGACGACGTCGCGGCCGGGGTCGGCCTGTTTGGCGAGCAGGGCGGTCCACAGGCCGCTGTAGCCGCCGCCGACGACGGCCAGGTCGGCGCTGTCGGTGCCGGTCAGGGGTGGCAGCGGGTCGGGGCGTTCCGGCCGGTCGAGCCAGTAGGGCCGGTGGACGGCGTCGGCGAGGGCGCGCCGGGCGGCGGCCGTCACCGGGCACCGCCGGGCCGGGGTCGCCGGCGCGGTACGGCGGTGCCGAGCACGAAGAGCACGGCGATCGCGAACATGGCGGTGCCGACGACGTTGACCTGGGGCGGGATGCCGCGCTGGGCGGCGCCCCAGACGTACATCGGAAAGGTGACGGTGCTGCCGGAGTTGAAGTTGGTGATGATGAAGTCGTCGAACGACAGCGAGAAGGCCAGCAGCGCGGCGGCCACGATGCCGGGCGCGGCGAGCGGCAGCGTGATCCGGCGGAAGGTCTGCCACGGGCCGGCGTAGAGGTCCATCGCCGCCTCCTCCAGTCGGCTGTCCATTCCGGACAGTCGGGCTTTGACGGTGACCACGACGAACGATACGCAGAACATCACGTGGGCGACGACGACGGTCCAGAAGCCGAGCGGCACCCGGCCGGCGACGAAGAGCGTCAGCAGCGACGAGCCGAGGACCACCTCTGGGGTCGCCATCGGCAGCAGCACCAGCAGGCTGACCGCCGGCCGGGCGCGGAACCGGTGCCGGGCCAGGGCGAACGCCATCAGGGTGCCGAGCACGGTCGCGCCCAGCGTGGCGACCAGCCCGATCTGGGCGCTGCGCCACACGGCCGCGCACAGTTCGGCGTTGGCACACGGGTTCGCCCAGTTGTCGACGGTGAACTCGTGGAAGTCGTACGACAGCCGCGACGAGGGCCGGTTGAACGACAGCGCGGCGACGACGCCGACCGGCAGCAGCAGGTAGCCGAGCACCATCAGCCCGACGGCGGTCACCCAGTGGGCGGCGAGCCACCGCGCCGGCCGGTTCACCACACCTCCCCGGCCCGGCCCCGGCGCAGGCCGGCGACGACGAGCGCGAGCACCATCGCCATCAGCAGGAACGACAGCGCGGCGGCCTGCGGATAGTCGAGCCGGACCAGGAACGCCGAGTCGATCGCGTTGCCGACCAGGTATTCGTTGGGGCTGCCGAGCAGCCGGGCGTTGACGTAGTCGCCGCTGGCCGGGATGAAGAAGAGCAGGATGCCGGCGGTCAGGCCGGGTGCCGACAGCGGCAGGGTGACGGTGACGAAGGTCCGCAGCCGGCCGGCGTAGAGGTCGCGGGCCGCCTCCAGCAGCCGCCCGTCGAGCCGTTCGAGGCTGGCGTACAGCGGCAGCACCAGGAACGGCAGGAAGTTGTACGTCAGGCCGAGCACGACCGCGACCGGGGTGGCCAGCAGCCGGCCGTCCGGCTCCAGCAGGTGCAGGTCGCGCAGCACGCCGACCAGCCAGCCGTTGTCCGACAGGATCGTCTTCCAGGCCAGGGTGCGGACCAGGAAGCTGGTGAACATCGGGGCGACCACGCAGACCAGGAGCAGGTTCTTCCAGCGGCCGGCCCGGCGGGCCATCGCGTACGCCAGCGGATAGCCGAGCAGCAGGGCGATCGCGGTGGCGATGCCGGCGTAGAGCAGCGACCGGCCGAAGTGGCCGCCGTACGCCCGCAGGGCCGCCGGGTAGTTGCCGAACGACCAGGTCATGTCGTAGCCGTCGGCGACCGAGCCGGCCGGGTCGTAGAGGCTGGTCGCGGCGAGTTGGCCGGCGGGCGCGACGAAGAACAGCGCCAGCCACAGCCCGCCGGGCAGGACCAGCAGGTACGGCAGCAGCCGCCGGCTCGTCTTCACGGGTGGGTGCCGGCCGGCCCGGGTCCGGTGTCGCCGGGCACCAGGAAGGCGTGGGCGGGGTTCCAGTGCGCCACCACGGCGGCCCCGGTTCCGGCCCCGACGGCCGGGTCACCGGTCCCGTACGCGGCGAACGCCGTCAGTTCGGCGCCCCACGGGGTGCGTACCAGGTGGCGGGTGCCGAGCCCGACGTACGACGAGTCGGTGACCACGCCGGTGACGTGCTGGTGGCCGGCCGGGACGTCGGCGCCGGCGGGGGCCAGGTGCAGCCGTTCGGGGCGTACGCCGAGCAGGACCGGGCCGGCGGTGGACCGGGACCGGCCGGCGGGCACCGAGAACCGCGAGCCGTACGCCTCGACCAGCACCTCGCCGCCGGCCCGGCCGGTCACGCGGCCGGCGAGGAGGTTGGCCTGGCCGAGGAAGTTGGCCACGAACGCGGTGGCCGGCAGTTCGTAGAGGTCGGCCGGGGCACCGAGCTGCTCGACCCGGCCGGCGTTGAGCACCGCGACCGTGTCGGCCAACGTCATCGCCTCCTCCTGGTCGTGGGTGACGTGCACGAAGGTGGCGCCGACGCCGGTCTGGATGCGTTTGAGCTCGATCTGCATCTGCCGGCGCAGCTTCAGGTCGAGTGCGCTGAGCGGCTCGTCGAGCAGCAGCACGCGGGGTTCGTTGACCAGCGCCCGGGCGAGCGCGACCCGCTGCTGCTGCCCGCCGGAGAGTTCGGCGGGCCGGCGCCGCTCGAACCCGTCGAGCCGGACCATCGCGAGCATCCGCGCGACCCGGCCGGCCACGTCGGCCATCCCCCGGCGACGCGGGCCGAACGCGATGTTGTCGAAGACGTCCAGGTGCGGAAAGAGCGCGTAGCTCTGGAACACGGTGTTGACCGGCCGCTGGTACGGCCGCAGGTCGGTGACATCGCGGCCGGCGAGGAACACCCGGCCGGCGGTGGGCTGTTCGAGACCGGCGACGATGCGCAGTGTGGTGCTCTTGCCGCAGCCGGACGGCCCGAGCAGCGCGAAGAACGATCCCTGCGCGACGGTCAGGTCGAGGGCGTCGACGGCGGCGACGGCGCCGAACCGCTTGGTGACGCCGACCAGTCGCAGCTCGCCGGCAGGCTCCTTTTCGGCCATCCGGTCACGCCCCGATGACCTGCTGGAACTTCGTTTCGTACGCCCGCTCCTGCTCGTCGGTGAGGGCCATGAACACCTTCGTACCGGCCAGCGTCGCGTCGTCGGGGAAGATCAGCGGGTGGTCGGCGAGCGTCGGGTCGATCCGCTCCATCTCGGCCCGCGCGCCCTCGACGGGGCAGATGTAGTTGACGTACGCGGCGAGCTGGGCGGCGACGGCGGGCTCGTAGTAGTGGTTGATCAGCTCTTCGGCGTTGGCCTTGTGGGTGGCCCGGTTGGGCACCTGGAGGTTGTCGGAGTAGAGCATCGCGCCGGATTCGGGGGCGACGAAGCGGATCCGGTCGTCGGTGGCCGCGAGCTGGATGATGTCACCGGACCAGCCGATGCAGGCGGCGATGTCGCCGCGGGCCAGTTCGGGTGCGTAGTCGTTGCCGGTGAACCGGCGGATCTGGCCGTCGGCGACCGCCCGGCGCAGCCGCTCCAGCGCGTCGTCGAACTGCGCGTCGGTGAAGTCGGCCGGGTCGTGTCCGGCCGACTGGAGCAGCAGTCCCATCGTGTCGCGCATCTCGGTCAGCGCGGTCACCCGGCCCTTCAGGTCGGGCCGGGTGAGCAGTTCGTCGACGGTCCGCACCTCGCCGGTCACGGCGCCGTTGTAGGCGAGCCCGGCGAGTCCGGACTGCCACGGTACGGCGAGTTCGCCGGTGGGGTCGAAGGGCCGGTCACGCAGCGAGGCGAGCAGGTTGCGCTCGACGTTGGGCAGCCGGGAGCGGTCGAGTTTCTGCACCCAGCCGAGCCGGATCAGGCGGGCCGACATCCAGTCGGTGAGCACGATGAGGTCGCGGTCGATGGGCTGGCAGGCGGCGAGCTGGGCCTGCACCTTGCCGAAGAACTCGTTGTTGTCGTTGATGTCCTCGGTGTAGGTGACCCGGATGCCGGTCCGGTCGACGAACGCGTCGAGGGTGGGCCGCCGGCCGGGGTCGGTGTCGTCGACGTCGAGGTACTGGATCCAGTTGGAGAAGTGCAGCCACCGTTCGGTGTCCGACAGGTCGTCGCTGGCGCAGCTCTCCCCGGTCTGCCGCGCTCCCTCGGTGCCGCAGCCGGCGACCCCGCCCGCGACGGCCAGCACGCCGGCGCCGAACGCACCGCGCATGATGGAGCGGCGGGACAGGCGGTGCGCGGACAGCAGTGCGGCGACCGCGGGCGCCGGCGGGGAGGGGAAGCTGTTGTGCATGGTGACGGCTCCTGCGGCGGTCGGATCCGGTGGTGGATCCAGGCGGTCGTCGATGGGGTGTCGCCGACTACTGATCTTGGCATGCAATAGGGTATGACACAAGGGATTTCGTTGCATATCTTGGTTTTTGCCACGAAATACACCTTCGACACTTGACACCGGGTGGGCACGCACTCGCGCCCCACGGCAGACAGGGGGAACGGATGGTCGCGCGACAACTTGACGACCGCCGCACCACCGGGAACGGACGACGGGTCGCGGCCCGCGAAAGTACCGACAACGCGCCCGTCGACGAGGTGGCGAGACAGATCATCGAACAACTACAGGAGGACGGCCGGCGGGCGTACGCCACGATCGGCAGGGCGGTCGGGCTCTCCGAGGCGGCCGTACGCCAGCGGGTGCAGCGGCTGCTCGACGCCGGGGTGATCCAGATCGTGGCGGTGACCGACCCGCTACGCCTCGGCTTCCCCCGCCAGGCGATGGTCGGCCTGCGCACCTCAGGCGACCTGGAACGGGTGGCCGACCGGCTGGCCGAACTCGACGAGATCAGTCACGTGGCCATCACGGCCGGCTCGTTCGACCTGCTGGCCGAGGTGGTCTGCCGTGACGACGACCACCTGCTGGAGATCCTGCGACGGCTCCGGACGGCCGACGGCGTCGTGTCGACCGAGGCGTTCGTCTACCTGAAGCCACCCCATCCGCCGCGCTGACCGGGCAGCGGTCGCGCCGTCGGTGGGCTCAGTGGGTGGGCGGGATGACCCGCAGATGGCCGCGCCGGCCGACCTGCGGCCCCTGCCCGTCGTCGGGCTCTTCGGTGCGCTGCACCGGACGGGCCGCCTCGCGCACCGCCTCGGCCAGTGCGACCAGGTCGTCGGTGGTCGGCGGCGGCGGCTCGAACTCGCCCTCGTGCCGGACGACGTCCCAGCCCCGCGGGGCGGTCAGACTGCGGGCGTGCTGCTCGCACAGGTCGTAGGTGTGCGGCTCGGCGAAGGCGGCGAGCGGCCCGACCACCGCCGTCGACTCGGTGTAGACATAGGTCAGCGTGGCGACGGCCTGTCGGGGGCAGCCGTTGCGGGAGCAACGCCGTGGTGACCTCACGGCGGGCACGTTATCTCTCTTACCGGGTTTCCCGCTCCTGTTACCGCCGCGACACGCCGATGATCCGTAGATCACGATCTGACGACGCGCCACGGCCGGCGCCGTCCGCCGTTCGGCCGGGCGGTCGCGGGACTACCCTGGCGACGTGAACATGGGGATGGGGGGCGGTCCGGCGTGCCGGCCGGACCAGGACAGGACCGACCGCCGGAGGGTGGGCCGGCACGACCGGGCGGCACCACACCGGGTACGGGTCGCCGGCGCCGGACCCGCGTACGGCGGGGGGCCGAGGTGACCGTCCCGCAGCACCGGCGCCCCGGTCCGGGCCGCCGTTCCCGGCGCGACCGGCACGGGCGCGGCCTGCGCGGGCGACTCGTGCCCGCGACCGTGCCGCTGTCGCGGACCAAGGCCGAGATCTTCGACGACCTGGTGCTCGACACGGTGGAGACCCTGGAGCGCCGCTTCGCCAAGGAACTGGCCGGCGTCGAGTTCGCCGTCGAGGACGTGCCGCCGGACCTCAACGTCTACGACTCCGACGTGCTGGAGGACGGCGAGGTGCCGCTCGCCCGGCTGCTTCCGGGCCGGCCCGGCCGGCAGGAGGTGCCGCCGCGGATCGTGCTCTACCGGCGGCCGCTGGAGTTCCGCGCGATGGACCGGGAGGACCTCGCCGACCTGGTGCACGACGTGATCATCGAGCAGGTCGCCAACCTGCTCGGCGTCGATCCGGACGAGTTGGCCTGAGCGGCCCCGGCGGGGCGCTCCGTCGTGCCGGGGCCGCCGGATCGGGCCGGCGGCGGGTGGCCGGACCGGGCGGCCCCCACCGCCCGGCCGTCAGCCGGTGTTTCGTGGTCCGCTGGGCGGACCGGAACGGATCAGGCGACCCGACGCTTGAGCTTGCGCCGTTCGCGCTCGGACAGGCCGCCCCAGATGCCGAACCGTTCGTCGTGGCCCAGCGCGAACTCCAGGCATTCGGTCTGGACCTCGCAGCGCGAGCAGATGCGCTTCGCCTCGCGGGTGGATCCGCCCTTCTCAGGGAAGAACGCCTCGGGGTCGGTCTGCGAGCACAGCGCCCGCTCCTGCCACTCCGGCGCATCTCCGAGCAGGTCGGCTACTTCTAGCCGGCCGTCCATGCATGCCTCCTTATCGCGCGCCAGCAGCGGTGCCGGCGCAACCCCCCACGCGGAAGGCGTGTCTATTGCCCCGAACGGTGGCTTTTCATGCCCTCCGTTCGGACAACCCCAACCGAAATTACACGCGTGTAATGCGTGCGTCGTCAAGCCGAACCTGATAAATGGGGTCGCTTTTTCGCCGTGTCCTGACGGCCCCTCCGAGCCGCCTCGCTGCCCTATCGATCCAGCCCCCGGACGGGTAACGCCCGTATCGGCGAGTCGCCCGGAGAAATCGGCGTGCCGCGTTGATTGTGGCCGTAACCAGGCGGTTCCGCACGACGAATGGCAATATCGACGACGGGCAGCCCGTCACGCCGCCCGGCTTCGCGGCCGGGCCGCTCTGAGCTGCCCGATCGACCCGCCACCCGGTGGCGCCGGCGGCCGGCGACCGAGCCGCGCGGCCCGCCGGCCGGGCCGGCTCAGCGGGTCCGGCCGTACGCCGTGGTGCGCTCGCGCGCCGGCCGGCCGGCCGCCTCGGCCATCGCGTGCAGTTGTGCGACCGTACGAGCCGAACCGTTGTCGGATCCCGCCATGCGGGAAATTGTCTCCTCCATCAGGGTGCCGCCGAGATCGTTGCAACCGCCCCGGAGCATCGCGACCGTGCCCTCGTCGCCGAGTTTCACCCACGAACACTGGATGTTGTCGATCCGGCCGTGCAACAGCAGTCGGGCCATCGCGTGGACGATCCGGTTCTCCCGCCAGGTCGGGCCGGGCCGGGCGATTCCGGCCAGATAGATCGGCGCGTTGGTGTGCACGAACGGCAACGCCACGAATTCGGTGAACCCGCCGGTGCGGTCCTGGACCCCGGCCAGCACCCGGAAGTGCCCGAGCCACTGCCGGGGGTGATCGACGTGGCCGTACATCATGGTCGAACTGGACCGGATGCCGAGCTGGTGCGCGGTCGTGACGACCTCGACCCAGGTGGCGGCCGGCAGCTTGCCCTTGGTGAGCACCCAGCGCACCTCGTCGTCGAGGATCTCGGCGGCGGTGCCCGGAATGGTGTCCAGACCGGCTTCCCGCAGCATCGTCAGCCAGTCCCGGATGGACAGTCCGCCCTTGGCGGCGGCGGTGACGATCTCCATCGGCGAGAACGCGTGCACGTGCATCCCCGGCACCCGGGCCTTGACCGCCCGCACGATGTCCGCGTACGTGGTGACCGGCAGCTTCGGGTCGATGCCGCCCTGCATGCAGACCTCGGTCGCGCCCGCCCGCCACGCCTCCTCGGCCCGGTCGGCGACCTGCTCGACGGAGAGCCGGAACGCGTCGGCGTCACGTTCCCGCTGGGCGAAGGCACAGAACCGGCAGCCGACGTAACAGACGTTGGTGAAGTTGATGTTGCGGTTGACGATGTAGGTGACGTCGTCGCCGACGGCGTCCCGGCGTACGTCGTCCGCGATCCGGCACACCTCGTCGAGTGCCGCGCCCTCGGCGCCGAAGAGCGCCATGGCCGCCGCCTCGTTCGCCGGTTCGAGCAGGGCCGCCGGGTCGTCGGCGGCCAGCTTCAGTCCAGCGAGCAGGTCGGCCGGGGTACGCGCCGGAGCACCACCCGGCGTCACCTGGGCTGCGACCTCGGTCCAGTCGCCGTACACGCTGTCGAAGTCACCGCGCCGGTCGCCGGTGCGACCGGTGGTGTCGATCGTCGCGTGCAGGTCGGTGCGACCGCCGGGGACGAACGAGTCCTCCGGCTCCTGCCACGGCCGGCCGACCGGACGGGCCTCCTCGTCCGCCAGGCCGGTCGCCGGCTCGGCCAGCGCCGCCACGTGCGGCCCCAGGCGCGGGTCGAGCCAGGGGTCGCCCCGCCGCAGGTATTCGGGGTAGATGGTGAGCCGCTCGCGCAGCGTGAAGCCGGCGGCAGCGCTGTGCTTGGCCAGCTCGTCGATCTGCGGCCAGGGCCGCTCCGGGTTGACGTGGTCCGGGGTCACCGGCGACACCCCGCCCCAGTCGTCGATGCCGGCCCGCAGCAGCAGCTCGTATTCGCCGGCGATCAGGTTGGGCGGGGCCTGGATCCGGGCCTTCGGGCCGAGCAGGACCCGGGCGACCGCCACGGTGGCGGCCAGGTCGTGCAGTTCGGCGTCCGGCATGCCGCGCATCGCCGTGTCCGGCTTGGCGCGGAAGTTCTGCACGATGACTTCCTGGATGTGGCCGTACTCGCGGGCCGCCCGGCGGATCGCGAAGATCGAATCGATCCGCTCGGCCCGGTTCTCCCCGATGCCGATCAGGATGCCGGTGGTGAACGGCACCGCCACCCGGCCGGCGTCGTCGAGCACCCGCAGCCGGACCGCGGGCTCCTTGTCGGGCGAGCCGTAGTGCGGGCCGCCGGGCTCCGCCCACAGCCGGGTCGCGGTCGTCTCCAGCATCATGCCCATGCTCGGCGCCACCGGCTTGAGCCGCTGCAACTCGGCCCACGAGAGCACGCCGGGGTTGAGGTGCGGCAGCAGGCCGGTCTCCTCCAGCACCGCGATCGCGCAGGCGCGTACGTAGTCCAGCGTCGAGTCGTAGCCGCGCTCGTCGAGCCACCGCCGCGCCGCCGGCCAGCGCTCCTCCGGCCGGTCGCCGAGCGTGAACAGCGCCTCCTTGCAGCCCTGGGCGGCGCCGTCGCGGGCGATCGCCAGCACCTCGTCCCGGTCGAGGAAGGCCGCCGGCAGCCGGTGCGGAACGGTCGCGAACGTGCAGTAGTGGCACCGGTCCCGGCAGAGCCGGGTGAGCGGGATGAACACCTTTCTGGAGTACGTCACCACACCCGGCCGGCCGGCCTCGCGCAGTCCGGCGTCGCGGATGCCCGAGGCGATCGCGAGCAGCCGGTCAAGGTGCTCACCGCGCGCGGCGAGCAGATCGGCGGCCTCAGCCGGGTCGAGGGCCTGCCCGTCGGCGGCCCGCCGGAGCGCGCGGCGCAGGCTGGCCTCGGTCGGTCGGGGGTCGGTGCTGTCAACCACGTGTGCAGCCTAGGCCGTGCCACCTGCCGCGGTCGGTGGTAGCGGTCACACACGCCGCGAGGACGCCCCCGGCGGGAGCGCCCTCGCGGTCACCTGGGCCGTCGGCCCCGTGGGTCAGGGCTGGTAACGCTGCGTCGGCTCGTCGCCCACCGCGGCGGCCGGCGGTGGCGAACCGGCCGACGGCTGCTGGCTGGCCGGATTGATCAGTTGGGTGCGCTGGCTCAGGTCGTCCTCGCCGGTGGCGACCGCCTGGGTCGACTCGGCACCGGCGTCCCCCTTGGTCAGGCTGGGTCCGGCCGGCTGGCCGGGCACCGCCGGGGCGGACGGCGGCGCCGAGGTCGGCGCGTACGGCGACGGCGCGGCCGGGGGTGCCGGCATCGTGTACGGCCCGGCGACGACCTGCGTCGGGTCCTCGCCCGGCGGGGCGGGCGCCGGGGTGAATCCGGCCGGCCCGGCCGGCGGCGCGGACGCCGGCGGTCCCGAGGCGGGTGGCGCCGACGCGGGCGGGGCCGAGGCCGGCGCGGGCGGGGCGGAGGCGGGCCCGGCCGGGAACGCGCCCGACTGGGCACCGGTCTGGTCCTGCGGTGCCCACTGCTGGCCGTACGCCCCCGGCGGGTAGGCGGCCGGCTGCTGCCCGGTCGGCTGGCCGTAGCCCGGCTGCGGCGGGTAGCCGGGCTGCGCCGGGTAGCCCGGCTGGGCTGGGTAACCGGGCTGCTGGCCCTGCGGGTAGCCCGGCTGCTGACCGTACTGCGGCGGGTAACCGCCCTGCTGCGGGTAGCCGGGCTGGCCGTACAGGCCGGGCTGCGGCTTGGGCTTGGCGACGTAGAACAGCTTCTGCCACACCTTGAACACCACCAGCGCGGCCACGGCGAGCAGCGCCAGGTAGGCGAAGCGGGCGAGCAGGCCGGTCAGCACGTCCCGGAACCGGCCGTCGATGAAGCCGCCGGCCAGGAAGGAGAACAGGGTGACGACCCCGAACAGCGCCGAGGCGGCGTATTCGGCCAGGGCGCCGATCGTGATCAGCTTGGCCCGGCCGGTGACCGGCTCGATGTGGGTCACCAGCAGCACCGCCAGCAGCGGCAGGACGATCTGCTCCAGCCCGGCGAAGTCGAAGAACGTGCTGCCGGCCCGGGTGGCGAAGCTGCTGCTGGTGGAGTAGGGCACCAACAGGTTGATGAGGCCGACGAAGAGCAGGATGGCGTTCGCGCCGAGAAGCACCGCCGCGACGAGTTCGCGCAGTGGCTTGGTTATCTGGCTGGCCGGCGCCTTTTCTGCGGGCGCGGGCTCGGGTTGGCTGCTCAAGGGCTCCCCCTGATGCGGTGACGGAAGGCTGCGCACGTGAGCCTAGTCGCACAACCCACGCGGTGAACGGGTACGCGGGTGAGCGAGGATGGGCTGCATGCACATCGTGGTTCTCGCCGGAGGCATCGGCGGTGCCCGTTTCCTGGCCGGCGTACGCGCCCATGCCAGGACGACCGGCGCCGATGTGACCGCCATCGTCAACGTCGCCGACGACGTCGTGCTGCACGGCCTGCGGATCTCGCCCGACCTCGACAGCGTCATGTACACCCTCGGCGGCGGCGCCGATCCCGAGCGGGGCTGGGGCCGGGCCGGAGAAACCTGGGCGATCAAGGGCGAGCTGGCGGCGTACGGCGCCGAGCCGACCTGGTTCGGCCTGGGTGACAAGGACGTCGCCACCCATCTGGTCCGGACCACGATGCTCAACGCGGGGTATCCACTGTCGGCGGTGACCGAGGCTTTGTGCGCGCGCTGGCAGCCCGGCGTACGGCTGCTGCCGGCCACCGACGACCGGCTGGAGACGCACGTGGTCGTCGCCGACGGCACCGGCCAGCGGGCGATCCACTTCCAGGAGTGGTGGATCCGTCACCGGGGCGACATCCCGACCCGCCGTTTCGTCTTCGTCGGCGCCGACGTGGCCAAGCCGGCGGCCGGGGTACTCGACGCACTGTCCACGGCGGACGTCGTGCTGGTGGCGCCGAGCAACCCGGTGGTCAGCATCGCGCCGATCCTCGCGGTGTCGGCGCTGCGCGAGGCGCTCACCGCCGGGACGGCGCCGGTGGTCGGCGTCTCCCCCGTGATCGGCGGGGCGCCGGTGCGGGGCATGGCCGACCGGTGCCTGGCGGTGCTGGGGGTCGAGTGCACGGCGGCGGGTGTCGGCGGTCTGCTCGGCGCGCGCAGCGCGGGCGGCGTGCTCGACGGCTGGCTGGTCGACAGCACCGACGCCGGCACGGAGGTGCCCGGGGTGACGGTCGGTGCCGCCCCCCTTTGGATGACGGACGAGGCGGCGACCGCCGCGATGGTACGAGCCGCGCTGGAGCTGGCATGAAACTCGAGATCCTGCCGGTGCTCGGCCTCGGCGACATCACACCCGGTGACGACCTCGCGGCGTTGATCGCCCGGGCCGCGCCCTGGCTGCGCGACGGTGACGTACTCGTCGTCACCAGCAAGATCATTTCTAAGGCCGAGGGGCGGCTGGTCGACGTACCGGTCGACGGGCCGGAGCGCGAGACGGCGCGCGAGGAGGTGCTGACCGCCGAGACCGCCCGGGTCGTGGCCCGGCGCGGTCCGACCCGGATCGTGCAGACCCACCACGGGTTCGTGATGGCCGCCGCCGGCATCGACGCGTCCAATGTGGATGCCAGCCGGCTCGTGCTGCTGCCGAAGGACCCCGACGCCTCCGCCCGGTCGCTGCGCGCCGCGCTGCGCGAGCGGCACGACGTCGACGTCGCCGTGGTCGTCTCCGACACGATGGGCCGGCCGTGGCGCAACGGGCTGACCGACGTCGCCCTCGGTGCCGCCGGCATCGGCCCGATCCGCGACCACCGCGGCGAGACCGACCCGTACGGCAACGAACTGCAACTGACCCAGATGGCCGTGGTCGACGAGCTGGCCGGTGCCGGCGAACTCGTCAAGGGCAAGTGCGACCAGGTGCCGGTCGCGGTCGTGCGCGGCTACCTGCGTACCCCTGAGGCGGCCGACGGCCCCGGCGCCGCCGCGCTGGTCCGCGACGCCGAACTCGACCTGTTCTCGCTCGGCACGGCCGAGGCCCGGGCGGCGGGGCTGCGGGCCGCGGCGACGCTCCCCGACGGCCCGGCGGCGGTGGCGCCGGGCGACCCGGCCGCGCCGGTCGACCGGGCGGCGGTGGACCGGGCGGTCGCGGTGGTCGCCGGGGTGGTGGCGCCCGGAACCGAGTTCCGGGTCGCGGCGGCGACCGCCGAGATCACCGCCGGCGCCGGGTGGCCGGCGGCGGCGGGCACGGTCGTGACCGGTCACCTGCCGGCGGGCCCGGACGCGACGGCCGTGCTGCGACTCGGCGCCGATCTGCACCGGCTGCGTGCGGCGCTCGCCGCCGAGGGGGTTGCGTCGACCCTGCTCGTGCCGCCGGCCCCGACGGCCGACGGCGGCCTCGCCCTGCTCGCCCTGTGACCCCCGTCGGCGACCGCTGAAGATCGCCGTGATCAGGGGCCGCGTACGTCGGCACGTCGACGACACGCGCGACGCGGTCCCTGATCACGCGGATCTTTCAGTGGCCGTTCAGGACGGCCCGGCCGAGCGGGGTGAGGGTGTGCAGGACGGTGTTGCGGTCGCGGTGGCTGACCAGCAGGCCGGCCTCGCGCAGCACGCTCGCGTGCTGGCTCGCCGCGGCCGGTGAGATGCCCAGCCGGCGGGCCACCTCACCGGTCGAGCAGCCGTCGTGCACCGCCGCCAGCACCGCCGCCCGGGTGTGTCCGAGCAGGGCGCCCAACGCCCCCCGTCCGTCCGGCCGCCCGGGGACCGTACCGCCCTCGCCGGAACCGGGCAGGATCCCGCCGAGACGGTCGACCGGATAGACCAGGACCGGCGGCAGGTCGGGGTCGAGCAACCCCACCGGGGTACGGGCGCAGAAGAACGACGGCACCAGCAGCAGTCCCCTGCCGTTGAGGTGCAGGTCGCGGTCGGCGGGATAGTCGGGCACCTCCAGCACCCCGCCGCCCCAGCGCATCGTCGGCCGGTAGCTGGCCAGCAGCCCCTCCGCCCCGCCGTCGAGCAGGGCCCGGGCCCGGCGGGCGCGGTCGGCCTCGACGGCGGTCTGGACCCGGGCCCGGTATGGCGTGACGGCCAGCCCGTCGTAGCGCCGCATCGTGGCGATCAGGTGGTGCAGGGCGTCGGTGTCGCCACCGGCCACGCCGGCCGCACCGGGCGGCAGTTCGCCCTCGGCGGCGAGCCGGTTCAGGTCCCGGTCGAGCTGGGCGACGGGAGTCGAGCGGATCGCGTCGAGGCCGGCCTCGATCCCGCCCACACTCGCGTACGGGGTGAGGAAGTCGGGGAAGTAACCACGCGGCGGGTTGAGCGCGAACAGCAACTGGAACGTGCCCCGCGCCTCCTGGCGCAGGACCCGGGCGACCTCGCCGCGCCACCCGGCGACGACCGGGTCGCGGGTCCGGGTCTGGAACAGGTGGACGCTCAGGATCAGCTCCCAGAGCGGGTCGGCGGCGGGCGCGACCCGGGTCCGGGCGATGTCGTCGCCGGAGAAGTGGATCCGCAGCACGGGCACGCTCCCACCGGGTGCCCGACCTCGGGGGCGGCGGGCATCGGCTCGCACTCTACCGAGTGCCTATGACCTGCGTCTTTCGGCTCAGACTGAAAGACCTCGACGGTCCGGCGGCCCGGCCGTCATGCTCTTGACCTGGGCCGGGGAGGGTGCGAGCCGCCCGGACGTCCACCACGAGGGTCTGCGGCCCTTGCTCCGCAGAGGTGGCGTCCGGGCGCACGTCCATGTCCGCACCCGAAAGCCCGGCCGGCGGTTTCCCGGCCGAGCCCGGCCGCCGCCTCAGACAAACCTCTCGTCGCCGCGCTGCTTCAGCGTGTCGACAAGCTTCTTCACATCCTGGGCCCGGTCCCGTGGGCAGATCATGAGGGCGTCGGGGGTGTCGACCACGACCAGGTCGCGTACGCCCAGCGCGGCCACGAGGCGGCCGGACTGCGGCACGACCACGAGCCCCTCGGTCTCGTGCAGCAGCACGACCGGCTTCGTCTCGGTGGATTCGCCGGCCACGACCACGTTGCCCGCCGCGTCGCCGGGAATAACCTCACCCAGGGTGTGGAAGTCGCCGACGTCGTTCCAGCCGAAGTCGCCCGGTACGGTGCCGACCCGGCCGGCCGCCGCGGCACCCTCCATGACGGCGTAGTCGACCGAGATCTTCGGCAGCGTCGGCCACACCTCGTGGAGCACCTCTTCGCGCTCGCGGCTGTGCCAGACCCGGGCGATGCGGGTCAGGCCGGTGTGCAGCTCAGGCTGCTGGCGGGCGAGTTCGGCGAGGAAGACGTCGGTGCGCCAGACGAACATGCTGGCGTTCCACAGGTGGTGGCCGGAGCGAAGATAGGTCTCGGCCACGGCGGCGGGCGGCTTCTCCTTGAACTCCTCGACCCGGTGCACCGGGCCGTCGCCGATCGGATCGCCGAACTGTAGGTAGCCGTAGCCGGTCTCGGCCCGCGTCGGCTTGATGCCGATCGTCATCAGCAGGCCCTGCTGCGCGCCGGTGATCGCCCGGCGCACCGTCTCGACCCAGCGCTGCGGATCGCCGATCAGGTGGTCGGCGGCGAACGAGCCCATCAGGGCGTCCGGTTCACGCTCGGCGACGACGGCGGCCGCCAGCGCGATCGCCGCGCAGGAGTCACGCGGCGTCGGCTCGACGAGAATGTTCTCCTCCGGAACCTCGACCAGTTGCCGGGCGACGGCGGCCACGTGCGCGGCGCCGGTGACCACGATGGTGTGGTCGGGCGTGGTCAGCGGGCCGAGCCGTTCGACCGTCGCCTGTAGCAGGGACGACGACGTGCCGGTCAGCGGGTGGAGGAACTTGGGATGACCGGCGCGGGACAACGGCCAGAGGCGGGTGCCGCTGCCGCCTGCCGGGATCACGGCGAAGAACATCAGGACATCATGCCGAACGGCTACCTTTCTCACGCATACCGGGGTTCACCCTGCGTGATGGAGTGTCGTCCGGCGGTCTGTCGTCCCCTCGCGACGGTGCGGGTCAGCCCGTACGCCCCCGGGACGCCCGGCTCCAGGCGGCGACGTGCACCTCCGCACTGGACTGCCAGGTGAATTCCTTGGCGCGGTCGAAGCCGGCCTTGGCCAGGGTCAGCCGGCGCGACTCGTCGTCGAGCAGCGCCGCGAGGTCGATCGCGATCTGGTCCGGGTCCTCGCTGGTGTACGCGACCGCGTCACCGCCGACCTCGGGCAGCGAGAGCCGCGGCGTGGTCAGTACGGGCGCGGCGCAGGCCATCGCCTCCAGGATCGGCAGGCCGAACCCCTCCCCGTACGACGGGTAGGCGGCGACGAGCGCACCGCCGAGGAAGCCGGGCAGGTCGGCGTAGCGCAGGTAGCCGGGACGCAGCAGGCGCAGGTGGCCGGGTACGTCGGCGGCGGCCCGGTCGATGTCGTCGTCGTGCCCCTGGCCACCGGCGACGACGAGGGCGGGCGGGTTGGGCAGGTCGTGCACGGCCCGTACCCAGCCACGGATCAGGTTGGGCACGTTCTTGCGGGGCTCCTTGGCACCGAGGAAGGCGACGTAGCCCGAGCCACCGAGCCCGAGCCGGGCCCGGACCCGCGCCTTCTCCTCCTCGGTCGGGGCGTGGAACGCGGCGTGGTCGACGCCGTGGTAGGCGACGTCGATGCGGGTGGGGTCGGCGTCGAGCAGCCGGATCAACTCGTCGCGGGTCGCCTTGCTGGGCACGATCACCCGGTCGGCGCGGCGCAGCGAGGTCTTGATCGCGCTGCGGAAGAAGGTCCGCCGCGATTTGTCGTAGTGCTCGGGCTCGGTGAAGAAGGTCGCGTCGTGCACGGTCACCGTGACCGGACAACCCGCCCGCAGCGGACAGGTGTAGAACGGCGAGTGCAGCACGTCGGCGCCGACCTGCTGGGCGAGCAGGGGCAGCCCGGTCTGCTCCCAGGCGAGCCGCGCGGGCCGGTGCGCGACGGCGGCCGGGGCGGCGATCACCTCGGCCGCGGGCAGCATCCGGCGGTAGCGCTCGTGGTCGGTGCGCAGGCTCACCACGACCAGTTCGACCGCTGGTCCGCCCGCCTGCCCGAGGGCGCCGAGCAGCCCGTCCACGTATCTCCCGACGCCGCCACGGTCGGCGGGGACGCTGGTGGCGTCGACTAGAACGCGGGGCGGGCGACCGGCGGTCACTGGGCAACTCCTCGACTGTGCGTTGGCCTGTATGGGGCATCTCGCCACTTCGGCACATCTCATGCCGGTACGGCGCTGCCAGGTGCCGAACCGTGTGGCATACGACACTCGCGCACCAGCCTACGCCGCGCCCGCGCGGACCCGACGACGGCAACGCGATCGAGGATGGCCTTTCCCAACCTGTTAACTTGCGGGCCACCGCCGGGCCTGCCACCGTCGGCACGACCACGATGGGTATCGTCGCCCGCGATGAACGACGACATTGCCGGCCGGTTCGCCGCGACCGTCGCGGCCGACCCCACCCGCCCGCTGCTGACCTGGTACGACGACGCGACCGGCGACCGCACCGAACTGTCCGGCGCCACGCTGGCGAACTGGGTGGCCAAGACCGCCAACCTGCTCGTCGACTCGGCCGGACTGGCCCCGGGGGACACCGCCGCCGCACTGCTCCCGCCCCACTGGCAGACCGCCGCGGTGCTGCTCGGCTGCTGGTCCGCCGGCGCGTCGGTGGCATTCGACGGGCCCGCCCCGGTCGACGTGCTCTTCGCCGCCGCGGACCGGGTCGACGAGGCGGCCGCCTGGCCGTCCGGTGACCGCTTCGCGCTGTCGCTGGCCCCGATGGCGATGCCGCTGCGCGAGGTGCCGGCCGGCTGGGTCGACTACGTGGTCGAGGTACGGGCCCACGGCGACCACTTCACGCCGTACCCACGGCGGGACGGGCAGGGCGCGGACCTGGCGGTGCGGGCGGTGGCCAGGGCGGCGGAACTGGGGTTGTCGGCCGGCGACCGGGTGCTCTTCGACGCCGCCCGGCACCCCGAGCCGCTGGACTGGCTGCTCGCCCCGCTGGTGGCCGGCGCCAGCACCGTCCTGTGCGGCCGGCTGGACCCGGACCGGCTGCCCGGCCGGGTCGCCGCCGAACGGGTCACGGTCACGCTGGCCTGACCCGCGGCGACCGGCGCCGCCGCCGGTCCTCAGGTCACAGCTCGGCCGGGACGACCTCGCGCAGCGAACCGTCCTCGGCACACACGAAGAAGCCGGCCCGGTCACCGAGCCACGGCCGGTCCAGGACCTCCTCGGCGCTGAGCACCTTGTCCTGGAGATCCAGGATCACGTACGCGCTGCCGCCCGGGCCGCCGTCGCGCCAGCCGGGCTCGTAGAGGCGGTCGACGAGTTGGTCCCGCCGACGCGGGCAGAGCACCCCGCCGGCCACCCACTCGCCGGGCACCCGGTACCAGAAGGTCCGGGTGACCCGCGCGTGCGGGCTGAACGAATGGTGGCCACCGACACGCGTGCCGAGCGTGTCAGTGATGGTCAGCCGCAGGTAGATGCCCACGAAGATGAAGACGCACGGTCCCGTCGGCACGTTGCCACACGACCGGTTGGTCTCCGTCGGCCGATGGGTCAGCCGGCGTTCCGCTCCTTGGCGAACCGTTCGAAGGCGGTCAACGACTCCGGATTCGCCAGGGCCCCCTTCGCCGCCGCCGACTCGACCGGGGTGCCGGTGAGGATCTTCTTGACCGGCACCTCCAGCTTCTTCGCCGACAGGGTGCGCGGCACCGCGCCCACCTGGTGGATCTCGTCCGGCACGTGCCGCGGCGACAGCGCCGTACGCAGCTCCCGGCAGATCCGGCGGCGCAGCTCGTCGTCCAGCTCACGACCGCCCTGGAGCACCACGAACAGCAGCAGTTCGCCCGCGCCGCCCTCGTCGTCCTCCAGGTGCACGACCACCGAGTCGGCGACCTCGTCGAGCCCCTCCACCACCGAATAGAACTCGGCGGTGCCCAGGCGTACCCCGCCCCGGTTGAGGGTCGCGTCGGAGCGACCGGTGATGACGCAGGTGCCCCGCTCGCTGACGGTGATCCAGTCACCGTGCCGCCACACGCCCGGATAGACGTCGAAGTACGCCTCGCGGTAGCGCCGCCCGTCGGTGTCGCCCCAGAACCCGACCGGCATGCTCGGCATCGGGGCGGTGATCACCAGTTCGCCCAGTTCGCCGACGACCGGGGTGCCGTCGGCCGAGCGGGCCTCGACCTTCGCGCCCAGGCAGCGGCAGGCGATCTCACCGGCGTGCACCGGCAGCAGCGCGACCCCGCCGACGAAGCCGGTGCAGACGTCGGTGCCGCCGGACAGCGACTGGAGTTGCAGGTCGGGGTTGACCGTCTCGTAGACCCAGCGGAACCCCTCGGCCGGCAGCGGCGCCCCGGTCGAGCCGAGGCCGCGCAGCGCCCGCAGGTCGGCGACCTCCGACGGCACCAGCCCGGCCTTGCGGCAGGCCAGCAGGAAGGGCGCGGAGGTGCCGAAGTAGGTGGTGCCGGTCTCCTCGGCGAGCCGCCACAGCGCGTCGAGCCCGGGGTGGGCCGGATTGCCGTCGAACAGCACGATGGCCGCACCGACCGCCGGACCACTGACCAGGAAGTTCCACATCATCCAGCCGGTGGTGGAGAACCAGAGGAACCGGTCTCCCGGGCCGAGGTCGTGGTGCAGGGCGAGCATCTTCAGGTGCTCGAGCAGGATGCCGCCGTGTCCGTGCACGATCGGCTTGGGCAGCCCGGTGGTGCCCGACGAGTACAGCACGTAGAGCGGGTGGTCGAACGGCACAGCCTCGAAGGCCAGCGGCTCGTCGGTGTCGGCGGCAAGGTCCGACCAGGTCAGCGTCCCGTCGCCGGTCGCGGCCGGGTCCAGATACCCCAGCAACACCGTGTGTACGACCGACGGCAGCGCCGCCCGGATCGCGGCGACCTCGGCCCGCCGGTCGATGGGCTTCTCGCCGTAGCGGTAGCCGTCGACGGCCACCAGCACCGTCGGCTCGATCTGCTGCCACCGGTCGGTGACGCTGCGGGTGCCGAACTCCGGCGCGCACGACGAGAAGATTGCGCCGAGGCTCGCGGTGGCGAGCATCAGCACGAAGGTCTCCGGGATGTTCGGCGCGTACGCCGCGACCCGGTCGCCGGGGCCGACCCCCAGCCGGCGCAGGCCGGCGCGGACCCGCCGTACCCGCTCGCGCAGTTGCGCGGCGGTCAGGGTGACCGGTGCCCTGGTCTGGCTGTGTGCCACAACCACCGGGGCGTCGTCGGCGAGGCCCGGCATCCGCAGCACGTGTTCGGCGTAGTTCAGGGTGGCGCCGGGGAACCAGCGGGTGCCGGGCATCGCGGGATCCTCGATGGTGGCGGTCGGCGCGGTGTGCGCGATCACCTCGAAGTAGTCCCAGATCGACCGCCAGAAGGCGTCGAGGTCGGTGACCGACCAGCGCCACAGCTCGTCGTAGTCGGCGAAGTCGAGGCCGCGTCGCTCCCCGAGCCACCTCAGGTAGTCGCCGATACGTGTGTGTTCGCGCACATCGGCCCGCGGCGTCCAGAGGATCTCGCCCTGCACCGTCGCCCTCCTCCCCGGCCGGCACGGCGGTGTGCCGACCCGTGCCGACATCCTGCCCTACCCCGGACGGTCATTGTCTGGCCGTCGGGCGGGCGGCGACGCGTGGGCGCTCCACACAGTTGGCCGCCGACCATGTCGGCGGCGGCCATGATCAGGGGTCGCGACGCCGGTCCGCGCCGGCCGCCGCCGGGCGTGGGCCCCGTTCCCGCGGCGGCCAACTCTGCTCGGGTACGGTCCGCGTGCCGGCCGGGCGGCCGGCGACGGTGACCATGCGCTGCTCGCCGGTGCCCGCGGCGCCGCGGTCCGGGTCGACGGCGACCGGCGCGGTGCGGATCGGCGGGCCGGCGGCCGAGGTGGCGCCGGCCGGGGCCCGGTCGGTCGGCCCGCGCAGGTCGGCGAACGACTTCTTGAGCAGCCGGCGCAGCAGCGGCATCAGGGGGCGTTCGACGAGGCGGTACACCAGCCACGCGACGACCAGCGTGCCGGCCGTCGTCGCGCCGAGCAGCACCCACTGGTCGACGCTGTCCCGCCACTGCACGATCGCCATCAGGCCGAGCTTGTGCGTCAGGTAGAGCGGATACGTCAACGCCCCGGCGAGCGTCAGCCAGCGCCACCGGACGGCGGGCAGCCAGCCGAGCCCGATCGCGGCCACGACCAGGAAGAACGCCGTGATCAGAGCGGCCACCACCGGCCACGACAGCCCCTGGCCGGCGAAGCCGCCCATCGCGTTGATCTGCTCGGTGATGTCGTACTGCGCCCGGAGCAGGGACACCCCGACGATGCCCCACAGGAGCAGGTTCTGCCCGAACCGGGTCATCAGGTAGATGGCGACACCACCGATGAAGTAGCTGGAGTAGCGGGGGTTGAGGAAGAGGTTGACGACCGGGTTGTCGGCATACAGGGCGAAGACCGAGGCGACCGTCCACAGCAGGCAGAACGCCACCACCCGGCGGTAGGTCAGGCCACGCCACACGACGAGCGCGAAGAGCAGGTAGAAGCAGAGTTCGATCCAGAGCGTCCAGTAGACGCCGTCGACCCGCGGCGCCCGTACGGCGTCCTGGAGCATGGTCAGGTTGAGCAGCGCGGCCCGGATCGACGGGACCGGCTCCGGCGACTCGAACAGGCGCAGCGCGACGGTGGTGACGATCACCGCCAGCCAGTACGCCGGGTAGAGCCGGCTGGCCCGGGAGACGAAGAAGTCGCCGAGCGACCTGCCCCAGGCGCTCATGCAGATGACGAAGCCGCTGATCACGAAGAACAGTTCGACGCCGAGCCAGCCGTACGAGGCGATCAGGTGCAGCACCGGGAAGAGGGGACGCGGGTCCTCTCCCCAGGCGTCACGGCCGGTCGCCACGAAGTGGAAGAGAACCACCATGAGGGCGGCAACGAACCGCAGGCCGTCCAGGCTGGCGAGACGACCCTTTTGTCCATCATTGGCGAGGTACGTTGGGGAGGGACTGGACACCTGGCGACCCTAACCGATCGGTATATGTCCGTACTCTTCAGGTTATTTACACTAGTCGATCGCGGGTGATTCCGCCCCTCGACAGCGCCGTCACCTGGTCCTCCGGGTGGCACGCGGCGGATACGGTGCGTGAATGCGACATATCCTGAGCCTGCTCGCCGGGGCGGTTGCCGCACCCCTGGCCTGGGTGCTCGTCGCGCTCGGGCAGGGCGGTTCCAGTCGTACCGTCTCGGCCTGGTTCGAGGCGGACCGGTTCAACGGGGCCGACCTCGTCCAACCGGCGGTCTACCTGGGCGCCGGCGGGATCGTCCTCGGCCTGGTCGCCACGTTGCGGATCTCACCGCTCGGGCCACTCCTCGCCGGCCTGTTGCTGCTCTTCCCGTACGCGGCGCTGTTCGCCGACCCGTTCGCGGTGCGCGACGCCGTACCCGCCGGCTGGCGACTCTTCGGCGACCCGGTCGACCTGCGCCAGCCGCTCGAGAACGGCACGCTCTTCTTCCTCGGCGGCCTGCTCGTGATGGCGACGTTCAGCGCGAAGCGGTGGCGGCGCTGGCCGCGGCCGGTGGTGCTGCCCCCGCCGCCGGCCGGCTATCCGCCGCCCGGCTACGGCGAGCGGAGCCACGACGACCCGACGCTCGACTGGCCGACCGGGCCGCCCGACCAGGAGGCCCGGCCGCCGAGCCTCGGTTACCCGTACGACCCGCCACCACCCCCTCCGGCCCCCCACTCGGGCTCGCCGTAGGGCCAGGTCAGAGCCCCGATCGCCGGCCCGGCGGGGGCCGCGCGGATGATCAACGGCCTTGCCCGACCGGAGTACGGTGCCGATGGCGGCAACCCGTAGGAGGTCGGATGCGCCACATCGGATCGCTGGCCCTGGCCCTGCTCGTCACCCCCCTCACCTGGGTGCTGACCGCGATCGGGCTGACCGCGTACGCCCGGGCCGGAGCGGGCCCCGGGCCGGAGGTGTTCCTCGGTCTCCTCGCCCTGCTCGGTGCCGGTGGACTGCTCGCGCTGCTGCTGCTCCCCCGGTCCTCTCCGGCCGGGCCGATCCTGGCCGGGCTGCTGCTGCTCGCGATGACCGCCTGGGCCACCGTCGACCTCCCGGCGCTACGCCGCGTGCTGCCGGACGACCTGTTCGGCCTCGACCTCACGCTGGCGTCACCGGCCGGCGGCCTCGCGGCGGTGCTGGCCGTACCGCTGCTCGCCACCGGGCTCAGCCCACGCCGCTGGCGCGGCCAGGATCGGGTGCCGGCGGTTTCCGCCCCGCCACCGCCCGGGTCGTACGCCCCGCCGCACCCGGCGCCCGGCGACGCGACCGTCCACCTGGCGCCGAGCCCCACCTCGGGTGTCCCCGGGTTCGCGCCGCGGAGCGGGCCGGCCGCCGGATCCACCCCATCACCCGCCGGGTTCCCGTCACCGCCCGCCAGGTTCGCACCGGCCGCCGGAAACGCCGGACGGTCGGCCCCGGCCGGCACCGAGCCGGCGCCCGCAGTACCCACCCCGGCCAACGCCGCACCCACTTCCGGGGTGCCGGCCCCGGCCGGGCTCCCGCCGCTCCGGCCGGCGGGGCGCGAACTGGACACCGACGCCACCGCCCGCCTGTCGCCGCCGGCGGTCCCGGCATTCGTGGCGCCCGATCAGCCAACCTCCGACCTGCGGAAACCGGCGCAGCCGGACGCCGAGGCCACCATGGCGCTGGGCACGCCGTCGCCCGAGCCGGACACCGCCGCCGTCGCGGTCCCGTTCCGTGCGCCCGCGTCCGCCGCCGACGGCGAGGCCACCACGGTCCTCCACCCGCCCGGCGACGAGCACCCCACGGTCGCCACGCCGACGACCGGCGAACCCGCTCCTGCCCGGCCGGCCATGGCCGACGAGGTCACCGAACGGATCGGGGCCACCGGACGCATCGACGAGGTGACGGAGCGGATCGACGAGGTGACCGCCCGGCTGCGCGACACACCGCCGCCACCGGCGGCGTACCCGCCGCCCGGCCATTCGACGCCGACCGCGCCGCCGGTCGATCCGGACGTGACCCGGCGCCTGTGACGAACCTCCGCCGGCCGGACGGACCAAGCCGGCCGGACGAACCTGAGCCGGCCGGACCGGCGCCGGCCGGTCAGCCCTGGAGCAGCTGCCGCGCCATCACGATCCGCTGCACCTGGTTGGTGCCCTCGTAGATCTGAGTGATCTTCGCGTCGCGCATCATGCGCTCCAGCGGGTAGTCCCGGGTGTAGCCGTACCCGCCGAGCAGTTGCACCGCATCGGTGGTGATCTCCATGGCGGCGTCCGAGGCAAAGCACTTCGCGGCCGCGCCGAAGTACGTCAGGTCGGCATCGCCGCGCTCGGACCGGCCGGCGGCGGCGTACGTGAGCTGGCGGGCCGCCTCCAGCTTCATGCCCATGTCGGCGAGCATGAACTGGATGCCCTGGAAGTCGGCGATCGGCTTGCCGAACTGGTGGCGCTCCTTGACGTAGCCCTTGGCGTAGTCGAGCGCGCCCTGGGCGATGCCGACGGCCTGGGCCGCGATGGTGACCCGGGTGTGGTCGAGGGTCTGCATGGCGGTGGCGAAGCCGGTGCCGGGCGCGCCGATCATGCGGTCGGCGGGGATGCGTACGTTGTCGAGGTAGACCTCGCGGGTCGGTGAGCCCTTGATCCCCAGCTTCTTCTCCGGTGCACCGAAGCTGACTCCCGGGTCGGACTTGGCGACCACGAACGCGGAAATGCCCCGGGAACGGGCGGCCGGATCGGTCACCGCGAAGACCGTGTAGTACTCGGAGACCCCGGCGTTGGTGATCCACCGTTTCACGCCGTTCAGGACGTAGTGTTCTCCGTCACGCTCGGCCCGGGTCGACATCGAGGCGGCGTCACTGCCCGCGTCCGGCTCGGACAGGCAGTACGAGAACATCGCCTCGCCGCTGGCGACCGGCGTCAGGAAGCGCCGCTTGAGGTCTTCGGAGCCGGCCAGCAGCAGCGGCATGGTGCCCAGCTTGTTGACCGCCGGGATCAGCGAGGACGACGCGCAGGCCCGGGCGACCTCCTCGATCACGATGGCGGTGGCCAGCGCGTCGGCGCCGGCGCCGCCGTACTCGACCGGGATGTGCGGGGCGTGGAAGTCGGCGGCGCGCAGGGCGTCGTACGACCCGGTCGGAAACTCGCCGGTCTCGTCGGCGTGCGCGGCGTTCGGGGCCACCTTGGCATCGCAGACCGCACGGACGGCCGCCCGGATGTCGGAGTGCTCTTCCGGAAGCCGGTATGCGTCGAACAGCGCCTCTGTCGTCATTCTGGCCCTCCCCTTGGCCCCCGCGGAACGTATCTGTAGCGTCCTGCTCACGTGTGGGCTGCCACGCGCATGTGAGGATACCGACCATGCTCACGGCAACCCCTACCGCCGCGTAGGCTGAGCCACTATGGTCGCCTGCGCCACCTCGCGGCCGACGCCGGTTCACGCGGGTCCCGAGGCTGGATCGCGCGGACGAGACAGCCATTGAGACATACAACACAAGATGTCCGAGACAGCGCCGATTGGGCGCCCCCGACTGCGACGCAACAAGCGCCGCCCTGTGCGAGCGGAGAATCCACGCGTGACGATCCCGTACCCGAGTAGCCAGCCCATGCCGGCCATCCCCGCGGTCTCCCCACCGTCCGGCGCACCGCGCCCGCGGCTGACCTTCCTTGGCACCGGTTACCTGGGTGCGACCTACGCCATCTGCTTCGCGGAGCTGGGCTACGAGGTGATCGGCTTCGACGTCGACGAGGCCAAGATCGCCAAGCTGGCCGCCGGTTCGGTGCCGTTCCACGAGCCCGGCCTGGACGAGCTGCTGCGCCGCAACCTGGCCGCCGGCCGGCTGCGGTTCAGCACCTCCTACCAGGAGACGGCCGAGTTCGGCGACGTCCACTTCATCTGCGTCGGGACCCCGCAGCGGGCCGACGGGATGGGCGCCGACCTGTCTTACGTCGAGACCGCCGTCACCGGCCTCGCGCCGCACCTGTCCCGCAAGGCGCTGATCGTCGGCAAGTCCACCGTCCCGGTCGGCACCGCCGAGTGGGTCGAGCAGCTCGTCGGCAAACACTCCCCCGCCGACCTCGGCATCGAGGTGGCCTGGAGCCCCGAGTTCCTGCAGGAGGGCTTCGCCGTCGAGGACGTGCTGCGGCCCAACCGCATCGTCGTCGGCGTGAAGAGCGAGTGGGCCAACGGCATGCTCTACGCCGCGCACAAGGGCGTCTTCGACCTCGCCGCCACCGAGGACCGCGAGGTCCCGCTGGTGGTCACCGACTTCGCCACCGCCGAACTGGTCAAGGTCGCGGCCAACGCGTTCCTGGCCACCAAGATCTCGTTCATCAACGCGATGGCCGAGGTGTGCGAGGTCGCCGGCGGCGATGTGACCCAACTCTCCCGGGCGATCGGTTACGACCCGCGAATCGGCAACCGTTTCCTCCAGGCCGGCCTCGGCTTCGGCGGCGCCTGCCTGCCCAAGGACATCCGGGCCTTCCAGGCCCGCGCCCAGGAGCTGGGTGCCGGGGAGGCGCTGCGCTTCCTGCACGAGGTCGACCTGATCAACCTGCGGCGCCGCACCCGGGTGCTGACGCTCGCCGCCGAACTGCTCGACCGGCGCGTCGGCCCGGCCGGACCGGACCTGTCCGGCACCCGGATCGCCGTGCTCGGCGCCACCTTCAAGCCGAACACCGACGACGTACGCGACGCGCCGTCGCTGGCCGTCGCCGCGATGCTCGCGAAGGCCGGCGCCGACGTGCACCTCTACGACCCGGAGGGCAACGAGAACGCCCGCCGGACGCTGCCGGATCTCAGCTACGAGACCTCGATGAACGCCGCCGTGCAGGACTCCGACCTGGTCTGCGTCCTCACCGAGTGGGCCGACTTCCGCAACGCCGACCCGGTCGCGCTCGGCGAGATCGTCGGCGGCCGCCGGGTGATCGACGGCCGGAACTGCCTCGACTCCACGCTCTGGACCGGTGCCGGTTGGGATTACCGGGGCATGGGTCGCCCCTGATCGACGTTTCGAAACCGTGGCGCCGGCCGTGGCCCCGTGTGGGGCCGTGGCCGGCGTTTTCGTTCGCCGGGCGGCGAGCGCCGATCGAGAAGATGCGCGGACACGCCCGTAAGGACTGTTCAACCCTGACCCGGGTTGGGCATGCTTCGTGGGTGGAGAGTCCACAGTGCAGCGCGGTGCCGGGGTGACAGGGCCTGGCCGACCGTGGCCGACGGTCATGAACGCGTGACCGGAGGCGACGGTACGGCCGGGGGCGCGGTCCGGTGGCCGTGCCGGCGGTCTGCGCGGCGGGATCGTCCCGGCGGCGACGTGAGGCGAGGAGGTGCCAGTGACCACATACCGGTGCCCCTCGTGCGGTCGGCAGATCGAACCTGCCCCCGAGTGCCCGCACTGCGGTGAGGCGCAGGGAACGTGGGCCGATGATCTGGCCCGCATCGAGCGGTCGATCGCCGAGATGAAGGCCCGCGACGTGGCGATCGCCAAGGAGCAGAAGCAGATCGCCTCGAAGCTTCAGGCGGCCGTCTTCCAGCGGGACATCCTCGCGCACGCCAACGACAAGCGGGCCAAGGGCGCGACCAAGCCACGCCGGGTGCTGCGTCGCCGGCCCGGGCAGCGCCCACCGACCGCCGACGCCGGCCCGCCACCGCCGTGGCGCATCCCACGGCAGACCGGTGGCGGCGACCGGGACCGGCCTCCACCGCCGCCACCGGACGACGCGCCCCGGGTCGCCGATCTCGACGACCCCGAAGCACGTCCCGAGGCGTCGCAGCGCGAGGTGCAGAACATCCTGCTCGGTCTCGGCGCGCTGCTGCTCGGGGTGGCCGCGGTGGTTTTCGCCGTCGTGGCGATCAGCACGCTCGACACGCTGAGCCGAATGACCATCCTGGTCGCCGCCACCGGGCTGCTGCTGCTCGCGGCGCCGCTGATGGCCCGCCGGGCGCTGACCTCGACCGCCGAGACGCTCGCCGGCGTCGGCCTCCTGCTGGTGCCGCTGACCGGCTACGCGCTGTGGACCGCCGAGTCGGTACGCACCGGTGTGCTGTCCGGGGCCGTGTTCGGCGCGCTGACGTTCGCGGTCGCCGCCGGCATCGCGGCCGCGTACACCTCGGCGACCGGGCTGACCGTGCCCCGCTGGGCGACCGTGCTCGCCGTGCAACCGATCATCCCGCTGCTGGCGTACGACTGGATTCTCGGACCGGCCGGCTGGGCGATCACCCTGAGCGCGGTGGCCGCCCTCGACCTCTACCTCGTCCGACTGTTCGCCCAGCCGGGCCGGCTGGTGCTGCCGCCGTGGCTGGGCCGCCGCCCCGGGCCGGTGGCCGACACCGGGACGGGAGCGGCACCCGCCAGCGCCGAACCCGGCACCGACCGGCCGGAAAGCGCACCGGAAGAGGCCGACGCGGTCGTCACCGCCGAGCCGCCGGGCACCGCGAAACGCCGTGCCCGGGATCCGTTCGGCACCTTGGACGCCGACGACACCGGGCAGGCGTTCGCCGACGTCGACGAAGAGCCCGCGAAACCCCGGCCCGCGGAGCCCGTCGCCGCGGCCGCCCCCGCGACGTTCTGGCTACGTGAGCTGACCTGGGTGCTGCACGGCCTGGCGATCGGTGCCGCGCTGGTCTACGCCGTCGCCGCGCTCGTCGACGCCGACACCGTGCCCGCCGCCGCCCGGGCCGGTGTCACGCTGGTGATCGCCGCCCTGGTCGGGCTGCTCGGCGCCTACACGCTGCGGCAGCCGCCGCTGCCGGATCTGGCCGCCGGCATCCTCACCCTCGCCGTCATCGGGGCCGCCGGCCGGGTGGCGGCTCTCGCCCTGCCCGGCCGCGCGCTGCTGGTCATCGCCGCCGTGATCACACTGACCGGGGTCGGCGTACGCTCCCTGCCCGCCTGGGCCCGGCGCGGGCCGCAGCTGGCCTCGGTCGCCGCTCTCGTCGTCATCGGCGTGGTGGTCGCGGGCAGCGCGATCCGGGCCGCCCTCGCCCCGATCCGGGCCGCGACCCCGGTCTGGGCGGCCGACCTCGTCGACTACCCCCACGTGCTGGCCGAGTCGGTCGCGGCGACCGGATGGCAGCTCGCCGCGACCGCGTTCCTGCTCACCGTCGCCGCCGTCCTGTCGCTGCCGGCGGAGGTGCGCCGGGAGTTCGCCGTCGCCGGCGTGGCCCTCACCGCGCTCGCCGCGCCCGCCTCGCTCGCCCTGCCGTGGTGGGCGGCGCCGTGGCCGCCGGTGCTGGCGGCGATCGGGATCGGCGCGGCCGGGCTGTGGACCGACAGCGACCGGGCCGCCCGGGTGCATCTCGTCGGCGCCGGCCTGGTCGGCTTCGCCGGCGCCGGTGCCGCGCTCGCCCGCCCCGGCCTGACCGCCGCCGCGCTCCTCGCGCTGACCGTCGGCGGTGTGCTCGTCGCCCTGCTGGCCGCCACCGACACGGTCGCCCCGGGCACGGGCGCCGACGTGGTCGGCCCCTGGGCGGCGGGTGGCGCCGCCTTCGCCGCGCCGGGTGCGGTGGCCGCGCTGGTGGCGGCCTCGATACCGGTCGACGCCAACCCGACCACGGGGGAGTTGCAGTCCGCCACCCTGCCGGTGCTCGCCGCGAGCTTCCTCGCCGTCTGCGCCACCCTCGGCTACGCCGCGGTCACCCAGGTCGCGAAGCGGCAGATCAGCCCGCCGCTCGCCCTCGGCAGCGGCCTCGGTGCCCTCGCGGTCGCCGCCGTCGCCTTCGGCGCACCCGGCGCGACGGTGACCGACGCGTGGGTGGCGGCACTGCTCGTCGTGGCCGCCGCCCTCCTCCTGCTCTCCCCGGCGATCGACGCCGGGCGCCGGGCGGACCGGCTCTTCGACGGGCCCGACTTCGCCGCCGCGGCGGCGACCGCCGCCCTGGTGGGCACCCTCGGCCGGATCGCCACGATCCTGCTGCCCGAGGCCGAACTGGTGGTCACCGCCGCGCTGATCCTGGTCGTCGCGTTCGCCGTACGGGCGATGCCGGTGGAGTGGCGGCGCGGCCCGATCCTCGGCGTCACCGTCAGCGGGGCCGTGATCGCCGTGATCGCCGGCTGGACCGCGGTCAGTGGCGGGCTGCGGGTACTGGCCACCCCGGGGGCGATCTGGGCCGGTGACCTCGACGCGTGGCCGGTCGCCGAGGCCGGCGGCACCGGTTGGCAGATGCCCGCCGCCCTGGTGCTGCTGGCCGGCGCCGCCGCGGTGGTGCTCCCCCGCCCGTGGTCGTACGACGTCGCGGGGGTCTGCGTCGCTCTCGCCACCATCGGCACCCCGGCCGCGTTCGGCATGCCGTGGTGGTCACCGATCGTGGTCGGCGGGCTGGTCGCCACCGGCTACGGCATCTTCGCCGTCGCCGCCGCCGATCCACGCGCCGGCCTCACCCGCGCCGCGGTCGCCGCGGCGGTCGCGTTGCACGCGGTCGGCGCGAGCCTCGTCCGGCCGTGGACGACGGCCGCCGCACTCGGGGTGATCGCCCTGGTCGGGACCGTCGTGGCGGTGCTCGCCCGGATGGTCGCCACGCTGCCGGACGACGACGGGCCGGTCGAGTTGCCCTCCGACGCCGACCCGATGCCGCCGCACCTGGCCACGATCGGCGGCGCCGCGACCGGGGGTGCCCTGCTGGCGCTGCCCGGCGCGCTCGCCGCCCTGGCCGCCGAGTTCAACTGGACGGAGGCGGTCGTACTCACCGCCGCGCTCGCCGGGTCGGCCCTGGGCGTGGCGATCCTCGCCCTGGTCAGCCGCGAGGTGCCGCGCTATTTGCCGTACGCGACCATCGGCATCGCGGGTGGCGCCACGGTGACCGCCGCGGTCTCCCTGCCGACCGACGCACCCACCGGCGTGTACGCCGCCGCGGCGGCGCTGCTGGCCGTCCTCGCCGAGTTGCTGCGCGCGGCGACCCCGCCACCCGGTTCCGGGGGCGAGCCGGTGCACCGGTGGACGGTCATGCTCGGCGGGGTGATGCGCCGGCTGCCGGACGCCCCGGTCACCCGGTGGTCGATCAGCCCGGTCCGGGGCGCGATCGTCATCGCCACGGTGCCGACCATCCTCGCGTTCGTCACGATCGCGCCGGCTCTGCTGGCCGCGCTGGTCCAGCCCTACCAGACCCTGTGGCAGATCTGGGAGGGTCCCCCGGCCGGCCCCGGCGCCGCGGTCGTCGAGCCCACGAACGTGCTCACCGCGCTCCTGCTCACCGTCGCGACGGCGCTGGCCGCGGTCGGGTTCAGCGGCGGGCGGCCGACCGAGGCGATCCCGGTCTCGCTGCCCGGCACCGCCCTCACCCTGCTGATCGCGCCGACCTCGCTCGGGCTCGGCTGGCCCAACGCCACCCTGGCCGCTCTCGCCGTGTTCGCGATCGCGATGCTCGGCCTCGCGCTGACCCCGCCACCGCCCGACACCGACCGGGCCCGCCCCGTACGCGTCGCCCGGGTGATCGTCTTCGTGATCGGGCTCGCCGGCGGTGGGGCCGGCCTGGCCGGCAGCCTGGCCACCGCCGACCTGACGCTGCTCGCCCTCGGTGGCGCGGTCGCCGTCGGGGCGGTCGCCGCGATCTTCGGGCGGTCGGCCCGGGCTCGCATCCTGGGCTGGGTGTTCGCCTCGGTCATGGCTCAACTCTTCGTCTTCACGATCGGTGTCGCGGCCGGCTTCGACCCCGCCTGGTCGGCGTTCGGCGTGCTGGGCGTCGGCGCGGTCCTGCTGCTCGTCGCGGCCCGGCTGCCACGACTGCGGCAGCCGGAGGCGACCCGCGAGGCGTCGACGGTGGAGTGGAGCGGGTATTCGGCGGCACTCATCGCGGCGGCGCTGGCATACGACTCCCCCCGCCACGTGGCGGCGTTGCTCGCCGCGTGGGGCGCGGTGCTCGGCGTGGCCGCGATCCGGTCGGGGCGGGGTCCGATGGAGCGCCGCATCCTGTTCTGGGCGGCGGTGGGCTGTGAGATCAGCGCCTGGTGGCTGCTCATGGGACTCGCCGACGTGGCGCTGCCGGAGGCCTACACACTGCCCTTCGCGGTGCTCGCGCTGCTGGTCGGGCTCATGGAGTTGCGCCAGCGCTCCGACCTGGGCAGTTGGGCGGCGTTCGGACCGGCCCTGGTGGCCGCGTTCCTGCCCAGTCTGGTGATCATGATCGCGACCGACACCAGCACCACACGGCGGGTGCTGCTTCTGTTCGGCGCGGTCGCCACCCTCATCGTCGGCTCGGTGACCCGCCGGCAGGCCCCGGTCGTCACCGGGGCGATCGCGACCGCCCTGGTGGCCCTGCACGCGCTGACCCTGGCCGGCGGCTGGTGGCTGCTGATCCCGACCGGCATCGTGCTGGTCGCACTCGGCGCCAGCAACGAGCGCCGGCGCCGCACCCAAGATCGGGTCCGGGGGGCGCTCTTCAGGATGAAATGATTGATTCGGATGGTCATCGGGCGTTGGTCGGTGGTTGCGCAGGCCACGTGCCGGGTTTGACCGGACGCTACGCAGGGCCACGTGGCGGGTTTTACCGGGCGTTAGGCAGGCCACGTGTGCAGGGGTTGGCCGGCGCTTGCCGTAGCACCGGCTCGGTGGCGTGAGTGGCGGGCGGCCTCAGGCGGTTGGTGCCGGCCGGGTGGTCAGAGTGGCGCGCAGGGCGGCGTCCTTCTCGGCGACCAGTGCCTCCAGGCCCGCCTGGAAGGCGACCATCCGGGCCCGCAGATCCGGGTCGGTGGCGGCGAGCATCCGTACGGCGAGCAGCCCCGCGTTACGCGCCCCGCCGATGGACACGGTGGCGACCGGCACGCCGGCCGGCATCTGGACGATGGACAGCAGCGAGTCCATGCCGTCGAGGTGCTTCAGCGGCACCGGCACCCCGATCACCGGCAGCGGCGTCACCGAGGCGACCATCCCGGGCAGGTGGGCGGCGCCACCGGCACCGGCGATGATCACCTTGAGGCCCCGGTCGGCGGCGGCGCGACCGTACTCGATCATCGCGACCGGAGTGCGGTGCGCGGACACGACCCCGACCTCGAAGCCGACCCCGAACTCGTCGAGCGCGTCGGCGGCCGCCTTCATCGTCGGCCAGTCCGAGTCACTGCCCATGATCAGGCCAACGGCGGTCATGCCTCGCTCCCCTCACGCAGCCAGCGCGCGGCGCGTGCCGCCCGGGCCCGTACGTCGGTCAGGTCCTCGCCGAGCACGGTCACGTGCCCGATCTTGCGGCCGGGTCGCACCTGCTTGCCGTAGAGGTGGACCTTGACGCCCGGATCGGCGGCGAACAGGTGGTGCAGCCGTTCGTCGATCGGCATCCCGCCATCGGGGCCACCGAGCACGTTGGCCATCACCACGACCGGCGCGGCCAGCGCGGTCTCGCCCATCGGATAGTCGAGGACGGCCCGCACGTGCTGCTCGAACTGCGACGTCCGGGCCCCCTCGATGGTCCAGTGCCCGGAGTTGTGCGGCCGCATCGCCAGCTCGTTGACCACCAGCCGGGCGGCGCCGTCCGGCCCGGTGGCCTCGAAGAGTTCGACGGCGAGCAGGCCGACGACGCCGAGCGAGGTGGCGATGTCGATCGCCAACTGCTGGGCGCTGAGAGCCAGGTCTTCGGGCAGGTCGGGGGCGGGCGCCAGCACCTCGACGCAGATGCCGTCGCGCTGCACCGTCTCGACGACCGGGTAGACGGCGACCTGGCCGAACGGCGACCGGGCCACCTGCACCGCCAGTTCCCGGCGCAGGTCGACCCGCTCCTCGGCGATCAGCTCGGTGCCGCTGGCAAACAACTCGGCGGCCTCGTCCGGGCCGGCCAGCAGCCACACGCCCCGGCCGTCGTACCCGCCCCGGGTCGCCTTCACGATCAGCGGCCAGCCGACCTCGGCGCCGAAGCCGGCGAGGTCGTCGGGCCCGGCCAGTGAACGCCAGCGGGGCACCGGCGCGCCGAGCTGCGCCAGCCGCTCGCGCATCGCCCGCTTGTCCTGGGCGTACAGCAGCGCGTCCGAGCCCGGATAGAGGCGTACGCCTTCGGCCTCCAGGGTCCGGATGTGTCCGGTGGGCACGTGTTCGTGGTCGAAGGTGACGACGTCGCAGCCCTTGGCGAAGGTGCGCAGCGCGGCGAGGTCGGTGTGGTCGCCGTACTGCACGTCGGCGGCGACGAGTGCGGCGCCGTCCTCGGGCGAGGTCGCGAGGACGCGCAGTGACTGGCCGAGGGCGATGGCGGCCTGGTGGGTCATACGGGCCAACTGGCCGCCGCCCACCATGCCGACGGTGGGCAGACCGGTGCGGGTATCCATAACGCGCGCAAGCCTATTACGCGCCACCGCCGGCCCCACCAGGGCCGTCACCGGATCAGGTCAGTTGGGCGACCAGGTCGGCGGCGTCGGTGACCGGGCGGTCGCAGACGAAGCCGCGGCAGACGTACGCGGTGGGTCGGCCGTCGACCCGTGGCCGGCTGGCGAGCAGTGGTACGCCCGACCGGTCCGGCTCCCCGGCGACGATCACCGCCCCGGGTGGGGCGTGCCGGTGGGCCGCCTCGACCAGCGGGTCGCCGGCGGGGTCGTCGGTGACGACGGCGATCTCGTACGGCCCCGACAGCAGCGCCTCGCCGACCGCGGCCGCGTAGCCGGTGAAGCGGGCGTGCCGGGCGACGATCGGCGCGATGGTCGCCAGCGCCGTCTCCGCCGCCTGCCGGTAGCGCGGCTCCCCGGTCAGCGCCGAGTACGTCACCAGCGCAGCGACCAGCGCCGACTGGCCGGACGGGGTGGCGTTGTCGGTCGGGTCGGCGGGCCGGGTGACCAGTTGTTCGGCGTCGTCGGCGGTGTCGTAGAACCCGCCGGCACCGGTGGCGAACCGGGCCAGCGCGGTGTCGAGCAGCTGCCCGGCCAGCGCCAACCACCGACCGTCGCCGGTGAGCTGGTGTACGGCGGCGAACGCCTCCGCCACGCAGCCGTGGTCTTCCAGCACCCCGGCCGGGTCGCCGACCACCCCGTCCCGGGAGACCCGGCGCAGCCGCCCGTCGACGACGTGCCGGTCGGCGAGCACCCCGGCGATCCGGACGGCGGCGTCGCCGGCGGCGGTGTCACCGGTCAGTACGGCGTATTCGGCGAGCGCGGTCACCGCGAGCCCGTTCCAGGAGGCGACCACCTTGTCGTCGCGGGCCGGCTGCGGTCGGGCCGCCCGGGCGGTGCGGAGCCGTTCCCGGACCCGCCGCCACCGGTCCCGTACGGCCGGGTCGGCGTCGTCGACGTCGCGGGCCAGCCGTAGCACGCTGGTGCCGTGTTCGAAGCTGCCGGTGGCGGTGACGGCGAACAGGTCGGCCGCCCACCGGCCGTCGTCGTCGCCGAGCACCTCGACGAGCTGGTCGGGTGTCCAGGCGTAGGTGGCGCCCTCCACCCCGTCGGTGTCGGCGTCCAGGGCGCTGGCCAGTCCACCGGCCGGCGTGGCGAGGTCACCGAGCAGGAATTCGGTGGTCTCGGCGGCGATCCGGCGGGCCATCGGGTCGCCGGTGAGTCGCCACAGCTGGGTGTAGACCCGCAGCAGCAGCGCGTTGTCGTAGAGCATCTTCTCGAAGTGCGGCACGGTCCAGTGCGCGTCGACCGAGTAGCGGGCGAACCCGCCGGCGAGCTGGTCGTAGATGCCGCCGCGGGCCATCGCCTCGGCGGTGTGCCGGACGAGTTCGAGGCTCTGCCGGTCGCCGGTGCGCTGGTGGTGGCGCAGCAGGAAGAGCAGGTTCATGTGCGGCGGGAACTTCGGGGCGCCGCCGAACCCGCCGTTGGTGCCGTCGTACTCCTTGGCGAGCTGGGTCGCGGCGGCGTCCAGCAGCTCGGCGGTGAGCGGCGCCGCCGGGCCGCCGACCGCCTGGGCCCCTCCGATCGCCTGGACCAGCGCGGCGCCCTGCTCGACCACCGCGTCACGCTGGTCCCGCCACGCGGTGGTCACCGATTCGAGCAGCCGTACGAAGTTGGCACGCGGGTAGTACGTGCCGCAGAAGAACGGGGTGCCGTCCGGCGTCGCGAAGACCGTCATCGGCCAGCCGCCCTGGCCGGTCATCGCCTGCGTGGCGGTCATGTAGACGGCGTCGACGTCGGGCCGCTCCTCCCGGTCGACCTTGATCGAGACGAAGTTGTCGTTCAGCAGCCGGCCGACCGCCTCGTCCTCGAACGATTCGTGCGCCATCACGTGACACCAGTGGCAGGCCGCGTAGCCGACCGAGATCAGCACGGGTACGTCGCGCCGCCGCGCCTCCTCGAACGCCTCGGCACACCACGGCCACCAGTCCACCGGGTTGTCGGCGTGCTGCTGCAAATACGGTGAGGTCGCGCCACCGAGCCGGTTCATGCGTCCAACCTCTCACACCGGCCCGCCCGACGCCCGCCTCCACCCCGACGACGCCCGCCTCCACCCCGACCACGGAGGTCCGGGGGTCGGCTAACGCTGCGTTCTATAGCGTTTTCGCTAGAACGCGGACATGACGATGAGGGCCAGCCCGAAGGCCGGCCCTCATCAGGTCTGTTCAGTTGGGCATCGCGGGGATCAGGCGGAGTAGCCGCGCGAGGCGATCCAGTCGGCCAGCGCGTCGGTGCTGATCCAGTACTCGCCCTTGTCCGACCACGAGTCACCGATCTTGACCTTGTCGCCGCCGTCGGCGTACCCGGTCACGGCGATGTAGTGGCCGCCCTCGTACGAGTGCCGGTCGCCGTCCACGTCCGCCGCGCTACCCGCGACGTTCGCCACCACGGCACGCTGGTCGTCAACCGCCCGCACCACGTCGGTCCGCAGCTGGTCGGTCTGCCCCTGGTCGGCCTGGGCACCGCTGATCTCCACGGTCCGGTAGTCCTTACCGGTCACGTCCTTCAGCACCCGGGTGGTCTCGACCGCGGAGTCGGTACCCGCCTCGGTCGTGCCCAGCTTGCGGGCCATCTCGTCCTGGCTGAAGTCCTTACCCTGCGCGGAGAGCGCCATCTTGGTCGCGGCCGGGGCACAGTAGTAGTAGGTCTCCTGGAACTCGTAGTCGAAGTCGAGTTCCTTGGCACTGGTGCGCTTGTCCTGGCTGACCGCCGCGACGGTGGTGGTCGGCTTGTCGGCGGTCGGGGTGGCCGCGTGGGCCATGGTGGCCGGGCCGGCGACCACGCCGCCTGCCATGGCCAGCCCGGCGACGCCGAGGGCGGCCTTGCGGATGACCGGAGCCTGGAAGACGGTGGGGATCCACTGCTTGATGGGGGTCATGTTGCACACCTCTCTCGTCCCGGGGGAAGGGATGGGGGGAAGATGCGGTCCGGCCGGGGGTTGGCAGGACCTGTGCGCGTCCGTGCTTGGTACCGGAGCGAACTCACATAACCGCGGGGACCCGGTCGGCATTCCGCCGGGCACCGATCCGCGGCGCGCTACCACGTCGAGCGGGGTACATAACCGCGGGCGCCCGGCCGGCATTCCGGCGGGGCTGACCCGGTCGCGGTTCGTGGTTCCGGGGTCGTGCGGGGAGACATAACCACGCGGGCCGGGCCGGCATTCCGGCCGCCGCCACCCGGCGGGTCTTGCGAACACGTCCGGTCGGTGCTACCGGCTCGCGTGGATGGCATAACCACCCCGGCCCGCCCGCCATTCCGCCACGGCACCCCGGGGGCCACCCAAATATCGGACATCCAGCACATCAGGCGCAATACGTCACGTAACCCGCCGCACTCTTTCGCGACATCGCAGCCATTCCGCCCGGTCAGGCGGAAACTACGAGACGCCGTCCACCCGCAGCGGCAGGATCTGCGCCTGCGCCGAGTCGGACATGTTGCGCAACACCGCCACGATCTTGTCTGCGGGCATCGGCCTGAAGAAGTGGTAGCCCTGCGCCGAGGTGCAGCCCAGCGCGGCGAGCGCGGTCCGCTGGTCGGCCGTCTCCACCCCCTCGGCGACGACCCGCAGGCCCAGTTCGTGGGCCAACTCGACGGTGGTCCGGACAATCGCCGCGGCTTCCGGCGAATCGACCATACCGATCACAAAGGACCGGTCGACCTTGAGTTCGTGTACGGCGATCCGGGCCAGGAAGCTGAGCGACGAGAAACCGGTGCCGAAGTCGTCGACCGCAAGCTGAACGCCCAACGCCCGCAGGTCGGCCAGCACGTCGTCGATCACGTCGAGTTCGCTCATCACGACCGTCTCGGTGATCTCGAGGACGAGACGGTGGGCCGGCACCTGGTGGCGGCGCAGCGACTCGCCGACCTCGGCGGGCAAGCGCTGGTCGAGCAGGCTGCGGGCCGACAGGTTGACCGAGATCGGTACGTCGAGGCCGGCGCGGGCCCACTCGGCCGCGACCGTGAGCGCCCGGTCGACGACGTACCGGGTGAACGGGGCGAGCAGGTCGCTGCCCTCGACGGCCCGTACGAAGTCGCCGGGGCCGAGCGTGCCCCGCCGCGGGTGGTGCCAGCGGATGAGGGCCTCGACGCCGGTCGGCTCGCCGGTGACCAGGTCGACCGCGGGTTGCAGGTGCAGCACGAGCTGGTTGTCGACGGCGAGCGCCTCGCGCAGCTCGGCCAGCAGGGCGAGCTGGTCGGTGCTGGCCGCGTCCCGGCCGCTGTCGTACGAGGCGATGTTGCTGCCGCCGTTCTTGGCCTGGTACATGGCGATGTCGGCCCGGCGCAGCAGCTCGGTCATGTCGGCGGCACCGGCACCGGCGACGACCACGCCGACGGACGCCTCCACCGACATCTTGACCCCGGCGACCTCGACCGGCACGGCGAGCCGCTCGACGATGTCCCGGGCCCGGCGCATCGCCGCCGGCAGGCTGGAGCCACTGCCCGCGGTGTCGGCGCGTACGGGCACGGCGGTGACCAGGAGGGCGAACTCGTCGCCGCCGAGCCGGCCGAGCAGTTCGCCGGGTCGCATGCTGGCCTTGAGGCGGCCGGCGGTCACCTGGAGCAGTTCGTCACCGGCCGCGTGCCCGAGCGTGTCGTTGACCTCTTTGAAGTTGTTGATGTCGAGCAGCAGCAGGGCGACCGGATGCTCGTGGGTGAGCCGGTGCAGCGCGACGTCGCCCTTGCTGAGCATGGCCGCCCGGTTCACCAGCTTGGTGAGCGGGTCGTGCACCGCCTCGTATGCCGACCGGGAGGTCAGGATGCGCAGCTCGCGGTGGATGATCGCGTCGTGCAGCGCGGTGGCCAGCGCCGCACCGAAGATCGACAACGCGGCCTCTTCGCGGTGTCCCGGGGTGGCCGCGCGGGAGAACCTGACCCGCAGGTCGCCGACCCTCGTGCCGCCCGCGGTCAGCTCGACGTTGTGCAGTTGGTCGTCGGCGTGGGGGCGGGTGTCGGCCGGAATGGCCCGTACGGCGAGTTCGCCGTCGGAAGCCAGCCGGTAACGCCGCCGGCTGCCGTCGGCCCGGGTGACGTCGAGTTCGACGCGTTCGGCCCGGAACACCCGGTTGGCGGACTCGAGCGCGGCGCTGACGACGGCCCGTTCGTCGAGCCGGTTGAGGCCGCCGACGGCGGTGGCGAGGGTGCTCCACGCCTCCCGTTCGTCGTCGGCCCGGAACCGGTGCAGGTAGGTCTGTTGCAGCAGCCAGAGCGCCGGCGGCACCAGCAGCAGCCAGCGGGGATCACTGTCGATCATGACGATCGCGGCCAGGCCGACGAGGACGTTGCCGGCGAACATCAGCAGTTTCCCGCGCAGGATGCGCAGCAGCAGCGGTCCGGCCGGCCGCCGGTAGCGGATCACCATGGTGACGGTGGCGAGTGCCGTCGTGGTCGCCAGGTAGGTCGCCGCCCCGAGAAGCAGTGCACCAGCCAGCGTCGGCGACAGCGGTGCCCCGAGCGGCGGGGCGAGCGCCTGGGTGACGGCGGCGGCGACTCCGACCGCCGTGGTCAGCGACGCGACGCAGTGCAGCACCTCGAGCACGCCGCGACGGCCGTCGAGGGCCGCCAGGATGCTCCAGGCGACCCCGGCGCCGACGAGGGTGGCGGCGGGCAGCCAACCGGCGGGCACCAGGTGCAGCCCGACGATCAGGGCGGCTTCGCCCCAGGTGACGCTGACACCGCCGGAGCCGACCCGCAGCCGCAGCCGGGCCAACTGGCCGGCGGCGAAGACCACGGCCACGATTCCCAGCCTGGCCAGCAGGTCGGACGTTCCACCCGGGCTGCCGCCCGCGAAGATGGGGCCGAGCACCACGGCGGTGATCGCGAGGGTCAGGACCGCGCCGGTCAGCGGGACGATCCTGCGCAGACCGGACGGCGCGGATGATGGGGCGGGCCACGCCTGGCCCGACGTCACGGACCGCCTCCGTCTGCCGGCCGCCGGCACGGCGGGGCCGCCACCGCCCCGGACGACGACCGCGCGGCGGATCGGATGCTCATCGGCGCCCCCCTTCCGCGCGCGGCATCGGGAGTGTTGGTCCCCCCGGCGGAAGGCTAAGCCAAAGCGCAAGGGTGCAACAGGGGGCGTCGTGCCCTTTTGCCCGAACCGTGGTCGTGGACGTGGCCACCGCCCAGATGGTGGACACCCGCGACCGTTTCGGAGGGAACTCTATCGACGGGTTTGCTGTTGCGTCGAATCCGTCGGCTCACCGGTCGTCTCGGTCGGCCGGACCCCGGCATCGACCGCCACGGCCCCGGCGTCGACCGCCGTGGGCCGCGCGTCCGCGCCGGGGGCCGGGAACTGCTCGGGCAGCCGGCGCAGGCGGCTGTTCATGTTGCGGATCAGCAGCACCGTCGCGATCGCGAGCAGGATGATGAGAAAGAGCCCCATGGGGCCGGCGAGGCCCCCGCTACGGGTGTTGCCGAAGTTGTTCTGGGCCAGCACCTGGGCCGCGGTCAACATGACGGTTCCTCCATCGCGACGTACGCCCGAGCGCACAACGGATCCTGCGCCGGGACCGGGCGCGCCTCCCGCGACCGGTCCGACGTTGTACGTGTGTGCCGTCCACCGTACGCCTGGCCCTGCTCAGCGTGCGTGGATGGTCTCCCGGATACCGGCGAAGAGGTCGGACTCCGGCACCGGGCTGTCGACCATCGAGCGGACCAGTTCGAAGTCCTCGGTCGGCCACGCCTTGCGCTGCACCTCCAGCGGCACGTGGAACCAGAAGCCGTCGGGGTCGACCTGGGTGGCGTGGGCCCGCAGCGCGTCGTCGCGTACCGGGAAGTAGTCGGCGCACTCGATCCGGGTGGTGACCCGGGGCCCCTTGTCCCCCCGGTCCTCCCACTTCTCCAGCCACTCGGCGTACGGCGACTCCAGGCCGGCGGCGAGCATCGCCTCGTGCAGCGCGACCACCCGGGCCTTGGAGAAGCCCATGCAGTAGTAGAGCTTGAGCGGCTGCCACGGGTCGCCCAGATCGGGGAAGCGGTCCGGGTCACCGGCCGCCTCGAACGCGGCGACGCTGATCTTGTGGCACATGATGTGGTCGGGGTGCGGGTAGCCGCCGTCCTCGTCGTAGGTGGTGACGACGTGTGGACGGAACTCGCGCATCAGCCGCACCAGCGGGCCTGCGGCGACCTGCACGTCCTGTAGGCCGAAGCAGCCCTCGGGCAGCGGCGGCAGCGGGTCGCCCTCCGGCAGCCCGGAGTCGACGAAGCCGAGCCAGGCCTGCTCGACGCCGAGGATCGCCCGGGCGGCGTCCATCTCGGCGCGGCGGATCTCGGCGATGTTCTCCCACACGTCCGGCCGGTCGAGCTTGGGGTTGAGCACGCTGCCCCGTTCGCCGCCGGTGCAGGTCACGACCAGCACCTCGACGCCCTCGGCCACGTATTTCGCCATCGTGGCCGCACCCTTGCTCGACTCGTCGTCGGGGTGGGCGTGCACGGCCATGAGGCGCAGTTGCTCTGCCAACGGGACTCCCTAGTCCGTACCCTCGCCGGGCCGGCGTGGCCCGGCACGACACAACTTTTGCAATCGTCGCACCTGTTGCAAGTCAGATCCGCCGCACCCGGTTGACAGCACCCGGCGCATCGGGCCGACGGCGCCCTGCGATGATGGACCTGTCCAGGTAATCCGATGCCACCGACAAGAACGCGGGAGAGCCGACCCGGTGACCGAGACGCGAGCCACAACGCAGCCCGGCGCGTCGATGTTCCCGCCCGGCCGCTACGGGCGGCGGCGGGAGGCCCGCCGGACCCGCCCGTGGGTCGTCGGTGCGCTGGTGGCAGTCCTGGTAATCGTCGGCCTCGGGCTGAGCGTCCGGCTCTACCGGATGTGGGGCGACCCGACCTACGACGCGAAGGTGATCACCTACACCGAGATCACCGACAGCCAGATCCTCGTCGACTTCCAGGTCACCGTGCCCGAGGGCGGCTCGGCGGTCTGCGTACTGCGGGCCCGGTCGCGCGACGGCGCCGAGGTGGCCCGCGAAGAGGTACGCGTCGACGCACCGGCCGGCGAGAAGCACCCCGTCGTACGGCACCGGCTGGCCACCTCGGCCCGGCCGATGATCGGCGAGGTCATGCGCTGCCGCGCCGCTGACTGACAGCAGTCAGGAAATCACTCACCGCTGCGCGGTGTGTTTCGCTGGTAAGTTGGTACTTCTACCTTCACACCGAGCACCCGAACACCTGTCCAGTTACCACGCTGTTCCCAAGCCCACCGAGGAGATCGTCTGTGTCCACGACCGACCGCGAGGCGCCCGCCACCTGGCTGTCCCAGGACGCGTACGACCGCCTGCAAGCCGAGCTCAACGAGCTGATCGCCGCCCGACCGGTGATCGCCGCGGAGATCAACGCCCGTCGCGAAGAGGGTGACCTGCGCGAGAACGGCGGCTACCACGCCGCCCGTGAAGAGCAGGGCAAGCAGGAGGGTCGGATTCGCTACCTGCAGGAACTGCTCCGCACAGCGCAGGTCGGCGAGGCACCGGCCGCCGACAAGGTCGCACCCGGCACGGTCGTGACGATCTACTTCGACGAGGACAGCAGCGACACCGAGACCTTCCTGCTCGGTTCGCGGGAGATCTCGGCCACCACCGACCTGACCGTCTACAGCCCGGAGTCCGCCCTGGGCAAGGCGATCCTCGGCAGCGGTGCCGGCCAGACCGTCACCTACACCGCGCCGAGCGGCGCGGACATCAAGGTCACCGTCGTCAAGTTCGAGCCGTACGGCGGCTGACCACATGTCGGCGGCCGGTGGTCGTGGACTCCCGCGACCACCGGCCGGCCCGACCGGCCCGGCCGCTCAGGCCGGCGGTGCCGAGATCTCGACGGTGTAGCCGCTGCCCCGCAACGCGGCCACCAGGCGCTCGGAATGATCCGCGCCACGGGTCTCCACCGACAGCGCCACCTCCACCTCCCCCAGCCGCAGCAACGGGTTCTGCCGCAGATGCACGACGTCGACGACGTTCGCCCGCTGCTCGGCGATCTGCGACAGCAGCGACGCCAACTGCCCGGGCCGGTCCACACAGCGCACCGTGAAGCGCAGGAACCGGCCCGCCGCGGCCAGCCCGTGCTCGATGACCCGCAGCAGCAGCAGCGGATCGATGTTGCCGCCCGACAGGACCGCCACCACCGGCGACCCGACGGTCGCCGTACCGGCCAGCAGGGCCGCCACCCCGGCCGCGCCGGCCGGCTCGACCACCTGCTTGCCGCGCTCCAGCAGCATCAGCAGCGCCCGGGAGATGTCCTCCTCCGACACCGTCACGATGTCGTCGACCAGCTTGCTCACGTGCGCGAACGTCAGGTCACCCGGACGGCCGACCGCGATGCCGTCGGCGATCGTGGCGTAGTGCGACAACCGCACCGGCCCGCCCGCCAGGAGCGAGGGCGGGTACGCCGCCGCACCCCTGGCCTGCACCCCGACCACCCGCACGTCCGGGCGCAGCGCCTTGGCCGCGACCGCGATACCGGAGATCAGGCCGCCGCCACCGACCCCGGCCACGATCGTCTCGACCTCCGGGCACTGTTCCAGGATCTCCAGCGCCACCGTGCCCTGCCCGGCGATGACGTCGTGGTGGTCGAACGGGTGGATGAACACCGCCCCGGTGCGCTCCGCGAACTCCCGGGCCGCGACCAGCGACTCGTCGACGGTGTTGCCGACCAGTTCGATCCGGGCGCCGTACCCCTTGGTGGCGACGACCTTCGGCAGCGGCGCACCCACCGGCATGAACACTGTGGACGGGATGCCGAGCAGTCCGGCGGCCAGCGCGACCCCCTGGGCGTGGTTGCCGGCGCTGGCGGCCACCACACCACGGGCCCGCTCGTCCGGTGCCAGCCGGGCGATCCGGACGTAGGCGCCCCGCACCTTGTACGAGCCGGCCCGCTGTAGGTTCTCGCACTTGAGCCAGACCGGGCCGCCGAGGGCGGCGCTGAGCGGTCGCGACGGTTCGAGGGGGGTGGTCCGGGTCACCCCGGTAAGCAGTTCCCGCGCGGCCTCGACGTCGGCGAGTCCGACCAGCTCAGTCATGCCCTGATCGTCGCATCACCGGCCGGGACCGCAACCGCGGGCACCGTCCACGGCGAGCGGTCAGACCGTACGGGTGGGAACCTTCGGCCAGCCCGGCGCGTGCCGGGACCACGGGGCGGCCATCTCGAACTGACCGGCGACGGCGAGCAGCAGCAGTTCGCTGCCGGGTGGGCCGGTGAGCTGCACGGCGACCGGCAGCCCGTCCGGGCGCACTCCGACCGGCACCACCAGCGACGGCAGCCCGGCGATGTTCCACGGCGCGGCGAACGGGGCGTATCTGATGCTGGCCGTGAGGTTGGCCCGCCACGACCGGCCGGCCCAGCCGCCGGCCGCCGGCGGCGCACCGGCCAGTGCCGGGGTCAGCAGCACGTCGATCGAGTTGTCGGTGAAGAACCCGATCGACTTCTCCCGCCAGGCGGTGCGGTCGGCCTCGCGTACGTAGCCACGCCGCTGCGCCCACTCGCCCAGCGACGCGTGCCGGCGGGTACGCGGCTGCAGGGTGCGCGGGTCGAGGCCGCCGGCCCGGACGTCGCTGGCCGCCGCCGCCAGCCAGGTGGCGACACCGCGCAGGCCGATCGAGGTCGGATAGACCGGGTCGAGGGTGACGGTGTCGTGGCCGGCGTCCACGAGCAGCCGGACGGCGGTCGCGACCGCGTCCCGGTTGGGCTGGTCGGCGCGTACGCCCAGGACCGGCGACCGCAGCGACATCGCGACCCGCAGCCGGCGCGGCTCGACGAGCTTCTCCGGCCGGCGGCCGGCGAGGACCGCGAACCCGACGGCGGCGTCGGCGACCGTGGTGGCCAGGATGCCGTGCTCGGTCAGGCCGAACCAGTCCTCGGGGCCGAGCTGGCAGGGCACCACTCCCCGGCCGGGCTTCAGGCCGATCAGGCCGCAGCAGGCGGCCGGGATCCGGATCGAACCGAGCCCGTCGTTGGCGTGCGCGATCGGGACCATGCCGGCGGCGACGGCGGCCGCCGCGCCACCCGACGACCCGCCCGGGGTCCGGTCGGTGCGCCACGGGTTACGGGTCACCGAGGTGCCGTCGTCGGTGACCGCCCACAGGCCGAGTTCCGGCATCCGGGTCACCCCGAGCACCACCGCCCCGGCGCCACGCAGGCGGCGTACGACCTCGTGGTCGTCCTCGGCGACCGGACTGCGGGCCGCCGCGGACCCGTTCCAGGTCGGCAGGCCGGCCACCGCGGTGTTCTCCTTCACCGCGACCGGCACCCCGGCCAGCGGCAGGTTGGCCAGCTCCTCCTGCTCGTCGACCTTCTCCGCCTCGACGATCGCCTCGCCGCCGCGCACCGCGCGGAAGGCGGACACCACCGGATCGGCGGTGGCGACGTGGTCGAGGTGGTCGGCGACCACCTGCGTCGCGGACGCGTCGCCGCGACGGACCGCCCGCGCGATCTGTTTCGCGGTCGCACCTACCCAGGTCGGCACGATGTCCTGCACGGCCACCTCCCCATCGGCCTTGCAATTATGCGGCGGTGCGGCCGCCCCCGCCCGGCCGGGGCGGCAGCGCCCGGCCGGGGTCCCCGGCCGGGCGTCGGATCAGCCGAGCGCCTGCGCCAGGTCGGCGAGCAGATCGTCGACCGTCTCGATGCCGACCGACAGTCGCACGAGATCGGCGGGAACCTCAAGGGGCGACCCGGCCGCACTCGCGTGCGTCATCCGACCCGGGTGCTCGATCAGGGACTCGACCCCGCCGAGCGACTCGGCGAGCACGAAGACCTTGGTCCGGTTGCAGATCTCGACGGCGTGCGCCTCGCCGCCGGTCGCCCGGAACGACACCATCCCGCCGAAGCGGCGCATCTGCTTGGCCGCCGTCTCGTGCCCGGGGTGGTCGGGCAGGCCCGGGTACAGCACCTGCGCCACCGCCTTGTGCCGGGTCAGGAACTCGGCGACCCGCTCGGCGTTGTCGCAGTGCCGGTCCATCCGTACGCCGAGGGTCTTGACCCCGCGCAGGGTGAGCCAGGCGTCGAACGGGCCGTTGATCGCGCCCATCGCGTTCTGGTGGTAGGCCAGTTCGGCGCCGAGTTCGGCGTCGGCGGTGACCAGGGCGCCACCGACCACGTCGGAGTGTCCGCCGACGTATTTGGTGGTGGAGTGCACGACGACGTCGGCGCCGAGGACGAGCGGCTGTTGCAGGTAGGGCGAGGCGAAGGTGTTGTCGACCACGAGCCGGGCCCCCGCGTCGTGGGCCACCGTCGCGAGGGCGGCGATGTCGGCGATGCCGAGCAGTGGATTGGTCGGGGTCTCCAGCCAGACCAGCTTCGTCCGCCCCGGCTCGATCGCGGCCCGGACGGCGTCGACGTCGGACACCTTCGCGGCCGTCCAGCTCACCCCCCACCGCTGCGCCACCCGGGCGAAGAGCCGGTAGGTGCCGCCGTACGCGTCGTCGGGGATCACCACGTGGTCGCCGGGCTGGCAGACGGTGCGCAGGAGGGTGTCCTCGGCCGCCAGCCCGCTGGCGAACGCGAGGGCGGTGTGCCCGGCCTCCAGCGCCGCCAGGCACTGCTGCAACGCGTCGCGGGTCGGGTTGCCGGACCGGCTGTATTCGTAGCCCTCGCGCGGCGCGCCGACGCCGTCCTGCGCGTAGGTGCTGGTCTGGAAGATGGGGGGCACCACCGCCCCGGTGCGGGGCTCCGGCTTCTGGCCGGCATGGATGGCGAGGGTCTCAAAGCCGTACGTCATGGATGCGAGGCTAGTCTCATCGGGTGTCGGGGTGCGTCTTCTGTCGAATCGTGGCGGGATCGGTGCCGTCGTTCCAGGTCGTCGGGGAACCCTCCGGCGTGGCGTTCCTCGACTCCCGCCCGGTCTTCCGCGGGCACGTGCTGGTGGTGCCCAGACCGCACCTCGAGACGTTGACCGACCTGCCCGAGGCGGACCTGGCCGGCTACTTCGGACTGGTCCGCCGGGTCGCGGCGGCCGTCGAGTCGGGTCTCGACGCCGGCGGCACCTTCGTGGCGATGAACAACCGGGTGTCGCAGTCCGTCCCCCATCTGCACACCCACGTCGTACCCCGTACGAAGGGCGACGGGCTGCGCGGCTTCTTCTGGCCCCGGACCCGCTACGACGACGACGGGCAGGCCGCGACGTACGCCGCCCGGATCGGCGCCGCGGTTGCCCCGCCGACCAGGGGGTAAGTGCCGGGTAAGGACCGGCCCGGCGTCGGCGTTGCAATCCGGTGAGAGGTACGAAAGGAGTCGACCGTGTTCCTACGGCGTATGAAGCACGAGCTGCCGACCCCGGATCAGGCCCTGCCCGGCCGGGCGATCGCGATGCCGGTCTCGGACCGGCACGAGGTGCTCGGCACCCCGTTGCAGGGTCCCTGGCCGGAGGGCGCCCGGATGGCGGTCTTTGGAATGGGCTGTTTCTGGGGCGCCGAACGACTGTTCTGGACCCTTCCGGGGGTCATCACGACCTCGGCCGGCTATGCGGGCGGGATCACCCCCAACCCGACGTACGAGGAGGTCTGCTCCGGTATGACCGGGCACAACGAGGTCGTGCAGGTCGTGTACGACCCGGCCCGGATCGACTACGAGCAGTTGCTGAAGGTCTTCTGGGAGAACCACGACCCGACCCAGGGCATGCGCCAGGGCAACGACGTGGGCACCCAGTACCGGTCGGCGATCTACACCACCAACGACGAGCAGCTCCGGATCGCCCAGGCGTCCCGGGAGGCGTTCGCCCCGGTGGTGGCGGCGGCCGGCCGTGGCGAGATCACCACGGAGATCCAGCCACTCGGCGACTACTACTTCGCCGAGGACTACCACCAGCAGTACCTGGCGCCCACCAAGAACCCCAACGGTTACTGCAACCACGGACCGACCGGGATGACCTGCCCGATCGGGGTGGCGAAGACCGGCGGCTGATCAGTCGGTCGCCTTGGGGTGGGATGGACTTGCCGCAACGACCCAGACGATGCGGCGTTCCGGATCAGGGCAGTACCAGATGCGGCCCCCTGCCGTCACCTCGTACTGCCATTGCTCAAGGTATTTGCCACCAATGTCGCGATGCGCCAGCGGCCCGCGGAGACGATGCTGCCGGGCCGGGTTTACCGGCTCGGCAGGTCGCTCCGTCATCACGATCCACGCTTCCCACGTGTTCGACTTGGACGTCTGGCACAGGCTTTCCCAGCCCTTCGCGGCCTCGGAAGTGGCGAACCTCGCCTCCCATCCGCCCGGTTTACCCGGTGGCGCCACTCGGTCGCCGCGTTTAGCGCCCATCCGACTCGTCCTCCACCGGGACCGGAACTGGACCGAAGTCGTCGCCCAGCGGACCGCTCAGCTGGCGTAGCAGTTCGGGATCGGTGTGGACCATCGCCGTCGCACTCCATCCCCGGAGCATCTCGGCCAGAACGGACCACTGCCCCAGCTCCGCAGAGATCCGCGCAGCCTTGACGAACTCGGTGACGAACTGCGCCACCGCGTCGGCGGGCAGCAGGTCAACCCAGGGGAACTCTTCCTTCAGCGCCTCAGCGGCAATCTCCACGGGTACATGCGCCAAGAGATTGCGCAACGCCCGCATTGTTGCGATGGCGCCCTCACCCGACGTAGCAACTCTGTCTGCCCTGGTCAGCAACAGGTCGGCGCCGTCACGACGGCGAACCCTGACATCACCGGCATCGGCTAGCGCCGCCACGCCCTTGGGATCACGTTGGAGTTCGCTCCACTGCACTTCCTTGACACCCACGAGCCAATTCTGAACTTTTTCAGAAGTCAGCGCAACCCGCCCACACACCCCGAGCAACAGGTCACACATCACAAGCCCTGCCCCGAACGGGATGAGCTGCCCGATCGGGGTGGCGAAGACCGGCGCCTGACGCCGACGTGCGCGGAGCGCACCGGAGCACAGGCGACGCGATGCGGTACGCCCCGAAGCCCCGGACCAGGCCGGCCACCGGCCCCGGTCCGGGGCTTCGGCGTATCCGGACCAGAATCTAGCTAGTTTCCTGTACAGTTAGCTGCATGACGATCCTTCACGAACCGCACGAACTGAGCGTGACCGAGGCCGCTCAACGAGGTGTCGCCGGCCTGGTCGCCGATGCCGAGGGCGGTTCCGATGTCGTCGTCACCCGCCGGCAGCGGCCGGTCGCGGCGGTGGTCGGCATCCAGCGCCTGACCGAGATCGAGAACACCCTTTCCGACCTGAACGATCTGGCGCTCGTCCTCGCCCGGGCGGCGACGGATTCGGGCCGGCGTACGTCGTTCGACGATGTGCTCAGCGCCTACGGGCACACCCGGGAATCCCTCGCCGCCCTGCCCGACGACGAGTGACGATGACGGACATCACCTTCACCGACGCGGCGATAGACGACCTACGACGAATCGGTCCCGACGCCGTACCGAAGGTCCTCCGGAAGGTCTTGATCCTCACCGACGACGCCGAGGCCGGCTATCCGCTCGGCGGCGAACTCACCGGATTCCGCAAGCTACTGGTCGGACGCAACACATGGCGCGTCGTCTACCGGATCACCGACGAGAAGACGGTCGAGATCTGTGAGATCTGGGCGGTCGGCGCACGGGCCGACGCCGAGGTCTACCGGGCCGCCACGGCACGGATTCGCGCCGCCCGGGACAAGCAGCCGGCCCTGCTTCGGTTGACCGAGGTCATCGCACAGATCGGACGACTGGCCGGGGACATCGCGGTCGAGCGGGAGGAGCCTCGCGAGCCGGTGCCCGACTGGCTCGCCAACCGCCTGATACACACGGCGGGGGTGGCCCGCACGGAGGTCGCCGCCATGGACCTGCAACAGGCGGTCGACCGCTGGACCGCCTACACGACCGGACAGCACTGAGTCGGATAGGCGGCAGAGTACGGGCCGGCTTGCGGCCGCCGGCCAGCATGGCGGCATGTACCCCAGCCCAACCGTCTCGTCCGCCGAGCTGCGCCCCCGCCGGACGTGGTTTCTCGTCGCCGCCCTGATCGCCCTCGCCGGGGTGGTCGCCGGCGTCCTGCTCTTCGTCCTCAGCCTGAACAGCGCCACCGACAGCATGGACAGCGTCACCGAGGGGTTCAACGAGAGCACCGAGCAGGTCTTCCAGACCGGCGACACGGTGTCGGTCGAACTGGCCGCCGACCAGCGGAAGATCGTATGGGTGGACGCGTCTGCGGTCGGCAGCGGCGCGACCTGCGACGTCTCCGGATCGGCCGTCCTCGGCACTCCCACGACCACCTGGACGGTGACCAACTCGACCGGGGAGTGGCGCAGCCTCTACCAACTGTCTGCCGCCGGCGCCGGCACCTACGAGCTGACCTGCACCGCGGGTGGCGGCACCACGCCGGTCGCCCTCGCGGTCGGCCAGCCGCCACAGCTCGGGGAGGCCCTCGGCTTCGCCGGCCGGCTGTTCGGTGGGATCGGCGCGCTGGCCCTGCTGCCCTGTCTCGGGATGGTCGTCGGCGGGGTGATCGCCCTGGTCGTCGCCCTGCGCCGCGGTTCGCACCGCAAGCGCCTGCTGCAGCAGCGGTCGGCCGGCTACGGGTACGCCCCCGGCTACGGACCGCCCCGGTAGCGATCTCGAAAAACCGTTGCCGCCCCGCGCGGCCACTGGATAGCGTGGCCGTACACGGGAAGGGAGGTGGTCCAAGCTTTGATTGGCAATAGGACTCGTGAGGTGGCTGCCCGCTAGCCGCTGTCCTTGACAGTTTTCGTTCGTCGAGACCGTGTGGCAACGGCGCGGCGAATCCACGACAGCCACCCGACCCCCGGGGGTGCCGGCCCAGTCCAGCCGGCCCGCTTCAGCGGAAACCCCCGGGGGTCGTCCTGTTCCCCGGTCCTGTTCCCCGGTCTGCGGAAGGCGGCCGCCGCGTGTCGTCGCGCGAACTCGTCGTACTCGGCACGGCCAGCCAGGTGCCCACCCGACGGCGTAACCACAACGGCTACCTGCTGCGCTGGGACCGCGAGGGCATCCTCTTCGACCCGGGTGAGGGCACCCAGCGGCAGATGCTGCTGGCCGGGGTTTCCGCCACCGACCTGACCCGGGTCTGTGTCACCCACTTCCACGGCGACCACTGCCTGGGCCTGCCCGGCATCGTCCAGCGGCTGTCACTCGACCGGGTGCCGCATCCGGTGCCCGTGCACTTCCCCGCCGGCGGGGCCGGCTACTTCGAGCGGCTACGGCACGCCAGTTCGTTCCACGACGTCGCCGACGTCCGCGCCGAACCGGTCGGCACCGACGGCCAGCGGTTCGACATCGGCGCCGGGGTGCTGGAGGCACGCCGGCTGCGACATCCCGTCGAGACGTACGGCTACCGACTTCTGGCTCCGGACGGGCGACGGATGCTGCGGGACCGGCTCGACGCGTACGGCATCTCCGGGCCCGCGGTCGGCGCGTTGCAGCGCGACGGCCACCTCGACCTGGACGGGCGTCGCGTGTCCCTGGAGGCGGTCAGCGAGCACCGGCGCGGCCAGCGGTTCGCCTTCGTCATGGACACCGGCCTGTGCGACAACGTGTTCGCCCTGGCCGAGGAGGCCGACCTGCTGGTGATCGAGTCGACGTTCCTGTCCGTGGACGCCGCCCTCGCCGCCGAGGTCGGCCACCTGACCGCGGCGCAGGCGGGCCGGGTGGCGGCCGAGTCCGGGGTACGCCGGCTCGTGCTGACCCACTTCTCGCAGCGGTATCCGGATCCGGAGCGGTTCGCGGCGGAGGCGCGGGAAGAGTTCGGCGGTGATCTCGTCGTGGCCGACGACCTGATGCGGGTGCCGGTACCTCCCACGGTCTGACGGGCGGCGAGCCACGCCGCCGGACCAGAACGGCGCCGACCATCATCACCTGGGCATACACTCGGCGGATGTCGGTCTCGCTGCGGGTCGCCGAGGCGGTGGACGTGCCCCGGATCGCCGAGTTGCACCGCCGTTCGCGGATCGACACCTACTCCGACCTGGTGAGCTACGACACACTCACCCGGGTGCCGGCACCGGTGTTCGCCGACTGGTGGGTGGAGCGGTGGAGCCACGAGCGGGAGACGCACGTGCTCACCGTCGCCGAACGCGACGGGCGGCTGGTCGGGTTCACCTATGTCGGCCCCGACGACGAGGGCAGCCAGGCGGACACCGGCCTGCTCTACGCCATCCACCTCGAATCCGCCGAGCGGGGCCGCGGGACCGGGCGGGCACTGATGGCCGAAGCCCTGGCGACCCTGCGGGAACAGGGCTGGCAGCGGGCGGCGCTGTGGGTCCTGGCCGGCAACGACCGGGCACGCGGCTTCTACGAGCGCGGCGGCTGGCAGCCGACCGGGTGGTGCCGCGACAGCACGTTCGGCCCGCCGGTCAAGGAGATCCGGTACGACCGTCCGCTGCGCTGAGCGCTCCCGCCGCTGGGTGCGGGAGGTTCGTGGCGGGCGAGAGTACGTGACCTATGTATGCGGGGGAACCGTATGGTCACGCACCCTCGCCCACCGTGCCCACCGGACCCGGGGGGAACGCCTGGCCGGAGGCGTCAGACCGGCGGAGGCTGCCGGTCACCTGATCGGGTGGGCGATGCGGGACCATCGGGTGCTGGCGGGGCATCGCCGGTGGTCACCGCTGGAGCGAAGACTGCGTTCTCGGTGTCGTACCGCGGGCCGTTCGTGCCCCGCGTACACCTAGTCAACGGTGCGGCGGACCCGACGGGTCGGACAGTTTGTGCGACGTCCGGACGTCGTCACCGGGCGCCGAGGTGCGCCAGGAGGTCCTGCCGGGTCAGCACGCCCTTCGGCTTGCCGTCGACGAGCACCAGGGCAGCGTCAGACTTCTCCAGCAGCGCGACCGCCTCACTCACCGGCTGCCCGCCACCGACCACCGGCAGCGGCGGTCCCATGTGCCGCTCGATCGTGTCGTGCAGGTGCGCCTGGCCGGAGAAGAGCGCGTCGAGCAGATCACGCTCGGCGACCGAACCGGCGACCTCGCCCGTCACGACCGGCGGCTCGGCCTTGAGCACCGGGAGCTGGGAGACGCCGTACTCGCGCATGTAGTCGATCGCGTCGCGGACCGTCTCGGTCGGGTGCACGTGGATCAGCTCCGGCATGCCGCCCGGCTTGCCGGCCAGTGCCTCGGCCACGGTCGCCTCGGCCCCGCCGGTCTCCATGAAGCCGTAGCGCGCCATCCACTCGTCGTTGAAGATCTTCGACAGGTAGCCGCGGCCGCCGTCGGGCAGCAGCACCACGACGACGTCGTCGGGGCCGGCCCGCCGGGCGACGTCGAGCGCCGCGACGACCGCCATGCCGCAGGAGCCGCCGACGAGCAGACCCTCCTCACGGGCGAGCCGCCGGGTCAGGTCGAAGGACTCCTTGTCGGAAACCTCGACGATCTCGTCGCAGATGGTCCGGTCGTAGGTCTCCGGCCAGAAGTCCTCGCCGACGCCCTCCACGAGGTAGGGCCGGCCGGTGCCGCCGGAGTAGACCGAGCCCTCCGGGTCGGCGCCGACGATGCGGACCCGCCCCTCGGACGCCTCCTTGAGGTAGCGGCCGATGCCGGAGATGGTGCCGCCGGTGCCGACCCCGGCCACGAAGTGGGTGATCCGGCCGGCCGTCTGCTCCCACAACTCGGGGCCGGTCGTCTCGTAGTGCGAGCGGGGGTTGGCGGTGTTGGCGTACTGGTTGGGCTTCCACGCGCCGGGGATCTCCCGGGCCAGCCGGTCGGAGACGTTGTAGTAGGAGCGCGGATCCTCCGGGGCCACCGCGGTCGGGCAGACCACCACCTCGGCGCCGTACGCCCGCAGCACGTTCTGCTTGTCCTCGCTGACCTTGTCGGGGCAGACGAAGACGCAGCGGTATCCCTTGAGCTGTGCCACCAGGGCCAGCCCGACACCGGTGTTGCCGCTGGTCGGCTCGACGATCGTGCCGCCGGGCTGGAGCAGGCCGCTCTTCTCCGCCTCTTCGACCATCCGTACGGCGATCCGGTCCTTGACCGAGCCCCCGGGGTTGAAGTATTCGACCTTCGCCAGCACGGTGGCGGCGATGCCCTCGGTGACGCTGCGCAGCCGCACCAGCGGGGTGTTACCGATCAGCTCGACGACATTGTCGTAGTAGCGCACGTCGTTGTGCCCTTCTCGGAGGCGCCACGGCAGGTGGCCGGGCCGGTGATCGCACGGGTCACGTCAAGACTACGTGCGGTTCAGGTCACGACCTGTCCCGGGATGACCGTGGATCGCTTGGCCTCCCACTCCAGGAACCGCTCGGTCTCGGCGAGGATCGACCCGGCCAGCCAGGTCGCCATGAGCGCGTCGTCGGCCAGGCCGAAGAAGGTGAGGAACAACTCCGGCACCAGGTCGACCGGCGACGCGATGTACGCCGTCGCCGCGGCCATCATCGCCAGCCGCAGCCCCCCGTCGTATTCGCCCCGTGCGGTGGCCTTGAGCATCCGGGGCAGCGCCCCGATCCGTTTGCCCAGGCCGGGGCCACCGCGGGCGCCCGACGTCAGTGCCCGCCCCAACGCCGCGAAAGCGGCGGTCCGCTTCAAAGTCTTGGCCATGTCGCCGACCTCCCTGCCGCCAATGATGCACCCGTACGCCAACCGGCGCCTCCGTCGCGGTACGTACCCAACCGGTCGCGGATCTAGGCAATCGGTCAAGCGGTACGTCGCCTCCGGGGGCTAACCTCGAAGACCGTACGACGCACGCCACGACCGACCGGCCCGATGCCGGCGGCCGGGTGTCCGGCGGCGGGCTACGGCGGGCAGGCGACGGTCCGGGGGGACGGGATGGCTCGGATGGAGACGGTCGAACAGGGATCGGCCCCGTGGCGGGTCGTCCGACGCGTGGGGCTCGCCGCCGCGATCGGCGCGGGCCTGACCGCGGCCGGTGCCGCCGCGCTCGGCGGGATCCTGCTCGGCCAGGCCAACCGGGCCCGCCGCACCATCCCGATGGCCGAGGCCCCACCGCCGCGCGGCGAGGGCGTCTACGGCGCCAAGTTCCCCGGCCGGCCGATCACCCTGGCGGTGCTCGGTGACTCGACGGCGGCCGGCTACGGCGTCCACCGTCCACGTGAGACACCCGGCGCGCTGCTGGCCACCGGGGTGTCCCGCCGGCTGGGGCGGCCGGTGCGGCTGCGCCGGTTCGCCGTCGTCGGGTCGATATCCGCCGGTCTGGCACCACAGGTCGAGGTGGCGGTCGAGGCGAAACCCGATCTCGCGGTCATCCTGATCGGCGGCAACGACATCACCAACCGGACGCCGTACGGTATCGCGGTGCGTCACCTCGTCGACGCCGTACGCGACCTGCGCCGGGCCGGCGCCGAGGTCGTCGTCGGCACCTGCCCCGACCTCGGCGCGATCCAGCCGATCAAGCCACCGTTGCGGTGGCTGGCCCGCCGGTGGAGCCGGCAGTTGGCGGCGGCCCAGACGGTGGCGGTGGTCGAGGCGGGCGGCCGCACGGTGTCGCTCGGCGACCTGCTCGGTCCGCGGTTCGCCGCCGATCCGGTCCGGATGTTCGCCTGGGACCGTTACCACCCGTCCGCCGACGGTTACGCGGTGGCGGTGGCCGCGATGCTGCCCACGGTCCTGTCCGCGCTCGGTGCCGGCGAGGAACGACGGGCCGTACCGGTCGCCGGCGAAGGGCCGCGCTCCCTGACCCAGGCCGCCGCGCAGGCCGCCCGCGAGCCGGGCACCGAGGTCACCGGCACCCAGGTCGCCGGCCGCGACCGTGGGCCGGGCGGCCGCTGGGCGCAGTTGCGCCGGCGCCGGCCGGCCTGGCTCGGCCCGCTGCCGAGCGGCGGGCTGCCGGCCCTGTTCGGCAGTTCGAGGGCCGACGATCCGGCCCCGGTCGCCGTACCCTTGAGGCATGGGTCACACGACGCGGCGCAACCATCCACGGTGGAGAAACCCCGGTGAACGCTCGCCGTCGGGCCTCGTCCGCCACGGGGTGACCCGATGACCGGCATGGCCCTACGCGTCGGGCGCGCCGCCGCCCTGACCCTGATCGCCGGCACGGTCGGCGGTGCCGCGCTGCTCGCCGGCGAGGCACTGGTCGCCCGCACCCGCCGCTACGCGCAACCGGAGATGGGCCTGACGCTGCGCGCGACGGTCGGTGACCCGGCGGCGCCCCCGCTGCGGCTGGTCCTGCTCGGCGACTCGCTGGCGCTCGGCGTCGGCGTCGACCAGGTGGCCGACACCGTCGGCGGCCAGTTGGCCCGCCTGCTCAGCGAGGGCGACGGTCCGGCCGCCGGCCGGCGGCGGGTCGAACTGTCCAGCGTCGGCGTCTCCGGGTCGCGGTCCACCGATCTCGCGACGCAGGTGGCGCGGGCGCTGCTGGGGCGGCTCCCGGACGTGGCGGTGATCCTGATCGGCGCCAACGACGCCACCGGCCTGCGCCGGCCGGTCGAAGCGGCGGCACACCTCGGTGCGGCGGTGCGTCGCCTGGGTGCCGCCGGTGTCGAGGTGGTCGTCGGCACCTGCCCCGACCTCGGCGCCGTACGGGCGATCGCTCCCCCGCTGCGACAGGTGGTCGGCTGGGCCGGGCGGGTGACGGCGCGGGCCCAGACCAGGGCGGTGCACGACGCCGGCGGCCAGACCGTCGACCTGGCCGCCGAGGCGGGTCCGGTCTTCCGGGCCGACGCCGGAACGCTCTGCCACGACGGCTACCACCCGTCGGCCGACGGCTACCGGGTCTGGGCGCACGCCCTGCTGCCGGCCGTGTCGCGTGCCGCGAGCGGCGCCGACCGCAGCTGAGCCGCCGCAACACCTTCGCCCTTCCCGCCGAAGTTACCCGCGGGTTAAGTTGGGCTCATGTCGACAGAGCCGTCCCGCACCGCCGTCATCGTCTCCACCGCCCGATCCCCCATCGGCCGCGCCGCCAAGGGGTCACTGCGCGAACTCCGGCCCGACGACCTCGCGGCCACCATCGTCCGGGCCGCCCTGGACAAGGTGCCGCAGCTCGACCCGGCGCGGATCGACGACCTCTACCTCGGTTGCGGCCTGCCCGGCGGCGAGCAGGGCTTCAACATGGCCCGGGTGGTCGGCACCCTGCTCGGCCTCGACACCGTGCCGGGCGCGACCGTGACCCGCTACTGCGCCTCCTCGCTACAGACCACCCGGATGGCCTTCCACGCCATCGCCGCCGGGGAGGGCGACGTCTTCGTCTCCGCCGGCGTCGAGTGCGTCTCGCGGTACGCCCGCGGCAACTCCGACAGCCTGCCGCCCGAGGCGCAGGAGCTGGTCGGCGGCGGATGGCACAACCCCCGGTTCGCGGCGGCGCGGGAACGGTCGGCGGCGCGGGCGCGCGGTGGCACGGACCGGTGGCACGACCCCCGGCTCGACGACGAACTGCCCGACATCTACCTCGCGATGGGACAGACGGCGGAGAACCTCGCCGAGGCGTACGACGTCAGCCGGGCCGACATGGACGAGTTCGGCGTACGCAGCCAGAACCTCGCCGAGAAGGCCATCTCCGACGGGTTCTGGGCCCGCGAGATCACGCCGGTGACGCTGCCGTCCGGCGAGGTGGTCAGCGCCGACGACGGCCCGCGCGCCGGGGTGACCCTGGAGGGGGTGGCCGGGCTCAAGCCGGTGTTCCGGCCCGACGGCCGGGTCACCGCCGGCAACTGCTGCCCGCTGAACGACGGCGCCGCCGCCGTGGTGGTCATGAGCGAGAGCCGGGCCCGCGAACTCGGCATCACCCCGCTGGCCCGGATCGTGTCGACCGGGGTCAGCGCCCTGTCTCCGGAGATCATGGGGCTCGGCCCGGTCGAGGCGTCCCGGCAGGCACTGCGCCGGGCCGGCATGACCATCGACGACGTCGACCTGGTCGAGATCAACGAGGCGTTCGCGGCGCAGGTGATCCCGTCGTACCGGGAGCTGGGGATTCCGCTGGACAAGCTCAACGTGATGGGTGGAGCGATCGCGGTCGGGCACCCGTTCGGGATGACCGGGGCACGGATCACCGGGACGCTGCTCAACGCGCTCGACTGGCACGACCGCACGATCGGCCTGGAGACGATGTGCGTCGGCGGCGGCCAGGGCATGGCGATGATCGTCGAACGCCTGAGCTGACCCCCAAGATCCCCGTGATCAGGGACCAAGACCGGCGGGTCGCCGGCGTGGCGCGTGTCCAGCCCCCTGATCACGGGGATCTTGCCAACCCCGGACGGTACGGATCACAGCGCGCGCCGGGTCGCCTGCACGTCCGCGGCCGCCACGCCGAGCAGTTCCGGTGCCGGACCGGCGACGACCAGATCCGCGGCGACGACCTTCAACTGGTCGGTGAGGGCAAGGTCGTTGGGCAGCCGGGGCACCGGTCGCCGAGGCCCGCCCTCGGCATCGGCGGCCCGGTCGGCGATTCGCTGCACCAGTGCGTGCATCAGATCCCCCCGCGCCACCGGCACGCCCGGGTCGTCAGATGTGGCGGGGACCGCCACCGCACCGGCGGGTCCGGCCGGGGCCGCCGCCGCACCGTCACGTCCGGCCGGCACCGCCGCCGCACCGTCAGATGTGGCCCGGGCCGCCGCCGCACCGTCAGAGCTGGCCGGGGTCACCGCCGCGTTGTCAGAGCTGGCCGGGGCCGCCGCCGCACCGGAGGTACGGCCGGGCAGGAGCCCGCCGGAGCCCGCCGCGGCCCGCCAGCGCGGTGCCTCCCAGTGGCCGACCTGACGCACGAGCAGGTCCACCGCGCGACCGAACTCCTCGACGCTCATGGCGGGTCAGTCTAGGGGAGTTGGCTGGTCTCGCCGTCTTTGCTGGCCTCGCCTCCGGCGAGGCTGGCTGCGCCGGCTGGCTCTCGCTCCGCTCGGACAGCTCGCTCCGCGAGGGCTGGCTAGCTCCGCTTCGCGAGGGCTGGCTCGCTCCGTAAGGGCTGGCACGCTCCGCTTCGCGCCGCCTATGCACCGTCTTCGCCCTGGGCCGCAGCCCTTCGCGGGGCGGGCCTCGGGCTCGTCAAGGTGCGGCGGCGCTGGATCGACGCCGGGCTCTGGTCGCGGTTACTGCCATCCGTCGATTACTTCCCCGAACGCTGCTGCACGGTGGGGTTCCCGGCCGGCGCGCACGGATCCGGCCGGCCCGCAGTGAGGGGCGTCCTCGGGGTGGACCACCCCTCGCCGACGCCGACCCCACGCTCGGAACGCTCGCGCGGCCCCCTCCCGATCAACGCGCAGGTCGCCCGCCTGAGGAGAAGACGTTGATCTGGGCGGGAGAGACCTTATCCGCCCCGGGTTAGGTCTCTCCCGCCCAGATCAACAACAACCGCTGGCTGTAATCCCGGCAAAACCGTCAATGATCGGCCGGGTTGCAACGCCTGCCTCGGCCAGGCCGGGCAGTCCGACCTAGATGGCCTTGATCGCCGCCCCTTCCACCCCGGAGCGGGGTGGGGGTGCCGCCAGGGCCGGGCCGTCGGGCCGTCGCGAAGGCAGGGCCGCCATCGCAAGCCGGGACCGCCGCGGCTCGGCCGGGCCGCCGCACGACAAGGCCGCCGCACGGCAGAACCGCCACACGACAAGGCCGCCGCACGACAAGGCCGCCGGGCCGCTGCCAGGAAAGGCCGGGACGCTCAGGGAAACCGGCCGCTCAGGAAGAGGCGAGCCGGCCAGGAGAAGGCGGGCCGGCGGTGGAAAGGGCGACGCCCGCCCCGGGGTGGGGCGGGCGTCGGTCGTGATCGGTGGCGTCGCCGGTCGGGCGGCGCCGGCAGGGGACGGTCAGTCGTCGCCCTGGAAGAAGCTGAGCAGCCGCAGGATCTCGATGTAGAGCCAGATCAGGCTGACCAGGATGCCGAAGGCCGCGGTCCAGGAGTAGCGCTGCGGCAGCCCCATCCGGACGCCTTCCTCGACCTCGTGGAAGCTGAGGACGAAGCTCAGCGCGGCGACGATGATGCAGACCACGCTGAAGCCGATCGCCAGTGCGCCACCGCTGCGCAGACCGGTGTCGACGCCGAAGAGCGACAGCACCAGGTTGATCAGCATGACGGCGAAGAGGCCGACCATCGCCGCGATCATGCCGCGGACGAACTTCGGCGTGGCCCGGATGGCGCGCACCTTGTAGAGCATCGCCATCAGGAAGAACACCCCGAAGGTGGCGACCACCGCCTGGAGGACGATGCCCTGGAAGCCGGCGACGACCTCGAAGTACTTGCTCACCATGCCGACGAAGACACCCTCGACGACGGCGTAGGTGACGACCAGCGCCGGGTTGGCCATCCGGGAGAACGAGATGACCAGGCCGAGCACGAGCCCGACGACCGCCGCACCGATCCAGGCCGCGCTGAGCAGCGCGTCGGGCACGAGGACCCACGCCGCGGCGGCCGAGGCGCCGACGATGCCGAGCAGGGTGACGGTCTTGACGACGACGTCGTCGACCGACATCGGCTGCACGGCGGGCGGCGCATCCGGGTATCCCGCCGCCGTCGGGTACGGCTGACCGAATTGGCCGGCGGGGGCGTACCCGGCGGCCCGCTCGCGCTCGGCCGCGCGGCCGAGCCGGGCCAGCACCGGGTTGGAAGTTCTCACTGTCAGGCCTCCTTCAGAGGTCGTTGCACGGTAACCGTGCACTACAACAGTAATCTCCTCCACGAATATTCGGGAGTTCCACAGCCTGTGAGCACGCTGAACGCACGAGGTGCCCGGGGCGGGGATCGAACCCGCACGCCTTTCGGCAGCCGCTTTTAAGGCGGCCGTGTCTGCCGTTCCACCACCCGGGCCGGGCGGTCCGCAGCGGCCGATCGCCGCGCTGCCCATACGGTAGCGGGTCTGTACCGACCGGGGCGTACCCGTTGCAGCGCGCGACGCTAGGGTCATGGCCGTGACCAGCACTACCGCCACGGACGCCGGGCAGGATTCGACGGATCCGGAGAACGGTACGGGTGAACGGCGGTCCAGCCCGGCCGGACGGACGATGATCCGTGGATATCTTCCCGATCTGGCGATCTGCCTGCTCTTCGTGGTCGTCGCCGGCTGGGTCACCCACGGGATGTGGCCCGATCCGGGCAGCCGGGTGCTGGCACTCAACCCGGCGGACCAGACGCTCTACGAGTGGTTCCTCGCCAACGATGCCCGGCTGCTGTTCGGCGATGTCGGATTACGTACCGACCGGCTGAACGCACCGGACGGCGTCAATCTGATGGCCAACACGACGGTGATCCTGTTGGGGGTGGTCTTCGCGCCGGTGACGCTGTTGTTCGGCGTACCGGTCACGTTCGCCGTACTGGCCGGGTTGTGCCTGGCGGCGACCGCGATCGCCTGGTATCTGCTGTTCACCCGTACGGCGAAGGTGCATCGGTTCGCCGCCGCGCTGGGCGCCGGCCTGTGCGGCTTCGCCCCGGCGATGGTGTCGCACACCAACAGCCACCTGCACATGACCGCCCAGTTCATGGTCCCGGTGATCGTCTGGCTGGTCGTCCGCCTGGTCCGCGCCGCCGACCCGGCCGGCCCCGCCGACCCGGCCGGCCCCGCCGACCCGGTCGGCCCCGCCGACCCGGCCGGCCCCGCCGACCCGGTCGGCCCCGCCGACCCGGGCAGCGCCGCCGACCCGGGCAGCGTCACCGGGCCGGACCGGCGGCGGATCGTCACCTCCGGCCTCGGTCTCGGTGCCGCCGTCGCCGCCCAGGTGTTCATCGGCGAGGAGGTCGTCTTCCTCACCGCGCTCGCCCTGGTCGTGATCACCCTGGCGTACGCCGCCACCAACTGGCGGCACGTACGGCGGATCCTGCCCGGCGCCACCGCCGGCATGGCGCTCGCGGTCGGCTCCGCCAGCCTGGTGCTCGCCTATCCGCTGTGGTTCCAGTTCACCGGGCCGGGCAGCGTGCCGAACGGGCTGTTCAGCCCGCACTACTTCTCCGCCGACCTGGCGAGCTGGGCGGCGATCTCACCACTGTCGTACGCCGGTAGCGAGGTGTCGGCCCGGTTGACGACCGGCCCGGCCGAGTACAACACGTTCCTCGGCTGGCCGCTGATCGTCGTCGCGGTCGGCTGCGCCGCCTGGCTGATCCGCCGCCCCATCGTCGTCGCCTGCGCGGTCGCCGCGGTCGTGATGGCCGGCCTGTCGCTCGGCCCCGAACTGGTGATCAACGGGGTACGCACCGAGATCCCCGGCCCCTACGCGCTGCTGCTCGGGGTGCCGGTGGTCGACGGCGCGCTGCCGATGCGTTTCGCCGTCGCGGCCGTACCGCTGATCGCCACGATTCTCGCGTTCGCCGTCGACCGGGCCCTGCGCGCCCCCGGCCGGCCGGTACGGCTCCTCGTGCCGGGGGCGGTCGCGGTCGCGCTGGTGACGGTGTTCCCGGCGCCGCTGCCGACCGTCGACCGCCCGGCCCTGCCGCAGTTCATCACCGGCGGGCACTGGCGCGACTGTGTCGAGCCGGGCGGTGTGCTGGTGCCGGTGCCGCTGCCGACCCCGCAGGAGCCGTGGCCGCAGCGCTGGGCGGCGGCGGCCGACGCCGAGTTCGCCCTGCCCGAGGGGTTCTTCATCGGTCCGTACGCGGCGGACGGCCGGGCGTCGATGGGCACATACAAGCAGGCCACGTCCGCCCTGCTGGCGGAGGTGGCCCGGACCGGTGCGGTGCCGGCGATCGACGACGAGGACCGGCAGCGGGCCAGCGCCGACATCGACTTCTGGGGTGCCTCCTGCGTGGCCCTGGCCGACGGGACACCACACGTCGACAGCCTGCGCAGCACGCTGGAGCAACTCTTCGGCCCGCCGACCCGGTCGGCCGACGCCTGGACCTGGAAGGTGCGCTGACCCCGGGCGCCGGTCGGCGCCCGGGGTCAGGTGGAGCGTCAGGCCCGGCTGTCGGCGTCCAGCCGGGGTGTCGCCTCCAGGAACTCCTCACGCGGGTCGTGCAACTGTCCGAGCGCGACCACCTCGCGGCGCAGGAAGAAGGCCAGCGTCCAGTCGACGACGACCCGTACCTTGCGGTTCAGCGACGGGATCCGGCTCATGTGGTACGTCCGGTGCATGAACCAGGCCGGCAGGCCCTTGAGCTTGATCCCGTAGACCTGGGCTACGCCCTTGTGCAGGCCGAGGCTGGCGACGCTGCCGGCGTGCTTGTGCTTGTATTCGACGGGCTCCCGGCCCCGGATCACCGCCCGGATGTTGTCGGCCAGCCGCGACGCCTGCCGTACGGCGTGCTGCGCGCTCGGCGAGCAGAAGGCCCCGGGCGGACCGGTCAGGTCCGGTACGGCCGCGCAGTCGCCGGCGCTCCAGGCACCCTCGACGACCGTGTCCCCGTCGACCACCTGCAGCGTCGGCAGGCAGGTGACCCGGCGGCGTTCGTCGCGCGGCAGGTCGGTGTTGTCGAGCATCGGCGACGGCTTGACGCCGGCGGTCCAGACGATGGTGTCGGCGCGGAAGGCGTCGCCGTCGGAGAGCTTCACCAGCCCGTCGACACACGACTCCAGCCGGGTGTCCAGCCGGATGTCCATCCCCCGCTTGAGCAGCACCTCGACCGTGTACGCGCCCATGTCCCGGTCGACCTCGGGCAGCACCCGCTGGGTCGCCTCGACCAGGACCCAGCGCATGTCCTCGGCCTTCAGTTCCGGGTAGTACTTCAGCGCGTCCCGGGCCATGTCCTCCATCTCGGCCAGCGCCTCGATGCCGGCGTAGCCGCCGCCGACGAAGACGAACGTCAACGCACTTCGGCGGGTCTCCGGGTCGGCGGTGGCGGCCGCCACGTCCAGCCGGTCGAGCACGTGATTGCGCAGGTAGATGGCCTCACCGATGGTCTTGAACCCGATGCCGTGCTCGCGCAGGCCGGGGATCGGCAGGGTGCGGGACACCGCGCCGGGGGCGACGACGATGTGGTCGTACGGGATCTCGCGGGCCGGCCCGATGATCGGCTGCACGGTCGCGGTCTTGCGGGCGTGCTCGACCCGGGTGACGGTGCCGGCGACGATGTGACATTTGCGAAGTTCACGGCGCAGCGGCACTACGGAGTGCCGCGGCGAGATGTTGCCGGCCGCCGCCTCGGGCAGGAACGGCTGATAGGTCATGTGGGGCTGCGGGTCGACGACGATGACTTCGGCCTCGCGCGACCCGAGCTTCTTCGAAAGGCGCAGGGCCGCGTAGAGCCCGACGTGACCGGCGCCCACCACCAAAATCCGCTGCGTTTTCACACCCCCATCTTTCTCCTGCCGGCCGCCGGTTATGCCGCCGATCCCGGCCAATGTGACCGAGGACAACGGTGTGACGTCGCTCCGTGTCGGCCGTCACGCCCCGCCGGCGTCAGCGGCGGAGCAGGCGGGCGAGGAGCGCCGCCACCCCGACCGCGACGGCGAGGCCGGCCAGCGCGACGGCCAGGAAGGTCCGCCCACCGCCCCAACCGGCGGCGGACAGCAGCAGGATTCCCAGCACCGCCGAGGCCAGCACCACCGCCCCGGCCCGGAACAGCCAGCCGGTGAACACCTCGGGGGCGACGACCGCGTCGTACGGCAGAACGGCGGCGAGCGCGCACAGCGTGTGGTGCAGGTAGAGGAAGGTGGCCAGGCCGAGCAGCCGCCACAGGGCGACGGGTTCGCCGTACCGGCTGGTGGACAGCACCCAGCCGCCGACCGCGACGACCGCGAAGAGGGTCGCCCACCGGCCTCTCGGGGCGAGCACCGGCAGGACGGCGGCGGCCAGCAGGGCGAAGACGAAGCGGCTGAGGAAGATCTGCGCCGGGTAGGCCAGCACCAGCGCCACGATCCCGGTGAGCAGGATGCCGCCGCGCACCCCGAGCGGCGGCAGCGTCGCCCGGGTGACCACGGTCCGGACCGACCGGAACCGGTCGACGATCGAGCTGATCACCGGTGCACCGGCCGGGGTGCGGAGGCGAGCCGGGCCACGTCGCGCAGCACCAGGTCGAGGCTGCCGGCACCGGCCCAGGCGACGACCGGCACGCCGTGCTCACGGAGCTGGCCGATGGTGTTGTCCCGGTCGAGGCGCCACAACCGGTGCGCGATGTCGCTCCACTGGCCCCGGCCCGGCGGGACCGCCGAGTCCGGCAGGGTGTCGACGGCGACCACGAACCGGCCGGACCGGGCCAGCCGGGCGAGCATTTCCGCCGACCTCGGGTCGACGAGCGGGGTGAGCACCACCACGAGCGCGTCCGACGACAGCACGTGCGGGCCGAAGACCTGGTCGTACGGCTCGTACGGGCTGCTCTCGGCGCGTACGTCGAGCAGCCATTCGAGCACGGTCAGGTACTGCCGGCGGCCGGTGGCCGGACGCAACCGCCGGGCGGCCGGACCGTACTCCAGCAGCGACACCCGGTCGCCGCGGTGCAGGTAGTGCTCGGCGACCGCGGCGGCGGCCCGCACCGTGGTGTCGAGCACCGACGGGCTGCCCTTGATCCCGCCCGACCGGCCGGCCTCGGCGAGCACGTCGAGCAGCAGCACCACCTCGGCGTCGCGGTCGGACAGCGTCGAGGCGACGTGCAGTTGCCGGGTCCGTAGCGACACCCGCCAGTCGATCCGGCGCAGCCGGTCACCCGGTCCGAAGATCCGTACGCCGGCCAGCTCGCCGCCCTCACCCGGTCGCCGGGACCGGTGCCCGCCGACGAGCCCGGCGGCCCGGGGCATCGCCTCGTCGGCGTCGAACGGGTCGGTGACCGGATAGACGGGCACGCCCCGCGGCTCGGCGATCACCGGCCGGCCGACCACCAGACCGTCGGCGGCCGCGACCTGGACCCCGGCCGGGCCGAGCGGCTGACGTCCCCAGCGCAGCGCCTCGCCGCGCAGTTCGACGTCGACCTCGCCGCCGCCGGGTACGGCGATCGCGTGCGGCCGGTCGCCACGCTCGATCCGCAGCCAGGGCGACGTGCGTGTGCGTACCACCGCCAGGTCGTACCCGACGGTGTCGTGGTTGCCGACGGTGACCGTACCGGTGACCGGCCCGCCCTCGACCAGATGGCTGTCACCGGCCTCGATCCGCAGCCGGGGCGGATCTGCGGGCCGGCGGCGCAACGCCCACGCGGTGCCGAGCGCGAACGGAGTCGCCAGCACGACGAGGTCGACCCGGCCCAGCAGAACCCCGGCGACGAGCAGCAGCCCGACCAGCAACACCGCGCGGCGCAGCGCCCGGGTCGGGGTCCAGTCCGGCTGGTCGGTGGGGTCGTGGTCGGGCACGGCTTGCGCGCCCGGCACCGCGGGCCGCAGCATCAGAACCCGGCCGCGTACGTCGGCAGTGCTCCGCTGGCCGGGGCCGGCGTGCTGGACAGCACCTCGTCGACGACGAACGACGGGTCGACCCGGCGCAGCCACATCTCCGGACGCAGCGTGATCCGGTGGGCCAGCGCCGGTACGGCGACCTCCTTGACGTCCTCCGGGATGACGTAGTCACGGCCGGCGAGCGCGGCCTTCGCCCGGGCCAGCAGCAGCAGGGCCAGCGAACCACGCGGCGACGCACCGACCAGGACCGACGCGTGCTCGCGGGTCGCGGCGGTCAGATCGACGATGTACCGGCCGATGGAGTCCTCGACCACGACGGTCTCCAGGGCGGCCTGCATGGCGAGCAGGGCGGCGGCGTCGACGACCGGCTCGAGTTCGGCCTCCTCACGCTGACGGGACATCCGCCGGCGCAGGATGTCCCACTCCTGCTCACGGTCGGGGTAACCGAACGAGACGCGGAGCAGGAACCGGTCGAGCTGCGCCTCCGGCAGCGGATAGGTGCCCTCGTACTCGATGGGGTTGGCGGTGGCGAGCACGTGGAACGGGGCGTCGAGCCGGTAGGTGACGCCCTCCACCGACACCTGCTTCTCCTGCATCGCCTCCAGCAGCGCCGCCTGCGTCTTCGGCGGCGTCCGGTTGATCTCGTCGGCGAGCAGCAGGTTGGTGAACACCGGGCCGGCGCGGAAGGTGAAGTCGGCCTTGCTCTGGTCGTAGAGGAACGAGCCGGTCACGTCGGCGGGCAGCAGGTCCGGGGTGAACTGCAGGCGGCGGAAGTCGAGCCCGAGCGCCTGGGCGAAGGACCGCGCGGTCAGCGTCTTGCCCAGACCGGGCAGGTCCTCCAGCAGCACGTGCCCACCGGCGAGAATGCCGGCGAGCACGAGTTCGAGGGCATCCTGCTTGCCGACCACGACCGTGCCGACCGAGTCGAGCACCGCCCGCGCCATGCGGCCCACATCGGGTACGGCGATCCCGCCCGCCTGCCGGCCTCCGGATACGGCGTCCCCACCGGTCATGTCTTCTCCAATTGCGCGACGGCCGCCGCGATGTCGGCCGGCCTGGGCTTGCGCCGGGCCGGAGTGGTCAGCAACTTCCACAGTGGATCGGTCAGGAGCGCGCGGGCCCGTTCCGGGTCGGTCGCCCGGGTGAAACCGTGCCGCTGCCGCAGCCGTTCGTCGACAAGTTCACCGAGCGCCGGCAGCACCACCTGGTTGAACCGCTCCGGGTCGTTCTGCGCCCGCGCCAGCACGGTCTCCCACCGGCCGACCGCGGTCTGCAGGGCGTCCTGCGCGGACCAGTTGTAGGCGCCGTCGTCCTCCCGTAGCAGCGGCCGTACCGGGGCCGGCGGGGCGAGCCGCGCGGTGACCTGGCGCAGCACGAGCAGCGCCAGGAAGCCGGCGAAGACGGCGACCATCGGCACCGCGAACCCGAACAGCCGCAGCCCGAAGAGCGTCACGGCGGTGCAGGCGGCGGCGATGGCCGCCGTACGCAGCCACAGCCGCAGCCCCGACCGGTCCCGCCGCAGCCGGGGCGGTGGCTCCTCCTCGTGCTGGAGCAGGTCGTCGATACTCGCCCCGGTCACGCCGTCCCCTCGCTGCGCTCGGTGACGGCGCGACTGGAACTGAGCCGACCAGTTCGCTCACTCCGCTCGCTCACCCCGCCCCCTCGCTCCGCTCGGTCACGGCTTTACCTCCGTGGTGAGTTCGCCGCGGAGCCGTTGCAGGGCTGCCCGGGCCTGGGTACGCATCCGCTCGTCGACGGTACGGGTGGCGTAGCGCGCCTCCCGGTAGACGGTGGCGAACGGGCCGAGCACGTCGGCACTGACCCCGCGGTTGCCGCTGAGCAACCGGGTCACCAGATCGGTCGGGGTGTCGCCGACCTCACGCCGCACACCCGCCGCGGCGGCGGCCTGCTCCAGCCGCAACCAGCACGCGATCACCGCGCGCCGCGGGTCGGAGTCGGCGTCGGACAGGTCGACCAGGCCGGCGTCGACGGCGGCGACCACCTCTTCGGCCGTACGGCCGGCGGCCCGTCGTGGCGCGTCCGGCCGGACGCGACGGGTCCGGCGCCCCAGCCTGTCCCGCAGCATCGCCCACACCAGCAGGCCGACCGCGACCACGACGGCGAGCACACACAGGGTGGCGGCCAGCGGGGCCAGCCAGTCCGGCAGTTCGGTGGGTTCGGCCGCGGCGACCGCGCTGGGCTCCGGCGGGAAGGACGGAAGCTCCCGCTCCTGGGAGTAGTCGGGCAGCCCCGGTACGACGTCGTTGTCGACCGTCGGCTCGACGCGGCTGAACTCGAGCGACGAATGGCCGGCGGCGACCGCCGTCACCGCGAGCAGCAGCGCGACGACTGCAAGCGGCCAGAGCCGGCGCAACGAGTTGGCATCCATGGTGGCCCTCAATCCAGCCCGGCGAGGGTCTTCGCCCGGCCGAACACCTCGTCGAGCATCGCCGGGGTGAGCCGTCCGGTGAAGGTGTTCTGCTGGCTGACGTGATAGCAGCCCAGCAGGTGCGGGACCGGCGCCGGCGGCGACCAGTGCGCGCCGTGCCCGAACGCCGGGCGTGGACTGGGCGGGCGTACGCCGTACACCCGGGTCATGGCCGGCCACCACGCGGCCCAGGCGAACGCACCGAGGGCGACCACGACCCGCAGCGTCGACCTGATCAGTTCGATCTCCCGGTGCAGCCACGGCGCGCAGGTGTCGCGTTCGGCCGGGGTGGGCTTGTTGTCCGGCGGCGCGCACCGCACCGCCGCGAAGATCCGGGTGCCGCGCACGGTGAGGCCGTCGTCGCGGGCCAGGCTGGTCGGCTGGTTCGCCAGCCCGGCGCGGTGCAGCGCGGCGAAGAGCACGTCGCCGGAGCGGTCACCGGTGAAGATCCGACCGGTGCGGTTGCCGCCGTGCGCGGCCGGCGCGAGACCGAGGATGCCGATCCTGGCGTCGCCGGCCCCGAAGCCCGGCACCGGGCGGCCCCAGTAGACCTGGTCGCGAAACGCCGCCCGCCTGGTCGTCGCGACCTCTTCGCGCCACTCGACCAGCCGGGGGCAGGCGAAGCAGTCGGCCACCGCGGCGTCGAGTGCGGCGAGGTCGCCGGCACGCCGGGCGCCGGCGACGACGTCCGCAGCGGTACGACTCACCACGTACCCTCCCCTGCTCGACCCGCCCCATGCTGCCAGACCGGGGCCGGGTCCGATCAGGCGGTGAGTCTGGTGCGGAAAAGCTCCAAGGTACGGGCCCAGGCGCTGGCCGAGGCCGCCCGGTCGAAGACCTCCGGCCGGTCGTCGTTGAAGAACGCGTGCCGGGTGCCGGGGTAGTCGTAGACCGCGCATTCGCCACCGGCGGCCTCGATGGCGCGTGACGCCGTGACCACGCCCTCGGCCGCCGACGTGCCGTCCTCCTCGGAGCAGTGGATGACCGCCGCCTTGCCGGCGTAGTCCGTCCACTCCGGACGCATCCGCTCCCACGGCAGGACTGGATAGAACCCGACGGTCGCCACGATCCGGTCGGACAGGGTCGCCGACCACAGCGCGAGGCTGCCGCCGGCGCAGAAGCCGACGGTGCCGACCCGTCCGTTGACCTCCGGTCGCTGCGCCAGGTAGTCGGCGGCACCGCCGATGTCCTTGGCGGCCTGGTCCATCGCCAGCCCCATGATGAGCTTGCCGGCCTCGTCGGGCTCGCTGGTCGACTTGCCGTGGTAGAGGTCGGGGGCCAGGGCCACGAATCCGGCCTCGGCGAACCGGTCGGCGATCGAGGTGATGTGCGGCACCAGGCCCCACCACTCCTGGATGACGATGACGGCCGGGGCGGCAGAGGACCGCTCGCCTGTCGGCAGGGCGAGGTAGCCCTCACTGGTCCCGCCGTTGCTGCGGTAACTCACCATTTCGCCCATCGGCCGTCCTCCTGTCGGTCAGTCATCGTTGGCTGGTCGCACAGTGGTCTTGCGTGGCCGTCAGCCTGTCATGCCGGACAGGAACGCGGAAGCCGGCGGCGACGTGGCGTACACCTCCTCTTAACCCGAGGTGTGCCCCGTCGCCGCCGGCTTCATCGAACCGGTTGGCGGTTCTTACCCGGCGACCGGCTCCAGGCAGAGCACGTCGCCCTTGGCGCCCGGCTTGCCCTCCCAGTAGTTGACCTGGGTGGTCGGGTGGGCGGCGCAGACGGTTTCGACATCCTTGGCCTCGATCTCGGTCTTGTCCGAAATCTTGCCGACGACCTTCCACTCGGCCGTGGCGTCGCCGCAGTCGATCGTCTTGAGGTCGTCCGCGCTCTGGCCGACCATGCAATCACCGACGTTGGCCGTCGACGGGGCACCGGTCAGGTTGTTCCAGATGAAGCCGCCGACGGCGATCACGACGAGAACCACGACCACGCCGATGATCTGCTTGGCGATGCCGCCGAGGAACGCCTTGCCGCGCGACGGCGGGGCCGGCGGCGGAGGAGGCGTCATCGAGGGGTTGGGGGCACCGGCCGGCGGCGGGGGCGGCGGTGCAACCTGCTCAGACACGGAGGGTTTCCTTCCATGGGGGTTGATCTGGCAGGCGACACCGTAACGGGGACCACCGACAATCATCGACCCGATTCCACGGAATCGACATGATCGATACGGCCGGTCGGCCTGACCCGACCGAACAGTTGATCGTTTAGGGCCGATCCGGGACCCTTCAGCCGGTCGCTGTGGGCTCCGGCACATCAGGCGTAGCCGGGGACGGATCGGCCGTCGCGGTCGGCGACGGGTCCGGCCCGGTCGGCGCCGGGTCGGTCGGCGCGGCTTCCGACGGCACCGGCGTCGGCGTCGGCGGCACCGAAGGTGCTTCCGGCACCGTGCTGAACGGCTTGATGGGGGCGCCCTCCGGGCAGTACGGGTAGGTCCGCTTTGGACTTCCCTCGATTTCCGCCCGCATGGCCTCCTCGCACCACGCATGGCCGAGCCGGATCGGCCGGCCGTCCTGGTCGAGCAGCCGGGCATTCTGGATCAGCCGGCCCTGCTCGTCGTAGACGTACACGTCGCGGACCTCGGAATAGGGGTCGCTGTACGTGGGCTGGTAGTAGGTCGGCGGCGGGTCTGAGTCGACGAACGCCACGAAGCCGAAGACAGCCACCACGATCCCGGCGGCGTGCAGCCCGCGCCGCTGCCACCGGCCCAGGCGGTCGGAGCCACGCCGGCCGAGCCAGATCGAGCCGACCACGAAGGCGACGATCAGGAACAGGGTGCCGAAGATCGTGCTGTCCACGATCGGAACCAGCGACAGGCTGCCGCCGTTGACGAAGAACGCGACCAGCATCGCGGCGAGATAGCCCCGCAGCACCCACCAGGCCGGCCGCAGCAGCCGCAGGAAGTCGGAGACCTGCGAATAGCCGATCAACGGGCCGAGCCGGGTGTCGGCCGCCTTGATCTGCCCCCGGGTCCGGCGTACGACCCCGGCGATCCGGTCGTCGAGGTTGGGTGCCGGCCCCTTGACCGGGACGTTCGCGGCGGCCCGCAGTTCGGCGGCATACGCGGCCGGCGAGCCGAGCCGGTCGGCCAGCGGTCCCTCCCCCTCGGCGGCGATCTCCGCGAGATGCTCCGGCAGGTCTTCGAGCAGCTCGTCGCGAACCGCCGGTGGCAGGTCGGCGAGCGCCGCCCGCACCTGCTCCACGTAGCGAGTGATCTCCGGTCCACTAATGACGGTCATGCGGCACCTCGCTCCGCTCGGCAGCCGCACGACTGCAACCTGAGCCAACTGACTCGCTCGCTCCGCTCACTCATGCGGCACCTCGCTCCGCTCGGCAGCCGCACGACTGCAACCTGAGCCAACTGATTCCCTCGCGCGGCTCGGTCATGCCGCCATCCCCCGATCGTCCAGCAAGGTGTCCATTGTGGAGGCGAATTCGCGCCAGACCTTGGTGCTGCGGTTGAGTTGGTCGCGGCCGGCGGCGTTGAGCGAGTAGTACTTGCGGTGCGGCCCCTCTTCGCTCGGTACGACGTAGGTGGTCAGGAAACCGGACTGGAAGAGGCGGCGCAGGGTGCCGTAGACCGAGGCGTCGCCCACCTCGTCGAGCCCGGCGGCACGCAGCCGGCGCAGGATGTCGTAACCGTAGCCGTCCTCATCCCTGAGCACGGCGAGTACGGCCAGATCCAGCACGCCCTTGAGCAACTGGGTGGTGTCCACGGGCTGAACGCTACTTCGCATTACACAGTAGCGTCAACCGCGCGCTACCCGCTGGCGTGTTGCCGCTAATCTGACGCCGTGCCTGCCAACGAACTCCTCAGCCGCCTCGCCGCCGCGCCCGGCGTCTACCGGGGCCGGGGCGACGGCCCCGAAAGCGGCCCGTTCGTGGCCCGGATGGCGGTCACCTCGGCGGTGCACGGGCGGGCCCTGATCCTCGACTACGAGGCGACCAGCGACCGCGACGGCCTCCAGCACGTCGAACACACCGTGCTCGTTGTCGGCGAGGGCGGCCGGCCCGAACTCCACGTCGCCTGCCTGAAACTGCCCGGCGTGGTCCGCTTCGCGCAGACCGCACCCAACCAGTTCACGGCGTACGAGGGGCCGATGGTCGCCCGGATCACGCTCACCGTTCCGCAGCCGGGCGCGGTCAGCTACGGCTGGTGGTGGTCGCGGGACGAGGCCGAGCCGCGCGAACAGTTCCGCGCCGAGATGCGCCGCTCCGGCTGAGCCGATCCGGCGCCCGCCCAACTAGGCGAGGCTCCAGGCAATACCGTCGAGGATGTCGTGTTCGCTGGCCACCACCGAGGTCATCCCGGCCCGCTCCATGATCACCCGCAGCACCAGCGCCCCCGCACCGATCACGTCGGCCCGGCCCGGATGCATCACCGGGATCTCCATCCGCTGGGCCGCCGACCGGGTCAACAGGTCGGCCGTCACCTTCGCCACCGCCTCGTACGACACCCGGGCGTGGTGGATGCGGGCCGGGTCGTACTCGGGCAGTTCCTGCGCGATGCCGACCACGGTCGTGACCGAACCGGCCAGGCCGACCAGCGTCGCGGCCTCCCTACCCGGCACGACGGCCAGCGCCCGGTCGACCGCCTCGGCGATGTCGGCCTCGGCCGCCGCGACCTGGGCCGCGCTCGGCGGATCGCCGTGCAGGTGCCGCTCGGTCATCCGGACACAACCGATGTCGACCGAGACCGCGCTCTCGACCTCGGCACCGCCGACCACGAACTCCGTCGAACCGCCGCCGATGTCGACGACCAGGTACGGCGGCCGGGCATCGGCGGGCAGGCCGCGTACGGCCCCGGTGAACGACAGCCGTGCCTCCTCGACACCGGTCACCACCTCCGGCGCCACCCCGAGCGTGTCGAGCACCATGGCCCGGAAGTCGTCGGCGTTCGACGCGTCGCGGGACGCCGACGTGGCGCACATGCGTACCCGGTCGACGCCGAGCGACTCGATCCGCTCCGCGTAGCCGACCAGCGCCGCCCGGGTGCGCTCGATCGCCTCCGGGGCCAGCCGGCCGGTGCGGTCGACGCCCTGCCCGAGCCGCACGATCTCCATCTGCCGGATCAGGTCGACCAGCGGCGCGCCCGGCGGGGCGTCCGGCCCGGGCAGGTCGGCCACCAGGAGCCGGATCGAGTTCGTGCCGCAGTCGATCGCCGCCACTCTCGTCACGCCGCAACCCTACGAGGTCACGTCGCCCCCGGCGCGCCGGCCCGCCGTCACAGGTGCAGGAGCATCCGTACGTTGCCCAGCGTGTTCGGCTTGACCCGCTCCAGGCCGAGGAACTCGGCGACCCCCTCGTCGTACGAGCGCAGCAACTGCTCGTACACCTGGTGTGGCACCGGCGCCCCGTCGATCTCGACGAACCCGAACGAGCCGAAGAAGCGCGTCTCGAAGGTCAGCACGAAGACCCGGGCCACCCCGAGTTCGCGGGCGGTGGCCAGCAGGGCGTCGACGATCCGGTGACCGATCCGCATGCCCCGGCAGTCCGGATCGACCGCGACGGTACGGATCTCGGCCAGGTCCTCCCACATGACGTGCAGCGCGCCACAGCCGACGACCGCCCCGTCCTCGGTCCGGACCGCCACCCAGAACTCCTGGATGTCCTCGAAAAGGGTGACCGTGGCCTTGCTGAGCATCCGCCGGCCACCGCTGTAGGTGTCGATCAACCGGCGGATGACCCGCACGTCCGAGGTACGCGCCCGGCGCACGACGAAATCCATGCCCACCAAACTAGGACCGCCGGATCCGGGCCGACCCGCCGGGGCGGTCCGGAATCCCGGATTCGTGTCGGGCCCGCACCGCGAATGTCGACGGCGGCCGATCGAAGCCGACAGTGAGAACATGACAACGCCCCGCGCACCCTTCGCCGCGCGCTTCGTCGCCATCCCGGCCGCCGTCGTCCTCACCGTCGGCTCGCTCGGCTGCGGCGTCATCGACACCGTCCGGAACGTGGTGGACACCGCCGGCGTCCTGTCGGAATTCTCCGACCGGCTCGGCAAGGCAGCCGGCCTCACCTACACCGCCGAATACCGGATCGAGGGCAGCGACAGCGACACGGTCAGCTACGTGCAGCAGCCGCCGAACACCGCGACCGTCAAGGGCGACGGCCGCATGATCTTCACACCGGAACACATGATCTTCTGCGGCCCGACCGCCGGCCGGGTCACCTGCCAGAAGGCCCCCAACCACGCCGCCGCCACCGGCGATCCGACCCTGCTCGCGGGAGTGGCCGGACCCGGCTTCATCACCCCGGAGATCGCGCTCGGCATGGTCGCCCTCGCGGCGCTGGTTCCCGACGCCGACGTCGAGACCTCCGAGCGGACCATCGCCGGCCAGAAGTCGCTGTGCGCCGACGTGACCGGGATCAAGGACCCCAACGCCGCGGCCGACACGGTGGCGCAGGACTTCTCGGTCTGCGTGACCGAGTCGGGCGTACTCGCGGCGTTCAACGGCACCACCGACACGGGCGAGAATGCCTCGCTCGAACTCAGCGGCTACTCCGACCGGGTCGACGGATCCGCGTTCGCCCCGCCGGCCGGCGCGGAGATCGTCGACGTCAGTGTGATCCAGTCGTAGGCACGTCGACGCACGGGCCGCCGGTCCACCACGGTTCGACCAGTTCGAGCGTCTCGTCGCCGAACGGGTTGACGCCAGGGCCGGCGGCCAGCGCGTGGCCGAGATGCACGTGCAGGCACTTGACCCGGCCCGGCATACCGCCGGCGGACACCCCGGCGATCTCCGGCACCTCGCCGATCGCCTCCCGCCGGGTCAGGTAGTCGTGGTGGGCGGCCAGGTAGCGGGCCGCCAGCTCCGGGTCATCGGCCAGCCGCTCCGCCATCTCCTTCATCACGCCGGCCGACTCCAGCCGGCTGCACGCGGCCGTCGCCCGCGGACAGGTCAGGTAGAACAGCGTCGGGAACGGGGTGCCGTCGGCCAGCCGGGGCGTCGTCTCGACCACGTCCGGCAGCCCGCACGGACACCGGTGGGCCACCGCGCGGGTACCCCGCGGGGGCCGACCGAGCTGCGCGCCGACAGCGGCCAGGTCGGCCTCGGTCGCCGGTTCCCGCACCGGCGGCGGTACGGCCGCGGCGGCCGCTTCCGCGGGTGGCTCAACCGTCATGCCGTCTTCCTCTTGTTCGCGACTGCGGGGCTCCGCTGCGCTGCACTCCTCGCGCTCACAGCACCAGCCCTTCGTTTCACGACTGCGGGGCTCCGCTGCGCTGCACTCCTCGCGCTCACGGGTGCTGGCCTTCGTCGTTCGCCGCCTGGATGCTCGCCCACAGCGTGTCGTACCAGGGTGCGGGGTCTTCGGGCGGGCCGGCCGGCTCGACGCCGGCGTCCCGGGCCGCCCCCTCGGGATCGGTCAGGACGACCATCGGCACCTCACCCGGCATGACCATGTAGAACCGCTTCCTGGCCTCGGTCTTGACGTATTCCGGGTCCTGCCACAGCTCGGCCCGCTCGGCGAGTTCGTCGATGTGCTCGCGCTGGGCCGCCTGCGCCGCCTCGATCCGGGCGATGTCGGACTGCTGGCTGAGGTAGAGGCGTACCGGATAGGTGTAGGCCAGGGCGAGCGCGACGAGGACCGCGATCAGGACCGTCGCCCGGCCGGTGATCCGGCGCGGCTGTGGTGCGGTGGTGCGCTTGGCGGCACCGCCGGCGGCGGCCCGCCGGGCGGCGGCCGGCCGGCTGGCCGAGCGCGGCCCGTCGGTGGTCCGGCCGGTTCCCGGCGTACGGCCGGATCCGCCCCGCGCGTCGACGCGTACGCCGAAGTCACGGGCGGCCGGCCGGCCGGTGCGGCGGGTCGTGCCCCGGCCCGGTTGGCCCGGCCGGCGGGCCGGGCCCTGACCGCTTGGTGTGCGGCGCTGCGCCATCGTCGCGCCCCCTCCCCGAGGTGCTCCGTGACCCCGTGGTCGTGGCCGGCTACCCGCCGGCACCCGCCACGACCACGGGGATCGACGGGATGCTACGCAGAACGGTATCGCGGGAACGCGCCGGCTCCGGCGTAGCGCGCCGCGTCCGCCAACTCCTCCTCGATCCGCAGGAGCTGGTTGTACTTCGCGACCCGCTCGGAACGGGCCGGTGCGCCGGTCTTGATCTGGCCGCTGCCGGTGGCCACCGCCAGGTCGGCGATCGTGGTGTCCTCGGTCTCGCCGGAGCGGTGGCTCATCATGGTCCGGAAACCGTTGCGGTGGGCCAGCTCGACCGCGTCGAAGGTCTCGGTCAGCGAACCGATCTGGTTGACCTTGACCAGCACCGCGTTGGCGGCGCTCTCCGCGATGCCCCGGGCGATGCGCTGCGGGTTGGTGACGAAGAGGTCGTCGCCGACGATCTGCAGCTTGCTGCCGAGCGAGGCGGTCATCGCCGACCAGCCGGCCCAGTCGTCCTCGGCCAGCGGGTCCTCGATCGACACGATCGGGTACGCCTCGGCCAGCTTCGCGTAGTAGTTGACCATCTCGTCGGCGCTCTTCTGGGCGCTCTCGAAGACGTACGACCCGTCCTTGTAGAACTCGGTCGCGGCGACGTCGAGCGCCAGCACGATGTCGGTGCCGAGCTGGTAGCCGGCGGCCTGCACCGCCTCGGCGATCAGGTCGAGGGCGGCGGCGTTGGACGGCAGGTCAGGCGCGAAGCCACCCTCGTCGCCGAGCCCGGTGGACAGGCCCTTCTTCTTCAGGACGGCCTTGAGGGCGTGGTAGACCTCGGCGCCGGACCGCAGCGCGTCGCGGAAGGTCGGCGCGCCGATCGGGGCGATCATGAACTCCTGCACGTCGACGTTGGAGTCGGCGTGTGCCCCACCGTTGAGGATGTTCATCATCGGCACCGGCAGCAGGTGGGCGTTGGGGCCGCCCAGGTAGCGGAAGAGGCTCAGCTCGGCGCTGCTGGCCGCCGCCTTCGCCACGGCCAGCGACACGCCCAGGATCGCGTTCGCGCCCAGCTCCGACTTGTCGGCGGTGCCGTCGATGTCGAGCAGCTTCTGGTCGATCAGCCGCTGCTCGCTGGCCTCGTAGCCGAGGAGCTGCTCGACGATGCGGTCCTCGATGTTGGCGACCGCGTTCTCGACGCCCTTGCCGTTGTAGCGGTCCTTCACGCCGTCGCGCAGCTCTACCGCCTCGAACGCGCCGGTGGACGCGCCGGACGGCACGGCGGCGCGGGCGATCGTGCCGTCGTCCAGCCCGATCTCGACTTCGACGGTCGGGTTGCCGCGCGAGTCGAGAATCTCCCGGGCGACGATCCCCTCGATGGTGGCCACTGTGGTCGCTCCTCGTTGTCGGGTTCCTACGAGTCCCCTGGGCCGCTTCGGCACGGCCGGGGCTTACCGGTCGGGCCGCGACGGTGCGGCTGAGCCTACTTTCCCGCCACGGCGGCACGGCCTGGCAGCGTCCGGCCGTTGCGGTCGGCTCTGCGGCCCGGGACAGCGTGGCTGGGCGTTCACAGGCAGCGTATCGGGCGTCGGTTGGCGGCCGGGCGTCGCCTCCGGGGCCGCGGGTACGCAACCCGCATGAGTCAGCTTTCCGACATTTAGCCACCAGGGTCACATATTGCGGGAACCGGTTTGCGCGGACTTCACCCCATCGGCAAGGCTGGGGGCCATGCCCGCCCACCCGTCCCTGCCCCGCGTCCTCGTGGGATCGCTAGTCGCCGTGATGCTGCTCTCCGGGTGCCAGACGCTGGGCGACGCCGGGCAGGTGATCGACCGCGCCGAGCTGGTGAACGACCTCGCCGCCCGGCTCGACCGGTCCACCGAGCTGACGTACTCGGCCGACTACCAGATCGCCGGCGGCCAGACGGCGAGCATCGTCCAGGCACAGAAGCCGGTCCGGGCCGCCTACACCTATCCCGGCGGCAAGCTCACCGTCACCGACGAGGCGACCGTCATCTGCGTCACCGAGGACCGCACCACCTGCACCATCACGCCGCCGCCGTCGCCGAGCGCCAAGCCCGCCATCACGGTCTTCCAGAACGCGGGCAACCAGGGGCTGGTCACCCCGACCATGGTGATCAACATGCTGACCACGGCCGCGCTCGACCCGGACGCGGTCATCGAGCAGACCGACACCACGGTCGCCGGCCGGCACGCCACCTGCGTCAAGGTCGGCGAGGTGGCCGCGTCGGACTTCACCGCCTGCGTCACCACCGAGGGCGTCCTCGGCAGTTTCCGCGGGGTGGTCGAGGGCAAGCCGGTCGAACTCGCGATGAGCCGGCTGCGCGACGCGGTCGACCCGGACGCCTTCGAGGTGCCCGCCGAGGCCACTGTCGTCGACCGGCGCGCCGGCCACCCATGACCGTGCCGCCGCCACGCCCGCCGGTCGGGTCCGTGGTGCGTGGGCGGTTCGTCCCCGACGCCCTGGGCACCGGTCCCGCCCTGCCGGACGATCTCTGCCTGCTGGTCGACGGCCGGAAGCTGCTGGTCGGCGCGGCGGGCGGGTTTCCCGCCGTACGCGACCTGCCCGCCGGCACCGAGTGGATCCCGCTCGGCACCCTCGACGGCGCCCGGGTCTGGGCCGGCGTGCCGGCCGGGTCCGAAACCGCCCCGGCCGCCCACCCCCCGACCACCGGCACCGGCCGGGACGGCGCCCGCCCCGAGCCCGCCGGGGACGGCCTCGGTCACTGGCTGGGCTGGCCGGCGCTCGCCGCCGAACTGGGCGAGCCCTACGCCGCACTCGCCAGCCGGGCGCTGCAGGTGATGACCTGGCGGCGCACCCACCGGTTCTGCGGCGCCTGCGCGACCGAACTGGCCGACGTGCCCGGCGAGCACGCACGCCGCTGCCCGTCCTGCTCGCTCTACGTGCCGATGCAACTCTCCCCCGCCATCCTGGCCGCGATCCGAAGGCCCGGCCCGGCCGGCGGTGCCGACGAACTGTTGCTGGTCCGGCACACGTACGGGCCGACCGACATCTGGGCGCTGGTCGCCGGGTTCGTCGAGGCCGGCGAGTCGCTCGAAGAGGCGGTGCACCGGGAGGTCGGCGAGGAGGTCGGACTCACCGTCGACCGGGTCACCTACTTCGGCAGCCAACCGTGGGCGATGTCCGGTCCCGGGGTGGTGCTCGCCGGCTTCCACGCGGTCTGCGCCGCCGACGCCGAACCGGTCGTCGACGGCACCGAACTCGCCGACGCCCGCTGGTTCCCGCTCGACCGGCTGCCGACGGAGATCCCGCCGGCGTACTCGATCTCCCGCTGGCTGATCGACGACGCCATCAGGCGGCCAAGATCCGCGTGATCAGGGAGTTCGTACCCCGGCACGCCGGCGACACGCTCGATTCGATCCCTGATCACGCGGATCTTGGGTGGGTCAGACGTCCAGCAGGGTGCGGAGGTGGCGAGGTGGGGGCGAGCCGTGCGCGAGCATCGCGTCGTGCCACTCGCGCCGGGTCCGGCCGGCCGGCCGCCGCGCGCCGATCTCGGCGACCTCGGTGTAGCCGACGAAGTACGTCGAGAGCTGGGTCGAGGTGAGCAGGGACCGCCGCCACTTGCCGGCCGCCTCGCCCTCCTCCTGGAATCCCGGCCCGGTCATCAGCGCCATCCCGTCGGCCTCGGACAGGTCCTCGCAGTGCACGAGCTGGTCGAGGATCGCGTTGATCGACATACGCAGCCGCATCTTGAGCTGCTGGAGCCGCACCGGCAGGCCGCCGTACCCGAGTTCGGTCATCACCTGCTCGGCGTAGACCGCCCAGCCCTCCACGAACGGACCCGACCAGCCGAGCGCCCGGACCCGGGTCGTGCCACGGAACCGCCGGGCGTGGGCCAGTTGCAGGAAGTGGCCGGGCATCGCCTCGTGGACGGTCAGGTTCTCGATCATGTGGTTGTTGTATTCGCGGTAGAACGACTCGACCCGCTCCGCCGGCCAGTCCGACGGTGGGGGCGCGATGCAGTAGAGGGTCGGCACGTCGGCGGTCTCCAGCGGGCCGGGCGGGTCGCAGTACGCGACCGCGACGCCCCGGGCGAACTCCGGCATCAACTGGATGACGCACGGATCGGTCACCGGCGACACCACGTCGTGACCGGCAACGAACTCCGTCGTCGCGGCCAGCGACCGGGCCGCCGCGGCCACGATCGACGCGTCGTCGGGGTGCTCGGCGCCGAGCCGGTCCAGGGCCCGCCGTACGGTCTCGTCGGTGGCCGGCCCACCGACCAGCTCGGCCGCTGCCGCGCGCAACTCCTCCCCCGCCTCCGCCAGGTGGGCCCGCGCCCGGCGCAGCACCTCGGCGGCGGGCAGCTCGGTGTCGAGGGTGTGCCAGGGCCGGGCCTCCCACAGCCGCCGGCCGAGCCGCGGATCGCGGCCCGGACCGCGGTCGACCCGGAGCCAGGCGGAGAAGTCCTCCAGCGCGGTGACCGCGTCGCGGGCGACCGGTTCCAGCCGGGCGCGCAGGCCGGGCGCCTGGTCGAGCAGCGCCGGCAGCTCGTCGCGGACCAGCGCCGCCGTGCCGGCGAACTGGCCGGCGGCGGTCTCGGCGTGGATACGCGGCACGTCCCGCAGGGTCGCCCGGGCCGTCGCGAGGGCGTCGGGTACGGCGGCGAGCCGGCCGGCGAGGCTCGCCAGCCGTACGTCGACCGGGGCGAACGGGCGGGCCAGCAGCGCGTAGAGCAGCGGCCCGGGGTTGTGCTTCAGCGGGTCCCACTCGTGGGTGCGTACCTCGGTCAGTTCGAACGTCTGGCGCTCGACGAGGGCGGTCAGGATGGCGTGGTCGACCTGTTCCTGCCGGTCGAGGGGGTCGACGTCGACCTCGGCGAGCGCGTTGCCGGCCTCGCGCAGCATGGCGAGCCGGGCGGCGACACCGTCGGTGGACAGGTCGGGCAGCCGGTCGTCGGCCCGATGGTCACCGGCGGACGAGGCGAGGGCGGGGTCACTGTCGAGGAGCGCTTCGACGATCCGGTCGGCGAGCGGAGCGAACTGCGGCATCCCGCCAACCTACGACAACCGCCGCGTGCCCCGCCGCCCTCCACGATCCCCGTGATCAGGGAGCTGTTCGGACGGGTCGCCGGCGTGTCGCGGCCCCGGCCCGATCAGACGGAACCCTCGGCGGCGCGTACCGCCTCGGCGTAGGCGAGCGCCGTCCGGCGCAGGGCCGCCTCCGCGTCCAGCCCCTCGGCCCGCGCCCGCGCCACGATCGCCAGCAGTTCCACTCCCAGGCCGTGCTCGGCGACCGACGCGTCCGGCGCCGCCGCCTCGGCGGCGGGCTCGGGGACCGGGCCACCGGTCGGCAGCGGCACCGCGACGCCGGCCCGTTCCGCCCGTTGCAGGATCTTCGCGGCCAGGGCCAGCGCCGGCTGGGCGAGCGCGATCCCGTCCATGGCCGAACCACGGGCCTTCTCCGCCCGCTTGATCTGCTCCCAGTTGTCGACGATCTCGTCGATGTCCTCGACCGTGCGGCCGGCGAAGACGTGCGGATTGCGGCGGATCATCTTCTCCACCAGGCCGCCGGCCACGTCGTCGACGTTCCACCTCTCGCCCTCGGGCCGCTCCTGCGCGAGCCGGGCGTGCAGCACCACCTGGAGCAGGACGTCGCCCAGCTCCTCGCGCAACGCGTCCAGGTCACCGGCCTCGATCGCGTCGTACGCCTCGTAGCACTCCTCGAGCAGGAACTGGGCCAGGCTGGCATGCGTCTGCGCCCGCTTCCACGGGTCGCCGCCTGGTGACGCCAGCCGGTCCATCACGGCCACCGCGTCCAGCAGCCGGGCCCCGGGCGGGTCCCACGAGCCGTACATCAGCTCCAGCTCGGCCAGGCCGGGTTCGCGGACCAGGCGCAGCCCCAGCTCGCGGGCCAGCGCCTGGTCACCGGCCGGGCCGGCGAGCCAGACCACCGTACGGCCGGCACCGGCGACCGCCAGCAGGTCGGCCGCCGGGTCCTCGGTGACGGTGACCTCGGCGCCCGCCGCGCGCACCGCCGTGACCATCTCGCCGTCCGCCCCGGCGAAGACCGGATTGGCGCGTACGACGTCCCACGCCGCCGCCGTCAGCAGACCGGCCGGCAGGCGGGGCGAGGTGACCAGCAGTACGATCCGCGCCATGCGGTCAGCGGTTGATGACCGCGGGCTCGGCGGTCTTCGCCTCGAACGGCAGGATCACCAGCGGCTGCGGCTGCCCGTCGGGGCCCTGGAAGGTGACCAGCGCGAGCTGGGCCGGGGCATACCGGGGGTTGACCGTCGCGTCGACCTTCCGCACCTGCGCGAAGACCTCGTCGCGCAGGCCGATGCTCTGCGACAGCGTCTGGCGGTCCTGCGTGCCGAGGGTGGCGACGAACTCCTCGAAGGTCGGCGCCGGGTCGCGGAAGCCGCCACCCTTCGCCAGCCGGTCGTAGACGTCGCGCAGGTCGGCCTCGCTCGGCTCGACCGGCTGCGAGGCGCCGACCAGCGCCTGCACGTAGCCCTCGTATTCGGCGAACCGCTGGGTGAACTCCGCGGTCGGCGGCAGCCGGAGCTGCTGCACGACCTGCTCGACCGCGATCGGGGTCGCGGTCAGGCCCTTCTCCCGGGCGAGCCCGCCGAGCACGTCGATGCCGAGCAGGGTCACCACGATGTCCTGCCGGGTGATCGGCAGGGTGACCTCGGTCGGGGTCGGCCCCTCGGTCTGCTCCGGCTGGGCGGCCCGCTGCTGCTCGATCACGGCGGTCAACTGGTCGAGCGCGTCGTTATAGAGCGCGTCGACCCGCTTCTCGGTGATGTGGCCGTCGCCGACGTACGCGGCGACGCCCGGCTGCGACCGGCAGGCGGTCATCCCGCCGAGTCCAAGGGCGGCAATGACTGCTATCGACACCAGACGACGGGCACGCTGCATGGTCGACACTCTCTCACGCGTTCTCGGGGCGGGCCCCGGCCGGGTCGCCGAGGACATCCTTGAGCAACTGGGCGCACCAGTCCAGTAGCGCCTGGTCGCGCAGTGGCTCGCCGCCGATCCGGCGGGTGGTCGGCCGGGGCACGCTGACCTGGTCGGTCGCCGACTTGTAGACCGAGTCCGGGTGGTAGCGCTTGAGCCGCATCTGCTTGGAGTCCGGCAGTGGCAGCGGGCCGAACCGCAGGTGCCGGCCCTGCAACGAGACGTCGGTCAGGCCGTACGCGCGGGCCAGCAGCCGGAACCGGGCCACCGCGACCAGGTTCTGCACCGGCTCCGGCGGGGTGCCGTAGCGGTCGGTCATCTCGGCGACCACCTCGCGCAGCCGGGCGTCGTCGCGGGCCTCGGCGAGCTTGCGGTACATCTCCAGACGCAGCCGCTCCACGCCGACGTAGTCGTGCGGCAGGTGCGCGTCGACCGGCAGATCGATCTTGACGTCGACCTCCTCCTCCGGCCGCTCGCCCTTGAACTGCTGCACCGCCTCGCCGACCATCCGGACGTAGAGGTCGAAGCCGACCCCCTCGATGTGCCCGGACTGCTCGCCGCCGAGCAGGTTGCCGGCGCCCCGGATCTCCAGGTCCTTCATCGCCACGTACATGCCGGCGCCGAGTTCGGTGTGCTGGGCGATGGTGGCCAGCCGCTCGTGCGCGTGCTCGGTCAGCGGCTTCTCCGGCGGGTAGAGGAAGTAGGCGTACGCCCGCTCCCGGCCCCGGCCGACCCGGCCCCGGATCTGGTGCAGCTGGGCCAGGCCGAGCAGGTCGGCCCGCTCCACGATCAGCGTGTTCGCGTTCGGGATGTCGATGCCCGACTCGACGATCGTGGTGCAGACCAGTACGTCGTACTCCTTCTCCCAGAAGCCGACCATGACCTTCTCCAGGGCGTCCTCGCCCATCTGGCCGTGCGCCACCGCGACCCGGGCCTCCGGCACCAGCTCACGCAGCCGGCGGGCCGCCCGGTCGATCGACTCGACCCGATTGTGCAGGTAGAAGACCTGGCCGTCGCGGAGCAGCTCGCGGTGGATCGACGCGGCGACCTGCTTGTCGTCGTACGCCCCGACGAACGTCAGCACCGGGTGCCGCTCCTCCGGCGGGGTGGCGATCGTCGACATCTCCCGGATGCCGGTGATCGCCATCTCCAGGGTGCGCGGGATCGGGGTGGCCGACATGGTCAGCACGTCGACCGCCGTACGCAGCGTCTTCAGGTGTTCCTTGTGCTCGACGCCGAAACGCTGCTCCTCGTCGACGATGACCATGCCGAGCTGCTTGAACCGGGTCGCCGACTGGAGCAGCCGGTGGGTGCCGATGACGATGTCGGCGCTGCCCTCCGCGGCGGCGGTCAGCGTCTGCTCGGCCTCCTTCGGCGTCTGGAACCGGGACAGTTGCCGGATCTGGACCGGGAACTGGCTCATCCGCTCGGCGAACGTGTTGTAGTGCTGCTGGGCGAGCAGCGTCGTCGGCACCAGCACCGCCACCTGCTTGCCGTCCTGCACCGCCTTGAACGCCGCCCGTACCGCGATCTCGGTCTTGCCGTAGCCGACGTCGCCGCAGATCAGCCGGTCCATCGGCGCCTGCTGCTCCATGTCCCGCTTGACCTCTTCGATCGCGGCGAGCTGGTCCGGCGTCTCGGTGTAGGGGAACGCGTCCTCCAACTCCCGCTGCCACGGGGTGTCCGGCCCGTACGCGTGGCCCTTGGACGCCTTGCGGGCGGCGTAGAGCTGGATGAGCTGGGCGGCGATCTCGCGGACCGCCTTGCGGGCCCGGGCCTTGGCCTTCTGCCAGTCCGAGCCACCCATCTTGTGCAGGGTGGGCTGTTCGCCGCCGACGTAGCGGGAGAGCTGGTCGAGCTGGTCGGTGGGGACGAAGAGCCGATCACCCGGCTGACCGCGCTTCGAGGCGGCGTACTCGATGACCAGGTATTCGCGTTCGGCGCCGTTGACGGTGCGCTGCACCAGTTCGACGTAGCGGCCGATGCCGTGCTGCTCGTGCACCACGTGGTCGCCGGCCTTCAGCTCCAGCGGGTCGATGGTGTTGCGCCGCCGGCTCGGCATCTTGCGCATGTCGCGGGTCGACGCGCCCCGGCCGCCGGTGACGTCGTTGCCGGTGAGTACGGCGAGCCGGGCCGCCTCGTCGACGAAGCCGTGGTTGAGCGCGCCGCAGGCGACGACGAGGTGGCCGGCGGCCGGCGGCTGCTCGATCGTCTCGGTGAGCACCGCGCCGAGCCCGGCGTCGCGCAGCACCTCGACCGACCGCTGTGCCGGACCGTGGCCCTCGAAGACCAGCGCGACCGCCCAGCCGTCGCCGACCCAGCGCTTCAGGTCGTCGACGACCCGGCCGGTGTCGCCGTGGTAGAGCTGGGTCGGGTGGGCGGCGAGGGTGACCGCGTCACTCGTGTCCGGGGTGACGGCCACCTCCTCCGGCTCGTCCAGCCACGGCTGCGGTTCGCCGGCCGCCGCCTCGCCCTCGACCAGGCCGAACGGCGCCACCGACCACCACGGCTGGCGCAGCGTGGCGGCGGTGGCGCGCACCTCGGCCAGCGTCCGGAACGCGGCCGCGCCCAGGTCGATCGGGGCCTGGCCGCCGACCGCGGCCGCCGCCCAGCTCGCCTCCAGGAACTCCGCCGACGTACGGACCAGGTCGTGGGCGCGGGTCCGGATCCGTTCCGGGTCGCAGAGCAGTACGTGGGTGCCGGCCGGCATCCGGTGCAGCAGCAGCTCCATCGCGCCGGTGCCATCGAGCAGGGCCGGGGCCAGCGACTCCATCCCCTCCACCGGGATGCCCTCGGCCAGCTTCTCCAGGATCTCCGCCAGCTCCGGGTGCTGCTCGGCCAGCTCGGCCGCCCGGGCCCGGACCTTCGGGGTGAGCAGCAGTTCCCGGCACGGCGGGGCGTGCAGCCGGTCGACCGCCTCGATCGTGCGCTGGTCGGCGACGGCGAAGGTGCGGATCTCCTCGATCTCGTCGCCCCAGAACTCGACCCGCGACGGGTGCTCGTCGACCGGCGGGAAGACGTCGAGGATGCCGCCCCGCACGGCGAACTCTCCGCGCTTGGTGACCAGGTCGACCCGGGCGTACGCCAGGTCGGTCAGCCGCCGGACGATGTCGTCGAGCGACGCCTCGCCCTTCACGGCAAGCTCGACCGGCTCCAGGTCACCGAGCCCCTTGAGCTGCGGCTGGAGCACCGACCGTACGGGGGCGACGACCACCTTCAGCGGGTCGCCCAGTTCGGGGTGGGTGAGCCGGCGCAGGATCGCCAGCCGCCGGCCGACGGTGTCCGACCGCGGCGACAGCCGCTCGTGCGGCAGCGTCTCCCACGACGGGAACACCGCCACCTGCTCCGGCGGCAGCAGGCTGTGCAGCGCGGCGGCCAGGTCGTCGGCCTCCCGGCTGGTCGCGGTGACCGCCAGCACCGGCCGGTCCGCCCCGCCGCGGTCGGCCGTGGCGGCCATCGCGGCCACGACGAACGGGCGCAGCGCCGGCGGTGCCGTCACGTCGAGGTCGTCGGCCTGGCCGAAGCCGGCCCGGGCCAGGTCACGGGCACGGGCGAGCCCCTTGTCGCCGAGGGCGGCGGTGAGCAGACCGGAGAGCATCATGGGACGTCACTTCCTCGCGTGGCACGGGGAGGCACCGGATCGTGGAGGCACGCGCGAGCGCCCCCGCGCCCGGTAGGGGCGGGGGTCGAAGCGTGCCCGACCAGCCTATCCCCGCCGGATCCGGGACCGCCGCACGATAACCGCTTGCCCCGTGCCCGTACCTCTGATCGGCTTCCTCGATGGCTGAACAGTGGCGGGTACGGTTCGACGCCGAGGTGACCTTCACCAATGGTGGCGGGCTGCGTACCGAGGACTTCCGGCTCGACATCCCGGGGTCGGACATCAGCGACGACGATCTCGCCGCGCTCTTCGTACGGCACCTGGGGCTGCTCATGGTCGCCGAGGTACGGATCAGCGGAAAGACCCTGCTCCGCGAGGCGCATCGAGGTGGTCGCGGCACCGGCACCACCGCCGCTGCCGGGAGTGGGCGGGGCGGGCGGCGGCTGGTCGAACTGAGCCACGTCATCCACGACGGCATGACGACGCTGCCCGGGTGGCCCGGCCCGGTGATCGACGAGTGGCTGTCACGCGAGGCGTCCCGGGCCCGCTACGCCGAGGGCGTCGAGTTCCACGTCGCCCGGATCACCATGATCGGCAACACGGGTACGTACGTCGACACGCCCGCACACCGCTATGCCGGCACACCCGATCTCTCCGGCGTCGGGCTCGACCGACTCGCCGACCTGCCCGGTCTCGTCGTACGCGTCCCGGACGGGGTACGTGCCATCGACCGGCTGCTGCTCGCCCCGTACGAGGTGACCGGCCGGGCGGTGCTGCTGCACACCGGTTGGGACGCGCACTTCGGCACCGAGCGGTACGGCGGCCCGGATCACCCGTACCTCTCCGGGGACGGGGCGCGGTGGCTGGTCGAGCAGGGTGCGGCGCTGGTCGGCATCGACTCGTTGAACATCGACGACTCCTCCCCCGCCGCCGGCGGGCAGCGGCCGGCGCACAGCGCACTGCTGGCCGCCGGCATCCCGATCGTCGAGCACCTGCGTGGCCTCGACCAGCTTCCGCCGGAGGGCTTCCGCTTCACCGCGGCGCCACCGATGGTCGCCGGGATGGGCACCCTCCCCGTACGCGCCTTCGCCGTCGTGCCCTGACCGTCGGCGGCAGCAGGGCCGTCCGGCGGGCGGGCAGCAGGGCCGTCCGGCGGGCGGGCAGCAGGGCCGTCCGGCGGGCGGCATGCTCGTCGGATGCCGCGCACCGCCCGGGTTCCGCGAGAGTTGGCCTTTCTCCCCTTCCTCGGCAGTCGGGCCGTCGCCGACGGACTCCTCACCAGGGACATGCTGCGCGGCGCCGCCTGGCGCCGGCTGCTGCCTGACGTCTATGTGCTCGCCGCCGGCTACCGTCCGGAGGACCACCGGATGTGGTGTGAGGCCGTCGCGCTGACCCTGCCGCCCGGTGCGGCCTTCTGTGGGCTCAGCGCGGCCTACCTCTGGGGAGTCGATCTCCTTGATCGACAAACTCCGGTGTCCGTGGCGCTGCCGAGCGGGGTCCGGCGCCGGCGACACCCACGAATCCGGTACGGCTATCCACGGCTGGCTCCCGGCGATCACGACCACCTGGCCGGGCTCCCGGTCACCACGCCCGCCCGCACCGCGTACGACCTCGGCCGGCAGGCTTCCATGACGGAAAGCGTCGTCGCTGTCGACGCATTGCTTGCCCGGCGACTCGTCCGAGTCAACCAACTCACCGAGTACGCCGCCGCGCGGCGACGCTGGCCCGGCGTGGACAGGTTCAGGCGGGCTCTCGCCTTCGCCGATCCGCTGAGCGGATCCCCGATGGAGACCCGGCTCCGGCTCACCCTTGTCAGAGGTGGCCTCCCGGCTCCGGTGCTCCAGTTCGAGATCCACGACGGGCAGGGCAGATTCGTGGGCCGCGTCGACTTCGCCTACCCGCGGTGGCGTATCGCAATCGAATACGAAGGTGACCACCACCGAGAACGCTCACAGTTCCGCCGGGATGTCGCCCGACTGAACGCGCTGCGGGCGCAGGGTTGGCTCGTCCTCCGGTTCACCGCCGACGACGTGGTCCGGCAACCGGCGCGGCTGCTCGCTCTGGTCTCTCAGGCGATCCAAGAACGCCGCCAGACCGCACCGCCGGGCACGAACTGAGCGTGGGAGGGGTTATCCGGCGGTGATAACCCCTCCCACGCTCAGTTCGTGGCCGGGCTGCGGCGGCAGCGGACGGCAGCCAGGGCAGGCGGGCGTTCGTCAGTAGCGGACGGAGATGCGGCGGCGGGCGGCGTCGACGCGGGCCAGGCCGCCGTACGGGATGATCAACTGCGGGTCGGTGTGGCCGAGGTCCACGTCGAAGACGAGTACGGCGTCCGGGTTGTACTCGCCGACGGCACGGGTGACCGCCGCCCGTTGGGCCGCCGCGTACTCCTGCTTCTCCGGCGGGGAGAGGCGCTTGGCGAAGTCCCAGGACTTGGGGCGGCCGACGACGACGGCCGGGAAGTGTGCCAGCAAGCCGCGCTCGCCGAGGTTGCGCAGGATGCGGTAGACCTCGACGTCCGACGGCAACTCCTCCGACGTCTCCACGACCAGGATCCCGCCCCGCTCGACGGCAGCACCCGACGCGGTGGAAGCACCCGACGCATCGGGAGCAGCGCCGGCAGGCGGGCCCAGCCACGGGGTCGGGCCGACGCGGTCGGCGGCGAGCAGCCAGTGAAGGATCTCCAGGTTGCCGCCCCAGACCGGCCCCTCGACCACCGTCGCCGGCCCCTGCCAGTGCCAACCCGTCCCGGGAAACATCGGCGGGTCGCGGTCGAGGTTGGCCGGGTCGGCCCAGTCGGCGGGCTCGTCGTTCCAACTGTCGGCGGGTGTGAGGTCGTACCAGCCTGTCGTGAACAGGGCGGCGCGCAGCGACTCCGCGCTCTGCGGGTGCAGCGCCCCTGGCCTGCCGAGGTGCACCAGGACCGAACCCCCGTGATACGACACGATGCCGAGCCCGAAGAGGTGGTTGAGCAGGTTGGTGTTGTCGGAGTAGCCGAAGAACGGCTTCGGGTTGGCGCGCAGCACGGCGTCGTCGAGGTGCGGGACGACGGTGATCTGGTCGTCGCCGCCGACGGTGGCGAGTACGGCGGTGATCGTCGGGTCGGCGAACGCGGCTGTGATGTCCCGGGCCCGGTCGGTGGCGCTGGCCCCCATCACCCGGGTGGTCGGGTATTCGACCGGTTCGAGGAGGAACTCCTCGCGCAGCCGGCGCAGGCCGAGTTCGTACACGTGCGGGAAGATCGCCGGCAGACCGGCGGACGGGGAGATCACCGCGACCCGGTCACCGGGCTTCGGCTTCGGCGGATAGCGCATGCCGACCGACGCTATCCCTGGCCGGCGGCCCGGGCACGCGGTTTTCGGCCCACTTACTTATCGCACCTTTCGGGCGATATAGGGTAGCGATCAGGTAACCCCTGAGACTTGACTCACCACCCCGACCCCGGCCGGTGGCACCGCCGATAGCATTCTTGGAGCCGGACAGCGCTGTCCTCCGTACAACTGTAAGGAGCGCACGGTGACCGACCAGCTAGACCACGACGGCCCCGACGCGGCGCTGCGCGCCGACATCCGGCGGCTCGGCACCCTCCTCGGACAGACCCTGGCCCGCCAGGAGGGGCGTCCCCTGCTCGACCTGGTCGAGGAGATCCGCGCCCTGGTCCGGTCCGACGCCGAGGCCGCCGCGCTGCGGCTCGCCGCGATGGACGTCACCACGGGCACCAAGCTGGCCCGCGCCTTCTCCACCTACTTCCACCTCGCCAACATCACCGAGCAGGTGCACCGCTCCCGCGACCTGCGCCGCCGCCGCGCCACCCAGGGCGGCTGGCTGGACCAGGCCGCCAAGCTGATCGCCGAACGCGGCGTGCCCGCCGACGAGATCGCCGCCGCCGCCCGGCGGCTGGCCGTACGGCCGGTCTTCACCGCGCACCCGACCGAGGCCGCCCGGCGGTCGATCCTGTCGAAGCTGCGTGCCGTCGCCGACGAACTCGACGCGGAAGCCGCCAACTCGGTGCTGTACGGCGCCACCGACGAGGGACCGACCAGCCGGCGCCTCGCCGAACTGCTGGACCTGCTGTGGCAGACCGACGAGCTGCGGCTGGACCGGCCCGACCCGACCGACGAGGCCCGCAACGCCGTCTACTACCTGCGTGACCTCTACGGCGACGCCGCCCCGCAGGTGCTCGACGACCTCGCCGACACGCTGCGGACCCTCGGCGTGGAGACGTCGCCGACCAGCCGGCCGCTGACCTTCGGCACCTGGATCGGCGGCGACCGCGACGGCAACCCGTTCGTCACCCCGACCGTCACCCGAGACGTGCTGCTCATCCAGCACGAGCACGGCATCCAGGCGACCGAGAAGGCGATGGACGCCCTCATCGACGAGGTGTCGGTGTCCCGCCGGCTGCGCGGGGTCTCGCTGGACCTGTCCGCCAGCCTCGCCAAGGACCTCGACGCGCTGCCCGAGGTCGCGCCCCGGTTCCGGCGCACGAACGCCGAGGAGCCCTACCGGCTCAAGGCGCGCTGTGTGAAGGCCAAGCTCGACAACACCCGGCAACGGCTGGCCCGGGGCACCGCGCACGTGCCGGGCCGCGACTACCGGGGCTCCGGCGAACTGCTCGCCGACCTGGAGGTGATGCGGGCGTCGCTGGCCCGCAACGCCGGGCAGCTCACCGCCGTCGGCAAGCTCGCCTCGGTGATCCGTACGGTGTCGTCGTTCGGGCTGCACCTGGCCACGATGGACGTACGCGAGCACGCCGAGGCGCACCACGCGGTGCTGGCCCAGCTCTACGGGCGGGTCGGCGAGGTGACCGACTACAACCGGCTGTCGCGGGCCGACCGGACCAAGCTGCTGGCCGAGGAACTCACCGGCCGGCGGCCGCTGACCAGCATCGACACCCCGTTGACCGAGGGCGCGCGAAAGACGTTCGACGTGTTCGGCACGATCCGCGACGCGCAGGAGCGGTTCGGGGCCGAGGTGGTCGAGTCGTACATCATCTCGATGACGCTCGGGGTCGACGACGTGCTCGCCGCGGCCGTGCTGGCCCGCGAGGCCGGGCTGGTCGACGTGCACAACGGCCGGGCCCGGATCGGGTTCGTGCCGCTGCTGGAGACGCCCGCCGAGTTGAACGCCGGCGGCGAACTGCTCGACGAGATGCTGTCGCTGCCCGCCTACCGGGCGATCGTCGCGGCCCGGGGCGACGTGCAGGAGGTGATGCTCGGCTACTCCGACTCCAACAAGGAGGCCGGAATCACCACGTCGCAGTGGTCGATCCACCGGGCCCAGCGGTCGCTGCGTGACGTGGCGGCCCGGCACGGCGTACGGCTGCGGCTCTTCCACGGCCGGGGCGGCACCGTCGGCCGGGGCGGCGGCCCGACCCACGAGGCGATCCTGGCCCAGCCGTACGGCACCCTCGACGGCGCGATCAAGGTCACCGAGCAGGGTGAGGTCATCTCCGACAAGTACACGCTGCCGGCGCTGGCCCGGGAGAACCTCGAACTGACCGTCGCCGCGGTGCTCCAGGCGACGTTGCTGCACACCACGCCGCGGCAGCCGGAGGAGCAGTTGGAGCGGTGGGACGCCGCGATGGACGTCGTATCCGACGCCGCGTTCCGCGTCTACCGGGCCCTGGTCGAGAACCCGGACCTGCCGGAATACTTCTGGGCGTCGACGCCGACCGAGCTGCTCGGTGCCCTCAACATCGGTTCCCGTCCGTCGAAGCGGCCGAACACCGGTGCCGGGTTGGGCGGCCTGCGGGCCATCCCGTGGGTCTTCGGCTGGACCCAGTCGCGGCAGATCGTGCCCGGCTGGTTCGGGGTCGGGTCGGGGCTGGCGGCGGCCCGGGCGGCGGGGCTGTCGGATGTCCTGACCGAGATGCACGACAACTGGCACTTCTTCCGTACGTTCGTGTCGAACGTCGAGATGATGCTGACCAAGACCGACCTCAGCATCGCCCGCCGGTACGTCGAGACGCTGGTGCCCGAGCCGCTACAGCCGATCTTCGCCACGATCGAGCAGGAGTACGAGCAGACCAGGCGCGAGGTGCTCGCCATCACCGGCGCACCCGACCTGCTGGAGAACTCGCCGGTGCTCCAGCGCACGCTGGCCGTCCGCGACACCTACCTGGAGCCGCTGCACCACCTGCAGGTGGCGCTGCTGCGGCAGTACCGGGACTCCGGTGCGGCCGGCCGGGCGGTGGCGACCGCCCCCGGCGCCCGGCGTGGTCCCGACGACGGCACCGCGCTGGAGCGGGCCCTGCTGACCACGGTCAACGGGATCGCCGCCGGCATGCGCAACACCGGCTGACCCTGGCCCCACGCGGCGGCGCGGCTGTGCCGCGCCGCCGCCCCCCGCCCGCGCCGCCCGGCCGTCACCAGCAAGATCCGCGTGATCAGGGAGTACGTCGCGCGGCACGCCGACGCCACGCGGGACTCGGTCCCTGATCACGGGGATCTTAAGGGGTCAGCTCGTTTCGCCGGCGACGCTGAAGGAGCGCAGCCGGTCGACGGCCAGCACCGTCCCGGCCACGGTGATCAGGACGCTCATCACCACGGCCAGCGGGATGCCGACCGTGGCGGTCAGGATCTCGGTCGGGGCGATCTTGTCGGCCAGCGCCACCACGTACTGCTGGATGGACAGCACCCGGGTGCCGCTGACGAAGTTGCCGAGCAGCCCCTCCCAGATCAGCACGTAGACCAGGCCGAGCAGCATCGGCCGCCGGGTGAGCAGGCTCAGCGCCAGGAAGAACGCCGAGTAAGCCAGCGCACCGATCGCGCTGACCGCGACCAGGGCCAGCCCGAACCGTACCGAGTGGGCGAGCACCCCGGCGATGTAGAGCGGGATCGCGGCGGTGACGGTGGTGACCGCGGTCGCCACGAACAGCTTGGGCAGGATGATCTGCCAGCGGGGCAGCGGCGTGGTCAGGATGTGGACGACGGTTCCGTCGTCGATCTCGGAGCCGAGTACGCCGGTGCCGACGATGAGCGCGACGACGGGCAGTACGACGGCCAGCCCGAGGCCGAGCACGACCGCCTGCCCCCAGGCGTCGGGGTCGATGCCGACGACCCGGGACGCGACGGCGAGCGCGACCACCAGCAGCGGTAGTGGGACCAGCAGCAGGAACCGGCGGCGACCGAACAGGCCGCGGGCGGTGATCCAGGTGACGGTGGACAAGAAGACTCCTCTATGGACGATCGGCGGGCGCGGTGCCGGGCACGGTCACGCCTCCACCAGGTACGAGAACACGCTCTCCAGCGACTCGTCGGACGGCAGCAGGCGGTGGACCCGGATGCCGCTCGTGAGCGCGACCCGGGGCAGCACCCGGGTGAAGGTGCCGTAGTCGCTGGCGCGGACGGTCAGGCCGGCGCGGTCGAGTTCGACGCCGGCGACCGACGGCTCGGCGATGAGCGCGGTGGCCAGCCGCCGGTCGTCGGTCGACTGGACGGCGAAGACGTGCGGCCGGTTGGTCATCAGCCGCCGGATGGAGCGGAAGTCGCCGGACGCGGCGAGCCGGCCGGCGACGATGACCTGCACCGTGCCGGACAGTTGCTCGACCTCTTCGAGGATGTGCGAGCTGAACAGGATGGTCCGGCCGGCGTCCCCGAGCCGGTGCAGCAGGTCCATCATGTGCATCCGCTGCCGCGGGTCCATGCCGTTGAAGGGCTCGTCGAGCAGCAGCACCTGCGGGTCGTGGACGAGGGCGGCGGCGACCCGGGCCCGCTGCCGCATGCCCTTGGAGTACGTGCCGATCCGCCGGTGTTGCGCGTCGGCCATCTCGACCATGTCGATCGCCGCCTTGGCGGCGGCGACCGGATCGGGCAGCCCGTGCAGCCGGGCACTGGCCAGCACGAACTCGTACGCGCTGAGGAACGGGTAGGCCGCCTCACGCTCGCTGACCAGCCCGAGCCGCCGGTAGACCGACGGGTTGCGCCAGGTGGGCGCGCCGTCGACGGTGACGGTTCCCCGGGACGGGGCGAGGAAGCCGGCCATCATGTGCAGCAGGGTGGTCTTGCCGGCGCCGTTGGGGCCGAGCAGCCCGGTGACGCCCGGGCCGAGGGTCATCGTGACGTCGTTGACCGCGACGACGTTGCCGTACCAGCGGGAGACGCCCGCCAACTCGACGTTGCTCATGAGGCGGCGACCTTCCGGTATCGGGCGAGCAGCAGCAGGACGCCGGCGGCGACGAGGGCGACGGCGAACAGGGCGTACACGGGTCCGAAGTCACCGGGCATGCCCCCGGCCCCGCCGTCGAAGGTGATCAGCTGGTCGCGGAACAGCCAGATGCCGATGCCCTGCACGAGGGTGGACGGGGCGGCGATCCCGGCCAGTTCGTTGACGGCCTGCGACGGCATGACCGACAGCACGCCGGCGACCGGGGTGGTCATCAGGAAGACGGCGACGATGCCGCCGGCGGCGAACGCCCGCTTGCCGGTCAGGGAGGCGACGAGCAACCCGACGACGCCGAAGAGAACCGCCCACATGCCGGCGTAGAGCAGTCCGGGCACCAGGTCGAGGAACTCGTCCCAGACCGCGCCGGCGCCGCCCTCGATGGTGAACGCGGCCCCGAGGAACATCAGCAGCTGCGGTCCGCCGAGCAGCAGCCAGACCGCGGTGACGAGGGCGACCAGCTTCGCCAGGGCGTAGTCGCCGCGGCGCAACGGCCGGGAGAAGTAGAGCGGCAGGACGCCGCTGCGCAGGTCGCGGGAGACCAGCTCGGGCGCGACGATGGCGACGAAGAAGATGATCAGCCAGCTCAGCCCGTCGGCGAACTGGGCATAGGTGAACAGGACCTCGCCGAGTTGGGCCCGTACGCCGGTCGCGATGACCGCGACGAGGGTGACGATGCCGACGATCAGCCAGGGAAAGATCTTCGCCTTGGCGCTACGGCCGAGGCCGAACGCCGTACGCAGCGCGTGTACGTAGAGCGAGCCGACCACGTACCGCCGGCCGAGCCGCGGCCCGGTGTAGCGCTGGTAGCCGATGTCGTGGATGACGCCCGCCGGGGCGTGGGTCTCAGGCGTGGGCACTGGTGGTCTCCCTCTGGGCGAACAGCTCGGCCACCCGGTGCCGCCGCTGGTCGAGACGGTGCAGCGGCAGCTCGAGTTCGGCCACCGCGGTCATGATGAGGTCGTACGTCCGGTCGTTCTCGACCGGTACGAGCAGCAGCCGGCCCTCGCGGCGCACCGGCAGCCGGTCCGCGGTGAGGCGGGCGGCGAGCTCGTCGACGCCCTCGCTGACCTCGATGGTGAGCACGTCGGTGGCGCCGGTCATGGCCGAGATGTTGTCGGCGCGCAGCAGCCGGCCGCCGTCGATCGCGATCAGCGAGTCGCAGATCCGCTCGACCTCGCCGAGCAGGTGTGAGCAGACGAGTACGGAGATGCCGAACTCGGTGCCGATGCGCTGGATGAGGTTGAGCATCGCGTCGCGGCCGGCCGGGTCGAGCCCGTTGGTGGGCTCGTCGAGCAACAGCAGGTCGGGGTCGTGCACGAGCGCCTGGGCGAGCTTGACCCGCTGCTTCATGCCGGTGGAGTAGCCACCGATCTGCCGGTAGCGCTCCTCGTAGAGGCCGACGTGGCGCAGCGCCTCCGAAGCCCGCTCCCGGGCGATGGTGCGCGGCAACCCGCTGATCCGACCGAGGTGGGTGACGAATTCGGCCGCCGACAGGTCGGGCGGCAGGCTCTCGTGTTCGGGCATGTAGCCGACCCGGGCCCGGACCTGCTCGGCCTGCGTCGTGGGGTCGAGATCGAGGACCCGGAGCTGGCCGCTGCTCGGTTCGAGCAGACCGAGCATGATCTTGATGAAGGTCGACTTGCCCGCGCCGTTGGCGCCGACCAGGCCGACGATGCCCGGCTCGACCGTCACCGTCAGGTCGGACAGGGCGGTCACCCGCCCGCCGTACGTCTTGGTGAGCGACTGGGTCGCGATAAGTGTCACGCGCCCAGCGTAGGGATCGGCGGGCCGTCGTGGGACCGACCGAAGTCGACCCTTTTCCCTGAGCTTGCCCTGACGCTCCCGTCCGGCGACCCTAGGGGCGGACCCGGGGCAGCAGCGCGGCGCCCGCCATCGGTGCGCGATGATGGGGCAGGTTCCGGGACGGTAACGGCTGGGACGGAGGCGGTGCCGCGGCAACCGCGCCGTGGCACTCTCGACCGATGCCCGCCGGGGCTGCGAAACTGTGTGCCGGTCAGCAGTTGGGGGTGCGATGAGCAACGGGTGGGTGCTGCCCGATGGGGTGCTGCAGGACGCGCCGGCTTACACGCCGCGCCCGCACGAACTGGCCGACCTGGAGCTGCTGCTCTCCGGCGCGTACGCCCCGCTGACCGGGTTCCTCGGCAGGGTCGACCTGTCCGCGCTGCACCACCGGGCCCGGCTCGCCGACGGCACGCCGTGGCCGGTGCCGGTGACGCTGGAGGTGCCGGTCCAACTGGTCACCAACTTCGACCTGGACAACCCGTTGCACCGGGTGCTGGTGCTGACCGATCCGGAGGGTGCCCCGCTGGCGGCGGTCGACGTCACCGACCTCTGGTCGACCCGCGACGGCTGGGCCGGCGTCGGGGGCACGGTCCGGCGGCTCGGCGACGGCGCCAACGGCCCGTTCCAGCGGCTGCGCCGGGCACCGGCCGAGATCCGCGGGCTGCTGCCGCCCGGCCGGGTGCTGGGGGTGCTCGCCGACCGGCCGCTGCACCGGCCGCAACTGGCCCAGATCGCGCACGCGGCCCGTACCCTCGCCGCCCATGTGCTGATCCTGATCCCGTTGACCGAGCACGGGATCGACGGGCTCGCGCCCGAGGTGCTGGTCCGCAGCGTCTTCGCGGCCCGCGACCGGATGCCGCCGGCCACCCTGGTCGTGGTTCCGATGGCCCGGCGCGGCGACGAGATCCGCGACGCGCTGCTGCGGGCCCGGGTCGCCGCCGCGTACGGCGTGACCCATCTGCTGTCGACCGGTGACACGCTTTCCGGCGGCGGGTTGCGGGTGCTGGTGCCCCGCGAACTCGCCTACGACAGCCGCGACGGCCAGTGGCGCTGGCGCGACGACATCCCGCCGCGCAACCGGCGGCTGGCGCTGAGCCCGGCCGAGATCGAGGACCTCCTCGACCGCGGGTTCCCGCTGCCGGAATGGCACACGCCGCCGGCGGTCGCCAAGGAACTCGCCCGGGCCCGGCCGCCGCGCCGCTTCCGTGGACTGGTGCTGTTCTTCACCGGTCTGTCCGGGTCGGGCAAGTCGACGATCGCCCGGGGGGTCGCCGACGCGCTGCGGGAGAGCGGCGAACGGACGGTCACCCTGCTCGACGGTGACGTCGTACGCCGGGAACTGTCCGCCGGGCTCGGATTCAGCAAGGCCGACCGGGATCTCAACGTACGCCGGATCGGTTGGGTCGCGGCGGAGGTGGCCCGCCACCACGGGCTGGCGATCTGCTGCCCGATCGCCCCGTACGAACGGGCCCGGGCGACCGCGCGGGCGATGGCGCACGCCGCCGGGGCGGGCTTCGTGCTGGTACACGTCGCCACCCCGCTGGAGGTGTGCGAGCGGCGCGACCGCAAGGGCCTCTACGCGCGGGCCCGCGCCGGCCAACTGACCGGGATGACCGGCATCGACGACCCGTACGAGGTGCCGACCGACGCCGAACTTGTCGTGGACACCAGCAACTCGAGCATCGAGGCGGGTGTCGAGGCGGTCCTGCACTACCTGATTGAGACCGGCTGGGTGGAGCCCCATCTCCCCCCGACGGAGGCCTTAACCGGGCCTTAGCTCCGGCACAGCGCGGCGCTATCCCGTTCCGGGCGAACCTTTGGTCCACAGGCAACCGAAGGAGGCCCACCATGACCCGCAAAACGATCGTCGCCCTGGCCGTCGGCGGCGTCGCCGCCCTGGCGATCACCGGTACGGCGATCGCCGCCGTGGCGGCGGACACCGGCCAGGACCGCCGGCCGGCCGTGACGGCCGCGCGGACCGGCGACGCCGGCACCGGCCCGGCGGCCGATCCGGTCTCGGCGGAGCGCGCGAAGGAGATCGCGCTCGGCAGGGTGGGCGGCGGCACCGTCGAGGAGGTCGACCGGGACCGGGAGCACGGCCGCCCGGTCTGGGAGGTCGAGATCTACAAGGGCCAGGTCGAATACGAGGTCGACGTCGACCGGGAGACCGGCGAGATCGTCAAGTTCGAGCAGGACGACGACCGCGACGACGACTGATTCCGGCACGAAGGCCGGCCGCCCTGTCGGCAGCCGGCCTTCGGCGTCCGGTGGTGCTAGCGGGGGCGTACGTCGACCTGGAACTGTGCCTGCCGGCCGAGGGCGCGATAGGCGATCAGCGCGAACGGGCTGCTGTCCACCCGCGAGTCGTAGCCCTGCTGGTTGCGGGGCGTGTCGAAGTAGACCATCGCCTTCACCCGTGGGAAGAGCCGCATCTGGTCGCCGACCGAGCGGTAGAAGCCGGCCTTGTGGTTCGGGTTGCGGTCGGAGTGCCAGACACCCCACTCGCTGAGCATCAGCGGCTTGTCGGGATAGCGGGCCGCCGCCCAGTTGTAGAATCCGGGCCACGACGGGTGCCGGTCCGACCGCCGGTTCATCATCTCGGCGAAGTCGCCGTACCCGTAGCCGGGATCGCTGTAGGCGTAGGCGTCCCAGGCGATCCAGTCGACGACGTCGTCGCCGGGGTAGAGGTCGGGAAACCACGGCTGGACGTTCCACGGCACGTACGCCATGTGCACCAGGGTGGAGACGATGCCGGTGGCGCCGGTGGCGCGCAGCCGGGTGACCACGTACCGGAACATGGCGGCGTAGTCGTCGGCGGTGTAGCCGGAGCCGGGCTCCGGGCGTACGTCGTCCTCCGGCTCATGGTGGACGGTGAAGAAGAACTGTTCCGGAAAGTTGGTCCGCAGGTGCGCGGCCAGCCGGTCCAGGTGGGCGTCGACCTCCGGATCGCCCGCCGCGATCCGCGCCCAGGAGGCACCCTGCGGTTTCCAGTTCAGGAAGAGCAGGCGCGGGTTGCGGGGGTCGCGGGCGATGGCGATCTCCTCGGCGGTCGGGAAGATCTCGGTGCCCCGGTGGTAGGCGTGGTAGATCGCCTGCGGCCGGCCGGTCTTCAGCTCGAACTCGCGCAGGGCCGTCGTACGCGGGGTGCGAGTGTGCGCGCCCGGTGCGACCCCCCACAGCACACCGCAGGTGGGTACGAGTTTCGCGCCGACCGCGCAGTCGGGGTCACCGGGCGGGCCGGTGGTGGGAGCGGTGGGCCCGGGGGTGGCCGTCGGACTGCCCGGTCCGGTGGGCGTCGGGCTGGCGGTCGGGGTGCCGGTCGGTGACGGGTCCGGGGTGCCGGTCGGTGACGGGTCCGGGGTGCCGGACGGCGACGGGGTCGGGGTGCCGGACGGTGTCGCGGTCGGGGTGGTCGTCGCGGTCGGGGCACCCGGTACGCCGGGTGCGGCGGCGGCCGGCACGCCGGGTGCTCCGGCGGTCGGTGCCCCCGGTGCCCCGGCGGTCGGCACGCCCGGTGCCCGGCCGCCACGGGCGCCGAGCCAGGACAGCCACAGGGTCGGCTGAGACAGGGCCTCGGCCGGCCGTACGCCTTCCTTCGCGGCGAACCGGGCCATCGTGTCGCCACCCGGCACGGTCACCGCGAACGAGTACGTACCTGGTCCACGTACCTCGTCGGTGACGTCGAAGGTGACGCCGGGGTCGGCCGGGCGCGGTGCCGCGGTGGCCACCACGGAGCCGAGCCGGGGTGCGGACCGGTCGGTGACCGACGATTCCCGCCAGGTGTTGGCCGGGACCCGGGTCAGCTCGATGTGGCCGGGCAGTTCGGTGCCCCGGCTGGTCAGGCGGATCTCGGCGCGGGCCGGTTCGCGGCCACCGCGCAGCGGGCCGACGGTGAACTTGAGGTATGTGATCCGGGCCGCCCCGCCGGTGCCGCCGGCCACCAGTTCGGAGCGGGCGCCGGAGACGGTCGTGGGTACGTCGGTCGCGGTGTAGGTGTCGTCGCTGACCGGGATCCGCTGGTCGGGGGCGGCCCCGACCTGTCCGCCGAGATGTCCGAGCAGGACCGCCAGGGCGATGGCGGCGACCGTGGTGCCGGTCGCGGCGAGGGTGTCCCTTCTGACCATGGCCGGAGGTCCTTCCGTGCCTGGGGCAAGTCCTCCTCGGCGGCTCGCCCGTCCGTTGCCTCCCACTTTCCTGACACATGTTGCCTAAAACACATTTAACCTCTAGAGCCGCGTAAATCAGCTAAAGCCTCGTTTACCCCTCAATCGTTATCTTCCGGGCATCCTGGGCCGGTCTCCGCGTCAAGAGTTACGTACTGCCCGACCGCCCGTTTACCCCTCAGGGGGAGATACGCCGCCGAAGTGACAAACCCCCCAGAACATGTCGTCGTCCGACAAGCCGGTCGGGCGGCGCCGCCATCTGTGGAAAGGGCCCCCGAATCTGATGGACGCGTCTCGTCCGGTGTCTCCAGACCTGTCCGACCACCTCGGCCTGCTCCGCCGCCAGTGGTGGGTCGTGCTCGCGCTGCTGGTCACCGGGCTGGCCGGCGCGGCCGTTGTGACCAGCACCCAGGCCAGGGTCTACGAATCGTCGACGTCGGTGCTGGTCCAGCCCGCCGGCCAGGACACCAACGTGGTCGGCGGCCGGACCAGGGGCGACATCAACCTCGACACCGAGGCCCAACTGGTCCGCTCCACCGCGGTGGCGACCGGCGCCGCCGAACTCCTGCGCGTCGACACCGCCGCCGACGACCTCGCGCACGACGTCTCGGTCAAGGTGCCGGCCAACACCTCGGTCCTGGTCATCACCTTCGCGGCCGGCGAGCCCGAGGCGGCCCGCGCCGGCTCGCACGCCTTCGCGGAGGCCTACCTGCGCAACCGGGAGGCCAGCGCCCGCGCCGACCTGGACACCCAGATCGCCGCCCTGAACAGCAAGATCAAGGAGCTGGACGCAGCGCTGGTCCAGGTCATCGGCCGGCTCGCCGGGCTGTCCGCGGGCAGCCCGCAACGGGCCAATCTGGAGAGCCAGCGCGCCACCACCCAGGCCCAGCTCAACTCGCTGACCGGCAAGCTCAACGAACTGACCACCGCCACCGTCAGCGCCGGACGGATCATCAGCGACGCCCGGCTGCCGACCCGGCCGAGCCGGCCCGACACCCTGCTCAACCTCGCCAGCGGCGCCATGCTCGGCCTGCTGCTCGGGCTGGGCGTGGCCGCCGCCCGGGAACGCCTCGACCGCCGGATCCGCGCCGGTTCCGACGTCGGGCGCCGGACCGGCGTACCGGTCCTCGCCGAACTGAGCGACCGGACCGCGTCGCGCGTCGACGACCTGCACCAGCCGTACGGGCCCGGCGGGCACACGTTCTACCGGCTGCGCAACGAGGTGCTGGCCAGCCTCGGGCCCGACGACCGGATCGTGGTGGTCACCGGCGCCAGCCGGGGCACCGCGTCGACCCTGGTCGCCGCCAATCTCGCCGCCACCCTGGCGCACACCGGCTCCGAGGTCGTGCTCGTCGGCGCGAACCCGGCGGAGAGCATCGCCGAAACGACACCGCTCGCCCAGCTCTTCGGGGTGGCATCCACGCCCGGCCTGTCCGAGGTGCTCGCCGGCAAGGTCGACCTCGACACCGCCGCCCAGCGCGCCCCCCGCAACCCCTGGCTGCGGGTGCTGACCACCGGCGGCACCGCGACGGCCGGCGGCCTGCTGCGCTCGCCCTACCTCGGCGAGGTGCTCGACCGGCTCAGCGGCGGCACCGCGTACGTCGTCATCGAGGCCCCGTCGACGGCGACCAGCGCCGACGCGCAGAGCCTCGCCTCCTTCGCCGACGCCGCGCTCATCGCGGTGGAGTTGCGCCGGACCCGCCGGGACGAGGTCACCGACGCGGCCGACCAGTTGCGCCGGATCGGCACCCCGCTGCTCGGCGCGGTCGTCCTGCCGCGCCTCACCCCGCAGCGGGACGGCGAGGCCGGGGCGGCCCCGCGCGGCCGTACCGGGAAGCGGGCCGGCACCACGCGCGAGGCGGCCACCCGCGGTGTGCCGCACGACGGCACCACCCGCGACGCGGCACCCCGGATCGCCGCCGCACCCGGTGCCGCCGCCCGCGACACCGTTTCGCGCGACGCCGTCTCGCGCGCCGGCACGATCCGCGACGGCGCCGGCCGGAGCGGCAGGACGGCGGACGAGGCCCGGGTCGCGCGGCTCGACCTCACCGCCGGCACCGCGCTGATCCGTACCCGGACGGCCACCGGGCCGGGCACTGACGCCGGTGAGGGCGACGGTGGCGTCGAGACCGCCGTACTGCACCGCCTCGACCGGCTCACGCTGGCCGAGATGGACCGTGCCACGGCCGACGGCTGGCCGACCACCGGCGACGGCGGGCTGCCGTCGGCGCGTACCGGCGACGACGGCCGCGAGGGGCCCGGCCGGTGACGGTCGTCGCACCGGCCGCCGGCCCGGGTCGGCCCCCCGACCGGGAGGCGCCGCCGGGCGACGCTCCGGGCCACCCGCCCATCGCCGGGCACGCCATCGGGCCGGCGGCCGGCGGCAAGCACCGGGCGGCCGGCCCGCCGCCGGTCCTGCCCGCCTGGCCGGTGACCGGGCTGCTCCTGCTCTATCCACTGTGGTGGGCACTCGGGCTCGGCGTACTGATCTTCCCGATCCTGGCGGTGCCGATGGCGTACGCGCTGCTGCGCGCGCACCTCGGTGGCCGCCCGGTACGGCTGCCGCCCGGCTTCTGGCTGTGGGCCGTCTTCCTCGCCGTCCTGGTCGTGAGCATGGCCGCCCTCGGCTCCGAGCCGACCGGCGCGGTACCCGGGCCGGCGTCCGGCCGGATGGTCGGCGTGCTCTTCCGCCTCGTCGAGTACCTGGCGATGACCGTGCTGCTGATCCACGCCGGCAACCTCACCGAACGCGAGCTGCCGGTCCGGCGGCTGGTCCGGCTGCTCGGCTGGCTGTTCGTGGTCACCGTCGCCGGCGGGCTGCTCGGCGTGTTCGCCGGCACGTTCGAGTTCACCTCCCCGGTCGAGATGCTGCTCCCGCCGGAGATCCGCGGCCGGGGATTCGTGCAGTCGCTGGTGCACCCGTACGCGGCGCAGATCCACGACATCATCGGCGACCAGCGTCCCCGTCCGGCCGCCCCGTGGGGTTACACCAACACCTGGGGCAACAACTTCTGCCTGCTCGTGGTCTGGTTCGTGGTCGCGGTGTGGGGGCAGGTGACCCGGCGGCGTACCCGGCTGCTCGCGCTGGCCTGCCTCGCCGTCTCGGTCGTACCGGTGGTGATCTCGCTGAACCGGGGCCTGTGGATCGGGCTCGGCCTGGCCGCCGGGTACGTCGCACTGCGGCTGGCCCTCGCCGGCCGGGTCTGGGTGATCGGCGCGCTCGCGGCGGCGGCCGTGGCGCTGGCGGCGGCGCTGGTCGTCACCCCGCTCGGCAACGTGGTCACCGCCCGGCTCGACAACGGCAAGTCCAACGGCGTGCGGTCCTACCTCATCGGACGGGCGGTCGCCGGCGTCGCCGAGTCACCGGTGATCGGCTACGGCTCGACCCGGACCACGATCGGCGGCCGCCACTCGATCACCGTCGGCGAGAGCGCCGACTGCGAACGGTGCGGCAACTTCACGATCGGCGGCAACGGCCAGCTCTGGCAGTTGCTCATCGCGCACGGGCTGACCGGCACGTTCGCGTACCTCGGCTTTCTCGGTTACGGAGTGTGGCGATTCCGGCGGGACCGAAGTCCGGTCGGGATCGCCGGGAGTTGCGCGATCCTCGGCTCGTTCGCCGCCATGCTCTGGTACAACGCGCTGGTCACCCCCCTGGCGTTCATGTTCTTGGCCTACGCGCTGCTGTGGCGCAACGAGGGGAGGCAGGCAGATGAGTCCGGTCACCACCGCACCGGCACACCTGACCGACGGTGACGCGGCGTTGCGCGCGCGATACCTGGAGGAAGTGCTCGGCGTGCTCTACCCGCCGCCGTGCGCCGTCGACGGCGGGCCGCGGGACGGCGCCGGCCCGGTCGCCGGCTATCTCGTGGTGCCCGACGCCCGCCGGCCGCGGCTGCTGGTTCCGACCCGGTCGCGGCGGGTCGCCGCCGCCGCCGTACGCCACTACGCCGAACCGCAGTCCCGGTCGGCCCGGCTCAAGCGCGACGCCGTCGTGCTGGCGCTGCGCAGCGGGGCGTCGAAGGTGGTGCTCCGGGACCGGATCCGGGTCACCGGCCCGGCCGGGAGCGGCATCGACGGCTACCTGCGCCGGCAACTCGACACCGACCTCGCCATCAGCGTCCACATCGGACCCGCCCGGGCCAACCGGAAACCGGTGCTGCAACTCATCTCGCCGGCCGGCGAGACCGCCGGATTCGCCAAGCTCGGCGTCGGCCCGCTGACCCGGCGCCTGGTCCGCGCCGAGACCGCCGCCCTGACCGCGCTGTCCCATGTGGATCTGCGGCACCTGATGGTGCCGGCGGTGCGGCACGCCGGCCAGTGGCACGGCCACCAGGTGCTGGTGCAGTCGGCGCTGCCGGTCTGGGAGCCACGCCAGCCGTTGCAGCCCTACCGGCTCACCGACGCGATGCGCGAGATCGCCGGCTGCTGCGGCATCTCCCGGGGCTGGCTGGCCACCAGCCCGTACTGGGCCGAGATGCGCGACCGGCTCACCGCCGTCGCCGACCGGCCAGAGGGCGCCGCGCTCGCCGGGGCCGCCCGGTCGCTCGCCGCCCGTGCCGGCGACACCGACCTGCGGTACGGCGCGTGGCACGGCGACTGGGCGCCGTGGAACATGGCGTCGCTCGGCGACCGGCTGCTGGTCTGGGACTGGGAGCGGTTCGCGACCGGCGTACCGCTGGGGTTCGACGCCCTGCACCACGACCTGCAACAGCGCATCATGGCCAGCGGCGACGCGGCGGCCGCGGTCGAGGCCACCGTACGGCAGGCCCCGCTGCTGCTCCGCCCCTTCGACACCCCGCCCGGCACCGCCGAACTGACCGCGCTGCTCTACCTGATCGACCTCGCCGCCCGCTATCTCGCGGACCGGCAGGCCGAGGCCGGCGCCCGGCTCGGGGTCCTCGGCACCTGGCTGCTGCCGGTCCTGGTCCGCCGGGTGGAGGGCTACCAGTGATCCGGTCCTCCCGGGTGCCCGAGCCGGTCAAACGGGTCGCGCACCTCGGCTCCCGCTCGTACGGCCGGCTCACCGCACCGGCCCGGATGCTGCCGTCGTTCCTGATCTGCGGCGGGCAACGGTGCGGCACGACCTCGCTCTACCGGGCGATGGCCGCCCATCCGGCGATCCTCAAGGCCGTGCTGCACAAGGGCGTGCACTACTTCGACACGTCCTACCACCGGGGCCTGTCCTGGTATCGGGCGCACTTCCCGCTGCGCCGCACCGCCGACCGGCTGGCCGAGCGGCACGGGGTGCCGGTGCAGACCTTCGAGTCCAGCCCGTACTACATGTACCACCCGCACGCGCCGGCCCGGATCGCCCGCGACCTGCCCGGCGTGAAGCTGGTCGTGCTGGTCCGCGATCCGGTCGAGCGGGCCTACTCGCACCACGCCCACGAGCTGGCCCGTGGCTTCGAGTCGGAGACCTCGTTCAGCCGGGCACTGGCGCTGGAGCCGGCCCGGCTGCGCGGCGAGCAGCGGCGACTCGTCGGCGATCCGACGTACCACAGCTTCGCCCACCAGCACCACGCCTACCGGGCCCGCGGCGAGTACGCGACCCACCTCGCCGAGCTGGCCGCCCGGGTCGGCCGGGACCGGATCCACGTGGTGGAGAGCGAACGGTTCTTCGCCACCCCGGAAGACGTCTACGACGAGGTGCTGGACTTCCTCGGCCTGCCCAACCTCGGCTACCCCGCGTTCGAGCGGCACAACGCCCGGCCGCGCGGCACCGCGATGGAGGACCGGGTACGGCGTGACCTGACCGCCCACTACGCCCCGTACGACGAACAGCTCACCTCGTGGCTCGGCCGCCCGCCGTCGTGGCACCGGTGAACGTCGCGGCCGCTGCCGCGCCCTCGCCTGTGGACGGTGGTTCCGGCACGGGCGGGGTGCGGGCGGTGGCCCGGGGCGGGGTGGCCGGCATCGCCGGGGCCGGCTTCGCCGCCGTCGCCGGGATCGGCGTCACCTGGCTGGTGACCCGCGGCCTCGGCCCCGAACAGGCCGGCGCGTTCTTCGCCGCCACCGCCCTCTTCGTGCTGATCGGCGCGGTCGCCAAGCTCGGCACCCAGACCGGACTGGTCTACTGGCCGGCCCGGCTGCGGGCCCGGGGCCAGGGGCACCTGCTCGGCATCTGCCTGCGGGCCGGCCTCACCCCGGTCGCCGGGGTCGCCGTCGTCCTCGGGGCCGGGCTGCTGGTCGCGGCACCGGTCCTGGCCCGGATCACCGCCGGCGACGCCGGCCCGGACACCGTCGCCCAGCACACCGCCGGGCTGCGGGTGCTGGCCGGGTTCGTACCGCTGGCCGCCTTCACCGACGCCGCGCTCGCGGCGATCCGGGGCTACCGGCGGTTGGGACCGACGCTGGTGCTCGAACGGGCGGCCCGGCCGCTGCTGCAACTCGCCGGGATCGCGGCGGCCACCGTCGCCGCCGGGTGGCTGGCCATGCCGCTGACCGCGTACGCGCTGGCCTGGGTGCTGCCGTACCTGCCGATCGCCATCCTGTCCGGGTACGCCCTGCACCACACCCACACCACCACCACCCCGCGCCCCCGCCGCCCCGGTCCCCCCACTCCCCCCGGTCCCCCCAAGATCCGGGTGATCAGGGACCAAATCGCGCGGGTCGGCGGCGCGCCGGGCGACGTACTCCCTGATCACGGGGATCTTGGGGGGCGGCGGCGGGTGGAGAAGGGGGTCTGGCGGGCGTTCTGGGGGTTCAACTGGCCGCGGGCGGTGGGGAGTGTCGGGCAGCTCGCGCTCCAGCGGGTCGACCTGCTGCTCGTGGCGGGGCTCGGCGGGCTCGGGGCGGCCGCGCTGTACGCCGTCGCCGGACGGTTCGTCGTGCTCGGGCAGCTCGCCAACCAGGGGATCTCGCAGTCCGTACAGCCCCGGCTCGCCGAGGCGCTGGCCACCGGCGACCGGGCCACCGCCAAGCGGCTCTACCAGGCGGCCACCGGCTGGCTGGTGCTCGCCACCTGGCCGCTCTACCTGCTGCTGCTCACGTACGCCCCGCTCTACCTCGGCTTCTTCGGCGACGCCTACCGCGACGGCGGCCCGATCGTCGCCGTACTCGCCGGTGCCATGCTGCTGTCCACCGGCTGCGGCATGGTCGACATGGTGCTCGCGATGGCCGGCCGCACGAGCTGGAACCTGGCCAACATCGCGCTCGCGCTGGCCGTGACCGTCGTGCTGGACCTCGCCCTCATCCCCAGCCTCGGGGCGCTCGGGGCCGCGATCGGGCTCGCCGCCGCCGTCGCCGTCAACAACGTCCTGCCGCTGGCCCAGGTCGGCGTGGCGCTCGGACTGCACCCGTTCGGGCCCGGCACGCTGGCCGCCGCGGCGCTCGCGGTCGGCTGTTTCGGCGTACTGCCCCGGATCTTCGTGGTGGCGGCCGGCACCGGCCCGGCGGCCGCGCTCACGGCGGTGGCCGTGGCCGGCGTCGCATACCTGACCGGCGTACGGCTGCTGCGCGGCCCGCTCGCCCTGGACGCCTTCCGTCGCCCGCGGACGGCCGCCGCCCGCGCCGTCGACCCCCATCCGGCTCCACGGCCCGGCCCGGCTCCACGGCCCGGCCCGACTCCACGGCCCGGCCCGGCGCCGGCCGCCGGCCGCGCGGAGGAGCCCGCCGCCGGCATGCCCCGACCGACCAGGACCCGTCCGCCCGACACCGAACTGACCAGGCCGACCAGGACCGTCCGCTCCACACCGAACTGACCAGCCCGACACCGAACCGAGGAGCAGCAAGTTGCGCAACGACTACGCCGACGTCTTCCAGGACACCGCCGCCGTCGAGCGGTACGAGTCCGTCGAGTACGCCCCGGACGGGTACGCGGCGGCGATCAACCGGCGGCAGCGCGCGTACCTGCGCGACCTGGTCGGGCGGTCGTTCGAGACCCGCCGGCCGGTGCAGCACGACTTCGCCTGCGGGACCGGGCGGGCACTGCGGGCGCTGCACGGCATGGTGCGCGGCGCGCACGGCTACGACTCGTCGCCGGCGATGCTGGCCAAGGCCGACGAGCTGGGCGCCCTGGCCGAACTGCACCGGGTCGACGCGACCGGGCCGGTGCCGTCGCCGGTGGCGACCGACTCGCCGGCGATCGTCACCGTGTTCCGGCTGCTGCTCAACGCCGGTGACGAGGTACGGGAACGGGCGATCGCGTTCGCGGCCCGGGTGCTGCCGCACCAGGAGGCCGGGCTGCTGGTGGTGGAGAACCACGGCAACCGGGGTTCGGCCCGGCACCTGCGGCACCGCCGGCACGTGGGCGAGCCGTGGTTCGCCGAGCTTTCCCACGAGGAGGTGACGACGCTGCTGGCGCGGTACGGCTTCAGCATCGTGGAGCGGCGCGGTTTCTCGGTGCTGACCCGGGGCTGGTACGACCGGCGCTGGCTGCGCCCGGTGGCGACGGTCGTCGACAACGTGGCGACCCGTGTCCCGGCCCTGAGCCGCTACTGCGTGAACGTGCTCTACGTGGCCCGCCGCACCGTCCCCCAGGTGGCCCCGCCGCGGGTCCAGCCGCCGCCCCACCCCGACGCCACCACCTGGTAACTCCCCCATGATCCGCGTGATCAGGGAGTAAATCGCGCGCGTCGCCGGCGCGTCGTGCCGCGTACTCCCTGATCACGCGGATCTTCGTGTGCCAGAGAACGAGGAGTCCCGATGAGCAGGTGGACCAGGAGCGCGGTCGTGGTGCTCGCCGCCGCGCTGGCCGGCTGTACGGCGGCACCCGCCCCGCCGGAACCCACCGCCGCACCGCCGGCCGGTGTCGCCACCAACCCCGGCCCGTACGACAGCGGCCCGGTCGCCGCCCCCACCGCCGGCGCCCGGCTCGGCGCCTGGGTCAAGCCCCGGGTCTGGGGCCAGGACGGGAGGCGGGCGGCCATCACCGGCTACGAGGAGTCGCTTAACCGCCCGCTCGACATCGTCAACACCTACCGGCGGTTCGACGAGGAGTTCCTCACCCTGACCGACCGGGAGTTCATGGCCCGTGGCGTGACCGTCATGCTCAGTTGGGCGTCCGGTGACACCAGATCCATCGTGGACGGACACCACGACGAGCTGATCCGGGCCCAGGCCCGCCGGGTACGCGCCGCACAGCGCCCGGTGCTGTTGCGCTACCGGTGGGAGATGGACCGGCCGAATCTGCGCGCCACCATGTGGTCGGGGCCGGACTTCGTCGCGGCCTGGCGGCACACCCGCCGGATCTTCGACGAGGAACGGGTCGCCAACGCGTCCTGGGTGTGGTGCCCGACGGCCGAGGGCTTCGTCCGGGGCGACGCGCCGGACTTCTATCCCGGTGACGACGCCGTCGACTGGACGTGCGTCGACGTGTACGCCGGCCAGCGGTTCCGGCCGCTGGCGGAGTTGATGGACCCGTTCCTGCGCTGGGCGGCGCGGCGGCCGAAGCCGATCATCGTGGGCGAGTTCGGGGTGGCCCGGGAGTGGGGTTCGGCGGACCGGGCGGCGTGGCTGCGTGACGCGGTCGTGCTCTTCAAGGCGAACCCGCAGATCAAGGCGGTGGCGTATTTCGAGTCGGATCCGGACGGCAATCCGCCCAAGGGGCAGTTCCAGCTCTCGGACGACCCGCCGGCCTTCGCCGCGTTCACCGAACTGGCCCGCGATCCGTACTTCAACCCGGGCGGCTGAGCATCCCGGGCGCCGCGCGGGCGGCACCCGGGCGCCACGCCGGCGGCACCCGGTCGCCGCGTGGGCGGCACCCGGTCAGCGCGCCGGCAGCGGCACCGCCCGCCTCGACGCCGGCCGGCGTGGCAGCGCCCGGCCGGGCGACGTACGGCGGGACACCGCGTGCCGGGCCGCCGCCGTCGTGGCGAGCAGCCGCAGCGCGTACGGGGCGTCGTGGCGCAGGTAGCGGCCGGCGAGGCGGCGGGGTTCGGTGCCGAGCCGGTGCGCCCACTCCAGACCGGACCGCTGCATCCACAGTGGAGCGCGGACCTGGTCGCCGGCCGCGAAGTTGACCGCCGCTCCGCAGCCGAGGAACCAGGCGGCCGGCATCCGGGCCCGCAGCCGGTCGATGATCCGCTCCTGCTTCGGGAAGCCGAGCCCCACCAGCACCAGGTCGGGCCGGGCGGCCACCACCTCGGCGCAGACCCGGTCGAGGTGCGCGGGATCGCGGTCGAAGCCGTAGGGAGGGCTCAGCGTGCCGGCCACGCGCAGGCCGGGGCAGGCGGCGGTGATCCGCCGGGCGGCGCGGACGGCACCCGCGGCGGTCCCGGCGGCCGGCGGGTCGCCGCCGAGGACGAAGACCGAACGGCCGTCCAGCCCGAGCCCGTGCGACAGCGACCAGAGCAGGCTGGAACCGGCGACCCGCTCCGGCAGGGGGCTTCCGGCGAGTTGGCTGGCCCACACCAGGGGCATGCCGTCGGCGACGACGAGGGTGGCGTCGGCGAGGTGGGCGCGTACGCCGGGGTCGGTCCGGGCCTGCCGGAGGATGTCGACGTTGGGGGTGATGATCCGGCCGCCGGCTCCCCGGCGCAGCGCGTCGCGGACCATCGCGACCACCCGGTCCTCGGTGAGTGCGTCGAAGTCGGTACCTCCGACGTTTATCCGACGAAACGTCGCGTACAGCCCCAAACCAAGCTCCTCACCGGTCGATCGCTCGTTATACCGATGAAACGAGCGAAGGCGGTTAAAAGTGGCAGTAGTTCTCTTTGTCGGTGGATTAGGGCGAAGTGGCACAACACTGGTCGAGCGCCTGATGGGTGAACTGCCCGGCGTGTGCGCTCTGGGCGAGGTCGTACACCTCTGGCAACGCGACGTCCGCGACGACGAACGATGCGGCTGCGGGGCCCGCTTCTCGGCCTGCCGGTTCTGGCAACTCGTCGGCGAACGCGCCTTCGGCGGCTGGAACCAGGTCGACGTCTACCGGGTGCTGGCGCTGAAGGAGGCCGTCGAACGGACCCGGCACATCCCCCGGCTCGCCGGCAGCCGCCTCCCCGACGACCTGCGCGGCCTCGTCGAGGAGTACGCCGGCTACTACCGCGCCGTCTACGCCGCCGCCGCCGACGTCTCCGGCGCCACCGTCGTCGTCGACTCCTCCAAGCACAGCGCGCTCGCCCACTGCCTGCGCTGGGCACCCGGTCTCGACCTGCGGGTCGCCCACGTCGTCCGCGACGCGCGTGGGGTCGCGTACTCCTGGACCAAGACCGTCGGGCGGCCGGAGACCGACGGCGCCGACACCATGACCCGGTACGCGCCCGGTCGCTCCGCCCTGCTCTGGAACGCGCACAACGCCGCCTTCGGGCTGCTCGCCCGGCGCGGCGTGCCGGTCCTGCGGGTCCGGTACGAACAACTGGTCGGCGGGCCGGTCGACGAACTGCGCCGGCTGGCCGCCTTCACCGGCGTCGACCTGTCCGGCACCGATCTCGGCTTCGTCACCGGCACGCACGCCGACCTGCGGGTCGGGCACAGCGCGGCGGGCAACCCGATGCGGTTCCAGGTCGGCCGGATCCCGCTGCGGCACGACGACACCTGGATGGCCGCCCTGCCGCCGGGGCAGCGGCGGCTGGTCGGCGCGGTCTGCGCACCGCTGCTGCGCGCGTACGGCTATCCGCTGCGCGGGACCGGCGCGGCGCGTACCGGGGTCGCCGCCACACCGGGTGACCAGCGGTGATCGCGTGGCCGTCGGTCGGCGTGGTCGTCCCGACCCGCGACCGCCCCGAACTGCTACGCCGGACGCTGGCGAGCGTGCGCACCCAGGACTACCCCGGTCGGCTGCGGGTGGTCGTCGTCTTCGACCACAGTGCCCCGGACTACCTGCTGGCCACCACCGACGGGGTGCCGGTGATGGTGCTCGGCAACTGCCGTACCCCCGGCCTCGCCGGCGCCCGGAACACCGCGATCGTGGCGCTGGACACCGACCTGGTCGCGTTCTGCGACGACGACGACCGGTGGGCGCCGGACAAGCTGCGCCGGCAGGTCGCCGCCCTGGCCGCCGCCGGGTCCGGCGCCGAGTTCGCGTCGTGCGCGATCGAGGTCGAGTACGACGGCCACCGCACCCCCCGGCTCGCCGGTGTCGACCGGGTCACCGTCGACCACCTGGCCCGCTCCCGGATGGCGATGCTGCACTCGTCGAGTTTCCTCGTCGAACGCGCCGCACTGACCGACCCCGACCGGATCGGCCTGGTCGCGGAGGACGCGCCGGGCAGCCAGAACGAGGACTGGGACCTGCTGTTGCGGGCCGCCCGCCGGTCACCCGTCGTCCACGTCGACGAGCCACTGGTACGTGTGCTCTGGGGCCGTACGTCGCACTACGCCTACGAGTACGCCACCAAGATCTCGTCGTTGCGCTGGATGATGGCCCGGCATCCGGAGATCAGCGGCTGCCGGCCCGGCGCGGCCCGGGTCTACGGGCAGCTGGCCTGCTGGTCGGCGGCGACCGGCAACCGGGCGGAGGCGTGGCGGTGGACCCGGGAGGCGGTGCGGTCCAACTGGCGGGAGCCGCGGGCGGCGATCGCCCTCGCCGCGATCACCGGCGCGGTACGGGTGGAGAACGTGCTCGCCACCCTGCACCGGCGCGGCCGCGGGATCTGAACCGACCGCTGGGGCAGCCCGGCGTTCCGCGCCCGCACGATGGCCGCTAGTGTGCGTATCTGTTGGATTACGTTTGGATCTGGGGGCCAGCGGATGTTCGAATCCGGGAGTCGACGATGAAGCGCACGATGGTCCGGCTCGCCGACGGCCGCGACCTCATCTACTACGACGAACGCGACGACGCCGTACGCGAGGGACCCGACCGGCGTGACCTGCCGCCACCACCACCCGCCTCGGAGCTGCGCTACGACCCGCTGCTCGACGAGTGGGTGGCGATCGCCGCCCACCGGCAGACCCGCATCTTCCTGCCACCGACCGACCAGTGCCCGCTGTGCCCGTCCACACCGGACCAGTCGTCGGAGATCCCGGCGTACGACTACGACGTCGCCGTGTTCGAGAACCGGTTCCCGTCCCTGACCGCCCGCACCGGCGAGCCCGGCGAGGAGCCGACGCCCTACACCCCGACCCGACCCGGCCTCGGCCGGTGCGAGGTCGTCTGCTTCACCGCCGACCACCACGCGTCGTTCGCCACCCTGCCCCCGGCCCGGGTCCGCACCGTGCTCGACGCGCTCGCCGACCGGACCGGCGAACTGTCCGAGCTACCCGGCGTCGAGCAGATCTTCTGCTTCGAGAACCGCGGCGTCGAGATCGGCGTCACCCTGCACCACCCGCACGGCCAGATCTACGCGTACCCGTTCCTCACCCCGCGCACCCGGGCGATGATGACCGCGGCCCGGCGGCACGCCGAGCGCACCGGCGGACGCAACCTGTTCGCCGACGTGCTCGCCGCCGAACGGGACGCCGGCGTTCGGGTCGTGGCGTCGAACGCGCACTGGACCGCCTACGTCCCCGCCGCCGCCCGCTGGCCGTTCGAGGTGCACATCGCACCGCACCGGCAGGTGCCCGACCTGCCCGCGCTCGACGACGCCGAGCGCGCCGCCTTCGGGCCGCTCTACCTCGACGTCCTGCGCCGCTTCGACCAGCTCTTCGACAAGCCGATGCCGTACATCTCGGCCTGGCACCAGGCCCCGGTACGCGTCGACCGCGACCTCGGCTACCTGCACCTGCAACTGTTCAGCGTCCGCCGCGCCGCCGACAAGCTGAAGTATCTCGCCGGCTCCGAGTCGGCGATGGGCGTCTTCATCAACGACATCCGCCCCGAACAGGCGGCGGCCATGCTGCGCTAGTTGTCCAGCCGGCGGGCCAGGTACAGCGCCGTGGCCATGCTGACGACGATCCGCTCCCCGAGCACGTCGGTGATCGCCCGGAAGAGCCCGACCCGGGTGCCCTCGTCGAGCATCCGGTATGCCGAGTGGGTGGACAGGTTCGCCGTGTAGTCCTGCGCCGTCAGCGTCCGCTCCCACCGGTAGAGGCGCTCGGACAGGTCACCGAAGTCGGTCTGCGCCACCAGTTCCTCGCGTGGCCAGGCGGCCGCGAGCGGCGAGTCGTGGACCGGTTCGACGTCGGGCAGGATCTGGGGTGCGTGCCTACGGTGCAGGTCGAGCAGCGTGGCCGTCACCTCCGGGTCGGCCGGCCGGTCGCCGTTCCAGAACAGGGCGAGCGTCCCGCCGGGGGCCAGGGCCGCGGCGGCCCGCCGCCAGCGCACCGCCGGCTCTGTCCAGTGCCAGGCCTGCGCGCTGAACAGCAGGCCGAACGGCCGGGCCGGCCGGTAGTCCTCGAAGGCGGTGACCGCAACCGTCACGTCCGGCCGATCCGCCACGCGGCGGCGCAGCACCTCGGCCATCGCCCCGTCGGGCTCGAGCGCGGTGACGGCGACCCCGCGCTCGGCGAACGCCACGGTCGCCCTGCCCGTGCCGGCGCCGACCTCCAGGGCGGGCGCGCCGGCCAGCCGGGCATGGTCGAGGACGTCGTCGACAAGCGCCGCCGGATAGCCGGGCCGGATCCGGTCGTATTCGTCGGCCACCTCACCGAACACCCTGGCCCGAACCCGTTCCGCCATGGCGAACACCGTACGGCAACGCGCTCGTCCGGGGGTGCCTGCGGCGCCTTCGGCGCAATTCATGACTTGTCAGCACCTGGATGGCATTACCAATAGCCATTTATTTTCATCATTGCCCGACAAGGACAGCGATCACTAGGGTCGACTCACCCGACCACAGAATGGAGCGGCCCATGAAGCGCCCGCGCATTCGTTCCGTCCTTGCCAGCGTCGCCGCCTGCGTGGTCGCGGCGACCACGTTCACGCTCGCCGGCGCCACACCCGCCGCCGCCATCGGCCAGGAAACCTTCGGCTGCCGCATCGCCCCGGGCGTCGTTTTCACCTGGAACACCTACTGCAACAACAGCGCGCCGGCCAGCACCTACAACGTCGGTTTCGCGGTGCAGAACACGTCCGGAAGCTACACCTTCGCCTGGAGCGTCAGCGGCCCCTACCAGTCAATCAACACCGGCTGCACCGCGACGTCGCCCACGTGCTCGGTCTGGGTATCCGGCCATTCCGACTCGTCGATCGAAGCGACCGTGACCTACACGCAGAACGGGCAGAGCCGCACGCAGACCGCCTACGCCACGATCAACCGGTACTGCGGAAGCCAACTCTGCTGAGCGAGCGGTCAGGGCTGCGGGGGGCCCGGGACAGGGCCCCCCGCAATGGGAAGGGACGGCAGGCTGTGCGGCACAGCCGGGGAGCTGGCCGGGCCGGCGTCCCGGTCGGGCGTCCTCGACCGGCTTCGCTCCCCCGGACGCGACTGGCACCGCGTCCACCCCGTACAACGACAGCGGCGTATCCGCGGTAACGCTCGGTGTCGATCGCTGGCGGGGTCCGACGTCGCCCCTGGCGCCGGAACGGCGACCACGGACAGAGCGGCCGGAAGCACGAAAATGCCCGCCGGCGAACCGCCGGCGGGCATTTTCCGAGGTGCTGGTCAGGCGCCGAGCTTGCGCGCCAGGTTCTCGTCGAGAGCGTTCATGAACTCGTCGGTGGTCAGCCACGGCGCGTCGCGGGAGATCAGCAGCGCGAGGTCCTTGGTCATCTGGCCGCCTTCGACGGTCTCGATGCAGACCTGCTCCAGCGTGTTGGCGAAGTCGGTGACCGCCGGGGTGTTGTCGAGCTTGCCGCGGTGGGCGAGGCCCCGGGTCCAGGCGAAGATCGAGGCGATCGGGTTGGTCGAGGTCTTCTCGCCCTTCTGCCACTGCCGGTAGTGCCGGGTGACGGTGCCGTGGGCGGCCTCGGCCTCGACCGTACGACCGTCCGGGGTCATCAGGACCGACGTCATCAGGCCGAGCGAGCCGAAGCCCTGCGCGACCGTGTCGGACTGGACGTCACCGTCGTAGTTCTTGCAGGCCCAGACGAAGCCGCCCTCCCACTTCAGCGCGGCGGCGACCATGTCGTCGATCAGCCGGTGCTCGTAGGTGATGCCGGCGGCGTCGAACTCGGCCTTGAACTCGGCCTCGAAGACCTCGGCGAAGATGTCCTTGAAGCGGCCGTCGTACGCCTTGAGGATGGTGTTCTTCGTCGACAGGTAGACCGGGTAGCCGCGGTCGAGGCCGTAGCGCATCGAGGCGCGGGCGAAGTCGCGGATCGACTCGTCGAAGTTGTACATGCCCATCGCGACGCCGCCGCCGGAGAAGTTGGCGACCTCCATCTCGATCGGGGCGCCACCGTCGGCCGGGGTGTAGGTGACGGTGACCGAGCCGGGGCCGGGTACGACGAAGTCGGTGGCCTTGTACTGGTCGCCGTGGGCGTGCCGGCCGATGATGATCGGCTTGGTCCAGCCCGGGACGAGCCGCGGCACGTTGGACATGATGATCGGCTCGCGGAAGACGACGCCGCCGAGGATGTTACGGATGGTGCCGTTCGGCGACCGCCACATCTTCTTGAGGCCGAACTCCTCGACGCGGGCCTCGTCAGGGGTGATGGTGGCGCACTTGACGCCGACGCCGTGCCGCTTGATGGCGTTCGCGGAGTCGATGGTCACCTGGTCGTCGGTCTGGTCACGGTACTGGATCGACAGGTCGTAGTAGTCGAGTTCGACGTCGAGGTAGGGCAGGATCAACTGCTCCCGGATCTGCTTCCAGATGATCCGGGTCATCTCGTCGCCGTCGAGTTCGACGACCGGGTTCGCTACCTTGATCTTCGCCATCGGCCGGCGCTCCTCTCGGGAACCTCAGTACTAGCAGTACGAGCGTACTGGATGCACGTGAGGGCGCTCAGGCAGGTCCGGCAAGCGCCCACCGCCAACCACGGATGACAGGATGGCGCGATGCCGGTCAGCCGCCGCTTCGGGTCCGCCACCGTGATCGCCCTGACGGACGGTGAAGGGCCGTTCTTCGAACCCCGGTCCACCGCGTTCCCGCGGGTCACGGCCGAGTTATGGCGCCGGGCGGACGAGTACGACCCGGGCACGGTGACCGCTGACGGGCAGTGGTGGCTGCGGTTCCGGTGCTTCGCGATCCGGTTCGACGACGGCCGGGTGGTCATGGTCGACGCCGGCATCGGCCCGGCCGAGGCACCGGCCCGGGCCTGGGCTCCGGTGCCCGGGCGACTGCCCGACGAACTGGCGGCGGCGGGCATCGACCCGGCGGAGGTGGACACCGTCGTACTGACCCACCTGCACACCGACCATGTGGGGTGGGCGGTGACCGGCGGCGCGCCGCACTTCGCCAACGCCCGCTATGTCGTGCAGGACGCGGAGTTGGCGGCGGTCCGGGCCGCGAATCCGGAACTGGCGGCGTACCTGCTGGATCCGCTGGCGGCGACGGGCCAACTGCACGTGGTCGAGGGTGACCGACAACTCACCCCGGGGGTACGGGTCGTCGCGACGCCCGGGCACACGCCGGGCCACCAGTCGGTGTTGCTGCAAGAGGGCGGGAAAAGGGTACTGCTCACCGGTGACCTGCTCGTGCACCCGGTGCAGTTGATCGATCCGGCGCAGCCGTACGCGCACGAGGTGGACCCCGAAACGGCCCGGGTGTCGCGGGAGACGCTGCTGCGCGACCTGGCCGCGCGCCCCTCGGCGGTCCTGGCGACCCCGCACCTGACCGATCCGTTCATCACGCTCGGCGCCCCTACCGAACCTGCCACCTGAAACGACGGACCGCCGCACCCCGGGCGGGATGCGGCGGTCCGGACCGGCGGGTCACATGCCCGCGACGTCCTGCTGCTTGGCGCGTACGGCCTCGGCGGCGGCCTTGAGGTCGGCCAGCTCGTTGTCGGTCAGCTCGGTCTCGACGACCTTCTTGACGCCCTCGGCACCGATCTCGGCCTCGACGCCGAGGTAGACGCCGGAGATGCCGTACTCGCCGTCGACCCAGGCGCAGACCGGCATGACCGCGCCGGAGTCCTCCGCGACGGCCTTGGCCATCCGGGCGGCGGCGGCGGACGGGGCGTAGTAGGCGGAGCCCGTCTTGAGCAGGGCCACCACCTCGGCGCCGCCGTTGCGGGTCCGGACGACCAGCTCCTCGATCTTGTCGGCCGGGAGCACGTCGGCCAGCGGCTTGCCGTTGACGCTGCTCTGCGAGGGCACCGGCACCATGGTGTCGCCGTGCGATCCGAGGGTCAGCGTCTTCACCGTGTTGACCGGTACGGCGAGCGTCTCGGCGACGAAGTTGGTGAAGCGGGCGGTGTCGAGCATGCCGGCCTGGCCGAGGACCCGGTTCTTCGGGAACTGGGTGGCGAGCTGGGCCAGGGCGGTCATCTCGTCGAGCGGGTTGGAGACGACGATGACGACGGCGTTCGGGGCGTACTTGGCGACGTTCTCCGCCACGCTCCGGACGATCTTGGCGTTGACCTCGAGCAGGTCCATCCGGCTCATGCCGGGCTTGCGGGGCAGGCCGGCGGTGATGACGACGACGTCGGAGCCCTCGATGGCCTCGTAGCCCTCGCCGTTCGGGCCGGTGGTCGCGCCGACGATCTTGGTCTCGAAGCCCTCGATCGACCGGGACTGGTTGAGGTCGAGGGCGAGGCCCTCGGGCTTGCCCTCGACGATGTCGGTGAGCACGACCGTGTCGAAGACGTCGTACTCGGCGAGGCGCTGCGCGGTCGTCGAGCCGTAGAAGCCGGCGCCGACGACGGTGACCTTCTTGCCCATGGTCGTCTCACTCTCTGATACCGGAAGGCTTGTTTGGGCGGACCGTACCAGTCAGGGCGGGGCCCCGCCGGGCTAGGGGCACAGGCCGTTGACTGGGTCACCCGTGCCGGTCCATAGAAACACGTCGCTGACCCAGGTTCCGTCGGTCAGTTTGTTCCACAGGTCGCTGCTGTACCCGTTCCGGCCCACGTGACGCGTACCCCGGGCCGAACACTCGACGGTGACCGTCGCGCCGTCGGCGACCGTACCCGCCACGGGATGGTTGGCGCCGGGCCCGGAGCGGCGGTTGAGGACGGTGCCGCCGTCGGTGTCGACGACCCCCTGTGTGAATCCGAGCACACCGTGGTTGTGCAGCGTCCCGCCCACGTCGACCCGCCGGGAGCCGTACCAGGCCGAGCCGCTGTAGTCGGCGCCGGAGGCCGAGATGACCCACTTGCCGAAGTTGTAACGGTCGATCGGCACGTACGCGTTGTTCCGACGCAGGGAGAAGTGCACGTGCGCGCCGGTGGACGAGCCGCCGCAGGAGACGTCGTTGCCGATGTTGCCGAGGAAGTCGCCCTCCTTGACCGCCCGGCCGTCGGCCTGGATGTTGCCGGCGAGGTGGTAGTAGTCGGTGGCGAAGCCCCGGTCGTGCACCACCCGGATCCAGCCCTTGCCGGAGCCGCACATGGTGTACGCCAGTCCGGCGCGGGCGGCCAGCACCCGGCCGTCGCCGCCGGCGAAGTCGACCGAGCTGCGTACGCCGCCGTTCATCGGGTGCGGACCGCCGGTGTAGCGCCACGACTGGCCGACCGCGTACGGCAGCCGCATCCCGGTGCGCCGGTCGGCCGGGCTCACCGACAGCGGGCCGACCTCGGACCGCTCGCCGGCCCGGCCGAGAATGCGGCGTTCGTCCTCGCGCAGGATCGTCGAACCGGCGCTGAGTTCGGCGAACGCCGGCTCGCCCTCGACCGCGACCCGCCACGCACCGCCCGCACGCCGGGCCACGAAGAGCCACCCCACGGGGTACGCCCCGGCGGCCGCGGGTGCCCGTACGACCACGCTGCCGAACCCGTGCTCGTCGGTGCTGCGCGCGACGACGACGTCGGGGTCCGGGTCGGCGACGGACGGGACGGGTCCGCCCTGCCGCTGCTCGGCCCGCGACTGCTGGGTACGGAGTTGCCCGTCGCGCAGGTGGGCGGCGACCGCGCCGGCGAGGTCGGCGGGCGTTGCGGCGCGCACGGGCGCCGGGATGCCGGCGACCAGCACGATGACTACAAAAGACGCGATAGGGGTTCGCATCCCCTCATAGTTACCAAATCAGACACGCGTCCCGGGTCGCCACGCCGCGATCTTGCCCATATCACCTCCCAAACAGGGCAAAGGGAGGAGACAAGTGCAAGATCGCGGGGCCAGGGCGAGGGAGGTCAGGAGCGTTCGGCGCGCTCCACGACGTTCGTCAGCAGCATCGCCCGGGTCATCGGGCCGACCCCGCCGGGCATCGGCGCGATCGCGCCGGCCACCTCGCGCACCTCGGCGTCGACGTCGCCGGTGTAGTGCCCCTTGCCGTCGGCGCCGACGACCCGGGTGATCCCGACGTCGATGACCACCGCCCCCGGCCGGACCATCTCGGCGGTGAGCAGACCGGGTACGCCGGCCGCGACGATCACGATGTCGGCCGCCCGGGTGTGCGCGGCCAGGTCGAGGGTGCCGGTGTGGCACAGGGTCACGGTCGCGTTCTCGCTGCGCCGGGTCAGCAGCAGCCCGAGCGGCCGGCCGACGGTGTTGCCCCGCCCGACGACCGCCACCTCGGTGCCCCGCAGCGGCACGTCGTACCGGCGCAGCAGCTCGACGATTCCGCGCGGGGTGCACGGCAGCGGGGCGTCGTAGCCGAGCACCAGCCGGCCGAGGTTGACCGGGTGCAGCCCGTCGGCGTCCTTGTCTGGGGCGATCGACTCGAGCACCCGCTGGGTGTCGATCTGCCCGGGCAGCGGCAGCTGCACGATGTAGCCGTGGCACGCCGGGTCGGCGTTGAGCTCGGCCACCACCTCGTCGACCTGGTCCTGGGTGGCGTCAGCGGGCAGCTCGCGCCGGATCGAGGCGATGCCGACCTCGGCGCAATCGCGGTGCTTGCCGTTGACGTACGCCTGCGAGCCGGGGTCCTCCCCGACCAGCACCGTGCCGAGCCCGGGGACGATGCCCCGCTCGGCGAGGGCCTTGACCCGCCCCCGCAACTCGTCCTTGATCGCCGCCGCGGTGGCCTTGCCGTCCAGAAGGTTCGCCGTCACGTCCGGATCGTCTCACGCGGCCGGCACCGACCCGGCGAACCCCCCAAGATCCCGCCCACCAGGAGGCCACGCCGGCGCGGACGGCGCACTGATCAAGGTGATACAACGCGATCGAGCAGCCCTCACGGCGGGCGTCGGTGGGCCGCCCCGGCGGTTGCGGGGCGGCGGTGTGTGTGGTGATCGTTAGTTGTTCCGCGGTTGTCCGTACGGCGTGTCGAACTGCTGGGCAGCAGACGATCACGGGTGCCCTGACGGTTTGCCGAGGAAGGACCCCAAAGTCACCGCCCACTACCACCCGCATCAGCTCACCACTGATGAACCGACCCCGCCATGCTCACGGTCAGTGGAAGAAGTGGCGGGTGCCGGTCAGGTAGAGGGTCACGCCGGCCGCCTGCGCCGCCGCGATCACCTCCTCGTCGCGTAGCGATCCGCCGGGCTGCACGACCGCGCGGACCCCGGCGTCGAGCAGCACCTGCAGGCCGTCGGGGAACGGGAAGAACGCGTCGGAGGCGGCGACCGCCCCGCGCGCCCGCTCGGCACCGGCCCGCGACACCGCCAGGTGCGCGGCGTCGACCCGGTTGACCTGGCCCATCCCGACCCCGACGGTCGCCCCGTCGGCGGCCAGCAGGATCGCGTTGGACTTGACCGCGCGCACCGCGCGCCAGGCGAACGCCAGGTCCCGCAGTACGTCGTCGGCGGCGGCCTCGCCCGCGACCAGCCGCCAGGTGGCGGGGTCGTCGCCGGGGGCGTCCACCCGGTCGGCCGTCTGGGTCAGCACTCCCCCGCTGACCTGCCGCCACTCGACCGGCGCCGGCCGCCAGGCGGGCGCCTTCAGCAGGCGGATGTTCTTCTTGCCGGACAGCACCTCGACCGCGCCGTCCTCGTAGGCCGGGGCCACCACCACCTCGGTGAAGATCTCGGCGACCTGCTTGGCCAGTTCGACGGTGACCGGCGCGTTGACCGCGATGACGCCGCCGAACGCCGACACCGGGTCACAGGCGTGCGCCTTGCGGTGTGCCTCGGCGACATCGGCACCGACCGCGATCCCGCACGGGTTGGCGTGCTTGATGATCGCCACCGTCGGCTCGGTGAAGTCGTGGGCGGCCCGCCACGCCGCGTCGGCGTCGACGTAGTTGTTGTATGACATCTCCTTGCCGTGCAACTGCTCGGCCTGGGCGAGTCCGGCGGGGGCGTCCGGGTCGAGGTAGAGCGCGGCCTGCTGGTGCGGGTTCTCGCCGTACCGCAGCGTGGCCGAGCGGCGCAGCGCCAGGCCGGCGAAGCGCGGCGCCCACTCCTCGTCGGGGGCCAGCACCCGGGCGCACCAGGCGGCGACGGCGACGTCGTACTCGGCGATGTCGGCGAAGGCCCGTGCGGCGAGCAGCCGGCGCTGGGCGAGGGTGAAACCACCGTCGGCCAGGGCGGCGAAGAGCATCGGGTACGCCGTCACCGACGTCACGACCGCCACGGACGGGTGATTCTTGGCGGCGGCCCGGACCATCGCCGGCCCGCCGATGTCGATCTGCTCGACGCAGCCGTCGACGTCGGCGCCGGACGCCACCGTCTCCTGGAACGGGTAGAGGTTGGAGACCAGCAGGTCGAACGGCGCGATCCCCAGCTCGGCGAGCTGATCGGCGTGCGACTCCAGCCGCAGGTCGGCGAGCAGGCCGGCGTGCACCCGCGGGTGCAGGGTCTTGACCCGCCCGTCGAGGCACTCCGGGAAGCCGGTCAGCTCCTCCACCCGGGTCACCGGGACACCGGCGCCCTCGATGGTCGACGCGGTCGAACCGGTGGAGACGATCTCGACCCCGGCCGCGTGCAGCGCCTGGGCCAGCTCGGTCAGCCCGGTCTTGTCGTACACGCTGACCAGCGCCCGCTTGATCGGGCGGCGGCCGTCCGGCGCGGCGTTCATGGAATCGTGACCTTTCTTCCGGTGATGGTCCAGCCCTCGCGGACCAGCCGGCCGACGCTGTCGACGAGCTGCCGCCGCTCGGCTTCCTTGATCCGTTCGGTGAGGGTTTCCTCGACGTCGTCGGGCAGCACCGGCACCGCGACCTGGGCGATGATCGGCCCGGTGTCGACCCCGGCGTCGACGAAGAACAGCGTCGCGCCGGCCAGCTTCACGCCGTAGGCGAGCGCGTCGCGGGGGCCGTGGATGCCCGGGAACGCGGGCAGCAGCGAGTTGTGGGTGTTGAGGTAGCGGTCGCCGAAGGAGGCGAGGAAGTCGGTGCCGACCAGCTTCAGGAAGCCCGCCGAGATCACCAGATCGGGCTTGTGCTCGGCGACCTGTGCGGTGAGCGCCCGGTCCCAGTCGGCGCGGTCGGCGTGGTCGCGGACCCGCTCGACGAAGGTCGGGACCCCGGCGGCGGCCGCCCGGTCGAGCCCGGCGATCCCGTCCCGGTCCGCGCCGACGGCCACGACCCGGGCCCCGTACGCGGGATCGGCGCACGCGTCGAGCAGGGCCTGGAGGTTGCTTCCGGATCCGGAGACGAGGACGACGAGGCGGGCGGCTGGCGCGCGGTCGGTCACGCAGAGCACCCTACCGGCCAGGTCACGACGACCTTTTCGCGCCCCGCGCGCCCGGCCGGCGGGCACCGCACCGGTGGAACCCGGCTGCCGGACGGCTGATGCGAGGCGATGCACGGAGCTGCATGTCGCCTGATAGTTGGTGCCGAATTGTCGCCACGACCGGGTACGCTGCCGGACGCTCGGGCATCGATGTCCGACCCGACAGTGAATCGTCAAGGAGCAGGTTCCGTGGGCTACCCCTCGCACCCACCGCACCAGGTGGACAACAACATGACGATGTCCATCGTCTCGATCTTCCTGTTCTGGCCGCTGGCCATTCCGGCCATCATCAACGCCTCCAAGGTCAACCAACTGCTTCAGCAGGGCGACTTCATGGGCGCCCAGGCGGCGGCCGCGGAGTCCCGGAAGTGGTCGAAACTCGCCCTGATCGTCGGCATCTCGTGGTACGTGATCAGCATCATCTGCTGCGTCATCTACTTCGTGGTGATGGCGGGCTCGATAGCCTCTAGCACAGTCTGAGAAATAGTCCGCCGAACAAGGAGTGCCCATGCAGCCCGGCTATCCCGGCCAGGATCCATACGGCAAGCAGCCGCAGGACCCGAATGCGCCGCAGTACCAGGACCCGTACGCCCAGCCGCAGCAGCCGTACGGCCAGCCCACCTCCGGCCAGCCCTACGGCCAGCCGACCTCGGGGCAGCCGGCCTACGGCCAGCCGGTGTCCGGTGACCCGTACGGCCAGCCGGTGTCCGGCGACCCCTACGGCCAGCCGTCGTACCAGGACCCGTACGCCCAGCAGCAGCCGACCTCGGGCCAGCCGTACGGCGCCGCGCCGGGCTACCCGGCGGCCTCCTACGGCGCGCCCGCGTCCTCGCAGAACAACACGCTCGGCCTGATCGGCATGATCGTCGGCATCGTGGCGTTGCCGCTGGCGTTCTGCTGCGGCCTGTTCAGCCTGCCGCTCGGCGTCGGCGCGATCGTGCTCGGCTTCCTCGGCAAGAACAAGGCCGACCAGGGGCAGGCCAGCAACCGTGGCCAGGCCATGGCCGCTCTGATCTGCGGTGCGTCGAGCATCGTCCTGGCGATCATCATGGTCATCATCGGCCAGATGATCGACCTGGGTCCGAGCTTCACCTGATCGTCGCAGCACGTCGAGGGCGTTCCGGCCACCATGGCCGGGGCGCCCTTCGCCGTTGCGGGCCGGCGCCGCTCAGTTCCCGGTGAAAACCCGGGTGGCGGCCGCGCCGACGACGGTGCCGACCGCGACGACCACGGTCGCGACAACGGCGACCTGCCACCCGACCGGCCCGACCTCGGCGAGCCGGCCGCCGCCCACCGGGCCGCCGGAGACGGTGGCGGCGACGCCGAGCACCAGTCCGGCGACCGGGCCGCCGATCGCCGCCGCGCCCAGCAGCCCCTTCCAGGACAGCGGCGTACGGTCCCGGGCGGCCGACCGCAGCCGCCGGCGGGCGAGCAGCCAGCCGGCGGCCATCCCGGCGAACACCGGCACGGTGAGCATCGCCGCGCCGAACCCGCCAACCGGCCCGTGCGGCAGGCCGGCGATCAGCGGGATGGCGGGCAGCGCCCCGACGGTGACCTCGGTGGTCCGCACGACCGTGTCGGTGCCGACCGCGAAGCCGGGACCGAGCAGGTAGGCGCTGGCCCAGATCGCCGCGTTGGGGGCGTACGCGACGCTGACGAGGGTGATGCCGGCCTGGCCGGTCACTCCGGCCCGGTAGGCCTGGATCATGCTGCTGGCGTCGCCGCCACCGGTCGCCACCGCCAGTCCCGCCGTACCGGCCCCGGCGCCGATCAGCAGCAGCGCCGCGACGACCCCGGTGCGGATGCCGTGCCGCAGGGGGCCGGGCAGGCGCCGGGCGACGACGCGCAGCGCCCCGGTGGTGCGCAGTGCGCCGACCAGGGCGGCGAGCGCCCCGAAGACGGCGAGGTTGGCGGCGGCCCGCAGCGGCGGGACGTGCAGTCCGTCGGTGCCGACGGCGAGCGCGGCGAGCGCCCCGAGCAGGCCGTACGCGCAACCGATGACGACCGCGACGAGAAAGGCCTGCCGCGGTGAGCCGTGGTGCCGGGCGCCGATCGCCCGGCTGACGTGTACACCGGCGCGGCTGACCCGCCACGCGGCCAGGGCGGCGAGCGCCATCGGCGCGAGGCCGAGCGGCCCGGCGCCGGTCTCCAGCGGCACCCCGTGGCCGAGCAGCCAGGCGGCGAGTCCGACCCGGGCGGCGCCGCCGAACGTGGCGGCGTCCTCGGCGAGCTGGGCGAGGCCCATGACGACGGCGACCGGCAGGTAGGAGACCAGCGCCGCCCAGAGCGTGGCGACGGCGGCGGCGACGGCGATGGGTGCCCGGCCGCCGCGACGCACGCCACCGGACCGCTGCGTGGGCAGGCGTACGGTCGGCCGGTTACCGACGTCGATCGGCTCGGTGCGGCGGTTGCCGACGTCGATCGGCTCGGTCTGGCGGCTGCCCAGGTCGGCGGGAAACGGCTCCTCGGCCCCGTCGGCGCGAGAAGGCTGGTCAGGGGTGCTGGCTGCCATCAAGGCCCCACTTAAACACGCGAAAGGGTGTGGTGGTTCGCGACACCACCGTCGCCGACGCGTCAGTTCCCTGTAGCGGTGGACATTAAGCGCAAATCTCTCTACGCCCAGGTCACTCCACGAACGACGAACGGGGCCGACCGTGTCACACGGCCGGCCCCGTTACCGTACGTCACTCAGGCGCCGGTGATGATCTCGCGCATCAGTCGCGCGGTCTCGCTCGGCGTCTTGCCGACCCGCACCCCGGCCGCCTCCAGTGCCGCCTTCTTGGCGTCGGCGGTGCCGGACGAGCCGGAGATGATGGCGCCGGCGTGGCCCATCGTCTTTCCGGGCGGCGCGGTGAAGCCGGCGATGTAGCCGACCACCGGCTTGGTCACGTTGGCCTTGATGAAGTCGGCCGCCCGCTCCTCGGCGTCGCCACCGATCTCACCGATCATCACGATGGCGTCGGTGTCCGGGTCGTCCTGGAAGGCGGCGAGCGCGTCGATGTGGGTGGTGCCGATGATCGGGTCACCGCCGATGCCGACGCTGGTGGAGAAGCCGATGTCCCGCAGCTCGTACATGAGCTGGTAGGTCAGCGTGCCGCTCTTGCTGACCAGGCCGATCCGGCCGGCCGGGGTGATGTCGGCCGGGATGATGCCGGCGTTGGACTGGCCCGGCGAGGCGATGCCGGGGCAGTTCGGGCCGATGATGCGGGTCTTGTTGCCGGACGCCACGTTGTGCGCCCAGAACGCGGCGGTGTCGTGCACCGGCACGCCCTCGGTGATGACCACGGCGAGCGGGATCTCGGCGTCGATCGCCTCGACCACGGCCGCCTTGGTGAACTGCGGCGGCACGAAGATGACGGTGACGTCGGCCCCGGTCTCCTTGATCGCGTCGGCGACCCCGGCGAAGACCGGCAGGGACGTGCCGTCGAAGTCGACCGACTGGCCCGCCTTGCGCGGGTTGACGCCACCGACGATGTTGGTGCCGGCGGCCAGCATCCGGCGGGTGTGCTTCGACCCCTCGGAGCCGGTCATCCCCTGGACGATGACCTTCGAGTCCTTGGTCAGCCAGATTGCCATCTCAGACCCCCGCACCGGCGAGCTCGGCGGCGCGCTCGGCCGCTCCATCCATGGTGTCCACCCGCTGCACGAGCGGGTTGGCGGCGGCGTCGAGGATCGCCCGGCCCGCCTCGGCGTTGTTGCCGTCGAGCCGTACGACCAGCGGCTTGGTCACGCTCTCGCCGCGCTGCTCCAGCAGGGCGAGCGCCTGGATGATGCCGTTGGCGACCTCGTCGCAGGCGGTGATGCCGCCGAAGACGTTCACGAAGACGCTCTTGACCGCCGGGTCGGACAGCACGATCTCGAGCCCGTTGGCCATGACCGCGGCGCTGGCACCGCCGCCGATGTCGAGGAAGTTGGCCGGCTTGACCCCGCCGTGCTTCTCCCCGGCGTACGCGACCACGTCGAGCGTGGACATGACCAGGCCCGCGCCGTTGCCGATGATGCCGACCTCGCCGTCGAGCTTGACGTAGTTGAGGTCCTTCTCCTTGGCCCGCTGCTCCAGCGGGTCGACGCTGCCCTGGTCGACCAGTGCCTCGTGGTCGGGGTGGCGGAAGGCGGCGTTCTCGTCGAGCGTCACCTTCGCGTCGAGGCAGAGCACGTTGCCCTCGGGCGTACGGGCCAGCGGGTTGACCTCCACCAGCGTGGCGTCCTCGGCGACGAACGCCTGCCACAGCTTGACCGCGATGTCGGTCACCTGGTCGGCGACCTCGGCCGGGAACCCGCCCTTGGCGACAATCTCGCGGGCCAGCGCCTCGTCGACACCACGGTTGGCGTCGATGGCGACCTTGGCCACCCGCTCCGGGGTCTCCTCGGCGACCTGCTCGATGTCCATGCCGCCAGCGACGCTGGCGATGCACAGGAACGTACGGTTCGACCGGTCGAGCAGGTAGGAGAGGTAGAACTCCTGCTCGATGTCCGCCGTCACGGTCAGCATGACCTTGTGGACCGTGTGGCCCTTGATGTCCATGCCGAGGATGTCGGTGGCCCGGGCCACCGCGTCCCCGGCGTCGTCGGCGAGCTTGACGCCCCCGGCCTTGCCTCGGCCACCGACCTTAACCTGGGCCTTGACGACCACCCGGCCACCGAGGCGCTCGGCGATCGCCCGAGCCTCGTCCGGGGTCGTCGCGACGCCGCCGGCCAGCACGGGCAGCCCGTGCCGGTCGAACAGTTCGCGCCCCTGGTACTCGTACAGGTCCACGTTTACGCGTCCCGTCCTAGTCCGCGCGGCGCGCCGTCGCGCCGTCGCCAGCGTGAAATTGGTTGACGCCTGCCGGTCCCGCATCGACAGGCCATTTGGGGCAGCCTAACGACGGGCACACTGCTGGCAACCGAGCGGGCGCGCGGTGTGCTCAAATGCACACGCCCTGCCGTGGGTGCCACCCGTCGCGGGCGGATCGGGCGTACGGCGACCGGAAGATCAGCGGATGAACGTACGGCCGGCCGAGAAGTGGACGATGGCGCCCATGATCTCCCGCTCGGGGCGGTCGGCGAAGGCCAGCGGCGCCGTGAGGCCCGTGCCGAACACCAACTGCTGCATGCTGGAGTCCACCGCGGTGAAGGCGCCCAGGTTGCCACCCGTACGCGGATCGCGTGGCTTGACGCAGACGTTCTTGTCGAAGGCCCACCGGCGGGTGTAGATCTGCTCGATCGCCTCCCACGGCAGCCACACCGCCTGTCCCCGCGTGGGCCGGGTCTTGATCCACAGGCCGGCCGGACCGACCGCGAGCACCGGTCCGCCGGAGACCAGCAGGTAGACCTGCAGCCCGAAGAGCAGCCCCATGAACACCGCCAGCGCCCCGAGGACGCCGAGGATCGGCAGCACGCTCTCCCCGCTCGTAAACGCCAACAGCCCGAGCGAGCACGCCGGTACGGCCAGTACGAAGAGGGTGAGCAGGCCGAACTGGAGAATCCGCTTGCCCGCGCTGGCCCGGACGATGAACGGCTGGTCCTCCGGGATCCGCTTGGTGACCGGCACGGGCGGGGGCGGCGGCCACCCCCCGGGCGGGGGCCCGGCCGGGGCGGGCTGCCAGCCGGCGGGCGGCACCGGAGGCTGCTGCGGCGGCATGGTCACGGTGACTCCAGACCTTGGTCTTCGGGGGCGTCAGGCTCGGCGGACCGATCATGACGAGGCCCCATCATGCCATCGCCGGAAAAGTTCTCCGTGACGCGCGTAACCCCGCCGACCGGGCGTCGTTGAGTCTGATGTCGGAGCGCGCTGGAGCGGCCCGGCGGATACGGCCGATGCCCTGTCGGTCGAGGGGTGGCGGCGGGGCATCGCGCATAGAGGGGCCGGACGTGTGAGGGGTGCGTCCGGCCCCTCCCTCCATTTGCGCACCGGGCCTCGCGCGCCCCGGCCTCGCGGAGCTGTCGCGGTACGGATCAGCCGACGGGTTCGGTCACGTTGTCGCGTACCCAGTCGACGATCGACCCGGTGGTCGCCCCGGGCGTGAAGATCTTCGCGACGCCCAGCTGTTCGAGTTCCGGTATGTCGGCCTCGGGGATGATGCCGCCGCCGAACACCACCATGTCGGTGACCTCGCGCTCGGCGAGAAGTTCGAGGACCCGCCGGAAGAGCGTCATGTGCGCGCCGGACAGGACGGAGAGGCCGATCGCGTCGGCGTCCTCCTGGATCGCGGTCTCGACGATCTGCTCGGGCGTCTGGTGCAGCCCGGTGTAGATGACCTCCATGCCCGCGTCGCGCAGGGCACGGGCGACCACCTTGGCGCCACGGTCGTGGCCGTCCAGGCCCGGCTTGGCGACGACGACCCGAGTTCGAGAGCTCATCAGCGCAACACCTCTCCAGGGCACCGGAAAACCACCTGAACGAACGGTAACCCCCACGGTCCCGACCGGGGAACCGGGTCCGGCAGACCGACGCCGCCCTCGTCGACCGGAGCGCGGCCACGCTCCTGGAAACCCCCTACGGGGGCGGCAATTCATTATTGGAGTTGAATCGCTCACATATACGATACGTAATCATCAATAACACCGAACGCTACTAACGAGCGGGCCTACAAAAGGTTACGAATTCAGGCATTCCATGGCGCACGGTCACAGTTTCGCCTCGCCAATTTGGCGGTGCGGCTTGTGAGGTGCCTAGGGGTTGGTTACCGTGTCCCACGGTTGTCATCCGGTTCGCGCCGGCCGACGACGCGGCCACCAAGCTTTCACCCCCGGTTCACCGATGCCGGTGACGGCCGCCTTTGTTGCCCGACCACGGAGGGTGTGCGTGCGCCAGCGCCTGTCGTCTGAGCCGGACCGATATCGCGGTCGTCGACGCGTACCCACCCCCCCTCGCAGCCGCTACGCGGCGGTCGTCGCCACCGCCTTCGTCGGGGCCGGCGTCGTCGCTCTCGGCGCCGGGGCGAGCCTGCCGGACGCGAAGTCGGTCAGCCCGACCGTCCTCGCCGACCTGGAGGCAGCCTCTCTCACCAGCGAGCAGGCCGCCGAACGGGCCGAGGACGCCGAGCGCGCCTCCCGTGACGGCCGGGGCGGCCTGGAGACCTCGATGGAGGACCAGGCCGAGGTCTGGCGGCTGCCGCTGCACGGCTACACCTTCACCACCCCGTACGGGATGCGGTGGGACAAGCTGCACGCCGGCGTCGACCTCGCCGCCGAAGAGGGCACGCCCTACCACGCGATCCGAGACGGCAAGGTCAAGCTGGCCCGCTACTACGGCGGCTACGGAAACGCGGTCATCCTCGACCACGGCGACGGCACCGAGTCGATCTACGCGCACTCGTCACAGCTGCTGGTCCAGGAGGGGCAGCAGGTGAAGGCCGGCGACAAGCTCGGGCTGGTCGGCAGCACGGGCCACTCTTTCGGATCGCACCTACATCTCGAGGTGCATGTCAACGGGACGCCGAAAGACCCGATCCCCTATCTGCGGGATCGCGGAGTGGACATCAAGCTACAAGTCGAAGCAATCTATACCGGCGTAGTCGCCTCCTGACCCTACGCACTGTCCGATTAACCGCCCACTCCGACAAGGATGGGCGGTTTTTTCATGATCACTCTGGGTGAAAGTTCCCTACGCCACACAGGCTGGAGTGACAGACGTCACGCACCGAGGAGCCGCACGTACCAGGAAGTAATACCGCATAAACGGGCATAGCCTGCCGCTCCGGATGCCCACCGACGGCCCCGCTACCCGATCCGCGCCCTACCCCCTGCCCAGCCCGCCCGCCGGCCAAACCAACATTTCCGGGTCCGCACCACAAGACCACGGAGGTTCCCGCCGTGTCGGAGAGCAACCCCCCAGACAGCAACGCCGGCGACCGCCCCGCCTCCCGGGGGGCCCGCCACCGCCGCCGGAGGGGCCGCCGGCTGCCCGGCGCCGGTGACCTGATCGACAGCGGTCGTAACCTGCTGAAGGGCCGGCGCCCGGCCGTCGCCCTCGCCGCCACCGCCGTCCTCGGCATCGGCCTCGCCGGGGTCGCCGCGGCCGCCACCGGCGGTACGGACACCCCGGCCGCCGCCCCGGTCGCCACCGACGCCGGCGACCGCGAACGTGCCGCCGAGCGGGCCGACCGGTCCGCGCGCGAGGCGCCCGCCCCGACGGCGCCGGCGCAGGCCGGCAGCCCGACGGCGGAGGCCCCGAAGCCGCAGGCCACGCCCGCCGAGGAACAGCCGGAGCCGAGCAGTTCGGCGCCGGCGCCGGCACGGACGACAGCGACCCCGCAGCGGGCCGCGGCGCCGGCTCCCACCACCCCGGCGGCGCCGAAGGCCGACTGGGTCAACCCGATGCCGGGCGCCGCCACCACCTCCTGCTACGGGCAGCGGTGGGGCACCCTGCACGCCGGCATCGACCTCGCCGAGCCGGCGAACACCCCGATCCGCGCCGCCGGGGCCGGCACCGTCACCATCGTCGGCTGGGCCTACGCCGGCTACGGCATCTCGGTGGTCATCGACCACGGCGACAACGTCTTCACGCACTACGCCCACCAGAACCGCACCGCGGTCGAGGTCGGCCAGCGGGTCAGCGCCGGCCAGGTCATCGGCTACGAGGGATCGACCGGCGACTCGACCGGCCCGCACCTGCACTTCGAGGTGCACCTGGGCATGTGGAACCAGGTGGACCCGGGCCCGTGGATGCGGCAGCGCGGCGTCGACCTCGGCTGCTGAGCCGCGAACCGCCGGCCGGGCCACGGCGCGGCGGGCGGCCACGACGAAAGACCCGGTCCGGTGGTCACCGGACCGGGTCCGCCCCGTCCTGAACGCCGGCCGGGTGCGATCCCGGCCGGCACCGGTCAGAGCTTCTCGATCGGCGCGTGCCGCAGGACCAGCCACATCTTCTGGTCACCAAAGTCGATCTGGGCCCGGGCGCCCGGACCGTGCCCCTCCACCGCGAGCACCCGGCCCAGCCCGTACCGCTGATGGTTGACCCGGTCACCGGCCGCCACCTTCGGCGCGCTCGGCAACTCGCTCGCGGTCGCCAGCCGGCTGCCGTCGATCCCGAGCCGGGCGGCGAGCTGCGCCGCCCGCGGCGTACCGCCGGCGAAGCCGCCACCGCGCGCGGTGCCGCCGCGGTCCGCACCGCCGGACCGCCCACCCACGCCGCCGCCCGTGCCGGACCACGAGGTGTACGACCCCTCGGTGCGCTCCCAGCGCACCAGCTCGGCCGGCAACTCCTCCAGGAAACGCGACGCCGGGTTGTAGGCCGGCTGCCCCCACGCCGACCGGGTGACCGCCCGCGACAGGTAGAGGCGCTGCCGGGCCCGGGTGATGCCCACGTAGGCGAGCCGGCGCTCCTCCTCCAGCTCCCGGGTGTCGCCGAGAGCCCGCAGGTGCGGGAAGACCCCGTCTTCCAGCCCGCTGAGGAAGACCACCGGAAACTCCAGGCCCTTCGCGGTGTGCAGGGTCATCAACGTGACGACGCCCTGGTGCTCGGGATCGTCCGACGGCACCTGGTCGGCGTCGGCGACCAGCGCCACCTGCTCCAGGAAACCGGCGAGGGTGGCACCCGGCCCGTCCTCGGTCTGCGCCTCGACCCGCTCGGTGAACTCGCGGGCAACGCTGACCAGCTCCTGGAGGTTCTCCACCCGGCCGGCGTCCTGCGGGTCGAGGCTCTCCTCCAGCTCGGTCAGATAGCCCGAGCGGAGCAGCACCGCCTCCAGCACCTCTTCGGGTGGGGCGGTCGCGGCCAGCTCGCGCATGTCGTCGAGCAGCCGTACGAAGTCGGCGATGGAGTTGGCGGCCCGGGTGGAGATCCCGGGCGCGTCGCCGGCCCGGCGCAGCGCGGCGCCGAAGGAGACGCGGTCGCGCGCCGAGAGCGCCTCGACGCACGCCTCGGCGCGGTCACCGATCCCCCGGCGCGGGGTGTTGAGGATGCGCCGGATGCTGACCGTGTCGTCGTCGTTGACCACCGCCCGCAGGTAGGCCAGCGCGTCGCGGACCTCCTTGCGCTCGTAGAACCGGACGCCGCCGACCACCTTGTAGGGCAGGCCGACCCGGATGAACACCTCTTCGAAGACCCGGGACTGGGCGTTGGTGCGGTAGAAGACAGCGACGTCACCCGGGCGGGCCTTACCGTCGTCGCACAGCCGGTCGATCTCGCGGGCCACCCAGTCGGCCTCGGCGTGCTCGGTGTCGGCGACGTAGCCGACGATCCGCTCGCCCGGCCCCTCGTCGCTCCACAGCCGCTTGGGCTTACGGGACGAGTTGTTGTCGATGACCGCGTTGGCCGCGTTGAGGATCGTCTGGGTCGAACGGTAGTTCTGCTCCAGCAGGATGGTGCGCGCGTCGGTGAAGTCCCGCTCGAACTCCAGGATGTTGCGGATCGTCGCACCCCGGAACGCGTAGATCGACTGGTCGGCGTCGCCGACCACGCACAGCTCCGCGGGCGGCACCCCCTCGGTGCCCGACACCAGCTCCTTGACCAGGGTGTACTGGGCATGGTTGGTGTCCTGGTATTCGTCGACGAGCACGTGGCGGAAGCGACGACGGTAGGTCTCGGCGACGTGCGGGTGCGACTGGAGCAGGTGCACCGTGGTCATGATCAGGTCGTCGAAGTCGAGCGCGTGGGCTTCCTTGAGCCGCCGCTGGTAGAGGGTGTATGCCTCGGCCAGGGCCCGCTCGTTGGGGCCCTTGGCCCGTCCGGCGAACTCGTCGGGGTCGATCAGCTCGTTCTTGAGGTTGGACACCTGCGTCGCCAGCCCGCGCGCCGGGTAGCGCTTGGGGTCCAGGTCGAGTTCGCGGGCCACCATCTGCATCAGCCGGCGCGAGTCGTCGGCGTCGTAGATGGAGAAGGTCGACTTCAGCCCGGCGTGCTCGTGCTCGGCACGCAGGATCCGGACGCAGGCCGAGTGGAACGTCGACACCCACATCAACCGGGCGCGGCCGCCGACCAGGGCGGCGACCCGCTCCTTCATCTCCCCGGCGGCCTTGTTGGTGAAGGTGATCGCGATGATCTCGCCGGGGTGCACGTCGCGGGCGGCGAGCAGGTAGGCGATCCGGTTGGTCAGCACGCGGGTCTTGCCGGACCCGGCTCCGGCCACGATGAGCAGCGGTGCGCCCGAATGGGTCACCGCGTCACGCTGCGGCCCGTTGAGGCCGGCCAGCAGCGCCTCCGGGTCGTGCCCCGGGCGCTGCCGGTGGGGCGCGGACCGGCCCTGGGCCGACGGCGTGCCTGGGGCCGGTGGCGTGTTCTGGGCCGATGGGGAGTTCTGGGCCGATGGGGAATTCTGGGCCGGCGGGATTTCGAAGAGAGCATGCATCGCAGAGCGAGTCTATGCCCGCGGTCCGACATCCCCGCCCCGTGCACGCCGACGAAACGAAACCTGTCACTTCCGGAATCCGGCGTCCGCCGTGGGCCCCGGCGAGGACCGTCCGGTACCCGCCACCGCGGTCCCACCAGATGGTCGGTTCGGGTTGCGTACTCCGCGCTGAGGTGGGCATACTTCTCAGCGTGATCCAGCAGGCTGGCTTCTACTTTTACTACGGCTCCGGGAGTCCGGCAGCCGTGGGTCACGCCTGATCGAAGACCTACGAAACGCCCCGGGCTCGCGGAGTCCCGGGGCGTTTCGCTTCGGGATTACGACACCCGGGACCTCACCGCTCAGGGAGCACCCGATGACGACGAACCTCGCCACGCAGCCCGAGACGCCGGGCGGCGACCAGACCGGCACCGACTCCCCCGCCGCCGCCGACCAGATCAGAGAACTGCGCGACCGGATCAACGAGATCGACGCCGAGTTCATCGCGCTGTGGCAGGAACGGGCTGCCCTGTCCCAACAGATCGGCGCGACCCGGATGGCGTCGGGCGGCACCCGCCTGGTGCTGTCGCGCGAGCGGGAGATCCTGGAACGGTTCCGGGAGGCGCTGGGCGAGGACGGCACCCAGCTCGCCCTGCTGATCCTGCGCGCCGGTCGCGGCCGGCTCTGAGCGGCCCCTCGCCCCGCCCCGCTCCGAACGGGCTGCCGGGCGATCCGCGGCCAGCCGCCGGCCGGTTCGCCGCCGGGTACGGCCGACGGAAACCGCTCGGGGGAGCCGGCCAGTGGCCGACTCCCCCGGATACGCGCGTTCCCGTCAGCTCAGCTCGCCGGACTCCGGGAAGTGGCAGGCGGCCAGCGACCCGCTCGGCTTGACGGTCAGCGGCGGCTCTTCGGTGGCGCAGATGTCCTGCGCCTTCCAGCACCGGGTACGGAACCGGCAGCCGGACGGCGGGTTGAGCGGCGTCGGCACGTCGCCCTCCAGCCGGATACGGCCCCCGGTGCCGAGCTTCGTCACGTCGGGCACCGCGGACAGCAGGGCCCGGGTGTACGGATGCGACGGCTTCTCGTAGATCTGTTCCCGGTCGCCGAGCTCGACCAGCTTGCCGAGGTACATGACCCCGATCCGCTGGCAGAAGTGCCGGACCACGGCCAGGTCGTGCGCGATGAACACGAACGCCAGCCCCAGCTCCCGCTGCAGTTCACGCAGCAGGTTGATGACCTGGGCCTGGATCGACACGTCGAGCGCGGACACCGGCTCGTCGGCGATGATGATCTTCGGCTTGAGTGCGAGGGCGCGGGCGATACCGATTCGCTGGCGTTGGCCGCCGGAGAACTCGTGCGGGTAGCGGTTGTAGTGCTCGGGATTCAGGCCGACCAGTTCGAGCAGTTCCTGGACCCGCTTCTTCACCCCACCCGGCGGGTTGATCCCGTTGACCTCCAGGGGCATCGAGATGATGTTGCCGACCGTGTGCCGCGGGTTCAGCGAGGCGTACGGGTCCTGGAAGATGATCTGCATGTCCTGCCGCAGGGCACGCAGGCCGCCACGCTTGGCGTGGGTGATGTCCTTGCCCTCGAAGACGATGCTGCCCGAGGTCGGCTCCAGCAGGCGTACGAGCATGCGGCCGGTGGTGGTCTTGCCGCAGCCGGACTCGCCGACGAGCCCGACGGTCTCGCCGGGTGCCACCGTGAAGCTCACCCCGTCGACGGCGCGGACGAACTCCCTGTTGCCGAAGAGCCCGCCGCGCACCGGGAAGTGCTTGGTGAGGTCCTTGACCACGAGCAGCGGCTCGCGCTCGGGACGCTTCTCCTCGGCGGCCTCGTCGGCCGGCTTCTTGACCAGTGTCGTGTCGCTCACTGCGCCACCCCCGCGGACGGTGCGATGTCTTCGGCGTAGTACCGCTTCCGGTCGGCTTCGGACAGGTGGCAGGCCACCAGGTGACCACGCTCCTGAACCTGGCGCAGTTCAGGCACCTCGGTGAAGGAGCGGTCGCCGTTACGTCCGGCGTACCGGCACCGGGGGTTGAAGGCACACCCGGACGGCAGGTTGATCAACGACGGCGGATTGCCCTTGATCGGCACGAGTTCCGCGTCGGCGTCACCGTGCAGGGACGGCACGCTGGCGAGCAGACCCCAGGTGTACGGGTGCTGCGGCCGGCGGAGCACCTGCTCGGTGCTGCCGAACTCGACCGCCCGGCCGCCGTACATCACCAGGACGTCGTCGGCGACCTGGGCGACCACGCCGAGGTCATGGGTGATCATGATGATCGCGGAGTTGAACTCCTTCTGCAGGTCCTCGAGCAGGTCCAGGATCTGCGCCTGCACGGTCACGTCGAGCGCGGTGGTCGGCTCGTCGGCGATCAGCAGGTCGGGGTCGTTGACCAGGGCCATCGCGATCATCGCCCGCTGGCGCATGCCGCCGGAGAACTCGTGCGGGTAGGCGTTGGCCCGCTTCTGTGGCTGCGGGATGCCGACCCGGTCGAGCATCTCGACGGCCCGCTTGTTGGCCTCGGCCTTCGACGCCGACGGGTGGTGCACCTTGTACGCCTCGGCGATCTGCCGCCCCACCTTGTAATAGGGATGCAGAGCCGACAGCGGATCCTGGAAGATCATGGCCATGTCCCGGCCACGCAGCCGCCGCACCTGTTCGTCGGCCATCCCGACGATGTTGCGGCCGCCCACCTGGATCTCACCCGAGATCCTGGTGCGCTTGGCGTTGTGCAGGCCGAGGATGGACAGGCTGGTGACCGACTTGCCGGAGCCGGACTCCCCGACGATGCCGAGGGTGCGGCCGCGCTCCACCGAGAACGAGATGCCGTCGACCGCGCGGACCACGCCGTCCTCGGTGTTGAACTGCACCTTCAGGTCCTTGACCTGGAGGTACGGGCCCTTCGCCGCGTCGGTCGCGGCGGTGTTGGCGGAGGCCGAAGTACTCATAGCTGCTCCCCTGGCCTCAGCCGAGCCGGACACGCGGATCGATGACGGCGTACAGCATGTCGACGATGATGTTCATCGTCACGATGAAGAAGGCCGCGATGAGCACCGTGGCCATGACCACCGGCAGGTTGAGCTCGCCCACCGCCTCGACCGCCGCCCGGCCGATGCCGTTCAGGCTGAAGACCGACTCGGTGATGAGCACACCGCCCAACTGGACGCCGAGGTCCAGGCCGGCGATCGTCACGATCGGGGTGATGGCGGCGCGCAGCGCGTGCCGGCCGTTGACGGTGCGGTTCGGCAGCCCCTTGGCCCGGGCGGTACGAACGAAGTCCTCCGACAGCGTCTCCACCATCTGGGCGCGGGAGAAGCGGGCGTAGGCTGCCGAGTTGATCAGGCCCAGGGTGATCCACGGCAGCAGCAGACCACTCGCCCAGGCCACCGGATCCTGGGTTATCGGGGTATATGACGGATTCGGTAGCACGCCCAGGGTGTAGACCAGGAGCAGCAACAACAGGAACCCGAGGGTGTAGATCTGGGTCGAGGCGAAGCCGAGCGAGAGTGCGATGGCGCCCCGGTCGAACAAGGTGCCCTTCCGCAGCGCGGAGATCATGCCCAGTCCGACGCCGACGGTCAGGTAGATGACCATCGCTCCACCGACGACGCTCGCCGTCACCGGGAAGGAGCGCTTCATCATGTCGGTGACCGGCTCGCGACCACGGAACGAGTAGCCGAGGCACGGTGCGGGGCACTCGCGGACGGTGGTGGCGTCGACGATGGTGCGGCCGACGAAGACACCCTTGACGAAGTCCGCGTACTGCTGGTGGGCCGGACGGTCGAGCCCGAGGCTCTCGTTGACCTGCGCGATCCGCTCCGGGGAGCAGTTCTTGCCACACATGACGTACGCCGGGCTCGACGGCACCATGAAGAAGAGCGCGAAGCCCACGATCGAGACCAGGATCAACGTCATCGCTCCCAGGAGCAGACGCTTTATCAGGAAACGGAGCATTTAATCAGCACTTTCGGCCGGTCACCGGGTCATCGGTGACGAGCGGCGGGATGGCCGGGGTCCGGCCATCCCGCCGTCGCTGTTACTTACTTACGGCTTGACGAAGATGGTGTTGAGGGTCAGGTGACCGAACGAGTCGCTGAGGAACGTCCCGCCGATCTTCGAACCGAACATCTCGTAGTTGCCGATGTACCAGAGCGGCACGACCGGGGCGTGGTCCCGCATGATCTTCTCGTCGAGCGCCTGCCAGGCGCCCTCGGCCTCGGCGACCGGCAGCGTCTGGATCCGGTCGATCTCGGCGTTCACGTCCTCGGCGTTGAAGTACGCCAGGTTGTTGTTACCGGTGTCGCGGATCGAACGGCCGTCGAACAGGGCTGGGAAGACCGTCGAGGCGCTCGGCCAGTCAGCACCCCAGCCACCACGGATCAGGTCGAACTGGTTGCTCTTGGTGCCGACCGTGGCGTAGTAGGTCGCCGAGTCCAGCGGGTTCAGCACGATGTCGAAGCCGGCCTTGGCCAGCATCTCCTTGTACAGCGCGGCCCGGTTCTGGTGGGCGGCGGTGTTCGGGAAGGCGTAGGTCAGCTTGACGGTCTGGCCGCCGAGCAGTTCCTTGGCCTTCTCGGCGTCACCGGTCTGGCCACCGTCGTAGGCGTTGTAGTCCTTGTAGCCGGACAGGGTCGGCGACATCAGGGTGGCGCCGAAGGAGTGGATACCACCGGTCTGCTTGATGAGCGCGTCCCGGTCGATCGCGTAGTTCAGCGCCTGGCGGACCTTGAGGTCGGTCACCCGCAGGTTGTTGATGTAGAGGTACTCGACGTACTGCGACGGGCCCTTGGCGACCCGCTCGGCAACCTCACCGGACTGGGTCTTCGGCAGGTTGGCCGCCGGCACGTTCGACCACATGATCGCCGACTGGTCGTCCGGCGCGTTCGCGATGATCCGGTTGGACGCGGTCTCGGCGTTGGTGCCGAACTCGACCCGGATGCCGTCCGGGTAGGCGTTGCGGATCGGGTCGGTGGCGGCGTCCCAGTGCGGGTTACGGACCATGTTGATGAACTGGTCGTACTGGTGCTCCTGGATCATGTACGGACCCGAGGAGACCGGCTTGAGGTCGTAGTCGGCCTTGGTGTCCTTCGCGGCCGGGACCGGAGCGGTCGTCGGCATGGCCACCGCGTACGGGGTCTCGCAGCGCGGCTTGGCGAAGGTGAAGGTGATGGTGTTGCCCTCGACGGTGACGCCCGGAACCTGCGCGCCGGCCGACTGGAACGGGCCCTTGTAGGTGGTGTTGTATTCGGTGCTGTCGGCCAGCCACTGCTGGAGGTACAGCGGGCCGTCGCCCCAGTCCGGGTCGAACGAGCGCGAGATGCCGTAGACCACATCCTGCGCGGTGATCGGCGAGCCGTCCTCGAACTTGAGGCCGTCCTTCAGCGTGTACTTCCAGGTCTTGCAGTCGCTGTTGACGTCCTCACCGGCGTTGGTGGCGAGGTCGCCGACCAGCCGCAGCTTGCCGGTGCCGTCCTCCTTGTAGCCGGTCAGCGTCCGGGCGAACTGGGTCGCGAAGGACAGCGCGTCAGACACGTAGATCTTCTGCGGGTCCAAGTGCGCGAATTCGGACTCGTGGAGAATCTTGACGACGCCACCCTTGGTGGCGCCGGGAACCTCCTTCGCCGGGCCCTGGGACTCGGCGGGGTCGGTCGCGATGGTGCCGGTCTGGACTACAGCGTCTCCGTTGCCGTTGTCGGAATCGGTGGTCTCCGAGCAACCCGTGGCAACCAGAGCGACCGCCAGAACGCCGGCAGAGAGCGCTCCAAGCTTCCGTCGCACGTCTTTCTCCTTCCCTCCTGCCGTTCCGCACCTGGGCCACTCGGCCCGCCACGGCGGGAACGGAAGCATATTTTTAATCTTCTATGGGGACCGCTCGGACCTACTTGTCCGACTTGGGGTCGAGCGCGTCACGCAACGAGTCGCCGAACAGGTTGAAGGCGAGCACGAGGAGGAACACCGTCAGTGCCGGCCACAGGAAGTAGGTCGGCATCGGCTCCAGGTACTCCCGCGCCGCGTAGACCAGCCGACCCAGGTCGGGGGTCGGCTCGATCACGCCGATGTTGAGGAACGACAGGGCGGCCTCGGCGGTGATGAAGGCGGGCAGCGCCAGCGAGAAGGTCACCAGGATCGGCGCCCAGATGTTGGGCAGAAGCTGGCGGAAGAGGATGTGCGGGGTGCGCGCGCCGGCGGCTCGGGCGGCGTCGACGTACTCCCGCTCGCGCAGCGAGAGCACCTGGCCGCGGACCAGCCGGGCCGTCGACATCCACCCGAAGAGCGAGAAGACCCCGATGATCACCGCGATCCGGAACCACCCCGGCACCTCTTCGCCCGGCTCGTAGAAGTAGAGGTTGACGATCGGGATGACCGCGAGCGCGAAGATCAGGAAGGGGAAGGCGAGCATGAAGTCGACGAGCCAGGTGATCGCCTGGTCGATCCAGCCGCCGAAGTAGCCGGCGACGATGCCCATCACGATGCCGACCACGACGGTGATGACCGCTGCCACCGAGGCGATGAGCAGCGAGGTGCGCAGGCCGTAGACGAGCTGCATGAAGACGTCACGCCCGCTGCCACCCTGGAGACCCAGCCAGTGCTCGCTGGACATGCCGCCGGCGTAGCCGAGCGGGAAGCCCTGCCGGTTGAGCTTGTCGCTGTGGTTCTGGGTCGGACTCACCCCGTAGAACATCTCGATGAGCGGTGCGGCGAGCGCGACGACCGCGAAGAAGACGACGAGCGAGAAGCTGAAGATGGCCGTCTTGTCGCGCTTGAGCCGCAGCCACGCGAGCTGCCCCGGCGACCGCCCCACGAAGTTCCGCTCTTCGGCGGTGGTCTGGGGCGCGTCGGTCGGGGAACCGACCTCCATCGCCGAGCCTGTCATCCCGTCACCGACGGGCTGCATGCCGGGCGGAGAGGTGGTGCTACTCATGGACCGGGGCCTCCTTTGCCGACGAAGGATCGCTTCGTCTGTTCGGCAAAAGCTAGCCCGCTGACAGCGACTTTCGGAATAGCCCAATGCATCGTTCAGATAACAGGTCAATCACTGGACGACGGTCCCGTTGTAACAGTCAGTCGTTAACCAGTCGACGGGCACATACCCTACCGGACAGGCAGGTTTCGGGCGCACCCATATGGCTCGTATGATCGTTCCATGGGCTTTCCGGCGTCGGCGCCATCACTTTCCGACGTAAGTCGGGCACTTGCCGTATTCGCCCATCCGGACGATGTCGACTTCGGTTCTGCCGGCACGGTCGCCTCCTGGATCGACCAGGGTATCGACGTCAGTTATTTGTTGATCACGCGCGGAGATGCCGGCGGATACGACGACACACCCGGCGAGCGGATGCGAGAGATCCGCGAACAGGAACAACGCGCGGCTGCCGCCGCGGTCGGCGTCCAGCAGGTCGACTTCCTCGACGGGTACGCCGACGGGACGCTGACCCCGACCCTGGACCTGCGCCGCGACATCACCGCCGCGATCCGCCGCTTCCGTCCCGACCGGGTGCTCACCAGCTCACCGCTGCGCCGCTGGGAACGGCTCGCCGGCCCCAGCCACCCCGACCACCTCGCCGTCGGCGAGGCGACCACCTGCGCCATCTATCCCGACGCCCGCAACCGCTTCGCCTTTCCGGAGCTGCTGGAGCGGGGACTGGAGCCCTGGGTGGTGCGGGAGGTCTGGTACGCCGGCGGGCCGGCGCCCGATCACGTCGTCGACATCACCGGGATGTATCCGCGCAAGCTCGCCGCGATGCGGGCGCACGCCACCCAGACCGCGCACATGGACCTGGAAACCTGGTTGCGCGACGTCCTGACGACCGTGGCCGAGAACGCCGGGCTCCCCGCCGGGCGGCTGGCCGAGGCGTTCACGGTGTTGCGTACGGAGTGACCCCGGCGGTCAGCCCAGCCGGCGGTCGTCAGACAAGTCGACGGTCGGCGGCCCAGCGGGACAGCTCGTAACGGTTGGACATCTGCAGCTTGCGCAGCACGTTCGACACGTGCGTCTCCACCGTCTTGATCGAGATGAACAGCTCCTTGGCGATCTCCTTGTAGGCGTACCCACGGGCCAGCAGCCGCAGCACCTCCCGCTCACGGTTGGTGAGCTGGTCCAGCTCCGGGTCGGCGACCGGCGTGTCGGGCCGGGCGGCGAAGGCGTCGAGCACGAAACCGGCCAGCCGCGGGCTGAACACCGCGTCGCCGTCGGCCACCCGGCGGATCGCCGCGGCCAGGTCGTCCGGCGAGATGGTCTTGGTGACGTATCCTCGGGCACCGGCCCGGATCAGCCCGATCACGTCCTCGGCGGCATCGGACACACTCAGGGCCAGGAACCGCACCTGCGGATGCGTACGCCGCAGCGCCTCCAGCACCGCCCGGCCGCCCCCGTCCGGCATGTGTACGTCGAGCAGCACCACGTCCGGCTCGGTGGCGGCGATCCGGCTGAGCGCCTCGGCCACCGTGCTCGCCTCGCCGATCACGTCGACGTGCGCGCCGAGTTCGGCGCGTACGCCGGCCCGGAACATCGCGTGGTCGTCGACGAGGAACACGCGCAGCCGCCGCTGGGTGTCGCCGCCGGTGCCCGCCCCGGCCTCCGCCTGCTGGTCGGTCATCTGCGCTACCTGTCCTTCCCTGACGACGAACTGTCCCGTGCCGTCGGCATGATCAGCCTTACCTCGGTGCCCTCACCCGGCTCGCTGCGGATCTCGGCCCGCCCGCCGTGCCGCTTCATCCGCCCGATGATCGAGCCGCGTACCCCGTGCCGATGATCTTCCACCGTCGACAGGTCGAAGCCGGCGCCACGGTCGCGGACGAACACGCTCACCTGTTCGGGCTCCACCTCAGCGTAGAGCGACACGGTCTGCACCTTCGCGTGCCGGGCCGCGTTGACCAGCGCCTCGCGGGCCGCGGCGACCAGGGCCGCGACGTGTTCGTCGGTTTCCCGGTCACCGACCACCACCGCTTCGACGGTGATCGCGTAGGTGTCCTCGACCTCGGCCGCCGCCTGCTCCAGCGCGGCGGCGAACCGTTCGGTCGGCGAGCCGGTCGGCTTGTAGAGCCAGTTGCGCAACGACCGCTCCTGGCCGCGGGCCAGCCGCTGGACCGTCTTGACGTCGCCGGCGTTGCGCTGGATCAGGGCCAGGGTGTGCAACACCTGGTCGTGGATCATGGCGGCGAGTTCGGCCCGTTCCTGCTCGCGGATGCGGCCCTCGCGCTCGGCGCGCAGCTGGTTGAAGATCCGCCACAGGACCGGTGCCGCCACCACGGTGACGCCGGCCAGGCCGACCAGGGCGAAGATGATCCCGTTGAGTACGGCGTCGAAGCTCTCCTGCGGCGAGTAGACCGCGACGACGCCGATGATGCCGACCGCCACCAGCAGGCCGCCGCCGATGAAGCGCAGCACGAAGGCGCGCCGGTCGCTCTCCTCGACGACCGCGCCGAGCCACGGCACCGGCATGCCCTCGCTCCACTGCCGGCGGCGCTCCGGGGCGGACTGGTGCCAGATCACGCCGGCCCCCACGGCGACGATCGCCACCAGCCAGCCGGCGGTGCCGGCGACGCCGGTGGACCCGAAGACCATGAGCTGGATGATCATCACGCCGATGCCGATGGCGACGAACGGGAGCATCTGCATGAGGTCACGGCGCGGCGGCGGCTGCGCGCCGTCGGGGCGTACCGGCACGACCGCCCAGAACGCGGCGTACAGCAGCAGGCCCAGCCCGCTCAGGCTGAGCAGCACGACGAAGGCGATCCGGACCGCGGTGACCGGGATGGCGAGGTGCTGCGCCACCCCCGAGGCCACTCCGGCGACCATGCGTTGGTCGCGGGAGCGGTAGAGGCGGGGCGGCTGGATCGCGGTGGTGATCGTCGGCTCCCTGCTCGGTGCCGGCGGGCGGTGCCGGCGGGACGTCGGCCGCCGAACTGCTGGTCGGCCGGCCCCGGACCGGCTGTCCGGGGTCTCTTCGATCGTCACACGCCGTGGTGTCCTCCGGCCACGGGGACGCCCCGGACATTCGGCGCCCGGATCTCAGGGTGCGTTCAGGGTCCGATCCTGACGACGGTCGGGTCGGTCGGGGGAAAGGATTCTCGTATGACCGATGAAGCTGCCGAGTCCCGCAGACCGGCAACGGCGGAGCCCGCCGGCCAGTCGCAGCACCCGCTGCCCGGCTCGGCACCTTCCGCCGCCGACGACAGCCCGCCCGCCGCCGACAGTCCTCCCGCCACCGGCGACAGTCGCCCCGCCGCCGCACCGGCCGGTGCGGAAGCACCGGCCACGCCACCACCGCCGGCCATGCCGGCGCCGAAGGCCATGCCGGCACCGGCACCGATGCCCGCCCCGCCGTCGATGCCGGCCGGCACACCACCGGCCGATCCGCCGCCCGCCGCCGGGCCGGCCGCTCGCACGCCCACCGGCAGCCCGACGGCCGAGACGCCGGCCGCCGCGCCGTCGCGGCCCACGGACCCGCCGCCGGCGCCGGGCGGGCCACCACCGTCCGGACCACCACCCGGCGGACCCGGCGGCCCTCCCGGTGGCACCGGCGGCCCACCGCCCGGTGGGCCCGGTGGGTTTCCCCCGTGGGGGGCGGGGCCGACGCGCGGCGCCTTCGCCTCGCGGTACGGCCTGGTGCGCCCGCGCGACGGCCGCTACCTGGCCGGCGTGTGCGCCGCGATCGGCCGGGCCACCAACACCGACCCGATCCTGTGGCGGGTGCTGCTGGCCGTACTCGGGTTCTTCGGCGGTATCGGCATCCTGGTGTACGTCGCCGTCTGGCTGCTCACCCCGGCCGAGGGTGACAGCACGTCCCCGGTCGAGTCGATGCTCGGCCGCGGCCGGTCGAGCATGTCGCCGGTGACGGTGATCGTGCTCGGTGTCCTCGTCGCGGTGATGTTCGGCTTCATCGTCACCGACTCGTTCCGCGCCGTCATGCTCGGCACGGCGGTCCTCATCGGGGGTGCGCTGCTGCTCAACCGCAACAGCGCCGGACCGCCGCCGAACGGCCCGGGCGGCGGCGGGGCACCACCGCCGGCCGCCCCGCCCGGGGGTGGCCCGGGTCCGGGCGTACCGCCGTACCCCGGCCCGGCCGCGGCGCCGTACCCCGGCCCGGCACCGGTGTTCCCGCCGGGTCCGGTGCCGCCGGCACCGGCCACCGGCGGCGTGCATGCCGCGTACCAGCCGGCGGGCCACCACACCCCGCCGGGCGCGGCGGCATCGCCGGACCTCACGAAGTCGCCGGTCGCGGCCGGTCCGCCCGACCTCACGAAATCCCGGCCGGTGCCGCCGGCGCACCCGCCCACGGTCGGCTCCCCGTCGCCGTACGTCTCGGAGACGGCCCCGTCGCCGGCCGGGACCGACCGCACGGCGGTGACCGCCGTACTGCCGCCGGTCTGGCCCGCCGGACCGCCGGTGTCGGTGCCCCCGCCGCCGTTGGGACCGGGGGGCGGCTACCGGCCGCCGTTCGCCCCGCACGGCCCGTACGCCGGAACCGGTCCGCTTCCGCCGGTGCCGCCCAAGCCGGTGAAACCACCGAAGCCGCCCAAGGAGCGGTCGCCGCTCGGCGCCGCCACCTTCTCAATGATCTTCGTGCTGCTCGGCCTGCTGACGCTGCTACAGGTGGCCGGTGTGGTCTCGCCCGGCCCGTCCGCGTACTTCGCGGTGGTGCTGGCCACGATCGCGGTCGGCCTGCTGGTCGGTGCCTGGTTCGGGCGGGCCCGGTGGCTGATCGCTCTCGGACTGGTCGCCGCCGCCGCACTCGGCTTCACCACGATGGTCGAGTCGTACAACGACGGCCGGCCGGACCAGGCGGTCGTCGTCTGGAGTCCGACCTCGCACGACGAACTGGCCACCCGCTACTCGAACACCTTCGGGGACGCCACCCTCGACCTGCGCTCGGTGGACTTCAGTGGGCAGGACACCCGGATCACCGTCGACGTCGCCCTCGGAACGGTCACCGTACTCGTGCCGCCCCAGGTCGACGTGGTGGCCGTGACCAACATCGGCGCCGGCGACGCGCGGGTCTTCGGCCAGCGCTGGAGCGGCATCGACAGCAACAACCGCGAGGTACGCGATCTCGGCGCCGACGGCACCGGCGGCGGCGACCTGCGCCTGTACCTGAACGTCAAAGCCGGCGATGTGGAGGTTCGGCGATGAAAGCACACCGTACCGACGGGGTCTCACTGACCTTCGCACTGATCTTTCTCGGCCTGGCCGGCTGGTGGCTGCTCGCCCAGATCTTCCACCTCGCGCTGCCGACGGTGGGCTGGTTCCTGGCCAGCGGGCTGATCCTGCTCGGCGTGTTTGGTCTGATCGGCGCGCTGCGGTCGGGCCGCTCCGCGCCGGCCGGCGAAGGGCCCGGTGCGGTCGCCCCGACCAGCGGTGGTGCCCCCGATCCGGTGAGCGGCGCGCCGTACGAGCCGGTCACCGGGCCGCCGGCCGACTCCGGGGACGCCCGCCGGCTGTGACGTGATCACGGCGGGGCCGCCTATGCTGGCCGATGGAGGTACCGCCGCCATCGGCCGGTCCGCGGCCCCGCTGACCGGATGCGGCACAGCCCGTCACGCGGCCCGAGCGGCACGCGTCCGATCCTGATCTGCGAGGAGCCCGCCCGACATGACCGAGTCCCCCGCCGTACGCGTGACCGGCCTGCGCGGCCCGGCCCGCATCGGCGAGCGCGCCGCCCGGACCCTGACCACCGAACTCGCCCGGCATCAGGCGCCGAAGACCGCGCTGCTGGTCGACGCGTCGCCCGACTCCGCCACCCTGGCCGCGGCGATCGACGCGCTGCTGCCCGGTGACGCGCTCACCCTGGTGCCCGCCGAGGCAGGTCAGGCCGCCGCGCTGCGGGAGCACGTCACGGAGCAGGGGCGGTGGGTCGCCGACCGGGTACGCGTGGTCGACTCGCTCGCCGAGGCCGACCCGGCCGACGTGGTGATGGTCGCCGAGCCCCTCGCCGGCACCGCCGAGGAGACCCGGACCGCGCTGGACGCGCTGACCAAGCACCTGACCGACGGCGCGGTGCTGTCGGTCGCCGTACCGGCGCTGCCCGGCGCGACGCCGGGCGCCGCCGCCGAACTCGACCGGCAGGGCGCGCTCTTCGGAGTCGGCACCGACCTGGTGCTGCGCAACCAGCCGCCGGTACGGGTGTACCGGCTCCGGTTCACCGCGGCCGACCCCGCGACCGCCGACAAGCTGACGCCGGCCTACCGGCCGTCGAGCGTGCCGCTGACCCGGAGCATGCACATCGACTCCAACGGGGTCGCCGCGGCCGGGATCGCGCTGGGGCTGGCGGCCCTGTCCCGGGTGAGCCGGCCGAAGTCGAAGCTGTGGCTGGTGCCGGCGCTGGCCACCGTACCGGTCGCGGCGTTCTTCCGGGACCCGGAGCGGGATGTGCCCGACGACGGGTCGGCGGTCGTGGCCGCCAGCGACGGCAAGGTGCTGTCGGTCGAACGGCTGCGTGACGAGCGCTTCGGCGACCAGGAGTTCCTGCGGGTCGCGGTGTTCCTGTCGGTGCTCGACGTGCACGTCAACCGGGCCCCGGTCGCCGGCAAGGTGGTCGACTACTTCGTCGCCGACGGCGGGTTCGCCGCCGCGATGAAGCCGGACGCCGAGCACAACGTCGCCGCCTACACGGTGCTCGACACCAGCCGGGGCACGGTGGTGGTGGCGCAGCGGACCGGCCTGATCGCCCGCCGGATCGTGCAGCGGGCGCCGGTCGGGTCGTTGCTGGCCCGCGGTGAGCGGTTCGGCCTGATCCGGTTCGGTTCGCGGACCGACGTCTACCTGCCGGCCGACGCCGCCGACCCGCACGTGGCCCCCGGCGACCGGGTGCTGGGCGGTTCGTCGGTCATCGCCCGCTGGCGCTGACCCGTACGACGTCGACGGCCGCCACCCCGTTCGGGGTGGCGGCCGTTTCATACGTGCGTCAGGCGGCGCGCGAGATGCCCTGCGCGGCGCGGCGCTCGCGCAGCCAGAGCAGCGGACCGCTGATCAGGTATCCGGCGACGACGAGCGCGAACGTCAGCCGGGGGTTGACCAGGGCACCGATGATCGGGGCGAGCCAGAGCCACGGCGGAAGCTTGATCAGGCGGGCCAGCTTGGCGTACGGGAAGCTGGACACCATCGCGATGGCCAGCACCGCGACCCCGGTCACCTGCACCCATCCGGGCGCCGGCAGGCCGATCAGCACCGTGACGGCGAGCACGGCGGCGGCCATCGTGGTGGGCACGCCGCAGAAGAACCGGCCGTCCTTCGGCGAGACGTTGAAGCGGGCCAGCCGGATCGCCGCGCAGGCGGCGACCAGCGCGCAGGCCACGGCGGCGGCAGTGGCCGAGACGGTGCCGGCCAGCGACGCGTAGACGACCACGGGCGCGGCCAGCCCGAACGAGCACATGTCGGCGAGCGAGTCCATCTGGGCGCCGAACGGGCTCGACACGCCGAACCGGCGGGCCAGCGCACCGTCGAGGCCGTCGAAGCCGACGCAGGCGATCAGGCAGAACGCGGCATTCTGGATCTCACCCTGCATCGCCAGGAAGATCGCCATCAGGCCGAGGGTCAGGCTGGTCAGGGTGCAGGCGTTGACGACGAGGAACTTGACCCGGCGGGCCGTCGTCCGCTCCCCCGGCAGCAGCGGGATGGTCATGCCCTGGGCGTCGGCGTCGACCGCGCTGGACGGCCCGACGGCGGGACTGACCGGGACGGCGGCCGTGATCTCGGCGGCGGTCGGCGGGGTCGGCCCGAACGGGGCCGGGGCGCTCGGCACGTGGTCGGAACGCATCATCGCCGTGCGGGCGGAGGAGTCGCCGCGCCGACCGACCCGTACGAGAAGCGCCTGGCGAGCGATTGTGCCGCCCCGACGCAGACGCCCTGCCCAGCGGCGGCCCGCGGGGCGCGGGCTGTCGGTCGTACGACGACGTCGCCAAGGGGTTCTCGGCACGTATCCCTCCAACACGGGATGGTCGATCCGCCGCCTCGGCGGCCACCCGATTTTGCGGCCTACACCATCGCACAGTGAGCGAAGATTCGCGATAGGTGTCTGCGGATCTTGTTTTGGGTGCACCGTACGGCGTTCAGACGATCGTGGCCGGGCTTTCGTTCCCGGTCGTGACCGCTGTCGCGCAGGTCGCCGCCGCACCGGCCGATCGGGCCGCCCGGTCGACGCCCTTCCACCACGGATCTTACCGGAAGCCGCCATACCGGTACTTTCGCTACCGGTCACGCTCCGTGGCTGGCCGGTCGACGAGGAGCGGCAGCGCGGCGGCGGCGACATCGGTGAGGGGCAAACTGACGGCCCGCGCCACGGGGAACCAGGCCGCGTCGGCCGTCGATCCGCCGGCCGCCTCGGTGACCCGGGCCGGGGTGGGTGTGTCGACGACGACGCGGAAGATCGCCCGGACCGCGTGCCAGTCGATCGGATAGCCCTCCGGCCCGACCGCGGCCGGGTTACGCCGGTGCGAGACGTCGAGCAGCGCCGTGATCCGGCCGACCTGGTCGGCTTCCTCGGCGAGTTCGCGCAGCAGCGCGGCGACGGGTTGCTCGCCGTGGTCGGTGCCGCCACCGGGCAGGTGCCAGGATCCGGCGCCCGGGTAGCCGGGGGCGATAAGCGTCAGCAGCACCCGGCCGGCGGGGTCGGTGACCAGCCCGTACGCGGCGAAGCGCTGGCCTCGCGCCAACCGTTCGCCACCGGCCGGGGTCACCTGCCCGTGCCCGGTCCCGGCGGCCGCCGGTGCGGCGTCGGCGGACGGCACCGCGCGGTCGGCCGGTACCGGCTCGACCGGGCGGCCGAGCAGTTCGGCGGTGAACGGCATCAGCGGCAGCGCGGCCAGCCGCCCGGGCTCGACCCACTCGGCACGGTCGCTGGTGCCAGCCGGTTCGGCGCGTAGCGTCCTGCCAGCCGGTTCGGCGCGCAGCGTCCCGCCCAGCGGGGCGACGTCGTAGATGACCCGGTCGGTGTGTACGGCACCGTCCGGACCGGCCCGCACGTCGGCGACCACGGCCCGCAGGCCGCGTACGCCGACGGCGAGACCGGTCTCCTCGGCGAACTCGCGGACGACCGCGTCGGCCGGGTGCTCGCCGTGCTCGATGCCACCGCCGGGCACCTGCCAGACGCCGGGGCGTCCGGTGGCGGCCGAAGCTCTGACCAGCAGTAGTCGACCGTCGGCAGCCACACAGACCCCGTACGCCGCGATCCTTCGCCGACGATCCACCCGCACCCCCCGTCGCCACTGGCGGCTCCGACGGGTCGATCGTACGGTCCGGGTTCAGACGAGCTGGACGGCCCGCATCGCCTCGGCGGTGACCTCGGTCATCCGGTCGGCGGGCAGCTCGGCGATCTCCTGCGGCCCGAACCAGCGCGCCTCGCAGGTCGAGCCGCCGACGTCGCCGACGGTCGGCGGGGCCGGGGTGTCGACGGCCACCCGGTAGAAGGCCCGCACCCCGTGCCAGTCGATCGGATAGCCCTCCGGGCCGAGCGACGCCGCGTCGCGGTGGCTCGCCACCCCGAGCAGTTCGACCAGCCGACCGCGCTGGCCGGTCTCCTCGACCAGTTCGCGGATGAGCGCGGCGCCGGGCTGCTCGCCGTAGTCGGTGCCGCCGCCGGGCAGGTGCCAGCGGCCGGCTCCGGGATAGCCGTCGGAGACCCGGGTGAGCAGCACCTGGCCGGCGGGGTCGGTGGCGACCGCGTACGCGGCGAAGCGCTGCGCGCGGTGCAGCCCGTCCGGGCCGGGTACGGCGTAGAACGACGGGAAGTCGGGCGCCTCGTCGGGGCGCAGGTCGATCGGCTCGGCGGGCAGCCCGAGGGCGGTGGCCGTGAAGGGGCGCAGCGGCATCCCCTTCGCCTCGTCGAGGGTGACCCAGCGGGCCAGGTCGGTGGGCTGGCCGATCCGGTCGTAGAGGTTTCCGCCCCGCACCGATCCCTGGTAGATCAGCCGGTCGGTGTGGATGGTGACGCCCCGGTGCGGCAGCGAGCGCATGTCGGCGAGCACGTCGCTCAGGCCGGTGACGGCGATGGAGAGTCCGGTCTCGGCGGCCGTCTCGCGCACGACCGTGTGGTTGGGGTCCTCACCGTGGTCGACCGCACCGCCGGGCAGCGACCACACACCGGGTGTGCCCGAGCGGGGAGAGGCCCGGACCAGCAACACACGGTCATCGGAATCGACACAGAGGGCATACGCCGCGATCCTGCGAAGCGGCTCCAGCGCGGGGGTCACAGCGGTCGATTCTTCCCGAATCATGTGACACGTCTATGACGCGAGTCAGATTCCTGACAGGCTATCGCCCATCCGGGGACAGTCAGGGTAGGGCTCAGGAGAGTCACCGAGGGCGGCGGGCCCGTCGGCGCGGGAGTGTGGAGGCATGACTCAATCACCTCCCCAACAGCCGACCGCCCACCCGCCCTACAAGCAGCTGCGCCGGCCGACCACCGACCGGATGGTCGCCGGGGTGGCCTCCGGCATCGGCCGATACTTCAACGTCGACCCGACACTCGTCCGGGTGCTCTTCGCCGTGGCCGTCCTGGCGACCGGCGGGCTTCTGCTGCTGACGTACCCGGTCGTATGGTTCCTGATGCCCGAGGAGCCGGCGAACGCCCCGGCCTGGCCGCACCCGGCGGCCGGCCCGTACCCGGGTGGGCCGGACCCGACGCCGGGCAGCTACCCGCCCGCCGGGCCCACCCCGCCGAACTGGTCGAAGGTGGCCGACCCGCCGCCAGCGGCGTGACCGGTCACTCCCACTCGATGGTGCCCGGCGGCTTGCTCGTCACGTCGAGCACCACCCGGTTGACCTCGGGCACCTCGTTGGTGATGCGGGTGGAGATCCGGGCGACGACGTCGTACGGCAGACGCGACCAGTCGGCCGTCATCGCGTCCTCGCTGGAGACCGGTCGCAGCACCACGGGGTGCCCGTAGGTGCGGCCGTCGCCCTGCACACCCACGCTGCGTACGTCGGCGAGCAGCACCACCGGGAACTGCCAGACGCCGCGCTCCAGACCGGCGGCGGCGAGTTCCTCGCGGGCGATCAGGTCGGCGACGCGGAGCACCTCCAGCCGGTCGCGGGAGACCGCGCCGATGATCCGGATGGCCAGTCCGGGGCCCGGGAACGGGTGCCGCCAGACCATGACCTCGGGCAGGCCCAGTTGCAGGCCGAGCGTGCGTACCTCGTCCTTGAAGAGGGTGCGCAACGGCTCGACCAGCGAGAACTGGAGGTCGTCGGGAAGGCCGCCCACGTTGTGGTGCGACTTGATGTTGGCGGTGCCGGTGCCGCCGCCGGACTCGACCACGTCGGGGTAGAGCGTGCCCTGGACCAGGAACTCGACGTCCCCGGCGGCGGCGACCTCGCGGGCGGCGGCCTCGAAGACCCGGATGAACTCCCGCCCGATGATCTTGCGCTTGTCTTCCGGGTCGGTGACCCCGTCGAGCGCGCCGAGGAACCGGTCGGCCGCGTCGACGACCTTCAGCTTGATGCCGGTCGCCGCGACGTAGTCCTTCTCCACCTGCTCGGCCTCGCCGGCCCGCAGCAGACCGTGGTCGACGAAGACGCAGGTGAGCTGGTCACCGACGGCCTTGTGCACCAGCGCCGCCGCCACCGCGGAGTCGACACCGCCGGACAGCGCGCAGATGATCTCCTTGTCACCGACCTGGGCCCGGATCCGGGCCACCTGCTCGTCGATGATGTTCTCCGGCGTCCAGGTCGGCTCGATGCCCGCCACGTCGTAGAGGAAGCGGGACAGCACCGTCTGCCCGTGCTCGGTGTGCAGCACCTCGGGGTGGAACTGCACGCCGGCCCGGCGGCCCACGACGTCCTCGAACGCGGCCACCGGCGCCCCGGCCGACTCGGCCGTCACGGTGAACCCGGTCGGCGCCTCGGTCACGCAGTCGCCGTGGCTCATCCACACCGGCAGCTCGGCCGGCAGCTCACGCAGCAGCACGCCGGCCTGCGGCCGTACGGTCAGCGGGGTGCCGCCGTACTCGCTGCGACCGGTGCGGGCGACGGTGCCGCCGAGCACCTGGGCCATCGCCTGGAACCCGTAGCAGATGCCGAACACCGGTACGCCGGCATCGAAGAGGGCGCCGTCGACCTGCGGCGCACCCGGCGCGTAGACGCTGGACGGGCCGCCGGAGAGGATGATCGCGGCGGGATCCTTCGCCAGCATCTCGGCCACCGGCATCGAGTGCGGGACGATCTCCGAATAGACCCGCGCCTCACGGACGCGGCGGGCGATCAACTGGGCGTACTGGGCGCCGAAGTCGACGACGAGGACCGGGCGGGGCGTGCTCATGTGCTCAGAGCCTACCCACTGTCACCGGCACCGCCGCGACAGGCCGCCCGGTCCCGCCCGGCCGGCCGGAGCCGGGCCGGGCGAACCCCCGCCCGGGGGCGTCGTCGCAGCTCAACGACTGATCGGCGGCGGTCGCTTCAGCGACGCAGGGCCGCCGGGGCGTCGGCGGGCACGGCTGGCCGCCGGGGCGGCACCGGCCCGATCCGGTCGTACGGCGCGCCCTGCGGCGGGCGGGGGTCCGGATCGCCGCGGTTGGGCCAGAACGACAGCGCCCGCTCCGCCTGCGCGGTGATCGTCAGGGCCGGGTTGACGCCGAGGTTCGCCGACACCGCCGCCCCGTCGACCACGTGCAGGCCGGGGTGGCCGTACACCCGGTGGTAGGGGTCGACCACGCCGTCGGCGGCGCTGCCGCCGATCACCGCACCGCCGAGGATGTGCGCGGTCATCGGGATGTCGACCGCCTCGGTGACCGCGCCGCCGGGGTGACCGCCGATCTCCTCGGCCAGCAGCCGCGCCGCCGTGTTGCCGGCCGGGATCCAGGTCGGGCTGGGTGGGCCGTGGCCCGGCCCGGTCGCCAGCCGCCGGCCACCGGTCCAGGTCCGCCGCAGCCGGGTGGTCAGCGAGTTGTCCGCCGACTGCATCACCAGCGCGATGACCGTACGACGGGACCAGTCCCGCACCGACAGCTGCCGCAGCGACGTGAGCGGGCGGCGGGCCAGCGTGCCGAGCCAGCGGCGGAACCGTCGGGGGCCGCCGTCGACCAGGGCCGACTGGAGCAGCCCCAACAGGTTGGAGCCGGGCCCGTAGCGGACCGGTTCGACGTGGGTCTGCCGGTCGGGATGGAACGAACTGGTGATCGCCACCCCGTGGCTGAAGTCGAGGTTCCGCCGCCGGGCCGCCGGCCGGGGCACCGAGGCGCCGAGGATCGCCTCGGAGTTGGTCCGGGTCAGCGCGCCGATCCGGGCGGACAGGTCGGGCAGCGCACCGCTGTCCCGCATCGTGTGCAGCAGCCGCTGGGTGCCCAGCGCCCCGGCGGCGAAGACGACCTGGTCCGCCTCGACGGTCCGGCGCCGGCCGGTCCAGCTTCCGGTGCGTACGGTCGTCACGAGGTAGCCGCCGGCCGGCGCGGGACGTACGGCGGTGACCGTGGTGCGCGGGTGGATCCGCGCCCCGAGCCGCTCGGCCAGCCACAGGTAGTTCTTCACCAGGGTGTTCTTGGCGCCGTGCCGGCAGCCGGTCATGCAGGCGCCGCAGTGCAGGCAGCCGGTCCGGTCCGGACCGGCGCCGCCGAAGTACGGATCGCGGCGCACCTCGCCGGGCCGGCCGAGATGGACCCCGACCGGCGTCGGCCGGTGCGTGTGCCCGACCCCCATCCGCTCCGCCACCGCCCGCATCGCCTCGTCGGCGGCCGTCCGGACCGGGTACGTCGTCCCGCCCAGCATCCGTCGCGCCTGGTCGTAGTGCGGGGCGAGTTCGGTACGCCAGTCGGCGAGGTGGCGCCACTGTGGATCGTCGTAGAAGTCGGGCAGCGGCTCGTAGAGGGTGTTGGCGTAGACCAGGGAGCCGCCGCCGACCCCGGCGCCGGAGAGCACCAGCACCCCGGCGCCCCGGCCGCGGCGGGCCGGGCGGAGCAGGCTGATCCGCTGGATGCCGTACCAGCCGAGGCGTGGCGCCCAGAGAAAGCGGTGCAGCCGCCACGACGTACGGGGCAGTTCGTGGTCGGCGAACCGCCGACCGGCTTCCAGAACAGCGACCGAATAGCCCTTCTCCACCAGCCGTAGTGCGGCTACGCTGCCGCCGAACCCGGAACCGATGACGACCACGTCGTACCGCATGCGGGTCATTTTCTCGGCCGGGTACCTTTCACGCCACGGGTCGGCGCGGTCTGCGCAGGAGGAAAGTCGATGACTGGACAGGGCAGGCGCCGGCGCCTCGTCTTGTGGTGCGTGGCGATCGTCGCGGCGGTCGGGCTGCTCGGCGGCGCCGCGGTCGTCGTCGACGGGTATCTGGAACGGCGCTATCCGATCTCGACCGCCGACCTGTTCGGACCGTCGGGCCCGGCGAGCGCGGCCGGCGGCGGCACCCCGACCGCCAGCCCGACGCCGCGGCCCGGGGCCGAACTCAAGGGTCCGCTCGACATCCTGCTGGTCGGCATCGACACCCGCGAAAGCGTGCCGGACTGGCAGCCGAACGCCGACGCGATCATGATCCTGCGGGTGGACGCCGACCTGAAGAGCGGCCACCTGGTCGCCCTCCCCCGGGACCTGCTGGTGGACATTCCCGCCTTCCCGGCCTCCGGCTACCGGGGCGGCCGAAACAAGATCAATGCCGCGATGGTGTACGGCAGCCGGCAGCGTGACGGCGGCACGCCGGACGTCGCCCGCGGCTTCCAACTGCTGGCCCGTACGGTGAGCGACTACACCGGGATCGACGAGTTCGACGCGGGCGCGGTGCTGAACTTCCGGGGCTTCCGCAACCTCGTCGACGCGGTCGGCGGCGTCGACCTGCACATCGACCAGCGGGTCGCCTCGATCCACCTGCGGCCGGACGGCAAGCTGCGCACCGCGTCGAGGTCGGGCGGCTACACCGGGCCGCAGATGGTCTACGAGCCCGGCCTGCGCCACCTCAACGGCTGGCAGGCGCTCGACTACGCCCGGCAGCGGTACGACCTGCCGAACGGCGCGTACGACCGGCAGCGCCACCACCAGCAGTTGATCAAAGCGCTGCTGCGTGGGGTGCTGGCCAGCTCGATGGCCACCAATCCGCTGGCCGTCGGCCAGGTGCTGACCGCGATCGGTGACGCCCTGGTCTTCGACGGCCGCGGCCAGCGGCCGATCGACTTCGCGTTCGCGCTCAGCGACCTGCGGCCGGAGAACCTGACCCTGGTCGGCCTGCCCGGCTCCGGGATCGGCACCGGCTCGGGCTACCGCGGCGAGCAGCTCGACGAGATCGGCCGGCGCTACCTCGCCGAGCTACGGGCCGGCCGGGAGGACGAGTTCGTCGCCGCCAACCCGTCGCTGGTGCTGCAGGGCTGACCGGCCGGCGGCTCAGCTCGCGCGCGGTGCCGGCGGGCCGGCCAAGGTCACGGCAGCGGCGGTGCGGTGGTGCCGTAGAGCCAGTCGTCGAAGAACGGCCGCAGTGACTTGCCGGTGACCCGCTCGGCGACGGCGACGAACTCGGCGGTGGTGGCGTTGCCGTCCCGCTTCTCGGCGGTCCAGGTCTTCAACAGCCGGAAGAACGCGTCGTCGCCCACCGTACGGCGCAACGCGTGCACGGTCAGCGCCCCACGCTTGTAGACCGCCCGGCTGAAGATCCCGGACCGGCCGGGGTCGCCGGTCGGCTGGCTCCAGTCGGTCTGGGCGTACTCGTCTTCGAAGTTGGCCTGCGCGGAGCGGCCGCCGTCGTGTTCCTCCCACAGCCACTCGGCATAGCTGGCGAAGCCCTCGTTGAGCCAGATGTCACGCCAGTGGTGGATCGAGACGCTGTCGCCGAACCACTGGTGGGCCAGCTCGTGCGCGACCACCCACTCCCCGGTGTCGCGGCGGAAGAACGACGGCCCGTAGACCGGGCGGGACTGGGTCTCCAGGGCGTAGCCGATCCGGCTCTCGGCGACGACGATCCCGCCGTACGAGTCGAACGGGTAGGGGCCGAAGAGGGTGGCGAGATAGTCGGCGATCTCACCGGTACGCGCCATCGCCGCGTCCGCGTACGTCGTCGGCAGCTCCGCCGCGACCGCGGTGACGATCGGCTTGCCGGCGTGGGTGCCGCTGTTCACCCGGTAGTCGCCGATGACCAGGGTGGTCAGGTAGCTCGCCATCGGCGCGCGCTCCGCCCACTTCCAGGTGGTCCAGCCGTCTGCGGTCGACGTGCCGCCCGGCACTCCGTTGCTGAGGGCGCTCAGCCCCTCCGGGACCGTGATCTCGATGTCGTACGTCGCCTTGTCGAGCGGGTGGTCGTTGACCGGGAACCAGGTGCTGGCCGACTCGGGCTGACCGAGCGCGATCGCCCCGTCGTCGGTGTTGATGAAGCCGCCCTCGCCCAGGTCGGGGCTGCGCACCGTCACCGGGGTGCCGCTGTAGTCGACCTCGACCACGAACCGGGAGTCGCGGCGCAGGCCGGACTCCGGCGTGATCACCAGTTCGTCGCCCTCGCGGGCGTGCCGGGCCGTCGTCCCGTCGACAGTGACCTCGGAGACGGTGAGCCCGACCAGGTCGAGGTTGAACCGGGACAGGTTGGCCGTCGCGGTGGCGGTGATGGTGGCGGTGCCGCCGAGCTGGTCGCCGGCCGGGTCGTAGCGCAGCTTCAGGCCGTAGCTGAGCACGTCGTAGCCGCCGTTGCCGTACGTCGGGAAGTAGGGGTCGCCGATGCCGTCGGCGCCGGCCTCGAAGGTGACCGGTGTCTCGCCGGCGCCGGGCAGGCCCGTGCACCCGCTGGTGGCGAGCACCGCCACCAGCGCGGCGGCGCCCACCGCCCGAGCGGTTCTGACCTTCATCGATCGATGACCAGTCCGACCTTCTGGAACTCCTTCAGGTCGCGGTAGCCGCACTTGGCCATCGCGCGGCGCAGGCCGCCGAAGAGGTTGAGCTGGCCGTCCGGGTCGTCGGACGGGCCGTAGAGCAGCTTCTCCATCGACCCGAGCGACTCCCCGGCAACCCCGAACGCTCCACGTGGGAGCTGCGGGTGGCTCGCCGCCGAGTGCCACCAGGCGCCGGAGGCCGGCGCCTCGTCGCACATCGCCAGCGGCTCGCCGAGCATGACGGCGTCGGCGCCGCAGCCGAGCGCCTTCGCGATGTCGCCCGAGGTCTGGACGTCACCGTCGGCGATGAGGTGGACGTAGCGCCCGCCGGTCTCGTCCAGGTAGTCGCGCCGGGCGGCGGCCGCGTCGGCGATCGCGGTCGCCATCGGCACCCGGATGCCGAGCACGGTGTCGGTCGTCGACCACTCGTCGGCGCCGACACCGACGATCACGCCGGCCGCGCCGGTGCGCATCAGGTGCAGTGCCGTCTTGTAGTCGGTGCAGCCGCCGACCACGACCGGCAGGTCGAGGTCGGCGATGAACTCCTTGAGGTTGAGCGGCTCGTCGGTGGTCGAGACGTGCTCGGCGGAGACGATGGTGCCCTGGATGACGAGGATGTCGACGCCGGCGTCGAGGATGACCGGGGCGAGGGCGAGGGTGTGCTGCGGCGACACCCGTACGGCGACGGTGCTGCCGCCCTCGCGCATCTGCCGGACCCGCTCGGCGATGAGGTCGGGCCGGATCGGTTCGGCGTACGCCTCCTGCAACCGCTTGGTGGCCGGCGCGTCCTCGTCGAGGGTCGACAGCTCCTCGAGCACCTTCTCCGGGTCCTCGTAGCGGGTCCACAGCCCCTCGACGTTGAGCACGCCGAGGCCGCCGAGCTGGCCGAGCGCGACCGCCGAGGCGGGGCTCATGGTCGCGTCGGACGGGTGTGCCACGCACGGGATCCGGAACGGGTAGGCGTCGAGCTGCCAGGCGGTCGAGACGTCGTCGACGTCGCGGGTACGTCGGCTCGGCACGATCGCGATGTCGTCCAGGTGGTAGCCGCGCTGCGCGGTCTTACCCGACCCGATTTCGACCACGTCACGCACAGGAGGCTCCTATCGGGTGTGGTAATTGGGGGCTTCGACGGTCATCTGGATGTCGTGCGGGTGGCTCTCCTTGAGCCCGGCCGCGGTGATCCGGACGAGCTGGCCCCGCTCGTGCAGGTCGCGGATGCCCTCGGCGCCGACGTAGCCCATGGCCAGGCGCAGGCCGCCGACGAGTTGGTGGGCCACCGCGGCCAGCGGGCCGCGGTAGGGCACCCGCCCCTCGACGCCCTCGGGGACCAGCTTCTCGTCGCTGAGCACGTCGTGCTGGAAGTAGCGGTCCTTGGAGTAGGAGCGGGCCTGGCCGCGGGACTGCATCGCGCCGAGCGAGCCCATCCCCCGGTAGGACTTGAACTGCTTGCCGTTGATGAACAGCAGCTCGCCGGGGCTCTCCTCGCAGCCGGCGAGCAGGCTGCCGAGCATGACCGAGTCGGCACCGGCGACCAGCGCCTTGGCGATGTCGCCGGAGTACTGGATACCGCCGTCGCCGATGACCGGTACGCCGGCCGGCCGGCAGGCGCGGGCCGCCTCCATGATCGCGGTGATCTGGGGCACGCCGACCCCGGCCACGATCCGGGTGGTGCAGATGGCCCCGGGGCCGACGCCGACCTTGACGCCGTCGGCACCGGCGTCGACCAGTGCCTTCGCCCCGGCGTACGTGCCGACGTTGCCGCCGACCACGTCGACCGCGGTCTCCTTCTTCAGCAGCCGCACCATGTCGAGCACGGCGCGCTGGTGGCCGTGCGCGGTGTCGACGATCACCACGTCGACACCGGCGTCGATCAGGGCCCGGGCCCGCTTGTACGCGTCGTCGCCCACCCCGACGGCGGCGGCGACCCGCAGCCGGCCGGCGCTGTCCTTGGTCGCGTTGGGGAACTGCTCGCTCTTGGTGAAGTCCTTGACGGTGATCAGCCCACGCAGCCGCCCGGCCCGGTCGACCAGCGGAAGCTTCTCCACCTTGTGCTGGCGCAGCAGGGCCAGGGCCTGGTCCTTGGAGACCCCGACCTCGGCGGTGACCAGCGGCATCGGCGTCATCACCTGGCGGACCGGGATGCTGGTGTCGGTCTCGAAGCGCATGTCGCGGTTGGTGACGATGCCGACCAGGATGCCCTCGGCGTCGACCACCGGCACGCCGGAGATCCGGTAGCGCCCGCAGAGCGCGTCGACGTCACGCAGGGTGTCGTCGGGGCTGGCGGTCACCGGGTTGGTGATCATGCCGGCCTCGGACCGCTTGACGAGGTCAACCTGGAGCGCCTGGTCCTCCACCGAGAGGTTGCGGTGCAGGACCCCGATGCCGCCCTGCCGGGCCATGGCGATCGCCATCCGGGCCTCGGTCACGGTGTCCATCGCGCTGGACGCGAGTGGAATGGCGATCTCGACGTTGCGGGTCAGCCGGGTGATCGTGTTGACCCGGCTCGGCACGATGTCGGACTCGCCGGGTTGCAGAAGTACGTCGTCGAAAGTCAGCCCGAGCGGCACGATCCGCTCGGGTGCCGGACCCGTCGAGCTGGCGTCGACCCGGTCCGACGCATGATCGTTCACGGGCGAAATATCCACGATTTGTCCCCTCAGCGGCGCGTCGCTTCATCGTACCCATGTGCCGGTGGCAGGCCCGCGCCCGGCGACCCGGGGTGGTCGGACGCCCCGACCGTACGGCGGGGCGGGCGCGGCGGCCACGCCTACCACTACGGTGGAGGGGTGCACGACGAGCCGATCGACCCGTTCAACGGCGACCCCGCCGATCCGGCAGCGGGGCTCGACGATCCCGAGCAGGACAACCCGCACGACCCGCTGACCGAGGTCGAGCGGCAGGACGTGCTGGAGGACATCGCCGACCTGGAGATCTACCAGGCGTTGCTGAGCCCGATCGGGGTGCGCGGACTGGTCATCGAGTGCGAGGACTGCCGGGAGCCGCACTACTTCGACTGGGACCTGCTGCGCGGCAACCTGCGACACCTGCTCGACTCCGGGCGCACACGGGTGCACGAGCCGGCCTTCGACCCCGATCCCGACCACTACGTGACCTGGGACTACGCCCGTGGCTACGCCGACGGGGTGCACGACACCCTGACCGAGGGCACCGACGACGTCGAGGACGACGAGACCACCGGGGACTGACCGGCGCCCCGGTGCCGCCGGCCGGTGCCGGCCCCCGTGCGCCGGCACCGTACCGCCCCGTCGCCCGAGCCCGGGTCAGGCCACCAGGCCCGCCCGGAAGCCGGCCGCCACGGCGTGCGCCCGGTCCCGGGCGCCGAGCTTGCGGAAGAGTCGGCGGGCGTGGGTCTTGACGGTGTCCTCCGAGACGAAGAGTTCGCGTCCGATCTCCGCGTTGCTCTTGCCGTCGGACATCCCCCGCAGCACCTGCAGTTCGCGTTCGGTGAGCGTGATCCGCCGCCCGGGCGGGCCGGCCGGCGCGGCCATGGCCGGCGGGCCGGTGTCGCGCCGGGTCGGCGGGCCGGCATAGCGGCCGTCGGGGCTGTTTCCGGCCCGTGGGTCGGCCTGCGGCGGATAGAAACCGTCGTGTCCCTCGTCGCCGCGCTGGGCGGGCACCATCGTGGGCTGGCCGGGTAGCGGCGGCACCCCGGACCGGTCGGCGAGCCGCGCCGATCCACCCGTCCCGGGCACCCCGCTACCGGCCGTACCTCGCCCGGCGCCCAGTCCGACCCCGGCCCGGCCGGGCACACAGAGCAGCAGCAACGCCTTGGCGACCACGCTGACCAGGTCGTGGTCGCCGCCCTGGATCAGCCCGCGGGCACCGGCGGCGATCGCGGCGGCGGCGACCCGCGGGTCCTCCGGCCCGAAGAGCACCAGTACGGCGCCGGGTGCGCGGGCCAGCACCCGGCGGGTGAACCCGGCACTGTCCGGGCGGGTCAGCGCGGTGTCGGCGAGCACCACCTCCGCCGGGCCCTCGGCGAGCCGGAGCAGCACCTCGGGTTCGGAAACCGCGGTGCGGACGGCGGCGGACATCCCGAGCCGGGCGGCGGCGGACGCCACGTTGCGGGCGGCGATCGGCGTCCGGACGCACACGAGGACGGTACGCACAGTGATCCCCCTTTCCTCAAGGAGAAGACCACGGAAGCATGTGATCATTACGTGCTTTAACGGCTTAGGAAAGGGAAAGTTCCGGACACTTCACCGGCCCATCCACTTCCCTACCGACAACGAATCGACACGCCTCCGGCAACGAATCGATCAGGGACGTGTGAGGTTCGCGCAAGCGGGGTATCGCCATCGACAGGTCGGGATCCGGTGCGCCTGCGCGGCCCGTCGCCCGGACCGACCGCCAGACGTCGAGGTGAGCTGACCGCGGGGCCGCGCGGGAGGAGGGGTGCTGATGTCGAACGTGAACAGACTGCCCGGACCCATCGTCGACCTGTGGGAGTGGCAGCGGCTCGGTGCCTGCCGTGGGCGCGACAGCGCCCAGTTCTTCCACCCCGACGGCGAGCGGGGATCGTCACGCAACCGGCGCGAGGCCAAGGCCAAGTCCGTGTGCGGGAGCTGCCCGGTGCGGGCCGAGTGTGCCGCGCACGCGCTGGCCGTACGCGAGCCGTACGGCGTGTGGGGTGGCTTCAGCGAGGCTGAGCGGCTGCGGCTGCTCGCCGTCGGCTGGGAGGACGCCGCCGACCGCCGGCTGTCCCGGGTCGACATCGCCCGCCTGGAGGCCCGCCTGGGCCGCCCGCACCGGTCGACGGTGCCGGCCCAGCGCCCGGCGGCCGTACCCGCCGCCGCGCACTGACCGTCTGACGGAATCGGGGCGCCCACCGTACGGCGGCTGGTCGGCGTCGCCCCACGGCGGCGTCTCGTACACCCCGGACGCGACCAGCAGCACGTCGTCGAACGACGCCACCGCCGCCCGTA
>NZ_JBFBCH010000010.1:94771-275601 GCF_040683055.1 Polymorphospora sp. NPDC051019 | reverse complement strand
GCGGAGCGGGTCGACGCTCGACGGACCGGCAATTGCCGGTGCCGCTGTCGCGGGCAACAGCAAATTCGCTGTCGATACGCCGTTTTCGCTGTGGGCCGCCACACTTACCCATCCCCGGAACGCCCGTGGTGCCCCCGGCACCCGCCCTCGCGATCTTGCACTTGTCGCCCGACATTCCGGGCAGAAGGGGGAGACAAGTGCAAGATCGCGGGGGCGGGGGAACGGGGCAGAGGGCGGGGGCACGGGGGCGGGGCAACAGGGGGCGGGGCAGCAGGGGCGGGTGGGGGTCAGGTGGGGTGGGTGAGAGGGCCCAGGGTCAGGGTGATCCGGGCGCCGCCGGTGGGGCCGGCGCTCAGGTCGAGGCTGCCGCCGCTGGACTGGGCGGCCCGGCGGGCGATGTCGAGCCCCAGACCGGTCGAACCGCCGCGGCTCTCGCCCCGGCGTACCTGGTCGGCCGGCAGCCCCGGCCCCTCGTCCGCGACGGTCAACAGGGCGCCGCCGCCCGGCCCCGGGGCCAGCGTCACCGTGAACGCGGTCCCGTCGGGGGTGTGCGCGAAAACGTTGCCCAGCAGGGCGTCCAGGGCCGCGGCGAGGTCGTCGGCGGAGAGCCGTACCGGCAGCGGGCCGGCGGCGAGGTCGAGGGTGACGGCCCGGCCGGTGTCCTCGGCGAGCACGGACCAGAAGTTGACCCGGTCGCCCACGACGGCGGTCGCCTCGCAGCCGTCGTGGGCCGGAGTGTCGCTGCGCTTGCGGGCCTTGGTGATCAGCCCGGTGACGGCCCGTTCCAGGGCGTCGACACCGGCGGTGATCCGGGCCGCGTCGGCCGGGTCGGCCAGCGACTCGGCCTCCAGCCGTAGCGCGGTCAGCGGGGTACGCAGCCGGTGCGACAGGTCGGCGACCTGCTCGCGTTCCTCGCGCAGCAGCTCCTGGATGCGGCCGGCGAGGTGGTTGAGCGCGCCGGCGACCTCGCGCAGCTCCGGCGGGCCGGACGGGGTGGCGCGGGCGGTCAGCTCGGCCCGGGCCAGGCGGTGCGACACCTCGGACAGTTCGCCGATCGGCCGGACCAGGTTGCGGGCCAGCCGGTCGGCGACCAGCAGGCCGAGCAGCACCAGTGTGGCGCCGAGCCCGGCGAGCACCAGCCAGGCCCGGTTCACGCCGCGGGTCAGCTCGTCGTCGGGGACGAAGGTGCGTACGACGGCGGTGCCGTCCGGCCGGCCCTGCACCGCGACCACGATCTCGTGGCCGCCGGCGCTCTCGGCGGTGAAGCTGCGACCGCGCGCGGCGAGTTCGACCGCCGGGGTACGCGGTGCCGGCGTACCGAGCACCGAACCGTCGGGCAGGAAGATGGTGACCGGCTGGCCGGACGCGGCGGCGACCTGCTCGGCGCTCAGCCGCAGGGTGTCCGGGTCGGCCGCGCCGACGGCGGCGACGATGCCCTGCACCTCGGCGGTGGCGGCACCGACGGCCCGGTCCTGGGCGACGGTACGCAGCAGCAGCGCCAGCGGCACCAGGAAGGCGACCAGCACCAGGATGGTGGTGGCGGCGACCAGCAGCGACAGCCGGCGCCTCACCGGGGCTCCGCCGGCGCGTCGAGGCGTACCCCGACCCCACGCACCGTGTGCAGGTAGCGGGGTTCCTGCGCGGTCTCGCCGAGCTTGCGGCGCAGCCACGACAGGTGCACGTCGACGGTCTTGTCGGCGCCGCCGTACGGCACCTGCCAGACCTCGGTCAGCAGTTCGCGTTTGCTGACCACCTGGCCGGCCCGGGCGGCGAGGTGGTGCAGCAGGTCGAACTCGCGCGGGGTCAGGTCGAGCGGGGCGCCGGCGAGGCTGGCCAGCCGGGCGGCCGGGTCGACCCGCAACTCGCCGACGGTCACCGTGCTGTCGACCGGCTCGCTGCCGCCGCGGCGCAGCACCGCCCGTACCCGGGCGTCGAGCTGGGCGGCGGTGAACGGCTTGACGACGTAGTCGTCGGCGCCCGCGTCGAGCCCCCGGACGATCTCCGCCTCGTCGTCGCGGGCGGTCGCGATGATCACCGGTACCTTGCTGACCGCGCGCAGCATCCGCAGCAGTTCCAGGCCGTCGAGGTCGGGCAGGCCGAGGTCGAGTACGACGAGGTCGGGCCGGTCGTCCAGGGCGTTCTGCAGGCCACCGAGGGCGGTGTGCGCGGCGGCGACGGCGTGTCCGCGGTCGCGCAGCGCGCGGATCAGCGGGGTCCGGATCGCCAGGTCGTCTTCGATGATCAGCAGGCGGGCCACAGCAGGCACGTTATCCCGGTCGATCGGCGTTCACGGCACCCGTTAACCCTCTTTTAGGGTTCCCCGGCCCCGACGTTAACGGCGGCGGGTGGATAGTCGGGGCATGCGCCGTCGAACCGTACTCGCCGTGGCCGGCTGGCTGGCCGCCGTCGCCGCCGCCACCCTCACCGGGGTGGGGGCGGTGAACGTCATCGGGGCCGGGATCACCGGTGGCTCCGCGGGCGACGTCTACAGCCAGGAGCGGATCGCCCGGGACCTGGCCCTGCCGCCGTCGGCCGGCCCGACCGGCCCGGCACCCGAGCCGACCCCGAGCGCCACGCCGACCACGCCGGCCGCGACCCCGGAACCCCGACACGCCCTGTCCACCCCGGGCGGTACGGTCGTGGCCCGCTGCGTCGGCGGCGAGGCGGAGCTGACCTCGTGGACCCCGCACCAGGGGTACGGGGCGTCCGACGTCGACCGCGGCCCGGACGACGACGCCGAGGTCACCTTCAACGGCCCGGGCGGCAGCTACGAGGTCAGCGTCACCTGCGTCGACGGGCAGCCCAGGGTGAGCTGGGAGCTGGACGACTGACCCCGCGCCGCCCACCCTCCCCGATCTTGCACCTGTCGCCCGGCGAATCCGGCGAACGGGGGAGACAACCGCAAGATCGCGGGGAAGGTGCGGGGCGGGCGGGGGTCAGAAGCCGAGTTTCGCCTCGCGGAGGCGGGCCGCCAGCGGCGGGGAGCCCTCGATCTGGGCGCGGGCGGCCCGCTGCCGGCCGCTGAGGAACAGCACCAGTTCGGCCGGGGCGGCGACGAGCCGCAGGCGGTCACCGCCGGCGCCGGCGGACGTCTCGCCGTACCCGGGTGCCTGCACGAGCACGGCGGCGCGGAACCTGCGCAGGCTCAGCCGGGCCAGCGTCGACGCCCGCCGCCACAGCGTGGCCTGGAAGTCGGCGGTCAGCTCGCGCGGGTGCCAGCCCGGCTGGGCCCGCCGTACGTCCTCGTGGTGGATGAAGAACTCCATCGTGTTCGCCGCCCGGTCGAACAGCGGGTTGCTGATCGGGCTCCACCACGGAGGATGGCGCACGAGTTCCACGATCTCCGGGTAGGGTCGGCCGGCGATCCGCAGACGCACCCGCTCGGCATACCCGCGCAGCGGCGGCAGCACGATGCCGCCGGCGGCGTCCGGCCGGCGTTCCCGGACGATCAGGTGAGCCGCCAGGTCACGGGTGCGCCAGCCGTCGTTCAGGGTGGGAGCGTCGGGGCCGACGGCGAGGAACAGGTCGGCCAGGTCCCGGCGTTCGGTCTGGGCGTACGTCGGCATTCCTGGATCGTAGGCGCGATCGGCCTTCCCGGCGCGCCGGCCGGTGCGACACCCGGCGGTGCCCGACTGTGACGGCGGTTACGTCTGTTACCAGGTCGTCACAGCGGGGCCGGGTGGGTCAGGATGGGGGGTCGCCCCGGTAAGGCCGGGGTGCGGGTAGGGGAACTTACGGCGAGGGGCGCCCCGGTGGGACCGGGCGACGGTACGGCAACTCACGGCGGGGGACAGTGTGGCGAAGACGAGTCGGGACATCCTGCTTCGAGGAATGCGGATCCTCGGATACGCCATCCGGGAACAGCCCAGGATCTTCACCGTGGCGGTGGCCGGCAGCCTCGTCTTCGGCCTGGTGACCATCGCGAGCGCCTACGTGGTCGGCGCGATCGTCGGCGAGGTCGCGGCGCCCGCGGTCACCGCCGGCCGGGTCGACGTGAGCCTGCTCGCCCTCGGGGCCGCGACCCTGTTCGGGATCAGCGTCGTCAAGGTGGTCGGCATCTTCGGCCGCCGGCTCGGCGCCGGTTTCATGCAGTACCGCCTCCAGGCCAGCTACCGCCGCCGGGTGACCCGCCGCTACCTCGACCTGCCACTGTCGTGGCACCAGCGGCACGCCACCGGCACGCTGCTGTCCAACGCCAACTCCGACGTGGAGGCGGCCTGGTACCCGATCGCGCCGCTGCCGTTCGCGGTCGGCACGGTCCTGATGCTGCTGGCGGCGATGGGCTCGCTCTTCGTCACCGACTGGGTGCTGGCCCTGGTCGGCCTCACCATCTTCCCGGCGCTGTTCGCCCTCAACGTCGTCTACTCCCGCCGGATGGCGCCCCGGCAGGCGCTCGCCCAGCAGTTGCGGGCCGAGGTCTCCGCGATCGCGCACGAGAGCTTCGACGGCGCCCTGGTGGTCAAGACCATGGGGCGTGAGGCGCCGGAGACCGAGCGGTTCGCCGGCCGGGCCGGCGAGCTGCGCGACGCGCTCATCGGGGTCGGCCGGCTGCGCGGCGTCTTCGACCCGCTGCTGGAGACCCTGCCCAGCCTCGGCACCCTGGCGATCCTGCTGGTCGGCGCGGCCCGGCTCAGCCAGGGCGCGATCACCGTCACCGAACTGGTCAGCGTCGCGTTCCTGTTCACCGTGCTCGCGTTCCCGGTGCGTGCCATCGGCTGGGTGCTCGCCGAACTCCCGCGCAGCGTCGCCGGCTGGGACCGGCTCGTCCGGGTCCTCGAGGCGACCGGCGAGATGGCGTACGGCCGCACCGAACTCGACCGACGGGGCGGCGCCCCGGCCACCCTGACCTTCGACCGGGTCAGCTACGCCTATCCCACCGGCGACGACGACCGGCCGGGCCAGCCGGTGCTGCACGACGTGTCGTTCACCGTGCCGGCCGGTCGCACCGTGGCACTGGTCGGGCCGACCGGTTCCGGCAAGTCGACGATCGCCTCGCTCGCCGTCCGGCTGGTCGACCCGTCGTCCGGCACCGTCGACCTCGACGGGGTCGACGTACGCGATCTCGCCGCCGACTCGCTCGCCGGCACCGTCGCGCTCGTCGCCCAGGTCCCGTTCGTCTTCGACGACACCGTACGGGCCAACATCTCGCTGGACCGGTCCGGCATCGGCGACGAGGACGTGTGGGCGGCGCTGCGGCTGGCCGAGGCGGACGGGTTCGTCGCCCGGCTGCCCGAGGCGCTGGACACCATGGTCGGCGAACGCGGCACGTCGCTGTCGGGCGGGCAGCGGCAGCGGCTCACCCTGGCCCGGGCGCTGGCCGGCCGGCCCCGGCTGCTGGTGCTCGACGACGCCACCAGCGCCGTCGACCCCCGGGTGGAGGCCGCCATCCTCGCCGCGCTGCGCGATCCCGGAGCCGGGTCGGGCGGCGGATCCGGCACCGGTACGTCGATCCTCGTCGTCGCCTACCGCCGGGCCACGATCGCGCTCGCCGACGAGGTCGTCTACGTCGAGCACGGCCGGGTCGTCGCCCGGGGCAGCCACCAGGCGCTGCTCGCCGACGTGCCCGGTTACGCCAGCCTGGTGACCGCGTACGAGCGGGCCGAGGCCGAGCGGGAGCGCGAGAAGCCGTACGAGTCCGACGACGCCGCAGCGACGAGCCCGACGGCGCAGCGCAGCGAGGTGACGCCGTGAGCGAGCGGAGCGAGCGAGCGCAGCGAGTGAGCCCCGCAGTCGCGAACGAAAGGCGAGCAACGGTGAGTGACACGACTGCCGCGACGGAGAGCACCTGGCGGACGATGCGCCGGGGGCTGGCGCTGTCGCCGGAGTTGCGCACCGGGCTCGGCGGCACGATCGCGCTCGCCCTGGTGGCGATGGTCGGGCGGGCCGTGGTGCCGGTCGCGATCCAGCAGGGCATCGACCGTGGCCTCGCCGCCGAGGACGGCCCGGATCTCGGGGTCGTCGGCGCGGTGGTGGCGGTGACGGCCGCGATCCTGGCGGTGACCACGCTGTGCGGCTACCTGATGATGCGCCGGCTCTTCACGGTCAGCGAGACGGCGCTGGCCGGGATCCGGACCCGGACGTTCCGGCACGTGCACGACCTGTCGATGCTGCACCAGCAGTCGGAGCGGCGCGGTTCGCTGGTGTCCCGGGTGACCAGCGACATCGACCAGGTCAGCCAGTTCCTCCAGTGGGGCGGGGTGATCCTGCTCATCAACGGCGGTCAGGTCGTGGTCACCGCCGTGGTGATGTCGGTCTACTCGTGGCAGCTCACCCTGGTGGTCCTGGCCGCGTTCGTCCCGGCGGTGATCGTGATCCGGGCGTTCCAGCGCCGGCTCGCCGGGGCGTACGGCGTGGTCCGCCAGCGGACCGGGGCGATGCTCGCCGCGGTGTCCGAGACCGTCGTCGGCGCGCCGGTGATCCGCGCCTACGGGGTGTCGGGCCGGATCGCCCGGCGGCTGGACGAGACGATCGACCAGCATCGGGTCGCCCAGCAGCGGGCGATCCGTACGAGCGTGACCAGCTTCTCGGTCGGCGAGATCGCGACCGGTCTGGCGCTGGCGGCGGTGGTCGTGCTCGGGGTCCGGCTCGGTGTCGACGGCTCCATGACGATCGGGCAGCTCACCGCGTTCCTGTTCCTGGTGACGCTGTTCGTCCAGCCGGTGCAGATCGCGACCGAGGTGCTCAACGAGGCGCAGAACGCGATCGCCGGCTGGCGGCGGGTGCTCGACGTGCTCGACGTGGCGCCGGACGTCGCCGACCCGGGCGAGAAGGGCCGGGACCTGCCGGCGGGGCCGATCGACGTACGGTTCGCCGACGTCGCGTACGCCTATCCGGCGGGCAACGGGGAGCGCGGGCCGAATGTACTCTCCGACGTCACGCTGGAGATCCCGGCGAAGACCCGGGTGGCGGTGGTCGGGGAGACCGGTGGCGGCAAGACGACGTTCGCGAAGCTGCTGACCCGGTTGATGGATCCGACGCGGGGCGAGGTGCAGTTGTCCGGGGTGCCGCTGACCGACGTACGGTTCGAGTCGCTGCGCCGGCGGGTGGTGATGGTGCCGCAGGACGGGTTCCTGTTCGACACCACGGTCGGCGACAACGTGCGCTTCGGGCGGCCGTCGCTGACCGACGGGGAGCTTTCGGCGGCGTTCACCGATCTCGGGCTCGCCGACTGGGTCGACGGGTTGCCGGCCGGGCTCGACACCCCGGTGGGGGAGCGCGGCGAGGCGCTCAGTGTCGGGGAGCGGCAGTTGGTGGCGCTGGCCCGGGCGTACGTCGCCGACCCGGACCTGCTGGTCCTGGACGAGGCGACGAGCGCGGTCGACCCGGCGACCGAGGTACGGCTCCAGCGGACCCTGGAGGCGGTGACGCGGGGGCGTACGACGGTCGCGATCGCGCACCGGCTCTCCACCGCGCAGGCGGCCGACGAGGTGATCGTCGTCGACAAGGGGCGGGTGGTGCAGCGGGGGCCGCACGCCGAGCTGCTGCGTGACCCGGGTTCGGTCTACGCGCTGCTCTTCGCCTCCTGGCTGGAGCAGACCCGCTGATCCCGCCGGCCGGTCCGGCGGCGCGGGGGCGACCCGCCGGCCGGTCCGGCGCGGGGTGAACTCCTGGCCGGGCCGGCGCGGGGTGAACATCGGCCGGGGCGGCGGCCGGGGAGGATGCCGCCGCCCGCGGGTCAGCGCGAGTAGAACTCGACGACGAGCTGCTCGTCGCAGAGGACCGGCACCTCGCGCCGGGCCGGTTCGCGCAGCAGGGTGGCGGTCAGGTCGGACAGGCTGACGGACAGGTACGGCGCGGTCGGGCCGTCCGGGGCGTATCCGCCGGCGGCGGCGACCTGGAACGGCGGCTTGGTCCGGCTGCGCTCGCGTACGGTCACGATCTGGCCGGGCCGCAGCCGGTACGACGGCCGGTCGACCTTGCCACCGTCCACTGTGAAGTGTCCATGGGCGACGAGCTGGCGGGCCTGGTAGATGGTGCGGGCCAGCCCGGCCCGGTGCACGACCGCGTCGAGGCGGCGTTCGAGCAGGTTGACCAGTTGTTCGCCGGTCTTGCCGGTGCTGCGGGCCGCCTCGTCGAAGGCACGCCGGAGCTGGGTCTCGCTGATGTTGTACTGGTGCCGCAGCCGCTGCTTCTCCAGCAGTCGGACCTGGTAGTCCGACGTCTTGCGGCGGGACCGGCCGTGCACTCCCGGCGGGTACGGGCGCCGCTCGAAGTACTTGGTGCACTTGCGGGTCAGCGGGATGCCCAGGGCCCGGGAGAGTCGCACCTTCGGACGAGCTTGGTTCACGTGGACGCCTCCTGGTTGATAAGTTAGCCTCTCCTAACTTAGGTAAGGCTAACGGATGCCGGAGGACGATGTCATGCAACCCAGCCCCGCCGAGGTCGCCCGTACTCTCGCCGCCGGCCGACTGGCCGGCACCGCGCACGTCGCCTGCCGGCCCGGTCCGCATCCGGTCCGCCACGTCACCGACCCGTCCGGACAGCTGCTCCTGCTGACCCGCGCCGGCACGCTGCCCGCGTACGCCCTGCACCCGGCCGACGGCGCCGACGACGTCGCCGTCGTGCTCGACGTGCCGGACGTCCCGCCGGTGACCGGATCGCCGACGCTCGGCCGGGTCTGGATCTCCGGCTGGGCCGCCGAACTGACCGGCGCCGCCGCGGTCGCCGCCGCCGTCGACTACGCCGCCGTCGACCCGACCGGCGACCTGCTCGACGTCGGCCGGGGCATGGTCCTGCACCGGGTCGACGTCGCCGAGGTGCGCCTCGAGCGCGCCGGCGTGATGATCGACATCGACCCGGACGACTACGCCGAGGCCGAACCCGACCCGCTGCGCGACGAGGAGGGCGAACTGCTCGCCGACCTCGGCGACCACCACGTCACCGAGATGGCCGGGTTCATCCGCCGCCAGTTGCGCGGCGCCGGCCACGACCACGAGCCGGACCACCAGCCGCAGGTGGTCCGGCTCGACCGGTACGGCTTCGTCGTCGCGATCGGCCCGCCCGGCTCGCGCTACTGCGCCCGGCTGGCGTTCCCCCGCCCGGTGACCGACCGCGCCGACCTGGCCAAACTGCTGCACCCCGTGCTCTGCCACCGCTGCGGTGAAACGGCCCCCCGCCGCTGAGGCCCGCCCCGCTCCGGGGGGCGGCACGCGCGCCGGGCCCGCCGCCACGTTGATCAAGGGGATGTATGCCGCGACTCGGGCGGCGAACACCACGACTAGTCCTTGATCAACGCGGCAACCCGGCGGGGTGGGTCAGCCGGTGCGGCGGCGGAGGGTGGCGGCGGCGAGCACCAGGGCGACGACCGCCGCCCCCGACACGATCGCCACGTCCCGCCACATCGTGCCGGTCGGCTCGGCGTTGGCGCCCACCTCCTGCAGCGCCTCGACCGCGTACGACAGCGGCAGGACGTCGCTGACCGCCTGGAGCCAGCCGGCCATCTGGTCACGGGGAACGAAGAGCCCGCAGAGCAGGAGTTGCGGGATCACCACCACCGGCATGAACTGCACCGCCTGGAACTCGGTGCGGGCGAAGGCGCTGCAGAACAGCCCGAGCGCCACCCCGAGGACCGCGTCGACCACCGCGATGAGCAGGACCAGCGCCGGGCTGCCGGCCGTGTCCAGGTCGAGGAGCCAGTACGCCACCCCGGCGGCGACGCCGGCCTGCACCACCGCGGCCAGGCCGAACGCGATGCCGTACCCGAACAGCAGGTCGAGCCGGCGCAGCGGGGTGGTGAGCAGCCGTTCCAGGGTGCCGCTGGTCCGCTCGCGCAGCATCGCGATGCTGGTCACCAGAAACATGATCACGAAGGGGAAGACGCCGAGCATCACCAGCGCCACCCGGTCGAAGGTGGCCGGCTGGCCCGGCGGCACCGGCTGGTCGGCGTACATGAAGTCGAGCAGGGTGAGCAGCACCGCCGGCACCACCACGAGCAGTGCGACCGTACGCCGGTCGTGGCGCAGTTGCCGCAGGACCCGGCCCACCGTCGCCGCCAGGATGCGCCCGTTCACCGGTCGGCCTCCCGCCTGATCAGGCGCAGGAACGCCTCGTCGAGGTCGGCGGTGCCGGCGTCGGCGCGTACCGCGTCCGGGGTGTCGTCGGCGACCAGTCGGCCGTCACGGATCAGCAGCAGCCGGTCGCAGCGGCCGGCCTCGTCCATCACGTGGCTGGAGACCAGCAGCGTGGTGCCGCGCGACGCCAGGTCGTGGAACCGGGCCCACAGGTCGGCGCGCAGCACCGGGTCCTGGCCGACGGTGGGCTCGTCGAGCACGACGATCTCGGGTTCGCCGACGAGGGCGCAGGCGAGCGAGGCCCGGCTGCGCTGGCCGCCGGAGAGCGTGCCGACGATCTGTCCGGCGGCGTCGGCGAGGCCGACGTCGGTCACCGCCCGGTCGGCGGCGGACCGGGGCAGGCCGTAGAGCGCCGCGAAGTAGCGGGCGTTCTCCCGTACGGTCAGGTCGGCGTAGACGCTGGGGGCCTGGGTGAGGTAGCCGAGCCGGCGGCGCAGCGGCGCGGAGCCGGCCGGCTGACCGAGCACGGTGACGCTGCCGGACCTGATCCGCTGCACACCGACCACGGCCCGCATCAGGGTGGTCTTGCCGCTGCCGCTGGGGCCGAGCAGCCCGGTGACGGCGCCGCGCGCGATCGTGCAGGAGATGCCGTCGAGCACCCGCCGCCCACCGCGCTCGACCACCAGACCGGTGACCTCGATCGCGCTGTCCATGGCCCCTCCTCGATGAGGCACGTCCAGGCTAGTGGGTCCGGACGCGCCGTGGCGGCCCGACCGGGTCGGCCCTGGTCCCGGGCCCGGCCCCGACCGGCGGACGCGGGCGCGGCGGGCTTGACTTCGAGTGCGCTCGAACTGCCAGGCTGGGTACGTGGACACCCAACTGACCGAACGGACGCTCACCGTCGGCGAGGCGGCCGAGCGGGTCGGCCTGACCACCTACACGCTGCGCTGGTACGAGCAGGAGGGGCTGGTCGCCCCGGTCGGGCGGGACACCGCCGGCCGGCGTCGCTACACCGAACGTGACGTCGACTGGCTGGTCCTGCTGACCCGGCTGCGCCGTACCGGCATGCCCGTGCGTGACATGCGGCGCTACGCCGAACTCGCCCGGCAGGGGGACCGGACCAACGCGGCCCGGCTCGCCCTGTTGAAAGCGCACCGGGACCGGGTACTCGCCCGGATGGCCGAACTCGAGGAGGACCTCACCGTGCTCAACTACAAGATCGGTTTCTACGACGGCGCGTCGGCCGGGTGCGAGGCATGATCCGCCGCCGCCTGGGCGCCGCCGGCCCGGAGGTCTCCGCGATCGGGCTCGGCTGCATGGGCATGAGCTTCGCCTACGGCCAGCCCGACGACGCCGAGTCGACCCGTACCCTGAACCGCGCCCTCGACCTGGGCGTCAACCACCTGGACACCGCCGACATGTACGGCTGGGGCGCCAACGAGGAACTGCTCGGCCCGGTCGTGCGGGCCCGCCGCGACGAGGTGTTCCTCGCCACCAAGTTCGGCAACCGGTCCAGCGGCGGGGGAGCCACCGGCCAGCCCGGCGCGTACGTCGACAGCAGCCCGCAGTGGGCCCGGGAGGCGTGCGACGCCTCGCTGGCCCGGCTCGGCATCGACACCATCGACCTGTACTACCTGCACCGGCGTGACCCGGCGACCCCGATCGAGGACACCATGGGCGCGCTCGCCGACCTGGTCTCGGCCGGCAAGGTACGCCTCGTCGGCCTGTCGGAGGTCAGCCCGGCGACGCTGCGGGCGGCGCACGCCGTGCACCCGGTCGCCGCCGTGCAGATGGAATACTCCCTGTTCACCCGGGACGTCGAGGGTGGGATGCTGGCCACCTGCCGGGAACTCGGCGTCGCCCTGGTGGCGTACTCGCCGGTCGGCCGGGGCTGGCTCACCGGCGGGATCACCTCCCGCGAGCAGGTCAGCGGCGACTGGCGGGCCGGCGCACCACGGTTCGCCGAGGAGAACTTCGCCGCCAACCTCGCCCTCGTCGACCGGGTCCGGGCCGTCGCCGCCGACATCGGCTGCACCCCGGCGCAGGCGGCGCTGGCCTGGCTGCTCGCCCGCGGCGACGACATCCTGCCGATCCCGGGCACCAAGCGGGTCCGCTACCTGGAGGAGAACGCCGCCGCCGCCGACGTGCGGCTGACCGCCGGGCAGGTCGCCGAACTGGACTCGGCCGTGCCGGCCGGCGCGGTCGCCGGGCAGCGCTACCCCGAGGCGGCGATGCGGTACGTCGGCCACTGAGGCACCGCACCGGCGGCCGACCGGGCCCGCCGGACGGCACCGGCGGAACCAGGTGCCGCCGGCCGGGGCGGTGTCGTGGGGCGGGGTCGGCGGAGCCGGGACCCGTGCTGGAGAATCGGGGACTGTGCCCGTACCTGAACTGAACCCGGACCGGTCGCCCACCGCGCCGCCCCCGGCCACGGCGACCCCGGCGGCGGCCGGCGCCGTCCGGCCGTCGGACCTCGACCCGGCGGTCGCCGCCCGGCTGCGCCGCAACGCCGACGGCCTGATCGCCGCGGTCGTCCGCGAGCACGCCACCGGCGAGGTCCTGATGGTGGCGTGGATGGACGACGAGGCGCTGCACCGCACGCTGACCACCGGCCGGGCCACCTACTGGTCACGCAGCCGGTCGGAATACTGGGTCAAGGGCGCCACCTCAGGCCACCACCAGTACGTCCGCTCGGTGGCCCTGGACTGCGACGGCGACGCGGTGCTGGTGAGCGTCGAGCAGGTCGGCGCCGCCTGCCACACCGGCAACCCGACGTGTTTTTTCCAGGACTTGCCAGTGGTACAGGGCAAGCCGACGACCGGGCCGGAGGACGACCGATGACGACCGGAGCGGTGAGCCCCGACGAGGCGACCTTCGCACTGCGGGCCCGCGCCCGCCGGGTGGTGCCGGTGATCCGCCGGCTGCTCGCCGACGGGGAGACCCCGGTCGGCGTCTACCGCAAGCTGGCCGGCGGGCCCGGCACGTTCCTGCTCGAGTCCGCCGAGCAGGGCGCCGCCGGTGCGACCTGGTCGCGCTACTCGTTCATCGGCGTCCGCAGCAGCGCCACCCTGGTCGAGCGGGACGGCGAGGCGGTCTGGCTGGGCACCCCGCCGGCCGGGCTGCCGACCGGCGGCGACCCGGTGCGGGTGCTGCGCGAGACGGTGGCGGCGCTGGCCGGCAGCGCCGACCTCGACGCCGACAGCGGCCTGCCGCCGCTGACCGGCGGCATGGTCGGCTATCTCGGCTACGACCTCGTCCGCCGCTTCGAGCGGCTGCCGGCGCGGGCCGACGACGACCTCGGGGTGCCCGAACTCGGCATGATGCTCGCCACCGACCTCGTCGTCCTCGACCACCACGAGGGCTCGGCGATCCTGGTCGCGAACGCGGTGCTGCCCGACGACCCGGACGCCCCCGACTGGCACCGGCAGGTCGCCGCCGCCTACCACCACGCCGTCGGCCGGCTCGACGCGATGACCACCGCGCTGTCCCGGCCGATCCCACCGATGATCTCCACGGTCGACGCGCCGCCGATCGGCGACGTGGTCTGCCGGACCGCCGACGGGGCCTACCCGAAGGCCGTCGAGGAGGCGAAGGAGGCGATCCGGGCCGGCGAGTGCTTCCAGATCGTGGTCTCCCAGCGGTTCGAGCGCGAGACCACCGCGGACCCGCTCGACGTCTACCGGGTGCTGCGTACCACCAACCCCAGCCCCTACATGTACCTGCTGCGCTTCGACGACTTCGACATCGTCGGCTCGTCGCCGGAGGTGCACCTGAAGGTGACCGGCGGCAACCGGCGGGTGCTGCTGCACCCGATCGCCGGCACCCGCCCGCGCGGCGGCACCCCGCAGCACGACGCGGCGCTGGCCGCCGAACTGATCGCCGACCCGAAGGAACGCGCCGAGCACGTGATGCTGGTCGACCTCGGCCGCAACGACCTCGGCCGGGTGTGCGTGCCGGGCACCGTGGAGGTGCCGGAGTTCGCCACGATCGAGCGCTACAGCCATGTCATGCACATCGTGTCGACCGTGGTCGGGCAGTTGCGCCCGGACCGGACGGCGTTCGACGCGCTGGCCGCGACGTTCCCGGCCGGCACCCTCTCCGGCGCGCCGAAGGTACGCGCCATGGAGATCATCGAGGAGTTGGAGCCGACCCGGCGCGGGGTGTACGGCGGCACGGTCGGCTACTTCGGGTTCGGCGGCGACATGGACATGGCGATCGCCATCCGCACCGCGCTGATCCGGCGCGGCCGGGCCTACGTGCAGGCCGGCGCCGGCATCGTCGCCGACTCCGACCCGGCCGCCGAGGAGCAGGAGACCCGCAGCAAGGCGGCGGCCGTGCTGGCCGCGATCGCGGCGGCGGAGACCCTGCGGCCGGCGCGGTGACCGGCGACCGGCCCGAGGGCGGCGCCGACGCCGGGGGCGCCCCGGCCGGCACCGGCCGCCGGGCGCTGACGGTCGCGGTGCTGCTCGGGCTGGCCGGCGCCGGCTTGGCCAGCTACGCGGTGACCCGTACCTGGGCGGTCGAGCTGACCCCGCGGGCCGCGCCGTTGCCGCCGACCCGGACCACGTCGACCGGCGGCGACCTGCTGCCCTGGGTGACGGCGCTGGCCCTGGTCGCGCTCGCCGGGGCCGGTGCGGTGCTGGCCACCCGGGGTGCCGTACGCCGGCTCGTCGGCGTGCTGCTGACGCTGATCGGGCTCGGGATCGCCGCCGGCGGCGGCTACGGGCTGGTCGGCCTGAGCGACGTCGACGTCGGTCCCGGCTGGCCGCTGCTCTGCCTGGCCGGAGGCCTGCTGGTCGCCGCCGGTGGGGCGTCGACCGCGGCCGGCGGGCACCGCTGGCCGGCGATGGGGGCCCGTTACGACCGTTCGACCGGTGCCGCGCGCCGGGCGGCCCCGACCCGCGGTGCCGACGGGCGGGTCGGTGGCGCGGGTACGGCGGCCGCCTGGGACGCCCTCGACCGGGGCGAGGACCCGACGGTCAACTGATCCGTCGTTGTGGCCCCGTCGCCCCTCTCGATCGTCTGCGGGTGGGACGTACCGCGCCCGGCGTGTCGACCGCCTGAGCATCAGACGATCAGGACGGCGTGCGGGGAGGCGCGCGGGCGGCGGGCTGTCGGGCGCGGAATCCGCCGGTCAGCGGGCCAGGACGGTGGCCGGCTCGACCGGCTCGCCGGCCGTGGCGGTGTCGTGGCCGGGGATGGTGGTGTCGGAAACGGTGGTGCGCTCGGCCGCGAGGGCGCGGTCGGTCGCGTTCAGGGTCGCCACCAGGCGCTGGATCTCGGCCCGCTGGTTGGCCCGCTCCCGGTCGGCGCAGATGGCGGCCCAGGCGTTGCCCCGGGCGGTGCGGATCCGGGCCTCGCCGACGACGGCCCGCTCGACGGTGTCGACCACCCCGGTCGCGATCGACAGCACGGCCCGGGGGATCGAGAGCAGACCGATCGGGGTGCCTCGCTCGGCAGTGTTCATCTTCATCTCCGCAGTGGGACGTCTTCGCCGGGAGTGTTTCGGGTCGCCAGTGCGCCAGCCTGCCCGAAACCGATGCTGCCCGGGGCGTGTTTCGCCCGGGTGACCTGCGCGTCAACGGTTCGGGTGACCGGGGCCGGAGCGGGGTCGGTGCCCGGCCGCCTGGTTCGCGTACCGCCGTGCGGCCTTGTCCAGGATCGCCGATTCCGGGCCCGACCGCCCGTCGTCTTGACCGACGTCACAACGTGGCCCGGACCACCCCGGCCCGGACCGGCATCACGCGGTCCCGGTAGGTGGACTGCGGTCGATTGAAACTTGTGTTCTAATCCTGGGGTGCGTCTCGGTGGGGGGCTGGATACTCAGCGTGATCTTGTCTTCACAGGCCGGGCATTATGCACCAGCCCATCGGGTGAGGCACGCCATACCCCGGAGGGTGTTCACGGCGTGGCGCCACCTAGCATCGGCCCATGACACCCGGAGAGGGGAGTCCGTAGGTGAGTGCTGAGCATGCCCACGCGGAAGATGGCGGCGCCGGGCCGGCGGCCTCCAAGAACGTGCTCGACGAAATCCTTGCCGGGGTGCGGGAGGACGTCGAGCGACGCCAGCAACTGCTCCCGCTGGAGCGGGTCCGCGAGCTGGCCGCCGCGGCACCGCCGCCGCGCGATGCGTACGCCGCCCTGCGCCGCCCCGGCGTCGGGGTGATCGCCGAGGTCAAGCGCGCGTCGCCGTCCAAGGGGCCGCTGGCCGACATTCCCGACCCGGCGGACCTCGCCGGTGACTACGCGGCCGGCGGCGCCCGCTGCATCAGCGTGCTCACCGAGGGGCGCTGGTTCGGCGGGTCGCTGGAGGACCTGGTCGCCGTACGGGCCGCCGTCGACGTGCCGATCCTGCGCAAGGACTTCATCGTCTCCAGCTACCAGGTGCACGAGGCCCGGGCCAACGGCGCCGACCTGGTGCTGCTGATGGTCTCCGCGCTGGAGCAGAACGTGCTGGTCGGGCTGCTGGAGCGGATCGAGTCGCTGGGCATGACCGCCCTGGTCGAGGTGCACACCGAGGAAGAGGCCGACCGGGCCCTGGAGGCCGGCGCCCAGGTGATCGGCGTCAACGCCCGCGACCTGCGCACCCTGGAGGTCGACCGGTCGGTCTTCGAGCGGATCGCCCCCGGCCTGCCGAGCAACGTCGTAAAGATCGCCGAGTCCGGCGTACGCGGCCCGCACGACCTGATCCGCTACGCGTCGGCCGGCGCCGACGCCGTACTGGTCGGGGAGGGGCTGGTCACCAAGAAGAGCCCACGGGACGCGGTCGCCGAGCTGGTCAACGCCGGCAACCACCCGGCGACCCCGAGGCCGGTCCGGTGACCGCCGCCGACACCGCGGCGCTGCCCGACCCGCGTGGCCACTTCGGGCGCTACGGCGGCCGGTTCGTCCCGGAGGCGCTCGTCGCCGCGCTCGACGAGCTGGAGGCCGCCTACCGCAAGGCGCAGGGCGACGAAGCCTTCCAGGCGGAGCTGGCCGCGCTGATGCGGGACTACGCCAACACGCCGTCGCCCCTCTACCGGGCCCGGCGGCTGTCCGAGCGGGCCGGGGCGCAGATCCTGCTCAAGCGGGAAGACCTCAACCACACCGGCGCCCACAAGGTCCGCAACGTGCTCGGCCAGGCGCTGCTGACCCGGCGGATGGGCAAGCGCCGGGTGATCGCCGAGACCGGCGCCGGGCAGCACGGTGTGGCCAGCGCGACCGCGGCCGCCCTGCTCGACCTGGAGTGCGTCGTCTACATGGGCGAGGTCGACACCGAGCGGCAGGCGCTCAACGTGGCCCGGATGCGGATGCTCGGCGCCACCGTGGTGCCGGTGACCAACGGGTCGCGCACGCTCAAGGACGCCCTCAACGAGGCGCTGCGCGACTGGGTGTCCAGTGTGGACACCACGCACTACCTGCTCGGCACCGCCGCCGGCCCGCACCCGTTCCCCGAGATCGTCCGCGACTTCGTCGGCGGGATCGGCACCGAGGCCCGCGAGCAGTGCCTGGCGCTGACCGGCGCGCTGCCCGACGCCGTGGCCGCCTGCGTCGGTGGCGGCTCCAACGCCATCGGCATCTTCCACGCCTTCGTCCCCGACACCGACGTGCGCCTCTACGGCTTCGAGGCCGGCGGCGACGGCGTCGCCACCGGCCGGCACGCCGCCTCGATCACCGGCGGCTCGTCGGGGGTGCTGCACGGCGCCCGCACCTACGTGCTGCAGGACGAGGACGGGCAGACCGTCGAGTCGCACTCGATCTCGGCCGGGCTCGACTACCCCGGTGTCGGCCCCGAGCACGCCTGGCTGCACGACGCCGGCCGGGCCAGCTACCTGCCGGTGACCGACGCCGACGCGATGGCGGCGTTCCAGTTGCTGTGCCGCACCGAGGGGATCATCCCCGCGATCGAGAGCGCCCACGCACTGGCCGGCGCCCTGCAGATCGCCCCCCGGCTCGCCGCCGAACTCGGCCGGGAGCCGACCATCATGGTCAACCTGTCCGGCCGCGGCGACAAGGACGTCCACACCGCCGGCAGCTACTTCGGCATCCTCGACGGAGAGCAGGCATGAGCGAGCGCGAGCGAGCCATCGGGCGCGGTGTCGCAGACGCCGCCGCCGAGCGTAGCGAGGTGGCGGCGTGAGCATCTCCGTGGCGTTCGAGAAGGCCCGCGCCGAGGGCCGGGCGCTGCTGATCGGCTGCATGCCGGCCGGCTTCCCGACCGTCGACGGCAGCATCGCGGCGATGACCGCGATGGTCGAGGCCGGCGTCGACGTGATCGAGGTCGAGATCCCGTACTCCGACCCGGTCATGGACGGGCCGGTCATCCAGCGGGCCAGCGACATCGCCCTGGCCGGCGGCGTACGGACCAGGCACGCCCTGCGGATCATCGAGGCGGTCGCCGCGACCGGCGCCCCGGTCGTGACCATGACCTACTGGAACCCGATCGAGAAATACGGCGTCGACGCGTTCGCCCGCGACCTGGCCGCCGCCGGCGGCACCGGCCTGATCACCCCGGACCTGATCCCCGACGAGGCCGACGAGTGGCTGGCGGCCTCCGACGCCCACCAGATCGACCGCACCTTCCTGGTGTCGCCGTCGTCGACCGACGCGCGGATCGCGATGACGGTCGAGCACTGCCGGGGGTTCGTCTACGCGACCGCGGTCATGGGTGTCACCGGGGCCCGGGAACAGACCTCGTCGGCGGCGCCGACCCTGGTCGGCCGGGTCCGCGCGGTCACCGACCTGGCCGTCGGTGTCGGGCTCGGCGTCGGCACCGGTGCGCAGGCCGCCCAGGTGGGCTCCTACGCCGACGGCGTCATCGTCGGCAGCGCCCTGGTCCGCTGCCTGCTCGACGTTCCCGACGAGGCCACCGGGCTGGCCGCGCTGCGGACCCTGAGCGCCGAACTCGCCGAAGGCGTCCGCCGCCGCTAGCGGCTCCGCCGCCGGTCGTCGGCCGGCGGCGGCAAACCCGCAGCCGGACCGGGGTGCCGCCCACCGGCGTACGACGGTAGCCTGTGCACCCGTGACCCTCGCTTCGCTCCCGGTCCAGGCGACTTCATGGTCCGGCCAGGACTACCTCGCGGCCCTGCCCAGCCCCTCCACGGCGGTCTGGCAGATCGGACCGCTGCCGATCCGGGCCTACGCGCTGTGCATCGTGCTCGGCATCGTCGTCGCCTGCGTCGTGACCGAATACCGGCTGCGTAGCCGGGGCGCCCCGCCGTGGGCGGTGCTCGACATCGCCGTCTGGGCGGTGCCGTTCGGCATCGTCGGCGCCCGGATCTACCACGTGATCACCTCGCCCGAGGCATACTTCGGCGAGGGCGGCGACCCGCTCTCGGCCCTCTACATCTGGGAGGGCGGCCTCGGCATCTGGGGCGCGGTCGCCGGTGGCGCGGTCGGCGCCTGGCTCGGCGGCCGCCAGATCGGCATCCCGCTGACCGTGATCGCCGACGCGCTCGCCCCCGGGCTGCCGCTGGCGCAGGCCGTCGGCCGGTTCGGCAACTGGTTCAACAACGAACTCTACGGTGGGCCGACGACGCTGCCGTGGGGCCTGCAGGTGCACCGGATGGACCCGGAACGCCCCGGCCACGCCCTGCTCGACCCCGAGGGCAACCCGGTGCTCGAACCCGGGCTCTACCACCCGACGTTCGCGTACGAGGCGCTGTGGAACGTCGCCGTCGCCGGCCTGGTGCTGCTCGCCGACCGGCGCTGGAAGCTCGGCCGCGGCCGGGCCTTCGCGCTGTACGTGATGGGCTACACCGCCGGCCGGTTCTGGATCGAGATGATGCGGACCGACGAGGCCAACGAGATCCTCGGCGTACGGCTCAACGTCTGGACCGCCGCCCTCGTCTTCGCCGCCGCGCTGGTCTACTTCCTGCGCGTACGCGGCCCCCAGGAGTTCCTGGTGCCGATCGGTGGCCGGTGGGAGCCGCCGGCCGGAGCAGACGGGCCGCGCGGCGACGTCTCCCAGGTCGACGTCTCCGGCACCAACCGTCCCGACAACCCGGCACCGGACGGCTACCGGGTGGTGACCGAGCAGCAGTACGCCACCTACCTGGAAACCGGTCAGGTCCCCGACGACGACCCGCCCGCCGGGGCCGACGAGCGCCCCGCCGGACCGGACGGCCGGCACGACGACCTCGACGGCGACACCGCGACCGCGGACGACGAGCCGGCGCGCGACGAGCCCGCCGGAGTCGACGCCGGGAAGCCGGCGACCGGCGGCACAGGCACCACCGGCGAGGCCACCGCCCGCGGCGACGACCGCTGACCCGGCGCGGGGAGGCACGGCGACCATGCGTACGGCTGTCGTCGTCGGCGCGGGCATCGGCGGGCTCGCCACGGCGGGCGCGCTGGCCCGCTCCGGCTGGCAGGTGACCCTGCTCGAACGCGCCGACCGTCTGCGGGCCGACCACACCGCGATGGTGCTGTGGCCGAACGGGATCCGGGCGCTGCACGCGCTCGGGCTCGGCGCGGGCCTCGACGCCATCGCCACGCCCCTGCCCGACCTGGGCGTACGCCGCCCCGACGGGCAGTGGCTGGTGCAGCCACGCAAGCCCGCCCCGCCGCCCGGTGCCGGGCGGGCCGTCGTCGTGCACCGGGAGGACCTGCACGACGCCCTCGTCGCGGGGCTCGGCGACCGGGTCGACATCCGCACCGGAGTCGCCGTACGGGCGCTGCGCTCCGCCGCCGGCGAGCGGCCGGCGGTCGACGACGGCCGGCAGACGTTCGAGGCCGACCTGGTCGTCGCCGCGGACGGGATCGACAGCACGCTACGCCGCCGGCTGGCTCCGGAAGCGGCCGTCGTCAGCTCCGGCTGCGCCGCCTGGCGGGCCGTCATCCCCTGGTACCGGGCACCGCGGCTCCCCGCCGACGGGCCGGTCGGTGGCGAGTTCCTCGGCGCCGGCTACCGGTTCGTGGCCGCCTCGCTCGGCGAGCGCGGCTCGTCCGGCGGCTCGACCCGCGGCGGCATCTACTGGATCGCCACGGCGGCCGGCGCTCCCCGGCCGGAGTCCCCGGCCACCCAACTCACCCTGCTGCGCCGCTGGCTCGCCGGCTGGCCCGCCCCGGTCGGCGAACTGCTCGCCGCGACCGAACCCGACGACCTGGTGCAGCAGGAGGTACGCGAACTGCGGCCGCTGCCGAAGGCGTACGCGTTCCCGGTCGGCACCGGCGGCTTCGCGCTGCTCGGCGACGCCGCGCACGGCATGCCGCACCACCTCGGCCAGGGCGCCTGCCTGGCGTTCGAGGACGCCGCCACCCTCGCCGCGGTGCTGCGTTCGGCGCTGCCCGGTCCCGGCGCCCGGGCCGCCCTGTCGACCTACCAGCGGCTGCGCCACCCCCGCACGGTCACCGTCGTACGGCAGACCCGGCGGATGTCGGCGGTGCTGCGTACCCGGGGCCGGCTGGCCCTGCGCGCCCGGGACGCCGCCCTCGGCACCATCAGCCCCCGCCTGATGGGACGGGCGGCGGCCGCCGCGACGGGCTGGCAGCCGCCGGACTGACGCCGGTCAGCGCGGGGTGCCGGCGAGGGCGGCGAGCCGTTCGGTCGACAGGCAGGAGACCAGGCAGCGTTCCTTGGCGTCACCGGTGAGCAGCGCCGTCCACCCGGTGAAGCCGCCGTCGCCCAGCTCGACGGCTTCCGACCCGTCGCCGGCGGTCAGCCGCAGCGCGGCGGCCACGTAGTAGCCGCGGCCGCGCTCCCGCCCGGGCTCCTCGACGAGGGCGACGCCGCCGCCCGTGGCCAGGGCGGGCACCACCGTGTCGGCGACCCGTTCGGCCACGACGGGATCGTCCAGCACCGTGTACCGCAGTCGCGGCGTGGCGGGCAGCGCGTCGAGCACCCGCTGCCAGTACGAGAGGTGGCGGACGAGCAGCCGGGCCTCGGTCCTGCCGGAGCCGGTGTCGCGGGCGCTGGACACCAGCGCGAAGAGCCGGAAGTGCGCCGACATCCCCGGCCCGAAGGGCTGGGCCCGCAGGTGACGGTGGCTGGCCGCCAGGTGCACCTCGCCGGCCGCCGGCTGCCGGCGGCGCCGGACGGCGGCCTCGACGGCGAGCGCGTTCGTCGCGTCGCTGACCACCTCGGTCGCCCGCATCGTGGAGACGATCCGGTCCTGGCTCACCGGGGCGACCGCCGAACAGGTGCCCAACGGTACGACCGGCGACAGCTCCACCCCGGCGAACTCGGCGGGCAGCAGCCGCCACAGCCGGGCCTCGACCTCGGCCAGCACCCTCGGGTCGCTGTCGGCGGGGCGTACGAAGCGGTCGTCGCGCCACCGCCGCAGCAGGTCCGCCGGCCGGACCGCCGCCGCCCGGGTACGGGCCACGTCGAGCAGCGCCGTCCGCAGGTCCGCCGGCGCGAGCCGGGCCGTCAGGGCGTCGCGGGCACCGTCCGGCAGCCGCCCCCAGACCCGTCGCTCCGCATCGGTCATGTGCCGCTCCCCGCTCCGCTCGGTCATGTGCGCCGACCCTCGCTCCGCTCGGTCATGGCGGTCACCGTGGCAGCCGGCCGGCATCCTGTCCACGGATATCGACGGCCGCCAGCCGCCGGCGGTCGCCGTCGACACCGGCCAGCGGGCGACCGCCGAGCGGATCGAGGGATCGCCCGTTCGCCGGTCGCGCGGACCGAACGGAGGCTGACCGGGGTCGCGGTGCCGGCGCAGACTACCCGGAGGCGAGAGAGAGGGCTCCCACGTGCGGCGCGTTGATCCCGATCGGCCCCACGGTGCCGGGAACGCGGCCCCGACCGGCGTAGCTCCTCGGGCCGGACGGGAGACCGCGGACGCCGCCACGGACATGTCCGACCGGGACACCGGTGCGGCCGGCGGGTTCGACGTGCTGGCCGCCGGTGGGCGGGCCAGGATGGCCGCCGGCGACCTGGCCGGCGCCGTACCGCTGCTCGCCGCCGCGCTGCGCCGCCGACCCGCGCCCGCGGCGACCGGTCCGGCCCCGGCCGGAACCGCCGGTGCGCCGGCCCGGCTGGCGGTGTACGAGGACCACGCGGAGTGCGTGCTGCGGCTGGCCGCCGCGGCGATCGCCGCCGCCGGCGGGCCCACCGCCGGAACCGCCGCCGTGGCCGGGGCGACGGCGGCCGCCCGTACCGCCGCCGGCGCCGCCACCGACCTCGACCGTGCCGTGGCCGCGCACCCGCTGCGGCCACGGCTGTGGGAACTGCTGCTCGTGGCGGCCGCGTTGGCGGACGGGCGCCGGGCGGCGGAGGCGGTGTACGACCGGGCCCGCCGGACCTACCTGGAACATCTCGGGGTGGACCCGGGCGGGCAGTTGCCGGAGCTGGCCGCGGCGGCCCGGCGCGGTGACCTCGCGCAGCGGTGGGCGACCCCGACCGAGGCCGTCGAGGCCCGGCCGGCCGCCGACCCCGGGCCGCACGCCCGGCCGGGCCGGCTACCGGTGCCGCTGACCAGCCTGCTCGGCCGCGACGAACTGCTCGGCACGGTCGTCGGCCGGCTCGCCACCCACCGCCTGGTGACGCTCACCGGCCCCGGCGGGGCCGGCAAGACCCGGCTCGCGCTGGCCGCCGCGCAGCGGGTCACCGGCGTACGCCCGTCGGCGTCGGTGCGGTTCGTGGACCTGAGCGCGGTGGAGGCGTCCGCGCTGGTGCCGGCCGCGGTCGCCGCGGCCCTCGGCGTACGCGACGTCGCCGGCAGCGGCGTGCCGGCGACCCTGGCCGACGAGATCGGCGACACCGACGCCCTGATCGTGCTCGACAACTGCGAGCACCTGGTCGCCGGCTGCGCCGAACTGGTCGACCACCTGCTCACCCGCTGCGCCCGGCTGCGGGTGCTGGCGACCAGCCGGATCGCGCTCCGGCTGCCGGCCGAGGCCGCCGTGCCGGTACCGCCGCTGGCCACCCCGGCCGCGGTCGGCGGGCACACCCTGGCCGGCCTGGCGGCGCACCCGGCGACCCGGCTGTTCCTCGACCGGGCCCGGGCCCGCTCCGGCCGCCCGGTGCCGGAGTCGAGCGCCGACGCGGTGGCCCGCCTGTGCGCCGAACTCGACGGGCTGCCGCTGGCGATCGAGCTGGCGGCGGCGCGTACGACGGTGCTCGGCGTCCCGCAGATCGTCGAGCGGCTGCGGGCCGACCCCCGGCTGCTGCGCAGCACCGACCCGACCGCGCCGGCCCGGCACCGCACCGTGGCGGCGGCCATCGGGTCCAGTGTGGATCAACTCGACGCGGCGGCGCGTACCCTGTTCGACCGGCTGGCGGTCTTCGCCGGCGGCTTCGACGCGGACGCCGTCGCGGCGGTCGCCGGCCCGGGCGGGGTTGCCGCGCTGCCGGCCCTGGTCGAGGCGTCGCTGGTCGAGGCCGTACCCACGGACGGCCCGGACCGGCCGGCACCGGGTGCGCTGGCCGGTCCCGACCTGGCCCGGCTCGCCGCCGGCCAGGCCACGGCCGGGCCGGCGCCGGCCGGTTCCGCACCGGCCGGACCGGGTACGGACCCGGCCCCCGTCCGGTACCGGATGCTGGTGCCGATCCGCCGGCACGCGCAGGACCGGCTCGCGCGCGACGGCGACGAACCGGCGGCCCGGCTGGCGCACGCGCGGCACTTCCTGGCCCTCGCCGAGGCGGCCGACGGGCGGCTGCGCGGGGCGGACCAGCACCGGTGGCTGCACCGGCTGCGCGGCGAGACGGCCAACCTGCGGGCCGCGATGACCTGGCTCGCCGGCCCCGGATCGGACGCCGAACCGTACGGCGACCTGCGGCTGGCCGCCGCCCTGGGGATGTACTGCCGGCTGGAGGGCCACTACCGGGAGGGGCACGCGTGGCTCGCCGCCGGACTCGACCGGCACCCGGACGCGCCGGCCGCGCTGCGGGCCCGGGCCGGCAGCGCCGCGGCGATGCTGGCGATGCTGCTCTGCGACTACCCGGCGGCGGCCGGGCACGCCCGGGCGGCGCTCGCCGCCTGCCAGCGCGCCGGTGACCAGCGGGCCGCCGCCCGGATCGAACTGACGCTCGGGTCGGTGGCCCGGGAACGCGCCCAGTACGCGCTCTCCGCCGCACATCTCGCCGCCGCCTCCGCCCGGTACGCCGCCTGCGGCGACGAGTGGGGCGAGGCCCAGGCCACCCAGTTGCGGGGCTTCACCGCCTGGCTCTCCGGCGACCTGGACCGGGCCGACTCCCGGCTGTGGGCCAGCCTGCGCTGGTACGGCCGGCTCGGCGACCCGGAGGCGGTGGCGACCGCGCTGATGAACCTCGGCGCGGTCGCGTACTACCGCGACGACGGCGACCGCGCGGCGGCACTGCTCGACGCCGCCCTGGAGCGCTACGCGGCGCTCGGCTTCCCCGAAGGGCTGGGCTGGGCACACAACCTGCGCGGACTGGTGGAGTTGCGGGCCGGCCGCACCGACGTGGCCGCCGCGCACCTGTCGCTGAGCCTGGCCGCCCACCGGCAGGTCGGCGACCGGTGGCGTACGGCGAGCGTGGTCGAGGCGCTGGCCGAGGTGGCCCGGATCGACGGGGTCCCGGTACGCGGCGTACGGCTGCTCGGGGCGGCGGGCCGGATCCGGGCCGAGATCGGCGCGCCGGTCCCCGCCTGCGAACAGGCCGGGGTGTCGGCGACCGCGCGGGCACTGCGGGCCACCCTGGGCGCCGACGGATTCCGGACGGCGTACGGGTACGGCGGCTCCGCCGCCCTCGATACCCTCCTGACCGCCCCGTCGCACAGCCCGGCGGCCGGCCCACCGGTGCCTGCGGCCGTCCCGCCCGTGCACCCGGCCGTTCCGTCGATCTAGGGGATGTATCGGGACAAAGTGCGCACGATTCGCGCAACTAGTCCTTGATCGGCGTTACGTGCCTGGGCGGCGTCCGGCGTTACGTGCCCGGGCGGGCGGGTCAGACCGCCGCGACCGCTGCCGGCTCGGCGATGCAGGCGGTGCCGATCCGGCGGAAGCCGACCCGGAGGTAGACCCGGGCCACGTCCTCGCTGCCCGCCGAGAGGAACACCAGGCCGGCGCCGCTGTCCAGGGCCTGCCGGGCGAGTGTCGCGGTGACCGCGGCGGCCAGCCCACGGCGCCTCGCGGCCGGCAGCGTCGCCACCCCGGCGATCTCGGCGACGTCGCCGACCCGCTGGTACATGCCGGTGGCGAGCGGACCGGTCGACGGCGTACCGGCGACGGCGTACGCGCGCCGTCCGGAGATGATCCGGGTCCGGGCCTCGGTGACCGCCTCGTCCGTCGGCCGCTGCCGGGCGGCGTCCCGTTCGGCGGCACCGACCGGGCCGGCCGCCACGCCCGGCGTACCGAATCCGACCGCGGCGACCGCCGCCGACGACGAGAGGTCGTCGGCGAAGCCGGCCGCCTCGACGTCGAGCAGGCGTACGGGCACGTCCGACAGCGTGGCCGGGGCCGGCAGCGCGGCCGGGTCGAGCACCATCAGCGGTGCCTCCAGCACCGACAGCCCCGCCGAGCGGGCCACCGCGAGCAGGTCGGGATCGTGGTCGTGCACCCATTCGAACGCCTCGGGCAGGCCGAGGTCGCGCTGCCGTGCCCGGGCGGAGGTGATGTCGGCGGCGGACGGCGGCTCCGTGGCGCCGGGCCGCGGCCGGGCGTAGAACGGCCATCCCGCACCGTCGCGGACGAAGAGCACCAGTCCGCCGAAATCCTCGGTGTGGGCCACGTCCCGGGGAACCGCGTCGTAGAAACGCTCCAGCCGGTCGAAGATGTCGCCTTCCAGGTGGGTCACCGCGCGAGACTACCTGTCCCAGATCCTGGAAGTGTGATCAATCCGGCCTGGTGAAGTCAGGTGACCCCTAACGTAGACTCAAATATCCGCCCAGGGCCGACGTCGTCCCGACCGTGAACCAACGTGACTGACGACAGGAGGCCCGGTGGCTTCTTCGCACCCTCAGAGCCGGCCGATCCGCCCCGGTGGACCCGCCCAGGGGCTGTACGACCCGGCATACGAGCACGACGCCTGCGGGGTCGCGTTCGTCGCCGATCTGAACGGCCGCCGGTCGCACGCCGTGGTCGCCAAGGGCCTCTCCGCGCTCTGTCGGCTCGATCACCGGGGTGCCCGTGGCGCGGAACACAACACCGGCGACGGCGCCGGCATCATGCTCCAGGTTCCCGACGCGTTCCTGCGCGACGTCGTCGACTTCCCGCTCCCGCCGCCCGGGCAGTACGCGACCGGCCTGGCCTTCCTGCCCGACGACGACGGGGCCGCCGCCCGGGCCGCCACGATCCTCAACAAGTACGCCCTGGTCGAGGGCGCGGAGATCCTCGGCTGGCGGGACGTACCGGTCAACGCGGACGACCTGGGGGAGACCGCCCTCGCCGCCCGGCCCCGGATCCGGCAGGTGTTCCTCGCCGCCGAACGGCTCACCGACTCGCCCGCCGGGCCGGCCGGCTCGGCCCTGACCGGCCTCGACCTGGACCGGGTCGCGTTCTGCGTACGCAAGCGGGCCGAGCGGGAGACCGCCGAGCGCGGCATCCCGGTCTACTTCCCGTCGCTGTCCGCGCGCACCATGGTCTACAAGGGCATGCTCACCCCGGACCAGCTTCCGGCGTTCTTCCCGGACCTGACCGACGAGCGGGTCGCCAGCGCGATCGCCCTGGTGCACTCCCGGTTCTCCACGAACACGTTCCCGTCCTGGCCGCTGGCGCATCCCTACCGGTTCATCGCCCACAACGGCGAGATCAACACGATCCGCGGCAACAAGAACTGGATGAACGCCCGCGAGGCGCTGCTGGCCAGCCCGAACATCCCCGGCAACATCCGGCGGCTGTTCCCGGTCTGCACCCCGGACGCCTCCGACTCGGCCAACTTCGACGAGGTCCTCGAACTGCTGCACCTGGCCGGCCGCAGCCTGCCGCACGCCGTGCTGATGATGATCCCGGAGGCGTGGGAGAACGACCCGGACCTGGATCCGGCCCGGCGCGCCTTCTACCGCTTCCACGCCAGCCTGATGGAGCCGTGGGACGGCCCGGCGTCGGTCGCGTTCACCGACGGGTCGGTCGTCGGCGCCGTACTCGACCGCAACGGGCTGCGGCCGGGCCGCTGGTGGCGCACCAGCGACGGCCTGGTCGTGCTCGGCAGCGAGGCCGGCGTGCTCGACCTCGACCCGGCCACCGTGGTCGCCAAGGGCCGGTTGCAGCCCGGCCGGATGTTCCTGGTCGACACCGCCGCCGGCCGGATCGTGCAGGACGACGAGATCAAGGCCGAGCTGGCCGCCGCGCAGCCGTACGACCAGTGGCTGCACGCCGGCCTGATCGACCTCGCCGACCTGCCCGAACGCGAGCACACCGTCTACACCCACGACTCGGTACGGCGCCGCCAGCAGATCTTCGGCTACACCGAGGAGGAGCTGAAGATCCTGCTCGCCCCGATGGCCCGCAGCGGCGCCGAACCGCTGGGCTCGATGGGCACCGACACCCCGATCGCGCCGCTGTCCACCCGGCCGCGGCTGCTCTACGACTACTTCCACCAGCTCTTCGCCCAGGTCACCAACCCGCCGCTGGACGCCATCCGCGAGGAGCTGGTCACCAGCCTCCAGGCCACCATCGGCCCGGAGGCCAACCTGCTCGCCCCCGGCCCGGCGAGCTGCCGGCAGATCGTGCTGCCGTACCCGGTCATCGACAACGACGAGCTGGCCAAGCTGCTGTCCATCGACGACGACGGCGACCTGCCGGGCTTCAAGGCGGTCCGGGTCTCCGGGCTCTACCGGCTGCGTGACGGCGCCGCCGGCATCAAGGCCCGGCTGACCGAGATCTGCCGGCACGTCTCCGAGGCGATCGAGGACGGCGTACGCATCCTCGTGCTCTCCGACCGCGACTCCACCGCCGAGCTGGCCCCGATCCCGTCGCTGCTGCTCACCGCGGCCGTGCACCAGCACCTCGTACGCGAGCAGACCCGCACCCAGGTGGCGCTGATCGTCGAGACCGGCGACTGCCGCGAGGTGCACCACGCGGCCGTCCTCATCGGCTACGGCGCCGCCGCGGTCAACCCCTACCTGGCGTTCGAGTCGGTCGAGGACCTGATCGCCACCGGCGCGCTGCCCGGCGTCGCCCCCAACAAGGCGGTCCGCAACTACGTCAAGGCGCTCGGCAAGGGCGTCCTGAAGATCATGTCCAAGATGGGCATCTCCACGGTGTCGTCGTACTGCGGAGCCCAGGTCTTCGAGGCCGTCGGCCTGGAGAACACCCTGGTCCGGCGCTACTTCGCGGGTACGCCGAGCCGGATCGGCGGCGTCGACCTCGACGGCATCCACGCCGAGATCGCCGCCCGGCACGCGACCGCCTACCCGGCCGGCGGTGCCGCCGGGGCCGACGACACGCACCGCCGCCTCGACGTCGGCGGCGAATACCAGTGGCGCCGCGAGGGCGAACTGCACCTGTTCAACCCCGAGACGGTGTTCCTGCTCCAGCACGCCACCCGCAGCCGCCAGTACGAGGTCTTCAAGAGCTACACCGCCAAGGTCGACGAGCTGGCCGGGCGGGCCGGCTCGCTGCGCGGCCTGTTCACCTTCCGCGACGGGCTGCGCCCGCCGGTGCCGCTCGACGAGGTCGAGCCGGCCAGCGAGATCGTCAAGCGGTTCGCCACCGGCGCGATGTCGTACGGCTCGATCTCGGCCGAGGCGCACGAGACCCTGGCCGTGGCGATGAACCGGCTGGGCGGCAAGTCCAACACCGGCGAGGGCGGCGAGGACGTCGAGCGGCTGCACGACCCGGAGCGCCGCTCCGCGGTCAAGCAGATCGCCAGCGGCCGCTTCGGCGTCACCAGCGAATACCTGGTCAACGCCGACGACCTGCAGATCAAGATGGCGCAGGGGGCCAAGCCCGGCGAGGGCGGCCAGCTTCCGGGCAACAAGGTGTGGCCGTGGATCGCCAAGACCCGGCACGCCACCCCGGGCGTCGGCCTGATCTCGCCGCCGCCGCACCACGACATCTACTCGATCGAGGACCTGGCGCAGCTCGTCCACGACCTCAAGTGCGTCAACCCGGCCGCCCGGGTGCACGTCAAGCTGGTCTCCGAGGTCGGCGTCGGCACCATCGCCGCCGGCGTCGCCAAGCTCAAGGCCGACGTCATCCTGATCTCCGGCCACGACGGCGGCACCGGCGCGTCACCGCTCAACTCGCTCAAGCACGCCGGCACCCCGTGGGAACTGGGCCTGGCCGAGACCCAGCAGACGCTGCTGGTCAACAAGCTGCGCGACCGGGTGACGGTGCAGGTCGACGGGCAGCTCAAGACCGGTCGCGACGTCGTCGTCGCCGCCCTCCTCGGCGCCGAGGAGTTCGGCTTCGCCACCGCCCCGCTGATCGTCGCCGGCTGCGTCATGATGCGGGTCTGCCACCTCGACACCTGCCCGGTCGGCATCGCCACCCAGAACCCGGTGCTGCGCGACCGCTTCACCGGCAAGCCCGAGTTCGTGGAGAACTTCTTCCTCTTCCTCGCCGAGGAGGTCCGCACCATCCTCGCCGACCTCGGCTTCCGCTCGGTCGAGGAGGCGATCGGCCGCACCGAGGTCCTCGACGTGCTGCGGGCCGTCGACCACTGGAAGGCGCAGGGCCTGGACCTGTCGCCGGTGCTGCACCTGCCGGACGTCCCGCAGGACGCGGCGCGGCGCGGCGTCCGCGCCCAGGACCACGGCCTGGAGAAGGCGCTCGACAACGAGCTGCTCGCCCTGGCCGCCCCGGCCCTGTCCGCCGGCACCCCGGTGCGGGCCACCGTCGCCGTACGCAACGAGCACCGCAGCGTCGGCGCGATGCTCGGCGGCGAGGTCACCCGCCGCTTCGGCGGCGCCGGCCTGCCCGAGGACACCATCGAGTTCACCCTCGACGGCACCGCCGGCCAGTCGTTCGGCGCCTTCCTGCCGCGCGGCGTCACGCTGCGGCTGCGCGGCGACGCCAACGACTACGTCGGCAAGGGCCTGTCCGGTGGCCGGATCGTCATCCGCCCCGACGCCGGCGCCCCGTTCGTCGCCGAGGACCAGATCATCGCCGGCAACACCATCCTGTACGGCGCCACCGGCGGCGAGATCTTCCTGCGCGGCCGGGTCGGCGAGCGGTTCGCCGTACGCAACTCCGGCGGCGTCGCGGTCGTCGAGGGGGTCGGCGACCACGGTTGCGAGTACATGACCGGCGGCACCGTCGTGGTGCTCGGCCCGACCGGGCGCAACTTCGCCGCCGGCATGTCCGGCGGGGCCGCGTACGTGTGGCGGCTCGACCCGCGCCGGGTCAACCCGGAACTGGTCGAGCTGACCCCGCTGACCGACGCCGAACAGGTCGTGTTGCGCGAACTCGTCGAACGGCACCGCACCGAGACCGGCTCGGCGGTCGCCGAGGCCCTGCTCAAGCGCTGGACGGAGGCGGTCGAGGAGTTCACCGCCGTCGTACCGCGTGACTACAAGCGTGTGATCGAAGCGATCCGGACCGCCGAAGCCGCCGGCCGTGACGTCGACCAGGCCGTCATGGAGGTGGCCCGTGCCTGACCCGAACGGATTCCTGCGCTACGGCCGGCGGATGCCCGCCCGGCGTCCGGTGCCGGTCCGCATCTCCGACTGGCGGGAGGTCTACCCGTCCGCCCCGGACGAGCTGATCACCGAGCAGGCGACCCGCTGCATGGACTGCGGCATCCCGTTCTGCCACGACGGCTGCCCGCTCGGCAACCGCATCCCGGACTGGAACGACCTGGTCCGTACCGGGAGCTGGGCGAGCGCGATCGAGTCGCTGCACGCCACCAACAACTTCCCGGAGTTCACCGGGCGGCTGTGCCCGGCGCCGTGCGAGGCGGCCTGCGTGCTCGGCATCGCCGGCGGCGAACCGGTCACCATCAAGCAGGTCGAGGTCGAGATCGTCAACCGGGCCTTCGACCTCGACCTGGTCGCCGCGCAGCCGGCCCCGGCGCCCACCGGCCGGTCGGTCGCCGTCGTCGGCTCCGGCCCGGCCGGTCTCGCCGCCGCCCAGCAGCTCGCCCGGTCCGGTCACCGGGTGACCGTGTACGAGCGCGACGACGAGATCGGCGGCCTGCTGCGGTACGGCATCCCCGACTTCAAGCTGGAGAAGGAGCACATCGACCGGCGGCTGGCCCAGCTGGCCGCCGAGGGTGTCGTCTTCCGCACCGGCGTGAACGTCGGCGTCGACGTCACCGCCGACGGGTTGCGGGCCGAGCACGACGCGGTGCTGCTCGCCTGCGGCGCCCTCGCCGGCCGGGACACCCCGGAGACGCCGGGGCGGGCGCTGCGCGGCGTACACCAGGCGATGGAGCACCTCGTCGCCGCCAACCGCGTCGTCGCCGGAAAGGACGCGACCGCGCCGATCGACGCCGCCGGCCGGCACGTCGTGATCATCGGCGGTGGCGACACCGCCGCCGACTGTCTCGGCGTCGCCCACCGGCAGGGCGCGAAGTCCGTCTACCAGCTCGACCAGTACCCGCTGCCGCCGGCGGCCCGCGACGAGGCCCGCGACCCGTGGCCGACCTGGCCGTGGATCCTGCGCGAGTACGCCGCCCACGAGGAGGGCGGCGAGCGGATCTTCGAGGTGGCGGTCCAGGAGTTCGTCGACGACGGCACCGGCGCGGTCCGCGCCGTCCGGATCGCCCAGGTCACCGTCGGGCGGCGGGACGGCCGCCGGGTCGTGACCGTGGTCCCCGGGTCGGAGCGGGAACTCCCCGCCGACCTGGTGCTGCTGGCGATCGGCTTCGAGGGCACCGAGCCGCAGCCGCTGCTGGAACAGTTCGGGGTGGCGCGCAACGCGCGTGGTGCCGTCGACACCGACGCGACGTGGCAGGCGGCCGACGGGGTCTTCGTCGCCGGTGACATGCACCGCGGCGCCTCCCTGATCGTCTGGGCGATCGCCGAGGGCCGGGCGGCCGCCGCCGCCATCCACGACCACCTGGGCGCCCCCACCCCCCTGCCCGCCCCGGTGACCCCCACCACCAGAGCCCTGACCCCCAGCTAGATCCTCCGACCGACCGCCTCTCCCGCCCCGCCCGCCCCGCCCGTGATCCGCGTGATCAGGGACCGGGGCGGGCGTGTCGTCGGCGTGCCGTGGGTCAGAGTCCCTGATCACGCGGATCACGGCGGTCCAGCGGCGTGGGGGAGCGGGCGCGGGACCTTTGGCCGGTACGGTGCTTCGGTTAGTGTGCTCGTGACTACGCAGCCGTGATCATGGGTGGGGGTACGGGTGGGCAGGCTCGCGACCACGTACGAGCAGGCGGTCGCGGCCCACCGGAAGGCCCGGGAACACCTCGACCGGGCCCGGGCGGCGCTGGCCGCCCCCGGCCGGCCGGGCGACACCGCCGCCGCGGCCGACACCGTCGGCCGGCTCGCCCGGGTCGGCACCACGCTGGCCAACCCGACCCCGGGCGCCGCCGACCTCACCACCGCCCCGGTCCCGGTCCGGCTCGGCGAGGCGACCACCCCGGACGGCCCGTTCCCCGCCGTCGTCCCGCTCGCCGGCGGCCACCACCTCGCCATCGACACCGACGGCCGGGACCCCCGCGTCGGCGGGCTGCTGCGCGCCCTCATCCTGCGGCTGCTCGCCACCGCAGCCCCCGGCACCGTACGGGTGGCCGCGCTGGACACCGCCGCCCTCGGCGCGACGTTCCTGCCGCTGCGGCCACTGGTCGACGCCGGCGTGCTCGCCCCGCCCGCGACCACCGAGGCCGAGGTCGGCGACCTGCTCGACGCCGCCGAACGGCACGCCCGGGCCGCCCAGCACGACCACGGCGGCGACCCTTCGGCCACCGCGGCGGCCGGCGCCCGTGGCGAGCTGCTGCTGGTCGTCGCCGCCAACCTGCCGCCCGGCCGGGAACTGGCCCGGCTGGCGGCACTGACCCACGCCGGTCCGGCCGCCGCGGTCTGCGTACTGCTCGCCGGCTACCCGGCCGGCGACGCGCCGCCGCCGCTCGGCGCGACCACCCTGGTCCGGCTCGACGACTCCGCCGCCCGGGTCGGCGACCCGCCCGGCCAGCCGTTCAGCACCGACGGCTCCGGGCTGGCCGCGCCGGTCACCCTCGACGGCGACCCGCCCGCCGGCTCGGTACGCGCACTCGCCGAGCACCTGGCCGCCGCCACCCGGCAACACTCCACGACCGACTTCACCGACCTGCTGCCGCCCCGCCGCTGGACGGAGTCGTCGCTGACCGGGCTGCGTACGATCGTCGGCCGGTCCGGCCGCCAGCCGGTGACCCTGGCCTTCGACGACGCCACCCCGCACTGGCTCGTCGGCGGCCGTACCGGCTCCGGCAAGACCGTCTTCCTGCTCGACGTCCTCTACGGGCTCGCCGCCCGCTACGGCCCGGACCAGCTCTCCCTCTACCTGCTCGACTTCAAGGAAGGCGTCAGCTTCACCGAGTTCGTACCCACCGACCGCGACCCGTCGTGGATCCCGCACGCCCGCGCCGTCGGGATCGAGTCCGACCGCGAGTACGGCGTCGCCGTGCTGCGCGAACTGCGCCGCGAACTCAACCGGCGGGCCGCGGCACTGAAACGTCACGGCGTCACCAAGCTCGCCGACCTGCCCCGCGACCGGTCGGCGCCGCGCGTCGTCGCCGTCGTCGACGAGTTCCACGTCCTCTTCGCCGGCAACGACGCGGTGGCCCGCGAAGCGGTCGCCCTGCTCGAGGAACTGGCCCGCAAGGGCCGCTCGTACGGCATCCACCTGGTGCTGGCCAGCCAGAGCATGTCCGGCATCGAAGCCCTCTACGGAAAGATCGACTCCATTTTCGGGCAGTTCCCGCTGCGGGTGGCGCTGCCCGGCGGCAACGGGGTGCTGCACCAGCTCAACGAGGCCGCCGGCACCCTGCCGGTCGGCTCCGCGGTCGTCAACGCCTCCGCCGGCCTGGCCGGCGCCAACACCGTCGTCCGCTTCCCCGACGCGCACGCCGGCACCGGTGCCGTCACCCGGCTGCGCCACGAACTCTGGGACGCCCGGCCGGCCGGATCGCGACCGCCCGCCGTCTTCCGCGGCTACGACGCCGCCCACGTCGAGGACGACCCCACGTTCCGCGGCCTCCAGCCCGGCGGCCGCCGCCCGCTGGCGCTGGTCGGCCGTACCGTCGACGTCGACCTGACCGCGGCCTGCTTCGCGGTCGACACCAGCCCCGGCCGGCACCTCGGCGTCGTGGGCACGTCGGCGGTCGGCGCCGCGGTCCTGCACGCCGCGGCCGTCAGCGTCGCCCGCCAGCACGAGCCGGGTACGGCCCGGTTCCTGCTGGCCGCGCTGGTCGCCGCCGCCGACGAGGTCGCCGACCGCTGCGCCGACGAGCTGGCCGCGGCCGGGCACCCGGTGACCCGGATCGACGCGAACGGGCTGCGCGACGAGCTACGTACCCTGGCGGAGCCGGCCGGACCGGCGACCGGCCGCACGTTCGTCGTGGTGTTCGGCATGGACGGCGCCAGCGGCGTGCTCGGGCTGCGCGACGACACGTTCCGGTCCGGGCTCGACGACCTGCAGGCGGTGCTGCGCCGCGGCCCCGCCCACGGAGTGCACCTGTTCGGCTGGTGGCGCGGCCTGCGCCGGCTGTCCGAGGACATCGGCGGCGCGCAGAACCGTGACGACGTCGCCTGCCTGGTGGCGCTGAACGTGCCCGGCGGGGAACTCGGGCTCTATCTCGGCGCGCCCGACCTGTCGTACGCGCCGCGCCCCAACCGGGCCCTGCTGGTCGACCGGCACGACCAGCGGACCCGGCTGATCGTGCCGTTCGTACGGCCCGGACACGAGCTGGACGAGGAGCGGTAGGTGTCGACCTTCGAGGAGTACGCCGCACTGGCCCGTCACCTGTCGGAGCTGCGCCGGGCCGGGGAGCGCGACGCCGCCGCCGACACCGCCCGGCGGGCCGCGACCCGGGCCGCCGCCGACCAGCTCGGCCACCGTCTCGACGCACAGGAGCAGCGGCTGCGCCACCTCGGCCGGGCGGCCGGCCGGCCCGACCCGGTGCCGGCGGTGCCGGCGGCGCCGGCCGGCGGTGCCGGGCCGGACGCCCCGGCGGGCGGTCACCCGCGGTATCCGGTCGCCGCGACCGGCTACCCGGCCGGTGCGGGACCGGACCCCACCGGACCGGGGCCGGTCGCCGCGCCGCGGTATCCGGCCGGCCGGCCGGAGCCGGCGAAGCCCGGGCAGCTGCCACCGCCGGCCGGCTACCCGGCGCTGCCGGCCGCGCTGGTACCGGGGCCCCGCCCGCCGCTGGGTGCCGACGGTCTCGTCGCCGGAGCCGACCCGGACGCGGAACTGGAGTCCGCCCGGCAGGCCGCCGACGTCGCCGACGCCGCCGCGCACACCGGCGAGCAGATCGCCCGGCGGCCGCCGCTGCTGCCGTCGTGGTCGCCGTTCGCCCGGGCCGCCGCCGTCTACGCGGGCTGTGCCCTGCTCAGCCTCGTGCCGATGTTCCTGCTGGAGATCGGTGCCGGGCTCGGCGCGGTCGGCACGTTCACCCTCTACGCCTGGACCTGCGCCGGGCTGCCGGTGCTGGCGTTCTTCGCCGGCTACCTCGTGCTCGGCCGCTGGGGCCGGCCACCCGGCGTCGACGAGACCCCGTCCCGGTACGTCCTCGTCGGCTTCGCCCTCTGTCTCGTCCTGCCCGTCCTCGCCTACTGCGGGTACGTCGTCGCACTGCGTACCGTCTTCGGCGGCTGACCACGACCCGGCCGGCGGACCCGCCGGTCCGGCACCGGGGCGGGCCGGCTCGGGCGGTGACCACGTCGGTCCGGCCGCCGTGCCGGGCGGGCGGTCCGGTGTCGACCGGTCGGGCACCGGGGCGGAAACGCACCGTAGGGCGGTTTTCCCGGGGGGTGTGGTGGCCGACACCGCGGTGACGGCGAGGAGTAGGCTTTCCGGTGCGGTCACCGATGCCCGCCGGCACCGGACCGACGGCACCGCCGTACCGGCCGCCGCCCCGACCAGTGCCGTGCCGACGGCGATGGTGTCCGAGGGCAGTGTGTCCCGGTGGCGCCGTCACCCGCCGACAGTTCCGCCGTCGACCCGGGTGCCGCTGGCCGACACCGGGTCGCGGGAGCGCCGGTGACGACGCCGGGCAGTGCCGATTCCGACCGGTGTGGCGACATCCGGTCACGTGTGCACCATCCGGTGTTGGATAGGTGTTCGGATATCCGACAAGGGCCGGTCGTGGGACCGGTCCGGGGGAGAGACTAGCCTGATGGGCGTGACACGCCGTGCAAAGATCGTCTGCACCCTTGGCCCTGCCACTTCGTCGCCGGAACGCATCCGCGGCCTGGTCGAAGCGGGCATGGACGTGGCCCGGCTCAACTTCAGCCATGGCAGCCACACCGACCACGAGCAGGTCTACCAGCTGGTACGCCAGGCCGCCCGCGCCGCCGGCCGGGCCGTAGCCGTCCTCGCCGACCTCCAGGGGCCCAAGATCCGCCTCGGCCGGTTCGCCGACGGGCCGCACGAATGGCGCACCGGCGACTCGGTCGTGATCACCAGCGACGACATCCTCGGCACCGCCGACCGGGTCTCGTGCACCTACCGCAAGCTTCCGCAGGAGGTCCGCGCCGGCGACCGGCTGCTCATCGACGACGGCAAGGTCGGCGTCGAGGTCACCTCCGTCGCCGGCAACGACATCCGCTGCCTGGTCGTCGAGGGCGGACCGGTCTCCAACAACAAGGGCGTCTCGCTGCCCAACGTCGCCGTCAGCGTGCCGGCGCTGTCCGACAAGGACACCGAGGACCTGCGCTTCGCGCTCGGGCTGGGCGCCGACCTGATCGCCCTGTCGTTCGTCCGTTCGCCCGAGGACATCAAGCTCGTCCACGGCATCATGGACGAGGTCGGCATCCGCCGGCCGGTGCTCGCCAAGGTCGAGAAGCCGGAGGCGGTCACCCACCTGGAATCGATCGTCGACGCCTTCGACGGCGTCATGGTCGCCCGCGGCGACCTCGGCGTCGAACTCCCGCTCGACCAGGTTCCCCTGGTGCAGAAGCGGGCCGTGCAGCTCTGCCGGGAGAACGCCAAGCCGGTCATCGTCGCCACCCAGATGCTCGACTCGATGATCGAAAACTCGCGGCCGACCCGCGCCGAGGCGTCCGACGTCGCGAACGCCGTACTCGACGGCGCCGACGCCGTGATGCTGTCCGGCGAGACCAGCGTCGGCAAGTACCCGGTCCTGACCGTCAGCACCATGGCCAAGATCGTCCACACCACCGAGTCCGGCTCGATCGGTGTCCCGCGCCTCCAGCACGACCCGCGCACCCACGGCGGCGCGCTCACCGTCGCCGCATCCCAGATCGCCCGCAACATCGGAGCCAAGGCGCTGGTCGCCTTCTCCCAGACCGGCGACACCGTACGCCGGCTCTCCCGGCTGCACTGCGAACTGCCGCTGCTCGCCTTCACCCCGGTCCCCGAGGTACGCGACCAGCTCGCCCTCTCCTGGGGCGTGGAGACGTTCCTCATGCCGTTCGTCCAGCACACCGACGACATGTTCCGCCAGGTCGACCAGGCCCTGCTCGGCCTCGGCCGGGCCAACCCCGGCGAATACGTCGTCATCGTCGCCGGCAGCCCGCCCGGCACCCCCGGCTCCACCAACACCCTGCGGGTGCACCAGCTCGGCTCACTCGTCGACGCGGCGGCGGCCCGGGCCCTCCAGTGACCCCCGGTGGTCCCGTCACCGGCGCCGCCGCCGTCGAGCAACTGCTCGAACTGCTCGACCTCAGGCGGCTCGGCGACACCACCTTCCTCGGGACGAGCCCGCCCGTAGGCCCGCTACGGGTCTACGGCGGGCAGGTCGCCGGCCAGGCCCTCGTCGCCGCCGGGCGCACCGTCGACCCCAGCCGCCACGTGCACTCCCTGCACGGCTACTTCGTCCGTCCCGGCGACCCCACCGAGCCGATCGAATACCAGGTCGAGAACATCCGCGACGGCCGGTCCTTCTCCGTACGCCGGTCCGTCGCCGTCCAGCACGGCAAGACGATCTTCTTCATGTCGGCGTCGTTCCAGCACCCCGAAGAGGGCCTCGACCACCAGACCCCGCTGCCGCCCGACGTACCCGGGCCCGACGAGGTCCCCACGATGACCGAGCGGCTCGCCCGCTATCCCGAACGGCTCGGCATCTGGGGCCAGATCCCCCGCCCGATCGACGTCCGCTACGTCGGCGAACCCGGCTGGGTACGCCCCGGCGACCGGCCCGCCGAACCCAACCAGCGGGTCTGGATGCGGATCGACGCCAAGCTCCCCGACGACCCGCTCCTGCACGCCTGCGCGCTGACGTACGCCTCCGACCTGACCCTGCTCGACGCGGTCCTGTCGACCCACGGCGAGGTCTGGGGCCCGGGCGGTGTCGCCGGCGCCAGCCTCGACCACGCCCTGTGGTTCCACCGGCCGTTCCGCGCCGACGAATGGTTCCTCTACGACTGTGCCAGCCCATCGGCGTCCGGCGGCCGCGGCCTCGCCACCGGCCGCATGTTCGGCCCCGACGGCCGACACATCGCCAGCGCCGTACAGGAAGGGCTGGTCCGCCGTGAGCAGGGACGACCACCGCAAGTAGGGTGACGCCATGCGTCTCTCCGCCCGGGTCGACTATGCGCTGCGCGCGACCGCCGAACTCGCCGCCGCCGCCGACCCCGCCTCCGGGCGACCCGGAGCGCCGGTGACCGCCGACCAGATCGCCCGGGCACAGGAGATCCCGCCGAAATTCCTGGAGAGCATCCTGCTGCAGCTCCGCCGCGGCGGCATCGTGCACGCCCAGCGCGGCCCCGAAGGCGGCTACTGGCTGGCCCGGCCCGGCGCCGAGATCACCCTCGCCGACGTGATCCGGGTGATCGACGGGCCCCTCGCCCACGTACGCGGGCAGCGCCCCGAGGAACTCGGCTACCGGGGCGCGGCCAGCGCCCTCCAGGAGGTCTGGATCGCGCTGCGCGCCAGCGAACGGGAGATCCTGGAGACGGTCACCATCGTCGACGTGGCCACCGGCAAACTGCCCGAACGGATCCGCGACCTCGTCGCCGACCCGCGCGCCTGGACCTGACCGGCCCCGCGGCCGGCCGGCACGAGACGCCGCGGCCCCGCCCGGCCGGGCGGGGCCACCCGCCACTCAGCCGGCCAGCACCGCCGCCGCCTCCGCACTGATCAACCGCCACGCCTCCTCGACGTGCGACGCCCGCGTCTGCGGCGCACCCACCGCCAGCCGCAGCGCGTACGCACCCCGCACCCGGGTGTGCGTCAGATAGATCCGGCCACCCGCGTTCACCCGGGCCAGCAGCGCCGCGCTCGCCGCGTCACCATCCACCCCGTCCGCGTCCCTCAGCCGGAAACACACCAGCGAGAACGGATGCGGCGCCACCACCTCGAACCGGTCGTCGGCGCGTACCCGCCCGGCGAAGCCGGCCGCCATCTCGACCCCACCCCGGATGTGCTCCCGCAACCCCTCCGCCCCGTACCAGCGCAGCACGAACCACAGCTTCAGCGCCCGGAACCGCCGCCCCAACGGCACCTGCCAGTCCCGGTAGTCGAGCACCGCACCGGACTCCGAGGCCGCGTTACGCAGGTATTCCGGCAACACCGTCAGCGCCTCGACCAGCTCCGCCCGGTCGGCCACCCAGAACGCGTCACAGTCGAAACCCGTCAACAACCACTTGTGCGGATCGAAACAGTACGAGTCCGCGTACTCCAACCCCGCGTGCGTCCACCGCAACTCCGGGCAGACCGCCGACGCCCCCGCGTACGCCGCGTCGACGTGCAGCCACACCCCGTACTCCCGGCAGATCGCCCCGATCGCCGGGATCGGGTCGACCGCCGTCGTCGACGTCGTACCGATCGTCGCCACCACCAGCGCCGGCCGGGCCCCCGCCGCGATGTCGGCCTCGAGCATCGACCGCAACGCCGCCGGATCCATCGCCAACGTACGGTCGTCGACCTCCACCGGCCGCACGTTGCCGTCCCCGATCCCGGCGATCCGGGCCGCCTTCTCGATCGACGAATGACCCTGCGTCGACGTGTAGACGGTGTAGCGGCCCTCCACGCCGTCGCCGCGCCACCGCCCCTTGCTCGCCCGGTGCAGCGCCGCCAGCGTCGCGACCAACGTCGCCGACGACGCCGAATCCTGGATCACCCCGCCACCGGTCCCCGACGACCGGAACCGCGCCGGCAGATCCAGCAGATCCGCCAGCCAGTCCAGCATCACCGTCTCCACCTCGGTGCACGCCGGCCCGGTCGCCCACAACATCCCCTGCACCCCGAGCCCCGAACTCACCAGGTCGCCGAGCACACTCGGCCCCGAGACGTTGGCCGGGAAATAGCCGAAGAAGCCGGGATGCTGCCAGTGCGTCACCCCCGGCATGACCACCGCGTCCAGATCGGCCAGAATCCGGTCGAAGTCCTCACCGCGCTCCGGCGCGGCGGACGGCAACCGGCCGGCGACCGCGCCGGGCTGATCCAGGGACAGCACCGGGCGCCGCTCCAGCGACGCCCAGTAGTCGGCGATCCAGTCGATCACCGCATGCCCGTTACGCCGGAACTCCTCGGCGTCCATGTGAGTGGTCATGCCTGAAGTCGATCAAAATCCGGGTGCCCCGATCAAGGCCCGGGGCCGTCCGCGCCGGTGGAAGCGAACAAACCCCCACCGGCACGGCGCGGCACATACACACCGCGACGACACGTGGCCACCGATCCGGCCGGCACACACCATGCGCCCAGGCGCACCATGCGGCCGGCACACCCGAACCGGTCACGACCACGCGCGTCGAACCACCACCGGATACGAGACTAGGCCGCGACCGGGACCAGCCGGTGTCACCCAGATGAAGATCATGTTTCGCTCCACCCCACCGGCCACCCCGGACTCACCCCTCCCGCCGCAACCCACCCACGACCTTCTCGGCGACCAACTCGAACGACCGCACCCGGTCCCCGATGTCGTACACCATCGTCGTCAACATCAACTCGTCGGCGGCCGTACGCGCCAACAGATCCGCCAACTGCCGCCGTACCGTCTCCGGCGAACCCACCGCCTGACCCCGCTGCCGCTCCAACGCGAAGTCCCGCTCCAGATCCGAGTACGGATACGCCGCAGCCTCCTCCGGCGACACCAGCGGCTCCGGCCGCCCCGACCGCAACCGCAGGAACGACAACCCGCTCGGCCCCGCCAACCACTGCGCCCGCTCGTCGGAATCCGCGCAGATCGTGTTCACCGCCACCATCGCGTACGGCTTCTCCAACCACCGCGACGGCCGGAAACCGTCCCGGTACAACGCCAGCGCCGGCTCCGTGTTCGCCGCGCTGAAATGGTGCGCGAACGAGAACGGCAACCCCATCAACCCGGCCAGCCGCGCACTGAACCCGCTCGACCCCAGCAACCAGATCGCCGGCCTGTCACCATCACCCGGCGTCGCACTCGTGCCCCGCCGCCGCTCGCCGTCGAAATAGGCGATCAGGTCCTCCAACTCCTGCGGAAACGCCTCCGCCGACAACCCCTCCATCGTCCGCCGCAACGCCAGCGCCGTCACCTGGTCGGTCCCCGGCGCCCGCCCGATCCCGAGATCGACCCGCCCCGGATGCAACGCCTCCAGCGTGCCGAACTGCTCGGCCACCACCAGCGGCGGATGGTTCGGCAGCATCACCCCACCCGAACCCACCCGGATCGACGACGTCGCCGCCGCCAGGTGCGCGATCAGCACCGCCGGCGCCGAACTGGCGATCGCCGGCATGTTGTGGTGCTCCGCCACCCAGAACCGGTGGTAACCGAGCGCCTCGGTACGCCGGGCCAGCTCGGTCGTGTGCCGTAGCGCCTCACCGGCGCCCGCCCCGGCCGCGACCGGGGCAACGTCAAGGACAGACAGGGGTACGTCGAGAGGTACGTCGTTCACACGCCTTGCCAACCCCTCCGGCACCCGGTTTCTTCCGGAACCGGCGCGGTGGATTCCCGCCGCGCCCGTCCCCGGCCCCGCCGCGCCCGCTTCCGGCCCCGCCGTGCCCGTCCCTGATCACCGTGATCAGGGACGGGCACGGGCGACACGCCGGCGACACGCGGGACCAGATCCCTGATCACGCGGACCGTCACGCCTTGGCGCTGTCCGCCATCGGCGGCTCGGCCGGGGCGCTGCCGTTGGCCGGCGTCCCGGCCGGCATGCCCTCCTTCGACAGCTCCGGGGCCGCCATCCGGGTGGTGGTGATCGTCGGCCGGGTCAGCAGCGGCCCCTTCGACTCCGCGCCCGGCACCGGTACGGCCGCCAGCCGCGCCTTCTCCGCCGAGAACTCCGGATCGCTGAGCTTGCCCCGGTCGTGCAGGTCGGCCAGCAGCCGCAACTGCTCGGCGCGGTTCTGCGCCGTGTACTGCGGGCCGTGGTCGGGCTGCCGCACCGGCCGCTCAGGTGCCGGGCCGGCGGCCGCCGCGGTCTCCCGGGCCGGCCGGAAGAGCAGGTAGAGCAGGGTGCCGACGAACGGCATCAGCACCACGGCGACCATCCAGCACGCCTTCGCCAGACCGGACACGTCCGTACGCCGGAAGATGTCGACGATCGCGAAGCCCCAGACCAGCAGCAGCGGTATGAAGATGATCAGTAGCCAGAACGCTTCCCAGAAGCCGATTCCCTCGGACATGGTTTCCCCCTTTGCGTCTACCGCGAAGCTAACGCTGGGCAGTCCGATAGGAGAGGATTATTCACAGATGTCAGGGACGTTGACCCGGCGCGCCCGCGACACCAGTCAGGACTTCGGCCCGACATGCCGGTCGAGCGCGGCGACCGCGTCCCGGCGGGCCACCGACAGCGAGTCCGGCCGGTTCATCCGCCAGGCGATCCCGAGCAGGTCCAGTGCCCAGCGGCAGAGGCCCAGGATGTCGGCCGACCGGTTCGTGAACAGGTATCGCGGATACGAGTACTCGCGACCCGCCCGGCGTACCCGGTTGTCGATCCGGCAGCCGTCGGAGTGGAAGAGGCCGCGCAGGAAGTCGCCCGGCCGGTCCGCGACGACCCGGCGCTGCCACTCGGCGAGCACGATCGGGCGCAGATGCTTCGGTCCGGGGCCGTGCTGGGGCAGCAGGCAGGGCCAGTGCTTCCCGTAGCTCTGCACCGCGACGTAGCCCTCCTTGCGTACCCGCTGGACCCGGTTGGCGAGCACCGCCAGCATCGCCCGCTCGCACAGGTCGACCAGCCGGGGATAGGCGTCGGCGCAGGCGATCCGCAGGACCGGAACCCGGGCCGAGGGCACCAGGTAGCCGTCACCGAGGTAGAGCCCCAGGAGGTAGGCGTACGCGGCGGGGTCGTCGGGGGAGCCGTTGCCGGTCGACCCGGCCCGGCACCGGAAGCACCGGTCGGCGGTGACCCGCCGGTCCGGGGTGGCCGCCTGGCGGCACCAGTATGTGACCGTCCCGCGTGGCACGCCCAGCGCCCGACCGATCGACGCCATGGAGTGCCCTTCGGCGTGGAGCCGGCGGGCCTTCTCGCGAATGGCTGGCGGGTGCACGGCTGCAGCATGGCAGCCACATGACGTCTATGGTGCCCCCGGTGGGAGTCGAACCCACACTGTCGGAGGTTTGAGCTCCGTCTCTCTGCCGGTTGGAGTACGGGGACCTTCGGGATGAAGCTTCGCCATCGTACCCACTACGCTGATGGCGGCGACACCCGACTGGCCGGGTGTCGATGGGCAACGTGGGGGTAGGGCTTCGTGGCCGAGACGCAGGCGGGTGCCGAGCGCAGGCGGGTGCTGATCGCCGAGGACGAGGCGCTGATCCGGCTCGATCTGGCCGAGATGCTCGTCGAGGAGGGCTACGACGTGGTCGGCGAGGCCGGCGACGGCGAGGCGGCCGTGCGCATGGCCGAGGAACTCAAGCCCGACCTCGTCATCCTCGACATCAAGATGCCGATCATGGACGGGCTGGCCGCCGCGGAGCGGATCGCCGGCGGGCGGATCGCCCCGGTGATCATCCTGACCGCGTTCAGCCAGCGTGACCTGGTGGAGCGGGCGCGGGCGGCCGGTGCGATGGCCTACCTGGTGAAGCCGTTCCAGAAGAGCGACCTGGTGCCGGCGATCGAGGTGGCGCTGTCGCGTTACTCCGAGATCGCGGCGCTGGAGTCGGAGGTCGCCGGCCTCACCGACCGGCTGGAGACCCGCAAGGTCGTGGAGCGGGCCAAGGGCGCGTTGATGACCACGTACGGGATGACCGAGCCGCAGTCGTTCAAGTGGATCCAGCGCACCGCGATGGACCACCGGATGACGATGCGCGAGGTGGCCGAGCGGATTCTCGCCGAGGGCACCGGGCAGACACCGGCGGCCGGGGCCGGCGAGACGACCGGCGCGAGCTGATCCGGATGGGCCGCCGGCCGGCTCCACGGGGGAGTCGCCGGCGGTTGGTGGCGGCCCTGCTCGCCGGGGTGCTGCTCTGCGCCGGCGCGTGTGCCGGCTCGTCGGACGACGACGGGCCGGTGCCGGTCCGCTGGCAGCGCGGGACGCTTCCGGTGCCGGACGGGACGCCCGGCCGGGTCGTCGTACGGGACGTGACCGCCTGCGGTGACCGCTGGTACGTCGTCGGCGCGGTGGAGGCGGCGGACGGTGAGACCCGGCCGGCGGCCTGGGTCAGTGCCGACGCGGGCACGTGGTCGCCGGTCGGGGTGGCCGCCGAGAGCTTCTACGGCCAGCGGGCGGTGCTGTATTCGGTCGGGTGCCGCGACGGTGTGGTCGCGGTGGTGGGGGCGCGCAGCGGCGGGGTGCACGGCAACCCGCGGGTGGTCACCTGGCGGCAGGTTCCGGACGGTTCGCTGGTCGAGGTGCCGGCGCCGTTCGAGTTGTACGGCGGTGCCGAGGCCCGCAATGTCGGCCGGATCGCCGGTGGTGCCGGTGGTTGGCTGATCGCCGGCAACCGGGTGTCGGGTGCGGCGGTGTGGAGTTCGCCCGACGCGGCCGGGTTCGAGTTGCGGGCCGGGCTGCCCGGGCTGGCGTCGGACGACCGGGGGGTCACCTGGGCGTACGACGTGGCGGCCGGGCCGGCGGGCTGGGTGCTGGCCGGGGCGGTGACGGCGGGGGCGGACGCGGCGGTGGTGTGGGTTTCGCCGGACGCGATGGCGTGGACCCGGGTCGGGTTGCCGGGCGACGGGGCGCGGGAGCGTCCGCAGCGGGTGGTGGTGACGGCGGCCGGGCCGGTGGTGGTCGGGGTGCGTGGGGCGTCGTTCGGGGCCTGGCGGGCGGAGGACGACCGTTGGGGGCGGTGGCGGGCGGTGGGCCGGTTCGGCGCCGGTGGGGCGGGCGGGGCGGTGCAGGCGGTGGCGCCGCTGGCGGCGGGGCTGCTGGTGGTGACGTGGGACAGCGGCCGGCACGGGTTGTGGGTGTCGCCGGACGCGGGGGATTCGTGGCGGGCGTTGTCGGGGCCGGACGACCTGCCGGCCGGCGGTGACCGGTCGGCCGGGGTCGCGGCGTCCGGTGGGCGGGTGGTGCTGGTTGTCGACGACGGCCGGGAGGGGCGGCTGTGGGTGGCGCCGGCGGTGTGACGGCGGGACGGCTGTCGGCCCTGCGTATGGGCGTCATACGCCCTGGAAGTCCGGGTGCGTATTACACGCGTAACATCGATCTGAGCACTGCACGTAACGGTTAGGTCAACGCCACTCGCTAGACCTTACGGGCCGCCCGTGTAGTGGGATAACGTCCCGCCCCAGACCGGGTTAACGGTCGGGCTCCCTCCATGCCGCAAGAGCCAATCGACGGCGGGTGGATCGAGCCGTCGGGATGGAGAAGGGGTTCGGGCCTTGAGGCAGAAGCTCGCGCGGGTGGTCGGTGGCGTGGCCATGATGGCTCTCGTCGCTGGTGCCGCAGCTTGTAGCAGCGGCGATGGCGGCACGGAGGCCGGCGGCGACGCCTGCGGCAACAAGATCGCATTCTTCGGTGCGCTGACCGGCAGTTCGGCGGCGCTCGGCATCAACGAGAACAACGGCGTGAAGCTCGCTGTTGACCAGTACAACAAGGCCAACCCGGACTGCACCGTCGAGCTGGTCCCGCTGGACTCGCAGGGCAGCCCCGACCAGGCGCCGGCGCTGGCGCAGCGCGCCATCGACGACGAGAAGATCCTCGGCATCGTTGGCCCGGCCTACTCGGGTGAGTCGGAGGCCGCTGGTCCGCTCTTCTCCGAGGCCGGTCTGGTCACCATCACCCCGTCCGCGACCCGGCCGAGCCTGGCCGAGCAGGGCTGGAAGACCTTCTTCCGCGCGGTCGGCAACGACCTGAGCCAGGGCCCCGCCGCCGGTAACTACATCAAGAACGTGCTGAAGTCCGACAAGGTCTACGTCATCGACGACCAGTCGGCCTACGGCGCGGGTCTGGCCGACGAGGTCAAGAAGGTCCTCGGCACCGCGATCGTCGGCGAGGACAAGGTCCAGGGCGAGGGCAAGCAGGTCGACTTCTCGGCGGTCATCGCCAAGGTCCGCTCCTCGGGCGCGACGGCCGTGTTCTACGGCGGCTACTACCAGGAGGCCGGCCTGATCCGTAAGCAGCTCACCGCTGCCGGGATCACCGCCACCCTGGTCGCCGGTGACGGCGTCAACGACCCGGCCTACATCACCTCTGCCGGCCAGGCTGCGGCTGAGGGCACGATCCTGACCTGCCCGTGCGCGCCGGCCGCCGAGGCCCGTGGCACCTTCGTCAACGACTTCAAGGCGCTGAACGGCACCGACCCGGGCACCTACAGCGACACGGCGTACGACGCGGCGAACATCCTGCTCGCCGGTATCAAGGACGGTAAGACCACCCGCCCGGGGCTGCTGGAGTTCGTCGGCGGCTACAGCGGTGAGGGTGTCGCGGCGTCCTACAAGTTCACCGAGACCGGTGAGCTGGACCCGGCCCAGGTCAAGGTCTGGGCGTTCAAGGTTGTCAACGGTGCGGTCGTGCCGGACCAGGAGATCCCCAAGTCCTGATGGTCTCCGCGTCTGCGGTGGCTCAGCAGTGATCGCGGGTGCGGCCGGGAGCTTGCGCGCTCCCGGCCGCACCCGACTTTCGTTTCAAGCCTGATGGAGCACCCCCCTTGAACTTCGACGGGTTGTTCTCCAACTTCGGAGAACTGACGACTACCGGCTTGACACAGGGTGCGATCTATGCCCTGGTCGCGCTGGGATACACGCTGGTGTACGGCGTGCTCAGACTTATCAACTTCGCGCACTCCGAGGTCTTCATCGCCGGCGCCTTCGCCGCGCTGTGGACCTGGAGTGCGTTCGGACTCGACCAGAACTCGGTGATCAGCGGGTTCGGGACGATCTTGCTTTACCTGCTGGTCGCGATGGTGGTGGCGGCGCTGGCGTCGGCGGCGACCGCGACGCTGGTGGAGCGGGTGGCCTACCGGCCGCTGCGGAAGCGCAACGCCCCGCCGCTGGCCTTCCTGATCACCGCGATCGGCGCGTCGATCGTGATCGCCGAGGCGTTCGGTGTCTACACCCGGCGGCTGCCGCAGGGGGTGCCGACGATCGTCTCGAACACGCCGGTGATCACCATCGGCGGCGTCGGGATCACCCCGGTGCAGTTGCTGACCGTCGGCGCGGCACTGGTGATGATGGTGCTGCTGGACACGTTCATCAACCGCAGCCGGCTCGGCCGGGGTATCCGCGCGGTCGCGCAGGACCCGAACACGGCGGCGCTGATGGGTGTCAACAAGGACCGGGTCATCATGCTGGTGTTCATCGCCGGTGGCGCGATGGCCGGTGTGGCGGGTCTGCTCTACAACATCCGGATCGGGGTGCTCACCTACAGCGTGGGCTTCCTGCTGGGCTTGAAGGCGTTCACCGCGGCGGTGCTCGGCGGTATCGGCAACCTGCGCGGCGCGCTGGTCGGCGGTCTGCTGCTCGGCCTCGTGGAGAACTACGCGGCCGAACTGTTCGGCTCGCAATGGAAAGACTTCGTGGCCTTCGCCGCGCTGGTCGTGCTGCTGATGTTCCGGCCGACCGGTCTGCTCGGGGAGTCACTGGGGAGGGCACGCGCATGACAACGTTCGTGAACAAGGTGCGCGACGGCAAGGCTGCGATGGCCGAGCGCTGGCACAACGCGCCGAAGTGGGTGCGGTGGGCGGCGATCGGCGCGATCATCGTCTTCTTCTACGCCCTGCCGAACAAGGAGTTCTACCAGTACCTCGGGCCGATCCCGACCACCGAGTCCAACTTCGGGCAGGTGCTGTTCACGGTCTCGATCTACGTGCTGCTCGCGGTCGGGCTCAACATCGTGGTCGGGTTCACCGGCCTGCTCGACCTGGGCTACTTCGGCTTCTACGCCGTCGGTGCGTACACGGTGGCGGTGCTGACCTCGCCGGGCAGCGACCTGAAGACGTTGTGGCCGTGGCTGGCGGCGCTGCCGCTCGCGATCGGTGTCACGATGATCTCCGGGGTGCTGCTGGGTACGCCGACGTTGCGGTTGCGCGGTGACTACCTGGCGATCGTGACGCTCGGCTTCGCCGAGATGATCCGGATCGCGGCGACCAGCTCGGAGTTCCTCAAGGGGCAGCGGGGCATGAACCAGGTTCCGCACCCGCCGGGCAGCTACCCGGACGGTAAGCCGATCTTCGGTGTGCTGGACCCGCGGCCCTACTACTGGCTGGTGCTCACGCTGATCATCCTGGTGGTCCTCGGGGTGCGGAACCTGACCCGCAGCCGGGTCGGCCGGGCCTGGGTGTCGATCCGGGAGGACGAGGACGCGGCCCAGTTGATGGGGGTGCCGACGTTCAAGTTCAAGCTGTGGGCGTTCGCGGTCGGCGCGGCGATCGGCGGTCTGGCCGGCGCGCTGTTCGCCGGTAAACAGAACTTCATCAACTCGCAGAGCTTCGAACTGCTGAACTCGATCATCATCCTGGCGGCGGTGATCCTCGGCGGCTCCGGCAACATCGTCGGGGCGATCGTCGGCGGTGGCCTGGTGGCCTACCTGATCGAGCGGTTCCGGGGTATCGAGATCCTGGGTGTGCAGCTCTACGAGTACCGGTTCCTGGCGTTCGGCCTGGTCCTCGTGGTGATGATGATCTTCCGGCCGCAGGGCCTGATTCCGAACCGACGAAGAGCGGCCGAGTTCAAGGACCGCCGCAAGGAGGTGATCGTCGGTGGCTGAGCTGGCCAAGGAGGAGGCCGCGGCGGCTCCGGTCAGCCGTGAGCCGCTGCTGGAGGTCGACAACGTCACGCTGCGCTTCGGTGGCGTGGTCGCGCTCAACAACGTGGACTTCACCCTCTACAAGGGGGAGATCCTCGGGCTGATCGGGCCGAACGGTGCCGGCAAGACCACCTGCTTCAACGCGATGACCGGCATCTACCGCCCGACCGAGGGCGAGATCCGGTTCCGCGGTGAGAAGGTGACCGGCAAGAAGCGGCACATGATCACCAAGATGGGCATGGCCCGTACGTTCCAGAACATCCGGCTCTTCCCGGAGATGACGGCGCTGGAGAACGTGCAGGTCGGCGCGGACGCGCACCACAAGACCAGCGTGATCTCGGCGCTGTTGCGGCTGCCCCGGCACTGGAAAGAGGAGCGCGAGGGCCGGGAGAAGGCTGCCGAGCTGCTCAAGTTCGTCGGCATCGAGGGTCGTACGCACGAGATGGCCCGCAACCTGTCGTACGGCGAGCAGCGGCGGCTGGAGATCGCCCGGGCGCTGGCGACCGATCCGGTGCTGCTGTGCCTGGACGAGCCGGCGGCCGGCTTCAACCCGGCCGAGAAGGAGGAGTTGCTCCACCTGATCCGGCAGATCCGCGACCGGGGCATCACCGTGCTGCTGATCGAGCACGACATGCGGCTGGTCATGGGGGTCACCGACCGCATCGTGGTGCTGGAGTTCGGAAAGAAGATCGCCGAAGGGCTGCCCGCCGAGGTGCGGGAGAACCCGAAGGTGATCGCCGCATACCTTGGAGTGCCGGACGATGCTGCTTGAGATCGATGACGTCAGCCTGCTCTACGGGCGGATCCAGGCGTTGCACGGCATCAGCCTCACCGTCGACGAGGGCGAGATCGTCGCCCTGATCGGCGCGAACGGTGCCGGCAAGTCGACGACGATGCGGGCGATCTCCGGCATCCGGCCGGTGGCGTCGGGCTCCATCAAGTTCGCCGGTGAGGACATCACCAAGCTGCGGGCCGACCTGCGCGTGCAGCGGGGCCTGTGCCAGGCGCCGGAGGGCCGGGGGATCTTCCCCGGCATGTCGGTGCTGGAAAACCTGGACATGGGCGCCTACACCCGCAAGGACAAGGCCGGCATCGCCGCCGACCTCGACCGGGTGCTGAACCTGTTCCCGCGACTGGCCGAGCGGCGCAAGCAGTCCGGCGGCACGCTGTCCGGCGGTGAGCAGCAGATGCTGGCGGTGGGCCGGGCGCTGATGAGCCGGCCGAAGCTGCTGCTCCTCGACGAGCCGTCGATGGGTCTGGCGCCGATGCTGATCCAGCAGATCTTCACGATCATCACGGAGATCAACGAGCAGGGCACCACGATCCTGCTGGTGGAGCAGAACGCCCAGCAGGCGCTGTCCCGGGCACACCGGGCATACGTCCTGGAGACCGGGCGGATCGTCAAGAGCGGGACCGGCCAGGAACTGCTGCACGACCCGGCGGTCAAGGAGGCGTACCTCGGCGTTGCCTGACCGGCCGCCGGGTTCGCACACATGGGGAGGAACGGGAAACATGAGGATCGGTAACGCGCGGCGGGCGGTGCTCGCCTCGGCGGGCGCGTTGGCGTTGGCGCTGTCGATGGCCGCCTGCGGCGAGCAGGAGAACGAGGGCGGTGCCTCGGGCACGAGCCCGGCCCCGTCGACCTCGGTCGACCAGGCGCTGGCCGACCGGGTGCCGGAGGCCATCAAGGCCGACGGCGTGATCAAGGTCGGTACCGACTCGCAGTACCCGCCGGCGGAGTACCTCGACACTGACGGCACGACGGTGATCGGCTTCGACGTCGACCTGTTCAACGCGGTCGCCGCGAAGCTGGGGCTGAAGGCGGAGTACGTGTCGGCGCCGTTCGACGCGCTGCTGCCGGGTGTGACGTCGGGGCAGTACGAGGTCGGCGTGTCGTCGTTCACGATCAACCCCGAACGGTTGCAGACGGTGACGATGGTCAGCTACTTCGAGGCCGGCACCCAGTGGGCCACGAAGGCGGGTAACCCGGCCGGGGTCAACCCCGACGACGCCTGCGGCAAGAAGATCGCGGTGCAGACCGGCACGGTGCAGTTCGACGACATCACCGCCCGGTCGGAGAAGTGCGTCACCGACGGCAAGCCGGCGATCACGATCGACCAGTACCAGGCGCAGACCGACGCGACCGCCGCCGTGGTCAGCGGCAAGAACGACGCCATGCTGGCCGACTCGCCGGTCGGGGCGTACGCGGTCAAGCAGACCAACGGCCAGCTGGAGCTGCTCGGCGACATCTACGAGTCGGCGCCGTACGGCTACGCGGTCACCAAGGACCAGCAGGCGTTCGCCGAGGTGCTGCGGGACGCCCTGAAGGCCCTGATCGCCGACGGGTCGTACGAGGCGGCGCTGGCGAACTGGGGTGTCGAGGCCGGCGGCATCGACAACCCCGAGGTCAACGCGTAGCGATGTCGCTCGACAAGGTGGAAACCGAACGGGCACGGCCTGAACCGATCAAGGCCGTGCCCGTACGGCATCCGGGGCGCTGGGTCGCGGTGGTCGTCATCGGCGTGCTGACGTCGATGTTCGTGCACCTGCTGGTGACCAACGAGGCGTTCCAGTGGTCGTTCATGGTCGACAACATGTTCCGGCCGCCGGTGATCGCCGGCCTGCGCGGCACGATCGCGCTGACCGTGACCGCGATGCTGATCGGTGTCGTACTCGGCACCATGATCGCGATCATGCGGATGTCGGAGAATCCGATCCTGCGCGGCGTGGCCTGGGTCTACACCTGGTTCTTCCGGGCGGTGCCCCGGCTGGTGCTGGCGCTCCTCTTCGGCAACCTGGGCATCCTGTGGTCGCGGCTGGAGTTCGGCCTGCCGTTCGACCGGCAGATCGGCGCCCTGTTCGGGGTGGAGGACTTCGAGGCCCGGCTGTTCGGGTTCAGCGCGGTCGACATCCTGAGCGGGTTCGTGGCCGGCATGCTGGCGCTCGGCCTGACCGAGGCGGCGTACATGGCCGAGATCGTCCGGGCCGGTGTCCAGTCGGTCGACCCGGGCCAGACCGAGGCGGCCGAGGCGCTGGGGATGTCCCGGTCGCAGATCCTGCGCCGGATCGTGCTGCCGCAGGCCATGCGGGTGATCATCCCGCCGACCGGCAACGAGACGATCGGCATGCTCAAGGACACCTCGCTGGTGGCGTTCGTACCGGTGTCGACCGAGCTGCTCTTCCAGCTCAAGGCGGTCGGCACGCGTACCTTCCAGGTCTTCCCGATGTACGTCGCGGCGTGCCTGTGGTACCTGCTGCTGACCAGCGTCCTGCTGGTCGGCCAGTACTACCTGGAGCGGCACTTCTCCCGCGGCTACGGGCGCAAGGAGAAGGCCCGGATGCGGCTGCGCAACATCGGTGCCGAGAACACCGGCCGGACGACGGGGGCATCGTGACCGAGCTGAGTGGGACCGGGCGGAGCGGTGTGGCCGAGGTGGTGAAGGAAAGCGCGGAGCCCGGGGTGATGGTCCGGGCCGAGCAGGTGCACAAGTCGTTCGGCAGCCTGGAGGTGCTGCGCGGCATCGACCTGACCGTGCGCACCGGCGAGGTGAGCTGCGTACTCGGTCCGTCCGGGTCGGGCAAGTCGACGTTCCTGCGCTGCGTCAACCACCTGGAGAAGATCAACGCCGGCCGGATCTGGGTCGACGGCGAGCTGATCGGCTACCGGGAGCGCGGCGGGAAGCTGCACGAGCTGCGGTCCCGCGAGGTGGCCGCCCAGCGGCGCGACATCGGCATGGTGTTCCAGCGGTTCAACCTCTTCCCGCACATGACGGTGCTGGCCAACGTCATGGAGGCGCCGCTGCGGGTGCGCGGGGAGTCGAAGGCCGAGGTCCGGGAGCGGGCCGAGGCGCTGCTGGCCCGGGTCGGTCTCGCCGACAAGTCCGGCAGCTATCCGGGGCAGCTCTCCGGCGGCCAGCAGCAGCGGGTGGCGATCGCCCGGGCGCTGGCGATGCGGCCGAAGCTGATGCTCTTCGACGAGCCGACCAGCGCCCTCGACCCGGAACTCGTCGGCGAGGTACTGGATGTGATGAAGGACCTGGCCCGCGAGGGGATGACGATGATCGTGGTCACCCACGAGATCGGCTTCGCCCGTGAGGTCGGCGACTCGCTGGTCTTCATGGACGGCGGCGTGGTCGTCGAGTCGGGCGTACCGCGCGAGGTGATCGCGAATCCCCGGCACGAGCGTACGAAGGCGTTCCTGGCCAAGGTGCTGTGAACCGGGCCGCCCGGCCCGCCGTACCGTGGCGGGCCGGGCGGGGCCGGCGCCGTCGGCCGGCCGGCGGCGCGACCGGCCGGGTCGCGGGCGGTTTTCGTCGGGGCCCCGGACTAGAGTGGGCCGACGTGACCGACAACCAGCCCCGACTGCTGTTGCTCGACGGCCACTCGCTGGCCTACCGGGCGTTCTTCGCCCTGCCGGTGGAGAACTTCTCCACCACGACCGGGCAGCCCACCAACGCGGTCTACGGCTTCACCTCGATGCTGATCAACCTGCTGCGCGACGAGAAGCCGACCCACATCGTGGTGGCGTTCGACGTGTCCCGGCGGTCGTTCCGCACCGAGAAATACGCCGAGTACAAGGCGGGCCGCTCGGAGACCCCGGCCGACTTCGCCGGGCAGGTGAGCCTGGTCCGCGAGGTCCTCGACGCGCTGCGTATCCCGGTGGTGGAGAAACCCGGCTACGAGGCCGACGACGTGCTCGCGACGCTGGCCTGCCAGGGCCGCGACGCCGGCATGCGGGTGCTGATCAGCACCGGTGACCGCGACGCGTTCCAGCTCGTCGGCGACCAGGTCACCGTGCTCTACCCGCGCAAGGGCGTTTCCGACCTGGCCAGGATGGACCCCGCCGCGGTCACCGCGAAATACGGCGTGGGACCGGACCGCTACCGTGACCTGGCCGCCCTGGTCGGCGAGTCCAGCGACAACCTGCCCGGCATCCCGGGCGTCGGCCCGAAGACCGCCGCGAAGTGGATCAACCAGTACGGCGGGGTCGACGGCGTCGTCGCCCGGGCCGACGAGATCAAGGGCAAGGCCGGCGAGAGCCTGCGCGAGCGGCTCGCCGACGTGATCCGCAACTACGACATCAACTGCCTGGTCTCCGACCTGGAGCTGCCGCTGCGCCCCGAGGACGCGCGCTGGGCGGGCTGGGACCGCGAGGCGGTCCACCAGGTGTTCGACACCCTCCAGTTCCGGGTCCTGCGCGACCGGCTCTACCAGTACCTGGAGGCGGTCGAGCCGGAGGCCGAGGCCGGCTTCGACCTGGCCGGCGAGAAGCTGGCGCCGGGGGCGGTCGGCGCCTGGCTGGTCGACCACGTCGTGGTCGGCGAGCCGACCGGGGTGGCGGTCACCGGCACGTTCGGCCGGGGCACCGGCGCGCTGACCGGGGTGGCGCTGGCCACCGCGGACGGGCCGGCGGCCTGGTTCGACCCGGCGACCCTCGACGCGCAGGACGAGGCCGCCGTGGCGACGTGGCTGGCCGACCCGGAGCGGCCCAAGGTGATCCACGACAGCAAGCCCGCGCTGCTGGCGTTCGCCGCGCACGGCTGGCGGTTGCGGGGCGTCGGGCGCGACACCGCGCTGGCCGCCTACCTGGCCCGCCCCGACCAGCGGTCCTACGACCTCACCGACCTGGCACTGCGCTACCTGCACCGCGAGCTGCGGATCGACACCCCGCAGAACGGGCAGCTCACGCTCGACGGGCTGGGCAACGACAGCGAAATCGAGCAGAACCTGATGCTGCGGGCCCGGGCCACCCTCGACCTGGCCGAGGCGATCGACGAGGAACTCGACCGGGACGGCGAGGCGTCGGCCCGGCTGATGGCCGAGGTCGAACTGCCCCTGGTCGAGGTGCTGGCGGCGATGGAGCGGGCCGGGATCGCCGCCGACACCGACTACCTGTCGAACCTCGAGGCGCACTTCGCGGCCGAGGTGAAGGCCGCCGCCCAGGGGGCCTACGCGGCGGTCGGGCGGGAGTTCAACCTCGGCTCGACCAAGCAGCTGCAGGAGATCCTCTTCACCGAGCTGGGCCTGCCCAAGACCAAGCGGATCAAGACCGGCTACACCACCGACGCCGACGCGCTGCAGTGGCTCTACGCGCAGAACCCGCACCCGGTGCTGGAACACCTGCTGCGGCACCGCGACGTGGCCAAGCTGAAGTCGACCGTCGACGGCCTGCTCAAGTCGGTCTCCGACGACGGCCGGATCCACACCACGTTCCACCAGACGGTCGCCGCGACCGGCCGGCTGTCGTCGACCGACCCCAACCTCCAGAACATCCCGATCCGCACGGAGGAGGGCCGGCGGATCCGCCGGGCGTTCGTGGTGGGGGAGGGCGCCGAGTCGCTGCTCACCGCCGACTACAGCCAAATCGAGATGCGGATCATGGCGCACCTGTCGAAGGACGAGGCGCTGATCGAGGCGTTCAACTCCGGCGCCGACTTCCACGCCGCGACGGCCTCGTCGGTGTTCGGCGTACCGCTGGCCGAGGTCCTTCCCGACCAGCGGCGCAAGATCAAGGCGATGAACTACGGCCTCGCGTACGGCCTCAGCGCCTTCGGCCTCTCCCAGCAGCTCGGCATCTCGACCGAGGAGGCGCGCGGGCTGATGGAGGAATACTTCTCCCGGTTCGGCGGCGTGCGCGACTACCTCCAGTCGGTGGTGAAGCGGGCGGTGCAGGAGGGCTACACCGAGACGATCCTCGGCCGCCGGCGCTACCTTCCCGACCTCGTCAGCGACAACCGGCAGCGCCGCGAGATGGCCGAACGGATGGCGCTCAACGCCCCCATCCAGGGCTCGGCCGCCGACATCATCAAGGTCGCCATGCTCCGGGTCGACGCGGCGCTGCGCGACACCGACCTGCGGTCGCGGATGCTGCTGCAGGTCCACGACGAGCTGGTCTTCGAGGTCGCCACCGGTGAACGCGAGCGGCTGGAGACCCTGGTCCGGGCCGAGATGGGGGCCGCCTACCCGCTGTCGGTGCCGCTGGAGGTGTCGGTCGGGTTCGGCACCGACTGGAACAGCGCCGACCACTGACCGTCCGGGCCGGCCGCGCGACGCGCGGCCGGCGTACGGGCTCACCGCAGCGGGTCGTGCCCCCAGTTCATCAGCGAGTGTCGCCAGCGGGTGTCGGTGACGTCGCCGTCCGGGCGCTGCGCGAGGTGGCGGTGCACGTAGCCGACCACCTTGCGCATGTGGCTGCGGTCGTCGCCGGTCAGGTCGGGCTTCTTCGTACGCAGCAGGGCGACGATCCGCCGGCCCGATTCGTGCCCGGTCGTCTCGGCCGCGCCGCCCTTGTGCTGCCCGGCCTCCTTCGACGCGTCGGTGCCGAGCCAGTCCTCCAGTTCGCGTGGCGTCATGTTGACCGCCTCACGGAAGTCGCGGTCGGTTTCCTCGTCGGTGTGCGGCATCCCCCGGCCCCTCCCGCCCGGCGCCCCGGCTAGCGCTTCTCCCGGCCGAGTGCCTCCGGCCGGTGTACGGCGTCGCGGCCGGACTTGTCGCTGCGTACCCGGAACTGGGGATGCTCCGGCGAGGCGTCGACGGTACGGCCGGCCGTCTCGGTCCGCTCGTCGATCTCCTCCTCCACGGTGCCGGGCACCGTCACACCGTGGCTGCGCCACGTCACCCGGTCGCCGACCCGCGGCTTTCCCCGTCGTTCCGCCATAACGGCCGGGTACCCGGGGCGGGCTCGCGGAAACGCGGCGGAGCCGGCCACCGGGCCGTCCTCCGCCGCGCGCCGTCCGAGGATCAGCTCTGGTTGCCCGGCACGTTCTTCCAGTCCCGCGGCCGGCTGCCCCGGGGCGCCGGGTCGTGCTGAGCGCCGCTCGACCGGGCCTTCTGCGGCGGTCCGCCGCCGTACCGACCGGGCCGGGCCTGCATGGCGTGCATCAACTCGTCCCGGTCCATCCGGTCGGCGTCGGTGACTCCGGCGTGCCGGGCCTGTTCGGCGAGTTCGGCGGTGCTCATCTGCTGGTTGCGGGCCAACGGTCTCACCTCCGTGTCCGTGCTGCCTGCCCCCTGCGGATACCCGGCCCGGGCCGCGGTGAACGGTCCGCCCGGGACGGCCGCCAGGTCGCGGACCGACGGCCGGGGTCAGGCCGTGCCGGTGGCCGTCGGCTTGTCGCTGACGAAGATGGCGGTGCCGGGGAAGAGCCGGCCGCGCAGCGGGCTCCACTGCCCCCACACGCCCTCGTGCCCGGCCGGCCACTCCGGTTCCACCACGTCGCGTACGACGAAACCCGCCGCGACCAGCTCACGGATCCGGTCGCCGAGGGTGCGGTGCTGTTCGACGTACGTCGGGATGCCGGACTCGTCCTGTTCGACGTACGGGCGGCGGTCGAAGTACGAGTGCACCGCCCGCAGCCCGCCCTCCCCCGGATCGTCGAGGAAGATCCACCGCATCGGGTGGGTGACGGAGAAGGCCCACCGGCCGCCGGGACGCAGCACCCGGTGGACCTCGCGCATGACCGCCCCGGAGTCGGTGACGAACGGGACGGCGCCGAAGGCGGTGCAGACGACGTCGAACGAGCCGTCGCGGAACGGCAGCGCCATCGCGTCGGACTGGACCAGCGGCACGCGTACCCCGGATCTGTCGGCGCCGGCGGCGGCGTGCCGCAGCATGCCGGCGGACAGGTCGGTGGCGACCACCTCGGCGCCCTGGCCGACCAGCCAGCGGGCCACGGCGGCGGCGCCGCAGCCGAGTTCGAGGACACGCCGGCCGCGTACGTCGCCGAGCAGGCGGGCGTCGGACTCGCGCAGCCCCTCCGGGCACCACACGAAGTCGACGTCGCCGAGAAACGGGCCGTGCTCGGCCTGGTAGTCGTCGGCGTCCTGGTCCCACCAGCCCCGGCTGGCCCGCCGGCTCTCCGCGTCGGTCACCGTTCGCCGGGTGACCCTGGATCCCTCGTCCGTCACATCGCAGACCCTAGGGGGCGCGGCGGCGGGGACGGCGCGCGCCGGGCGGGGTGTTTCCCGCCTTTGCCGGAAGGTGAGATGATTGTGTGTTCGCGTCCCAGGATGCGGTCGGACGTCCGGCTAGATCGGCCGGGTAATCGGCCGGGTGGCAATCCGGTGCGAAAAAGAGGGACCCGACTCGTGCCGGGAGGGCTTGCATGCTGTGGTAATGCACACGGTAGGCTAGTCGATGCGCTCGCGGATCGTGTGCCTCGGCAGGGAGCAGGTCCGCGGTCGACGGACATGACGAATGTGGCGTCGACGGATCCGCTGGCGCAAACAGGTCACCGCGACACCAGCCTTGCTGTGACACCCACATCCGACCGGAGCAACCGCCCACATGACGAGCAGCATCGAGGCCACCTCGAGCGCCACCAAGGTCACCGTCGACGACCTCGGTTCCGAGGAAGCCTTCCTCGCCGCGATCGACGAGACCATCAAGTACTTCAACGACGGTGACATTGTCGAAGGCACCGTCGTCAAGGTCGATCGGGACGAGGTCCTGCTCGACATCGGCTACAAGACCGAGGGCGTCATCCCCTCGCGCGAGTTGTCGATCAAGCACGACGTGGACCCCGCTGAGGTGGTGTCGGTCGGTGACCAGATCGAGGCCCTGGTCCTCCAGAAGGAGGACAAGGAGGGTCGCCTGATCCTCTCGAAGAAGCGGGCGCAGTACGAGCGTGCCTGGGGCACCATCGAGAAGATCAAGGACGAGGACGGCGTCGTTCGGGGCTCCGTCATCGAGGTGGTCAAGGGCGGTCTCATCCTCGACATCGGGCTGCGGGGCTTCCTGCCCGCCTCCCTGGTCGAGATGCGGCGGGTCCGTGACCTTCAGCCGTACGTGGGTCGCGAGCTCGAGGCGAAGATCATCGAGCTGGACAAGAACCGCAACAACGTGGTCCTGTCCCGTCGTGCGTGGCTGGAGCAGACGCAGTCCGAGGTTCGCACCGAGTTCCTCAACAAGCTGCAGAAGGGCCAGGTCCGCAAGGGCGTCGTGTCCTCGATCGTCAACTTCGGCGCGTTCGTCGACCTGGGCGGCGTGGACGGCCTGGTGCACGTCTCCGAGCTGTCCTGGAAGCACATCGACCACCCGTCCGAGGTCGTCGAGGTCGGCCAGGAGGTGGAGGTCGAGGTCCTCGACGTCGACCTCGACCGCGAGCGGGTCTCGCTGTCGCTGAAGGCCACCCAGGAAGACCCGTGGCGCCAGTTCGCCCGCACCCACGCGATCCAGCAGATCGTGCCGGGTAAGGTCACCAAGCTCGTTCCGTTCGGTGCGTTCGTCCGCGTCGACGACGGCATCGAGGGCCTGGTCCACATCTCCGAGCTGGCCGAGCGCCACGTGGAGATCCCGGAGCAGGTTGTCCAGGTGGGCTCCGACGTCATGGTCAAGGTCATCGACATCGACCTGGAGCGGCGCCGGATCTCGCTGTCGCTGAAGCAGGCCAACGAGGGCTTCGTCGAGGGCGAGGAGCACTTCGACCCCACCCTCTACGGCATGGCCGCGACGTACGACAGCGAGGGCAACTACATCTACCCCGAGGGCTTCGACCCGGAGACCGGGGAGTGGCTCGAGGGCTTCGACAAGCAGCGCGAGACCTGGGAGACGCAGTACGCCGAGGCGCGTCAGCGCTGGGAGGCCCACACCAAGCAGGTGCAGACCTCCCGGGCCGCCGACGCCGAGGCTGCCGCCAACCCGGCTCCGGCCGGCGGTGGGGCGACCTCGTCGTCCACCCCGGCTCCGGCCCGTCAGGCGGAGGAGCCGGCCGGCACCCTCGCCACCGACGAGGCGCTCGCCGCCCTGCGCGAGAAGCTCGCCGGCGGCAAGTAACCCGTACCGACAGCGGCCCGGCCGCCAGCCCTCCGGGGTTGGCCGCCGGGCCGCTGCCTTTCCCCACCCGCCCCAGCTGTGCCGTCCCGCCCGACCCGCCCCAAGATCCGCGTGATCAGGGATCGAGTCGCGCGTGTCGTCGGCGCGTCGGGCCGCAAACTCCCTGATCACGCGGATCTTGGGGGTGAGGGCGGACTCTGGCGAGGGGAGGGCGCGGACCCTCGCGACAGGGGGAGAAGCGCATCCGGTTCACTTGAGACCGTGTTGAATGTGGGGCTTACCGGTGGGATCGGGTCCGGCAAGAGCTCGGTGGCGCGGCGGCTGGCGGAACACGGCGCCGTCGTCGTCGACTCCGACGTCATCGCCCGCGAGGTTGTCGCACCCGGCACCGACGGGCTGCGGGAGATCGTCGAGGCGTTCGGCGCCGGGGTGCTGCACCCCGACGGCAGCCTCGACCGGCCGGCGCTGGGCGCCCTCGTCTTCGGCGACACCGCCGCCCGCCGCCGGCTGGAGGAGATCACCCATCCCCGCGTACGGGCCCGGAGCCGGGAACTGGCCGCCGCGGCGGCACCCGACGCGGTGCTGGTCAACGACGTACCGCTGCTGGTCGAGGGGGGCCTCGCGCCGACGTACCACCTGGTGGTGGTCGTGGAGACCGACCGCGACATCCGGATCGGGCGGCTGGTCCGCGACCGGGGGATGACCGAGCGGCAGGCGCTGGACCGGATCGCGGCCCAGGCCGACGACGCGCGGCGGCGGGCGGCCGCCGACATCGTGCTCCGCAACGACGGGGACCTCGCCGACCTGCACGTCGTGGTGGACCGGCTGTGGCGGCGGCTGGTGCCGTACGAGGCGAACGTCCGGCACCGGCGGCGGGCGCCGCGTCCGGCGGACGTGACGCTGGCCGAGCCCGACCCGTCCTGGCCGGACCAGGCCCGGCGGCTCGCCGACCGGATCCGTCACCTCGTCGGCGACCCCGACCGCCGGATCGACCACGTCGGTTCGACGGCGGTGCCGGGGCTGGCCGCGAAGGACGTCGTCGACCTGCAACTGTCGGTGTCGTCGCTGGCCGAGGCCGACTCGCTCGCCGACCGGCTCGCCGACGGCGGCTTCCCCCGACCGCCCGGTGACTGGTATGACTCGCCCAAACCACCGGATCTCGACCCGGCGCGATGGACCAAGCGGCTGCACCTCAACGCCGACCCCGGCCGGCCGGTCAACCTGCACGTACGGGTGACCGGCTCGCCGGGCTGGCGGTGCGCCCTGCTGCTGCGCGACCTCCTGCGCGCCGACGAGGCGACACGCGCCGAGTACCTGGCGCTGAAGCAGGGGCTCGCCGAGCGCTCCGCGACCGTCGACGAGTATGCCGAGGCGAAGGAGCCGTGGTTCGACGTCGCCTACGACCGCGCCCGGCGGTGGGCCGACCGGACCGGCTGGCAGCCGTAACGGTGCCGGCCGGGACCGAACCGGCCGGCGCGATGGTGCCGGCCGGTCGGGCCGGTCAGGCGCGCGGCACCGGGCGTACGTAGGCGACCCGGCCGGGATCGACGTCGAGCTGGGCGAACGCGCCCGTGCGGGTCCGCAGCTCCAGCCGGCGCAGCGCGCCGGAGGAGTCCACCCAGTACCGCAGCCGGCCCTGCCCCGGCCGCGCGCCCGGCTGTCCCGGGCGGCCGACCTCGAAGACGGTGACGGCGGTGCCGTCCACCCGGTCGTCGCGCAGCCGGATCGCCGACCGGCGCAGCGCGGCCACGTCGTCGCGGGCCCCGGTGCCGAGCGCCAGCAGTTCCGTGATCAGCAAGTCGACGTCGAGCGCACCCTGCGCGTCGCCGCGCTGGCGCCAGTCGACGTGGGTCCAGCTCCGGTCGGTCGGTGGCGGCACCGGCGGCTGCCGGTCGGCGGTCACCCGCTGCGGCGCGACCCGGATCGCCGGTCCGGTCCGGTCGGCGCGGATCAGTGCGGTCTCGCCGGGTTTGTCGAGGTCGCCGACGGCGACGTACGCGACGGTGTTGCGCCAGTCGACCAGTCCGGTGCCGCGCAGGTTCGCGGTCGGCATGGTCGGCAGGGTGAAGGTCACCTTGCCGCCGCCGAGCGCCCGGTTGCGCTGCCGCATCCGGGACAGCAGGTCGGCCTCCTCGGCGGTGGCGGCCCGGGGCTCGACCGGCCGGCCGCCGAGCGCGTCGATCGCGGTGATCCCGGCGCTGTCGGCCCGGTCGAGATGCGCGTTGACCGGCTGATTGCCGGCGAGCAGGGCCTCGAACCGGTGCAGTCGCGCGTCGCCGTCGAGCCAGTAGCGCACCGCGCCGCCCATCGCCGCCAGCGACGTCTCCGCCGGTCGCGCCGACGCCGGCCCGGCGGTACGGGACGCGTCCGCCCCGGCCGACGCCGATCCGTCGGCCGTCCGGCTGCCGGCGGGTGCGGTGGCGCCGGTGGGCGATGGGCCGGCGGCGGACGGGCCGGCGGCCGGTGGCGTCGGGGGCCGGGTGGTAGCGGGGGAGGCCGTCGCGGTCGGGGTCGCCCTCGGCTGGGGTGGCACCGCCGGGCCGAGCAGCACGTCGACCGTGGCTCCGCCGGCCCGGTCCCGGCCCAGCCAGCGGGCCTCGCTGTGCTCGATCAGGTCGGCGGCGTCGGCCCGGTCGTGGGCGATGGCGAAGAGCAGGGCCAGGAACGACTCGACCGATCCGGCCTCCGGTCCGCTGGCGGTGAACCGCTCGACCCGCCAGCCGTCGGCGGGCGGTACGTCGGGCGGCGCGGCCGCGACCGAGCTCCCGGCCGTGCCGGTGGGGCCGACGGTGCCGACCGCGCCGGTTCCGGCGGGTGGTGCGGTGCCGTCGGGTGCGGTGTCCGCCGACCGGGTGGCGAGGACGCCGGGCATCGCCTGGAGCAGGCCGCGCCGTTCGCCCGCGCCCGGCCCGGACACCGACAGGTACGCCAGCGCGCGGCTCCAGTCGACCCGGCCGATGAGGCGCACCTCGGCCCCGGGGTCGCCAATGGTGGCGCGTACGCCGACCCGGGCCTGCTGGAAGTTGGTCATCCGCATCGTGGCCAGCCGTTGTGCCTCGGCCGTCGACAGCGGCCGGGCCTGCGGCTGGGCCGTCGGCGCGCACGAAACGAGGCCGGTGGCCAGGCCGGCCGCGGATCCGATGGCGATGCAGCCGAGGGCGACCAGGGCGACGATCCGGCGGCGGTCGCCGGTGGGGGAGAACCTCACGCGTGGTTGAACGCCGGTGGCGGGGCGAAGGTGACGTGTGCCCGCGAACGGGATGGGGATGCCCGGGCGGGCGTAGGGGCTGCTCGCGGCGGCCGGTCTGCGCTTGCGCGCGACCGCGTCCGGTGCGCTCGCCGGCGATGTGCCGGGGCTGCGACCACGCGCCGGGTCCGATCGGCCGGTGTGGAGGCCCGATCGTCGACCCGGACGACCGCCGCGAGCGGCCTACCCCTAGCACGGTAGTCCGGTGACCTTTACCACACAATGGGAATATCGAAGCTGATCGTGTACTGACCGTTGCCGGTCCGCGGGCTGTCAGACCCTGGGCGTACGTTTGATGGCATGGCGCTCGACATTCCACGGCTCGACGGTCGCTTCGAGGTGATCAGCGACTTCACCCCGTCCGGCGACCAGCCGACGGCAATCGATGATCTTGAGCGCCGGGTGCGGCGGGGCGACCGCAGTGCCGTGCTGCTCGGCGCGACCGGCACCGGCAAGAGCGCGACCACCGCCTGGCTGATCGAGCGGTTGCAGCGGCCGACCCTGGTGCTGGCCCCCAACAAGACCCTGTGCGCCCAGCTCGCCAAGGAGTTCCGCGAGCTGCTCCCGCGAAACGCCGTCGAATACTTCGTCTCCTACTACGACTACTACCAGCCCGAGGCGTACATCGCGCAGACCGACACCTACATCGAGAAGGACTCCTCGATCAACGAGGAGGTCGAGCGGCTGCGGCACTCGGCGACCATGTCGCTGCTGACCCGTCGCGACGTGGTGGTGGTGGCGACCGTCTCGGCGATCTACGGCCTGGGCACCCCGCAGGAATACCTCGACCGGGCGGTCCGGGTGCACGTCGGGCAGGAGATCGAGCGCGACAAGCTGCTGCGCCGGCTGGTCGACGTGCAGTACACCCGCAACGACCTGGCGTTCACCAGGGGCACGTTCCGGGTCCGCGGCGACACCCTGGAGATCATCCCGGCCTACGAGGAGCTGGCGGTCCGGATCGAGTTCTTCGGCGACGAGGTGGAGAAGCTCTACTACCTCCACCCGCTGACCGGCGAGGTGGTCCGCGAGGTCGACCACCTGCTGATCTTCCCGGCGACGCACTACACCGCCGGGGCGGAGCGGATGGAACGCGCGATCAACGGCATCGAGGCGGAGCTGGCCGAGCGCCTCGACGAGCTGGAGCGCCAGGGCAAGCTGCTGGAGGCACAGCGGCTGCGGATGCGCACGACGTACGACGTCGAGATGATGCGCCAGGTCGGCTCCTGCTCCGGGATCGAGAACTACTCGATGCACATCGACGGCCGGCTGCCCGGCAGCCCGCCGCACTGCCTGCTCGACTACTTCCCCGACGACTTCCTGACCGTCGTCGACGAGTCGCACGTCAGCATCCCGCAGATCGGCGGCATGTTCGAGGGCGACGCGTCCCGCAAGCGGGTGCTGATCGAGCACGGGTTCCGGCTGCCCAGCGCGCAGGACAACCGGCCGCTGCGGTTCGACGAGTTCCTGGAGCGGGTGGGGCAGATGGTGTTCCTGTCCGCCACCCCCGGCCCGTGGGAGCTGGAACAGGTGCAGGGCGAGGTGGTCGAGCAGGTGATCCGCCCGACCGGCCTGGTCGACCCCGAGGTCGTCGTCAAGCCGACCAAGGGGCAGATCGACGACCTGATGCACGAGATCCGGCTGCGCACCGAGCGCGACGAGCGGGTCCTGGTCACCACCCTGACCAAGAAGATGGCCGAGGACCTCACCGACTACCTGCTGGAGCACGGCATCCGGGTCCGCTACCTGCACTCCGAGGTCGACACCCTGCGCCGGGTCGAGCTGCTGCGCGAGCTGCGCAAGGGCGACTACGACGTGCTGGTCGGCATCAACCTGCTGCGGGAGGGGCTCGACCTGCCCGAGGTGTCCCTCGTCGCCATCCTCGACGCCGACAAGGAGGGCTTCCTGCGCAGCGGGCGGTCCCTGATCCAGACCATCGGCCGCGCCGCCCGTAACGTCTCCGGGCAGGTGCACATGTACGCCGACAAGATGACGCCGTCGATGGCCGCGGCGATCGACGAGACCAGCCGCCGGCGGGCCAAGCAGATCGCCCACAACGAGGCGCACGGCATCTCGCCGGCACCGCTGCGCAAGAAGATCCACGACATCCTCGACGACATCTACCGCGAGGCCGACGACACCGAGGGCGCGCTCGCCGGGCACGGTCCGGGCGGGGCGATCATCGGTGGCGGCGGCCGGCAGATGTCGCGGGGCAAGGCGCCGGTGCCGGAGACCCGCTCGCGGGGCCGGGCGACCGCCGGACCGTCGCGCGAGGGCATGGCCCGCGCCGACCTGGCCCAGCTCATCCAGGACCTCAACGACCAGATGCTCGCCGCCGCCCGGGAGCTGCAGTTCGAGCTGGCGGCCCGGATCCGCGACGAGGTGGCCGAGCTGAAGAAGGAGCTGCGCGGGATGGACGTGGCCGGCGTCAGGTAGCCGGCACCGGCCGGTGCGGGCGGTCGGCAGGTCAGACGTAGCGGTCGAAGCCGCCCTCGGAGTCGATCACCTGTCCGGTGATCCAGCGGGCGTCCGGCGAGCACAGCCAGCCGACCAACCGGGCCGCGTCGTCCGGGGTGCCCCACCGGCCACCGGGAAAGAGCCGGGCCACCGCCTCGTGGGCGGCCGGCCCCGCATACCCGGTGTCGGTCGGTCCCGGGTTGACGCAGTTGACGGTCACCCCTCGGGGGGCCAGCAGCCGCGCGAACTGCCGGGTCAGCACCTCGACGCCGGCCTTGCTCGCCGCGTACGCCAGCTCGTCCGGCATCGGGCCGAGCCGCTGCCCGCTGGAGAACAGCACCACCCGGCCACCCCCGGCACCGTCGGGGAAGCCGGCGGCGAACGCCTCCACCAGCAGCATCGTGGCGCGTACGTTGACCACCAGGTGCCGGTCGATCTCCGCCGCGTCCAGTTCGCCGAGCGGCGTACGCGTCGAGTAGGCGTGCACGGCCAGCAGCGCGTCCAGCCGGCCGTGCCGCTCCCGCGCGTGCGCGACGAGGGCGGCCGGGGCCGCCGGGTCGGACAGGTCGGCCTCGACGTGTTCCGCCCGGTCGCCGAGTTCGGCGAGCAGCGCCGGCACGCCGTCCGGGTCGCCGCCGTACGGCTGCTCCGCGTCGTACCCGGGCAGGCCGGTCAGGGCCACCCGCCAGCCGTCGGCGACCAGCCGGCGGGCGACGGCCGCGCCGATCCCGATCCGGCGGCTGACCCCGGTCACGAGCGCTACCGGCTGTGTCATGGTCCGAGCAAACCCCACCCGGGGCGCCGGCCACCAGCGAATTCGGGCACCGTGCCCGGTTCGTCACCGTACGTGGATGGGGTGGCCCTCCAGCGGGTCGACGGGCCCGGTTGTCGCACAGGGTTGTTATGGTTCGGCCCGCCCCCACAAACCGATCGCATCCGGAGCCTCGTAGTGGCCATCTACCAGCACATCACCGAGTTCGCCGGCCTTCCCGTCACCGTTTTCGACCCCGAGTCGGCCGCCCCGACGGCCGACCCCGCCGCGACCGCCTGGCGGGTCGAGGGCGACTACGAGACCAGCACCGACGAGTTCCGGGAACTGTTCGAGAAGTTCCTGGCCGTCGTCGACCCGGCGCAGGTGCGGGCCCTGATCATCGGCCAGTGGGGCGAGGCGTACGAGGAGAGCGCCCCCGTCGACATGCTGGTCGAGTTCGCGCCCCGGTTCACCGCGCTGCGGGCGCTGTTCCTCGCCGAGCTGACCATGGAGGAGTCGGAGATCTCCTGGATCCAGCAGGCTGACGTCACCCCGCTGTTCACCGCCTTCCCCGAGCTGGAGATCCTGCGGGTGCGCGGCACCGAGGGCATGGAGCTCACCCCGGTGCGGCACACCGCGCTCCGCGAGTTCGCGATCGAGTCCGGTGGCCTGCCCGGCCGGATCGTCCGGCAGGTCGCCGAGTGTGACCTGCCCGGCCTGACCCACCTCGAGCTGTGGCTCGGCACCGACAACTACGGCGGCGACGCCACCATCGACGACTTCGCCCCGATCCTGGCCGGCGGCCGGCTGCCGGCGCTGCGCCATCTCGGGCTGCGCAACGCCGAGATCGCCGACCAGGTCGCCGCCGCGGTGGCCGGTGCCCCGGTCGTCGCCCGGCTCGAGGTCCTCGACATGTCGCTCGGCATGCTCGGCGACGACGGCGTCGCCGCCCTGCTCAGCGGGCAGCCGCTGACCCACCTCAAGCGTCTCGACCTGCACCGCCACTACATCAGCGACGAGGTCGGCGCGCGGCTGGCCGCAGAACTGCCCGGCGTCGAGGTCGACCTGTCCGACCAGCAGAAGGACCGTCCCGGCGACCGTTACGTGGCCGTCTCGGAATGACCGCGCCGCCCGTGCTGGTCGTGGTCGGCAACCCGGACAACCGCCGGGTCACCGGGTTCCGGGCCGCGGCAACCGGCGGCTGGCCCGGCCGGCTGGAGGTGCTGCCCTGGCGGCGTCTCGCCACCGGCCCGGTGCGGCTGCCGGCCGGAGCCGTCGTCCGGGTCGACTCGCCCGGTGAGGACGCCGAGGTCGACCGGCTGCTGCGCGGTGCCGCCCGGCCGGCCGAGCACGGCGAAATCACCGGCCTGGCCGCCTGGCACCGGGGGCTGGGCGACGCCCTCGACCGCCTCGCCACGGCCGCGCGGGCGGCCGGGGCGACCCTGCTGAACGCACCGGACGAGATCCACACCATGTTCGACAAGCGGGCCTGCCACGCCCGGCTGGCCGCCGCCGGGATGCCGGTGCCGGCCGCCCTGCCGGCGCCGCCACGTGACTACGACGAACTACGGGCGGCGCTGCGCGCGGCCGGCTGGTCGCGGGTGTTCGTCAAACCGGCACACGGCTCGTCGGCGTCCGGGGTGCTGGCGCTGGAACTGGCCGGCGGCCGGATCAGGGCGACGACGTCGGTCGAACTGACCACCGGCGGACGCCTGTTCAACTCGCTGCGGGTCCGCACCTACCAGGCCGAACGGGACGTCGCCGCGATCGTCGACCGGCTGGCGCCGGACAGCCTGCACGTCGAACGGTGGTTTCCCAAGGCCGGCCTCGGCGACCGGGCCGTCGACCTGCGGGTGCTCGTGGTGGCGGGCGAGCCGACCCACACCGTGGTGCGGTCGAGCCGTGGCCCGCTGACCAACCTGCACCTCGGAAACGCCCGCGGCGACCTGGCGGCGCTGCGGGCCGCGATGGGGCCGGCCGCCTACCGGTCGGCGCTCGACACCTGCGTCCGCGCCGCCGGTTGCTTCCCGGGAAGCCTGCACGTCGCGGTCGACCTGCTGCCCGGCGTCGGCTGGCGGCGGCACGCGGTCGCCGAGGTCAACGCCTTCGGCGACCTGCTGCCCGGCCTGCGCGACGACGCCGGCCGCGACACCTGGGCGGCGCAGTTGCACGCCCTGCGCACCGGCCGGTTCGCCGCCCTGCGCACCGGCCGGTTCGCCGCCCTGCGCACCGGCCGGTTCGCCGCCCTGCGCACCGGCCGGTTCGCCGTCCGGGGCGCCACGGCCGGCGGGGCGGCGGTTCCGGCCGACCCGGCCGGCCGGGTCGGCTCCGGGGTGGCGGCGTGAAGGACCTCGTCGGCAGCCACGACCTGCTCTTCGTCACCCTCGACACGCTGCGCTACGACGTCGCCGCCGAACTGGTGGCGGCCGGCCGTACCCCGGCCCTGGCCCGGGCCCTGCCCGGCGGGCGGTGGCAGCGGCGGCACAGCCCGGCCAGCTTCACGTACGCCGCCCACCAGGCGTTCTTCGCCGGATTCCTGCCCACCCCGACCGCCCCGGGGCCACACCCGCGACTGTTCGCCGCCGCGTTCCCCGGCAGTGAGACCACCGGCGGCGACACCTGGGTCTTCGACGCCCCCGAGGTGGTGAGCGGGCTGGCCGCGGCCGGCTACCACACGGTCTGCGTCGGCGGGGTCGGCTTCTTCAACCACCGCTCGCCGCTCGGCCGGGTGCTGCCCGGCCTGTTCGCCGAATCGCACTGGGAGCCGGAGTTCGGGGTGACCGCGCCCGGCTGCTTCGAGGCACAGCTCGACCGGATCGCCACGGTCGTGCCGACGGTCCCCGCCGACCGGTCGCTGTTCCTGTTCGTCAACGTCGCCGCGATGCACCAGCCCAACCGCCACTACCTGCCCGGCGCCGCCGCCGACAGCCGGGACAGCCACGCCGCCGCGCTGGAATACGTCGACCGGCACATCGGCCGGCTCTTCGCCCTGGCGACCGCACGCGGCCGGCCGTGCCTGGTGCTGATCTGCGCCGACCACGGGACGGCGTACGGCGAGGACGGCCACACCGGACACCGGGTGGCCCACGAGGTGGTGTGGACGGTGCCGTACGCCGAGTTCGTCATCGAGCCGGGGCAGTGGGAGCTTTCCGGAACGGCAGCGACGGGCGGGTCGTTCCATGATTGACGGATCGCCGTACCAGGGGTATCTCTACGCGTACCCGCACAAGACGGCCTACCGGCCGCTGCGGCCCCGCCCGGCGCTGCGCGACGTGTGGTCGGCCGAGCCGACCGACGCCCTCATGCTCTACCTGCACCTGCCGTTCTGCGAGATGCGGTGCGGCTTCTGCAACCTGTTCACCCGCGCCAACCCACCCGCCGAGCAGGTCCGCGCCTACCTCGACCAGTTGCGCCGCCAGGCGACCCGGGTCCGCGAGGCGCTCGGCGGGCGGCCCGGGATCGCCCGGCTCGCGGTCGGCGGCGGCACCCCCACCTACCTCACCGCCGGCGAGCTGACCGAGATGTTCGACATCGTCGCCGACTTCGGCACCCCGCTCGGCGCCGTACCCACGGCCGTCGAGACGTCGCCGGCCACCGCCACCGACGACCGGATCGCGGTGCTGGCCGAGCGCGGCACCACCCGGGTCAGCATCGGCGTGCAGAGCTTCCTCGACGCCGAGGCGCACGCCGCCGGCCGTCCCCAGAAGCGGGCCGAGGTCGAACGCGCCCTGGCCACGATCCGGGCCCACGACATCCCGGTGCTCAACCTCGACCTCATCTACGGCATCGGCGGGCAGACGGCCCGGACGTGGGCCCACTCGCTGGATGCCGCACTCGCCTGGCGGCCCGAGGAGGTCTTCCTCTACCCGCTCTACGTACGGCCGCTGACCGGCCTCGGTCGCCGGGTCCTGCCGCTGTCCACGGCGGGCGGTCCGGCACCCGGCGGCCCGGACCCGGCCGTCGGTGGCCCGGATCCGGGCTTCGGCGGGCCCGGGGCGGCGAGGGAGGACCCCTGGGACGCCCAGCGGCTGGCGCTGTACCGGCAGGGGCGTGACCACCTGCGCGCCGCCGGCTACCGGCAACTGTCGATGCGGCACTTCCGCCGCGCCGACCTGCCCGACGACGACGCGCCGGACTACTCGTGCCAGGACGACGGCATGGTCGGCCTCGGCTGCGGTGCCCGTTCCTACACCTCCGACCTGCACTACTCGTTCGACTACGCGGTCGGCATCGGGCAGGTCCGTGCGATCATCGACGACTACCTGCGCCGCCCGGCCGCCGACTTCGACCACGCCGAGGTCGGGTTCCGGCTCGACGGAACCGAGAAACGGCGCCGGTGGCTGGTCAAGTCGCTGCTGCGGGCCGAGGGCCTCGACCCGGCCGCCTACCGGGACCGGTTCGCCGCCGACCCGGGCGACGACTTCCCGCAACTCGATATCCTCGCCGGGCGGGGCTGGCTAGGGCGCGACGCCGGCCGGCTCACGCTCACCGACGCCGGCGTGGAACGCTCCGACGCGATCGGCCCGTGGCTCGTCTCCGGCCCGGTCCGCGCCGCGATGGCGGAGCACGTGCCGCGATGAACCTGTCGATCCTCTACCGGGGGCCGCTGGCCAGTTGCAACTACGACTGCCCCTACTGCCCTTTCGCCAAGCGCCGGGACAGCCGCGCCGAGCTGCGGGCCGACCGGGAGGCGCTGGCCCGGTTCGCCGACTGGGTCGACCGCAACCCGGACGGCGACCGGATCTCGGTGCTGTTCACCCCGTGGGGCGAGGGCCTGACCCGCTCCTGGTACCGCCAGACGCTGACCCGGCTGTCCCACCTTCCGCACGTCGACCGGGTCGCGATCCAGACCAACCTGGCCTGCCGGCTCGACTGGGTCGCCGACGCCGACCGGGACACCCTGGCCCTGTGGGCCACCTACCATCCGGGCCAGGTGCGCCGGGACGCCTTCCTCGGCAGGTGCGCGACCCTGCGTGACCTCGGCGTACGCTTCTCCGTCGGCGTCGTCGGCCAGCCCGAGCACCTGGCCGAGGCGCGGGCACTGCGGGCGGCCCTGCCCGACGACGTCTACCTGTGGGTCAACGCCGCCGACGGCCACCGCTACGAGCCGGCCGAGGAAGCCGACTGGACCGCGATCGACCCGCTCTTCGGCTACAGCGTCCGGCCACACGAGTCGGCCGGCCGGGCCTGCCGGGCCGGCGAGACCGTGATCTCCGTACGCGGTGACGGCCAGGTGCGGCGCTGCCACTTCGTCGACGAACCGCTGGGCAACCTCTACGACGGCTCCTACCGCGCCGCGCTGGGGCCACGCCCCTGCCCCAACCGGCTCTGCGACTGCCACATCGGATACGTGCACCTGAAGACCCTGCCGCTCTACGACGTCTTCGCCGGCGGGGTGCTGGAACGCATCCCGGTCCGTGGCGTGACCTGGGGGGTGCCGCGCCGCGCGCTGGCCGCCTCCTGACCGGGCAAACCGGTTGCCCGGTCCGGGGTGGCGGCGGGAGTGTTGTCGGTACCCGTCGCGGACCGGACGGCGGGCGCCACTGCGGACCAGGCGCCCGACGGACCGTACCGGGAGAAGGAGACCGCATGCCGACCCACCGCCCACCGATCAGCCGGTTCGTGGTGTCCGACCCCGCCGCCGGCCCGTACGGCATCACGGTCGGGCCGGACGCGGCGCCGTGGTTCACCCTCGTCCACGCCGGCCGGATCGGCCGGCTTGCGGCCGACGGAACCGTGGCCAGCTACCCGGTCGATACGCCGTCGAGCGGCCCGGCGATCATCACGACGGGGCCCGACGGGGCACTGTGGTTCACCCGGTCCCGCGACCACCACATCGGGCGGATCACCACCGAGGGCGTCACGGCGTCGTTTCCCGTGCCGTCGGCGGAGGCCGCGCCGTTCGGTATCGCGGCCGGCCCGGACGGCGCGCTGTGGTTCACCGGGATGAACGCCGACGTGATCGGCCGGATCACCACCGACGGCCGGATCACCGAGTTTCCCCTGCCCGTCACGGGTGGCTTTCCGTCGATGATCACCGCCGGGCCGGACGGCGCGCTGTGGTTCACGCTCAACCGGGCGAACGCGATCGGCCGCATCGACCCGGCCGGCGCGGTGACCCTGCACCGGCTGCCGACCGCCGACGCCGGACCGGTCGGCATCACCCGTGGCACCGACGGGAACCTATGGTTCGTCGAGATCGCGGCCGGCCAGATCGGCCGGATCACCCCGGACGGTGCCGTCGCCGAGTTCGCGCTGCCGGACCGCGACGCGAAGCCGCACGCGATCGTCGCCGACCCGGCGGGCGGCTGCTGGTTCACCGAATGGGCCGGCAACCGGATCGGCCACGTCAGCGCCGACGGCGACTTCCACCATCACGACCTGCCCGATCCGGCGTCGGAGCCGCACGGCATCGCCGTCGGCCCCGACGCCGCCGTCTGGGTCGCGCTGGAGACCGGCACGGTCGTCCGGCTCGCGCCGCGAGCGGGCGGCTAGCCGGCCGTCGGTCAGGTCTGTGCCAGCGGCGCGTATTCCTCCTCGGTGAGGCCGAACGTCCACGCGACCCCGCCCCGCGCGGTCCGGGTGTCCGGCGGGACCCGCAGCCAGTAGGTTCGGTGGGTGCCGTCGGGCTCGGCCGTCGAGTTGACCACCTCGACCATGACCAGCGGCTCGTCGTCGCTGAGGTTGATCCGCCACAGCACGCCGCACTCGTCGCGGTGCATCGCGTGGGCGTTGCTCTCCCGCAGGTAGCGGTCGTAGCCGAAGTGCTCCAGCATCACCCGGCGGACCTCGGCGTTCTGCTCCGCCCTGATCCGCTGCACGGTCAGCCGGGGCAGCTCCTGCGCGACCTCTGGCGGGATCGCCATGCCGCGCCACACGTGCAGGCCGTAGCCGTCCGGATAGGCCAGGGCCGGCCCGTCGCCGCGGTGCAGCCGGCCGACGTTGTCGCGCTCGGTGACCACCGGCCGTTCGGTCAGCACCGCGACCTGCTCGTAGGGCCACCACCAGCCGGCCGAGGTGGCGACGTTGGCCAGCCCGCGCAGGCGGGGGTCGCCGTCGAAGGCGGACAGCCAGGCCGCCTCGTGCAGCCCGTAGACGGCGTCGAAGAGCGCGGACCGCGCCCGTTCGGTCAACGGGTCGCGGACATCGGCGACCAGGTCCTCGGCGAGCCGGGTGCGCAACGGTGTGACGACCCGGTCGACGAGCAGATTCCAGGTGCGCTGCCCGCCGGCCGCCCAGTGCGCGGCCCAGCCGGCCGGACCGAGCCGCTCGGTCGCCGCCGTCCGGGCCGCCGCCCACGGGGCGGTGCGCAGGGTGCCGCGGATCGCCCTGCCCGGCGCGACCTCGCCGGGCACGCAGCCCTGGGCACGCAGCGCCGCCAGCACCTGGTCGATCGTGGTGGCGGTGCGGGTGGCCGGCACGGTGTCGCGGTCAGGGGCCGGGGTGTCGTCGTCGGGATCCGGGGTGCCCGCGCTCGACCCGGTCGGGCCGGCCTCGGGGCGGGGGGCGGTGAGCAGTGCGGCGGCCAGCGCGCCGGCGAACGGCGACGGCAGCCAGACCACGTGGCGCGGGGCGGGCAGGCCGGCGGCGACGTATGCCTCCCGGACCGCGGCCTCGGCCGCCGGGCGGTCGGCCGGCGCGGTGCACAGACCATGCTCCAGCCAGCGGTCGGCGATGCCGGCCAGGGCCGCCGCGGCGGCGGCGTCCTCGGCGGTCCCCGGCTGGTCGGTGAGCGTGTCGGCGGGGGAGATGGTCTCGGTCGCCATCAGTCGGCCACCGGCCGCCACGCGCCCGGCACGTATTCCCGCTGCCGGATCACCCGGTAGGAACCCGCCGGCAGGGCGATCGGTCCGTGCTCCTCGTGGCTGAGCCGGCCGTAACCCTCGATGAGCAGGACCGAGGGGTCGCTCTGGTCGGGCGACGCCCACAGCGTGACACCGGAACCACTCACCACGTGGGCGTGACCGGTCGCCTCGCCCCGGGCGAGCACGAGCCGGCCGCGGGCGTCGCGACCGGCCGGCACCAGGCCGGCCGGGACGTCGGCGGGTTCGATGGGATGGACGAGGACATCACCCTGGCGGTACATGCACGCTCCCGGGGTCGTTGACGGACGCTGTGGAGGCTAGCGCCGCCGTACGACAACTCAGGCGGGCACGTCGGTGAAGTGTTCGACCACCGGCGGGCCGGCGAAGTAGGGGCCGATCAGCGAACGCCAGGTCGTGAACCGTTCGCTGGCCCGGAAGTTCTCCTCGTGGGCGGCGACCGAGTCCCACTCGACCAGCAGCACGAACCGGGTCGGCGACTCGATGCCGCGGGTCATCCGCACCGACCGGCAACCGGGCGTCGTGGCCAGCACCTCGTGTCCCTTGGCGTACGCGGCGGCGAACTCGTCCTCGCGACCGGCGACCACATCGATCAGGGCAACCTCAAGCACCATGCCCGGCAGCCTCCCACGCCCCCGCCCACCCCCGCCGCCCGGGTCCTGATCCGCGTGATCAGGGAGTAGATCGAGCGTGTTGTCGGCGGGGCGCGATGCAAACTCCCTGATCACCCGGATCTTGGTTGGGCGGCGGGACCAGCGCGGTGAACCGGATGCCGGCCGGCGGCAGCACCCGGGCGACCGTCCGTCCACCGCCAGCGAGCCCGGAACAAGATCCGCGTGATCAGGGGCCGCTACCGGCGCCACGCCGGCGACACGCCCGACCAGCTCCCTGATCACGGTGATCAGGGAGCCCGGCATCGATCAGGGAGCCCGGCATCCCGGCAAGATCCGCGTGATCAGGGAGTTCGCACCATGGCACGCCAACGACACACTCGACGTACTCCCTGATCACGCGGATCAAGAGGGGGGCGGGATAGCCTCCTAGGATGGCGTAGTGGGTGTGGCGTGCGGCGCGAAACGAGCGGCGCAGTGCGGGGAGAGCTGTCTCGCGAGGAAGAAGGGCTAGACGCGGTGGGCGCCGACCAGGGTGGCGGCGCGGTCGGCGGAGAGCGGCTCCTCGATGACGCGCCGCTGGGTGTAGCAGGCGTGCAGCATCCGGCGCCGCTCCGGGCCGTCCGCGGCGGCCGTCACTATCCCGATGTGGTGGATCGGCCGGCCCGGCCGGGCGAAGAAGTAGAGGTCGCCGGGGAGTTCCGCGCCCAGGCGCAGGGGAGTGGTGGCGTCGGCCTGGTCGTCGGCGTCGCGTGGCAGCCGTACCCCGAACCGGCGCCAGGCCAGGTGCACCAGACCCGAGCAGTCCACCCCGTACGCCGAGACGCCGCCCCAGATGTAGACGACGTCACGCAGCCGGGACGCCATCGCCAGCACCTCGGTCGCGGTCGGCGGGCGGGTCGACACCGGCACGAGATGGCTCTCCGGTGTCCACAGTGGCTGCCGGTGGCCGGGGGCGTGCACCGGGCGCCAGCCGTCGCGGACGGGGCCGGCCGGCAGCAGCCGGGTGCCGAGGATGACGCCGTCGAGCACCAGGTCGCCGGCCGGGCCGGCGTGCAGGCTGGTGGTGGTGGCGTCGACGACGAGGGGCTGGCCGGGCGGGTCCACGTCCGGGGCCGGGCTCAGTTGGCTGGCCGGCAGCCAGCCGGGATAGCCGCGCGGGTCGAGCTTGGCGGCCGGCTGCTCGACGGCGACGACCCGGGCCCAGCCGTCGGCGCGTATCTCCTCGACCAGGACCCGTTCGCCGAGCAGGAGCTGGCTGAGGACGCATTCGCCGACCTGCTGGTCGCGGTCCATCGCAGAGATCCAGCCGGGGATGTCGGTGTGGTCGGCCAGTGCGGGCGCGTCGACCTCGCGAGTGGCCTCCGGGCCCGCCCAGAGTGTGGCGACGGCGACCCGTACGACCGCCTCCCGGCCTGCCTCGAGCGTCATGCCCACCGCCACCCCTCCAGGTTGCGCGACCCCGCCCCGCCCGGGAATCGACGAACGTCCCGGAACCCGACCATACGAAAGTATCTTGCGATGAACAACGACGGTCTGGATGTTGCTTTCAGGTCAGGTCGACGTCGAGCCCCGGTCCGGCGGGCAGGACCACGGTCGCACCCTCGTAACGAATACCGCCGCGCACCGGTGACGCCGCCAGCCACCACGCCGCGTCCAGATCGGACACCACGGTCGTACCGTACGCCGCGACCAGGCTCGCCGCCGCCCCGAGCCCGATCGGGCCCTCCATCATCGACCCGACGACCGTGCCCATGCCATGGGCCGCCGCGAGGTCCAGCAGCGTACGCGCCGGGGCCAGCCCGCCGCACTTGGCCAGCTTGACGTTGACCATGTCGGCGGCCCGGCGCCGGATCACCTCGACCAGGTCGCGTACGTCGAAGACCGCCTCGTCGGCCAGGATCGGGGTGTCCACCCGGTCGCTGACCCACGCCAGCCCGTCGAGGTCGCGGCCGGCGACCGGCTGCTCGACGAGTTCGACGTCGAGGCCGGCGTCCTCGGCGCCACGGATGACGCGTACCGCCTCGCGGGGCGACCAGCCCTGGTTGGCGTCCAGCCGGACGCGGGCCGCCGGGCCGGCCGCCGCCCGTACGGCGCGTACCCGGTTCAGGTCGCCGGCGGCGTCGGTGCCCACCTTGACCTTCAGCACGGTGAACCCTTCGGCGGTCCGGGCGGCGGCGGCGGCCGCCAGCGCGTCGGGGTCGCCGGCGGCGAGGGTGACGTCGGTCGGCACCCGCAGCGTGGTGCCGCCGAGCAGCCGGACCAGCGGCAGCCCGGCCCGGCGGGCGGCCAGGTCGTGCAGGGCGACGTCGACGGCGCACTTGGCGGCCTCGTTGCCGGCCACCGCCCGGCGGGTGCGGGCGCAGTTGGCCAGCAGGTCGTCGGCGTCGAGTCCGGTCAGGGCCGGGCCGAGGACCTGTTCGACGCATGCCTGGGCGCCGGCGATGGACGCGCCGGTGACCTGCCAGACCTGCGGCGCCTCGCCGAATCCGGACCGGCCGTCGGCGTCGACGATCTCCACGATCAGCGTGTCGACGGTCGTGGCGCGGCGCAGCGCGGTCACGAACGGGGTGTGCAGCGGCGCCGAGAGGTGGTGGGTGCGTACGGCGGCGATCGTCATGCGGGGCACCCTATCGACCGGGCGGTGGTGGTGCGGGGCGCGGACCGGCGGCGTGGTCAGCCGTGCCGGCCCTGCCAGGCCGCCGCGGAGAGGTCGGCGATGAGGCGGCGGGCGGCGGCGTCGTGGGTGGCCCGGTCGAAGCCGTCGGCGGCGGGGTCGGCGGTGGTGCAGACGACGACCGAGTACGGCGGGGCGTCGGCGGGCAGGACCACGCCGGCGTCGTGGCGTACGCCGGTGATCCAGCCGCTCTTGTGCGCGATCGGGGTGCCCGGTGGCAGGCCGGCCGGCAGGCAGTCGCGGTGTTCCTGGGCGCGGAGCACCTCGAGCATCTGCGCGCAGTGTTCGGGGGCGGCCAGCGGGCCGGGGCGGGTGGCGCCGGCGGCGATGGTGGCGAGCAGGGCGGCGAGGTCGGCGGCGGTGACCAGGTTGGTCAGGCCGGCGTCGCGGGCGGCGTAGTCCTCGATGCCGCGTTCGGTGACGCTGTGGCGGGCGCCGGCGAGGCGCCAGACGTCGGCGAGGCCGGGCAGGCCGACGTGGGCGAGGACGATGTTGGTGGCGAGGTTGCTGGATCGCACGATCATCCGGCGGGCGAGCCAGCGCAGGGAGGCGGTGCCGTCGAGGTGGGCCCACACCACGGGGTCGTTGTCGTAGTCGGGGGCGCATCCGAACCGGGGGGCGCCGGGGTGGGCCGAGTCGAACTCGTTGCGTACGGCGACGGGCCGGTCGGGGTCGACGGTGCCGGCCTCGGTGGCGCGGTGCAGCGCGGCGAGTACGGCGATCTTCATGGTGCTGGCGGCGTAGTGGGTGTCGTCGGGTTGCCGGGTGTAGGCCGGTGGGGTGTCGAGGCGGCCGACGTAGGCGGAGACGGTGCCCGGGGTGGCGGCCAGGCGCTGGTCGAGGTCGTGCGGGATCACGCGGTGACGGTAGCCGAGCCGACCGCCGGCACCGCCCCGCGACGGGCCGGTCGCGGGGCGGTTTCCGGGGCTGGTCAGCCGGCGTGCTTGCGGCGGGCGGCGGCCCGGCCGCGGGTGGTCTGGTCGAGGACGACCTTGCGCAGCCGGACGGCGGCGGGGGTGACCTCGACGCACTCGTCCTCGCGGCAGAACTCCAGGGCCTGTTCCAGGGACAGCTTGCGGGGCGGGATCACCTTCTCGGTCTCGTCGGCGGTCGACGAGCGCATGTTGGTGAGCTTCTTCTCCTTGGTGATGTTGACGTCCATGTCGTCGGAGCGGGAGTTCTCCCCGACGATCATGCCCTCGTACACCTCGGTGCCCGGTTCGACGAACAGGGTGCCGCGTTCCTGGAGGTTGAGCATGGCGAACGAGGTGACGGCGCCGGCGCGGTCGGCGACGAGGGAGCCGTTGTTGCGGGTACGCAGCTCGCCGAACCAGGGTTCGTAGGACTCGAACACGTGGTGCAGGATGCCGGTGCCGCGGGTGTCGGTGAGGAACTCGGTGCGGAAGCCGATCAGGCCGCGGGCCGGGACCAGCCATTCCATGCGGATCCAGCCGGTGCCGTGGTTGACGAGCTGCTCCATGCGGCCCTTGCGGGTGGCGAGGAGCTGGGTGATGGCGCCGAGGTATTCGTCGGGGGCGTCGATGGTGAGCCGTTCGACGGGTTCGCAGGTCTTTCCGTCGATCTCCCGGGTGACGACCTGCGGCTTGCCGACGGTCAGTTCGTACGTCTCGCGGCGCATCTGCTCGACGAGGATGGCGAGGGCGAGTTCGCCGCGGCCCTGGACCTCCCAGGCGTCCGGGCGGTCGGTCGGCAGGACCCGCAGCGACACGTTGCCGATGAGTTCCTTGTCGAGCCGGTCCTTGACCATGCGGGCGGTGACCTTGGCGCCCTTGACCCGGCCGACCATCGGTGAGGTGTTGGTGCCGATGGTCATCGAGATGGCCGGCTCGTCGACGGTGATCAGCGGCAGCGGGACCGGGTTGTCGACGTCGGCGAGCGTCTCGCCGATCATGATCTCGGGGATGCCGGCGACGGCCATGATGTCGCCGGGGCCGGCCTCTTCGGCGGGCTTGCGTTCCAGTCCCTCGGTCATCAGCAGTTCGGAGATGCGGACCCGCTCGGTGGTGCCGTCGGTGCGGCACCAGGCGACGGTCTGGCCCTTGCGGATGGTGCCCTGCCGGACCCGGCACAGGGCGAGCCGGCCGAGGAACGGCGACGCGTCGAGGTTGGTGACGTGGGCCTGGAGCGGGGCGGTCTCGTCGTACGCCGGCGGCGGAATGGTGTCGAGCAGGGTGCGGAACAGCGGTTCGAGGGAGTCGCTGTCGGCGGGTACGGAGCCGTCGGCGGGCTGGGTCAGCGAGGCGATGCCGTCGCGGGCGCAGGCGTAGACGATCGGGAAGTCGATCTGCTCCTCGTCGGCGTCGAGGTCGAGGAACAGCTCGTAGGTGTCGTCGACGACCTCCTTGATCCGGGCGTCCGGCCGGTCGACCTTGTTGATCACGAGGATGATCGGCATCCGGGCCTTGAGGGCCTTGCGCAGCACGAAGCGGGTCTGCGGCAGCGGTCCCTCGCTGGCGTCGACGAGCAGGACGACGCCGTCGACCATGGTCAGGCCGCGTTCGACCTCGCCACCGAAGTCGGCGTGGCCGGGGGTGTCGATGATGTTGATGGTGAAAGGGCCGGTGCCGTCGGCGGGCACGTAGCGCACCGCGGTGTTCTTGGCCAGGATGGTGATGCCCTTTTCGCGTTCCAGGTCCATGGAGTCCATGACCCGGTCGGCCATCTCGGCCCGGGCGCTGAACGCACCGGCCTGGCGCAACATGGCGTCGACCAGGGTTGTCTTGCCATGGTCGACGTGGGCGATAATGGCGACGTTGCGGAGGTCGGAGCGGGTCTGCATGCCCTTATCCTCCCGCTCGCCCGTCGCCGGCCCCCGTCGGGGTCACCCTGAGGTGGCCCGGATCTCCACGCAAATCGCTGCCTGTCGCCGTCCGGCGGCTGGCATGCTGACGTTCGTGGCGGGGGAGCGACATGCATGACCTGTTGATGCGGTTGGCCGACCTGCCGCCCGGGTTGATCTACGTGGTCGCGGCGGCCCTCGTGATGGGCGAGACCGCGCTGCTCCTCGGCCTTTTCGTGCCGGCGGAGGGGACGCTCCTGCTGGTCGGGTTCCTGGCGTACACCGGGACGCTGCGGCTCGGCCCGACGCTGCTGATCATGATCACCGCGGCGGCCGTCGGTGACGCGTTGGCGTTCCGGGCCGGCCGGCGGTACGGGCCACGGCTGCGGGCCGGCGGATTCGGTGCCCGGGTCGGCGAGGAGCGGTGGGCCCGGGCCGACCGGATGCTGGGCCGGATGGGTGGTCGCGGCATCGCCGGGGCGCGGTGGGTGGCGTTCGCCCGCACGCTTCTGCCCCGGCTCGCCGGCAGCACCGGCATGCGCTACCGGCGGTTCGCGCCGTGGAACCTCCTCGGGGTGGTGAGCTGGGTCGGCGGCTCGATCGTGGTCGGCTATCTGGCGGGGGAGTCGTACGCGGCGGTCTCGCACTACCTGGGCCGCGCCACCGCGGCGGTGCTGCTGATGCTGGTCTCGGTCGTCGCGATCGTGCTCGCCGGCCGGTGGCTGGGCCGCAACCCCGATCCCGTACGCGCGCTGCTGGCGCGGGCCGGCCGGCTGCCGGTGCTGCGGTGGGTGGTGCACCGGTACGGCGCCCTGTTCACCGGGCTGTCGGCGCGGGTCGGTGCCGGTTGGGCACTGGTGGCCAACCTTGCCGCCGGCCTGGTGCTGCTGTTCAGCGGCGGCCTGGTGCTGGCCTGGGCGGTGTCGACGGTGGTCGACGGGAGCGGGCTGTCCGCCGTGGACACCGCGATCGCCGGCTGGTTCGCCGGGCAGCGCACCGACGGCGCGGTCGAGGTGGCGCACACGGCGATCGGCGCGTTGCGGGGATCGCTGCTGATCGCGGTGGTCGGGATGCTGGCGCTGGCACACGGTTGGCGTACCCGGGCCTGGCGCGACGACCTGGTCGGCGTGGTCGGTACGGTCGGCGCGTTCGTGCCACCGGTCCTGGTCGCGCTGGTGGCCGACCTGACCATCCTGGACGAGTCGTCGGCGGGCGGCCCGCTGCCGGCGGCGCTGCTGCCCGGCCAGAACGCGGTGGCGTCGGCGAGCCTGTGCACGCTGGCGTGGCTGCTGTCGCGGCGGGCGCGTTGGCCGGTGGCGGTGGCGGCGTGGACCGGGGCCGCGGTCGGGGTGGTGACGGTCGCGGGTGCCCGGCTCTACGTCGGCTGGAGCACCGCGAGCGAGACGGTGACGTCGGTGCTGCTCGGGGTCCTGTGGACGGCGGTGTTCATGATCGCCTGGGCGACCCGGGACCGGGCCGTGCGGAAGCCGGACGGGGCGACCGGCACCGAACCAGCCGGCACCGGGGCGGTCGGCATCGCATCAGCCGGCGCCGGACCAGCCGGCAGCGGTGGGCCGGTGGCGGACGGGCGGTCGGCGGGCGACACGGGGCCGGTGGCGGCCGGTGGCCGGGCCGACGGGGACCGGCCGGCGGTCGGTGCCGCGGGCCTGGAGCAGGCCGGTCCGGAGGCGGGCGGCGGCCGGGCGAACGCGGGTACCTACCGGCCGCGACGGGCGGCGGGCCTGGTCTGACCGGGTCGCCCGAGGCGGCGTCCAGTTTGCCCGGGCGGGTCCCGTCCAAGGTCAACCGCTGTTATGGTGCGTCCCGCGCCGGTCCCCACCTGCCACGACCTGCGCGGCTCGTCGCTCGTGCGACTGGCCGCCGGTCGGCGGGGCCCGGTGTCCGGACCGACACGGGAGGGGACGTCCGATGCGGACACGGGCACGCCGGACAGTGGTGGTGCTGGTCGCAGCCGTGCTGGCGGTCGCCGGTTGCGGCGACGCCGGTGGCGACCTGGCCGGGGACGGGATGGCCGACGTGGTGGCCCCGGTGGTCGAGGCCACCGGCACGCCGACGCCGTCGCCGACCCCGCCACCGCCGCACGTGCAGGGGCTCGGTGCCGCCCCCACGCCCAGTGCCAGCCCGACGCCGGGCGCCACCCCGTCGGCCCGGCCGAAACCGACCCGCAAGCCGCCGGTCGAGGCCAAGCTGCCGCCGGCCGTACCGGCGCCGGCCCCCAGCGGCTGCAAGCCGAAGTACGTGGGCACGCAGGCCACCCGGGCCCAGGCGAAGGCGGCGCTGACCGAGGCGGCGGGGCGGACGTACTGGCCGACGTCGGCGCCGGGCATCCGGGTGCCGGTCAACCTGGTGAAGGCCGTCGCGTGGCAGGAGAGCGGCTGGCAGTCCAACATCATCGCGTGTGACGGCGGGATCGGCCTGATGCAGGTGATGCCGGACACCGCGGCGTACGTCAACATGCGGTTCGAGAAGAACTACGACGTCGACGACTACCGGGACAACGCGACGCTGGGCGCGAACTACCTGGCCTGGCTGATCAAGTACTTCGGCGACGTCTACTTCGGGGGCGACTACACGCTGACGTACGACGGGGAGTGCGCCAGCCACACCGCGCCGTGCCTGGTCAACGCGGTGTTGGCGGCGTACAACTTCGGCTACGGGAAGGTCGACACCGCCGACGGGCTGGTGATACCGAACCCGCGCTACGTCGAGAACGTCCGGTGGTTGACGACCGGATGCGAGTGCCTGGCGTTCTAGCCGCCGCCCGCCGCCGCCGGTGTCATGATGCGGCGCGGCGGCGGGCCGGACCGGTCAGTCGGTCTTGGCGCGGGCCAGGGCGCTCGGCCACCAGAAGCGGCGGCCGACGGTGACGGCGATGGCCGGCACCAGCAGGGTGCGGACGAGCAGGGTGTCGAGCAGCACGCCGAGGCCGACGATGATCCCGAGTTCGGTGAGGGTGACCAGGGGCAGCACGCCGAGCACGGCGAACACGGCCGCGAGCAGGATGCCGGCGCTGGTGATGACGCCGCCGGTGACGGCCAGCGAGGTCAGCATGCCCTTGCGGGTGCCGAGGGTGAACGCCTCCTCGCGGGCGCGGGTGGCGAGGAAGATGTTGTAGTCGACGCCGAGCGCGACCAGGAACAGGAACGCCAGCAGGGGCACCGAGGTGTCCAGGGCGGCGTAGTCGAGGACGTTGGTGAACAGGAAGTTGCCGGCGCCCAGGGCCGCGAAGTAGGTCGCGACGACGGTGGTGACCAGCACCAGCGGGGCGACCAGTGAGCGCAGCAGCACGATCAGGACGAGCAGGACGACGACGAGCACCAGCGGTACGACGACCTTGAGGTCGCGGATGGCGGCGTCGCGGGTGTCGAGGTTGCTCGCCACGGTGCCGCCGACGAGCGCGTCGGCGTCGGGTACGTCGTCGACGCGCTCGCGCAGGTCGCGGATCGTGTCGAAACTGGCGGTGCTGTCCGGTTCGGCCTCCAGCACGACGTCGATGGCGACGAGGTCGGCGGTGCGTTCGGCGACGCGGGCGCTGGCGACGCCGGGGGTGTCCTGGACGGTGGTGAGGAGTGGCTGCTCGCTGCCGGCGTTGCCGATGACGCTGGTCGGGTCGGCGGAGCCGGCGGGGAAGTGCCGGGCGAGGGTGTCGAGGCCGTCGATCGACTCGGCCTGGACCCGGAACTGTTCGGTGCGGCTGAGGCCGAGCCGGGCGTCGCTGAGGCCGAGGGCGAGGAGGGCGAGCACGGCCAGGGAGCCGGCGAGCACGGCGCGCGGGCGGCGGGCGACGAGGCCGCCGACCCGGGCCCAGATGCCGGAGCGGGCGGGGTCGGCCTGCCCGGCGCGGGGCACGAACGGCCAGAAGAGGCGACGACCGCAGACGGACAGCGCGGCGGGCAGCACCACCAGGCCGTACGCGGCGGCGACGGCGAGCCCGACCGCGCCGGCGACGCCGATCGCCCGGTCGTTGCCGAGTACGGCGGTGAGCAGGGTGAGCAGGCTCAGGCAGACGGTGGTGGCGCTGGCGGCGATGGCCGGTCCGGCCGACGACAGCGAGCGGCGCATCGCCTCGCGCCGGTCGTCGACGCGGCGCAGTTCCTCTCGGTAGCGGGCGATCAGCAGTAGGGCGTAGTTGGTGCCGGCGCCGAAGACGAGGACGTCGACGATACCGGTGGTCGACGGGTCGATCGGCAGTTCGATCGCCCGGCTGAGCATGGCGATCAGGCCGTTGGTGACCACGTCGGCGGTGCCGACGACGGCCAGCGGTACGAGCCACAGCCAGGGGCTGCGGTAGGTGACGATCAGCAGCAGGGCGACGACGACGACGGTGACCAGCAGCAGCCGGAAGTTGGCGCCGTCGAACGAGGAGGCGATGTCGGCGGTGAATCCGGCGCCGCCGCTGACCTGCGCGGTCGCCCCGGCGGGCAGGCCGTCGGCGGCGGTGGCGCGCAGCCGTTCGACGGTGGCGATCGTGGTGTCGGTGTCGAGGTCGGCGGGCAGTGGTACGGCGAGCAGGGCGGCCGCCCGGTCGGGGGAGTAGACCGGTGGGGAGACCTGGCCGCCGGTGGCCTCGGCGGCGAACGCGGCGGCGTCGGCGGCGATGGCGGCCTCGTCGGCGGCGGTCAGTGGCTGCCCGCCGCGGGAGTAGACCACCAGGGCCGGGTTGAGTTGGCCGCTGGGCAGTTGCCGCTGGAGTTCGGCGACCCGGACGGACTCGGCCGTGTCGGGCAGCGCGGCCGTCGGGTCGGTGCTCTCGTAGGCCTGGCCGCCGCCGAGGACGACGGCGGCGGAGAACACGGCCGCGACGAGGAGCACGACCCAGGCGCTCCACCGGCCGCTGACGATCGCGCCGATCCGGCCGCCGATCCTGGTCGGCCGGTGGTCGCCGGCGGGGTCGGCCGGGCCGGCGTCGGTTTCGGTGTCCGTCCGGCCGGAGGTGACCTGTCGCGGTGTCATCCACATCTCCCGATAAACATACTTGTCGACAACCAAGTATCTCGACGATCGAGATTATCGACGCCTCCGGTAGAGTGCAAATCAGGCGAGGCAAGGCACGGAAAGGCGGACAACCTCGGTGACGCACGGCATGTACCGGCCGCGTGACACGCGGCGCGAAGCGCTCACCGCCGACATCGCCGTCGACCTGCGCCGGCTCACCATCGACTCCGAGCACGTCGGGCACGCCTTCGCCAACCTGCACGGGCTCGGCGCCACCGACCTCCAGGCCCTGATCGCGATCATGGACGCGGAGCGGGAGGACAACCCGATCACCCCGGGCCGGCTGGGCGAGCACCTCAACCTGTCGTCCGGCTCGGTCACCGCCCTCATCGACCGGCTGGAACGCGCCGGCCACATCCGCCGCGACCGGGACACCGTCGACCGGCGCAAGGTCTTCCTCCGCTACGCCGACCGGGGCGCCCGCGTCGCCATGGACTTCTTCCGCCCGCTCGGCTGGCGCACCGAGGGCGTGATGGCCGGCTACACCGACGACGAGCTGACGGTCGTGCACCGGTTCATGCGGGACATGGCGGCGATGATGCGCCAGCACCGCGACGACGTACGGGCCGGTCGGCCCACCGGCCCGGCACCCGGGGGCGACGCGCCGGACCGGGCCGCCCCGGTCGGCCGGCCGCCGGACTGATGTTCGCCGCGCTGGCGGCCGGGCTCGCCGCCCGCCTCCTGCGACTGCCCCCGGCGCGCACCCGCCGGGTGGTCCGCCGGGCCGGCCTGCGGGTCCGGGCCCGTGACGGGGTCAAGCTCCTCACCGACCACTACGCCCCCGACCTGCCGGCCGCGCCCACCGTGCTGATCCGGACCCCGTACGGGCGGGGCCTGCCGATGCGGGTGCTCGGCCGGCTGCTGGCCGGGCAGGGCTTCCACGTGGTGATCCAGTCGTGCCGGGGCACGTTCGGCTCCGGCGGGGTGTTCGAGCCGTTCGCCGACGAGCGCGCCGACGGCCTGGACACCGTCGACTGGCTGCGCCGGCAGCGCTGGTACTCGGGCGGGTTCGGCATGTTCGGCGCCAGCTACCAGGGCTTCGTGCAGTGGGCGCTGGCCCCGGACGCCGGCCCCGACCTGCGCGCGATGGTCGCCGTCGTCGCCGCGTCGACCAGCCGCGAATCGACGTACGCCGGCGGGGCCTTCTCGCTCGACAGCGTGCTGACCTGGGTGGAGCTGATCCAGGCGCAGCGGGTGCCGTGGCTGGCCCGGCAGGTCGAGCTGAAGCGCGGCCAGCCGGGGCTGGTCGCCGGGCTGGCCCACCTGCCGCTGGCCGAGGCCGACCGGATCGCCACCGGCGCGGCGGTGCCGTTCTTCCAGGACTGGCTGCGGCACCACCGGCCGCGGGCGGCGTACTGGCGCGCCCGGGTCTTCGACGCCCGGATCACCGAGGTCACCGCCCCGGTCGGCATGATCACCGGCTGGCACGACATCTTCCTGCCGGCCCAACTGGCCGACTACGCGCGGCTGCGGGCGGCGGGCCGGCGGCCCTACCTGACGGTCGGGCCGTGGACGCACGGCAGCCCGGGGCTGCTCGCGGCGTCCGTACGCGAGGGGGCGGCCTGGCTGCGGGCGCACCTGGCCGGTGACGCCGTCGGTCTGCGCACGGCACCGGTACGCGTCCACGTCGGCGGCGGCGCGGGCTGGCGTGACCTGCCACGGTGGCCGCCGCCGGCGGTGCCGGTGGCCTGGCACCTGCAACCCGGCGGCGGCCTGGACCCGGCGCCGCCGCCGCCGTCGAGCCCGGACCGGTTCCGCTACGACCCGACCGATCCGACGCCGTCGCTGGGCGGCCCGTTGCTCGTCGCCCAGCGGGCCGGGACGGTCGACAACCGTGACCTGGAGGCCCGCCCGGACGTGCTGACCTACACCGGTGCGCCGCTGCGCGCGCCGGTCGAGGTGGTCGGCCCGGTCGCGGCGGAGATCCGGGTACGCAGCGAACTGCCCTACTTCGACGTCTTCGTCCGACTGTGTGACGTGGACCGGCGCGGGCGCTCCCGGAACGTGTGCGACGGCCTGGTCCGGGTGGTGCCGGACGGCTTCCCGACGTCGGTCGACGGGGTGGTGGCCGTGCCGGTGGCGATGTGGCCGGTCGCGCACCGGTTCGCCGCCGGCCACCGGCTGCGGGTGCAGGTCAGTGGGGGTGCGCATCCGCGCTACGCCCGCAACCCCGGCACCGGCGAGCCGCTGGGTACGGCGGTCACGCTGCGGGCCGGCGACCGCGAGATCCACCACGATCCGACCCATCCGTCGGCGATCCTGCTCCCCGTCGTAGAACAGGGCTGATCTACCACTTTCAGGTGTCTGGTTCACCATTTCCACACCTGTAACAAAACCGACAAATAGCCTGCCGTGTCAGGTGTCGGTAGCCGCGCCGTCGCCCGTACGAAAGGGGACGACGTGCGCGTCGCGACCACGACCACGGTGCTCATCGCCGGCCTGTCGGCCATTCTCGCCGCCCCCGTGCCGGCCGTCGCCCGGGCCGCCGAACCGGCCGCGACCGTACGCGCCGACGGCTCGCTCAACGTCCGTGCCGGCGCCTCGACCGCCGACCGACGCGTCGGCACGCTGCGCGACGGCACCCGGATCACCGTCACCTGCCAGGTGTACGGCGAACTCGTCACCGGCACCCAGGGCCGGTCGGCGCACTGGAACCTGCTGTCCAGCGGCCGGTACGTCGCCGACGCCTACATCCGCTGGACCCCGTCGCGGCCCGCCGTGGCCTGGTGCGGCGGCAACCGGGCGGCCGTGGCCACGGCGCGCACCGGCGGCGGGCCGCTCAACGTGCGCGCCGGCGCCGGCACCGGTCACGCCCGCGTCGGCACCGTCGCCGACGGCAGCCGGCTCACCGTGGAATGCCAGACCTGGGGCCAGACGGTCACCGGGGCGGTACGGCGCAGCTCCGCCTGGAACCGGCTGGCCGGTGGCCGGTTCGTCGCCGACGCGTACGTCGCCTGGAACCCCGCCGCGTCGAACCTGCCGTGGTGCGGCCAGGCGCCGCCGACCGTGCCGACCGCCGACCGCAACCGCTTCATCCAGCGGATCGCCGAGCCGGCCCGGGCCGGCTTCCGCCAGTACAAGGTGCCGGCCTCGGTCACCATCGCCCAGGCGATCCAGGAATCCGGCTGGGGCGGCAGCGGCCTGACCCGCCGCGACCACAACTACTTCGGGATCAAGTGCTTCGGCGCCCCTGGCCCGATCGCGGTCGGCTGCCGGTCGTACGCGACCACCGAGTGCGAGGGCACCCGCTGCTACGGCACCACCGCCAGCTTCCGCGCCTACCGCGACGCGGCCGGTTCGTTCGCCGACCACGGCCGCTTCCTCAGGGACAACAGCCGGTACCGGCCCGCGTTCGCGTACAGCGACAACCCGGACCGGTTCGCCGCCGAGATCCACAAGGCCGGGTACGCCACCTCGCCGACGTACGCGACGAACCTGATCAGGCTGATGAAGCAGTACGACCTTTACCGCTACGACCGGTGAGCGGCGCCGCCGGGGCCGGGAACCGGCACCGGGCGCGGAAGACGGCGGGTGGGGTGCGGTGAGGGCCGCCCACCCGCTATTCTCCTATGTTCGGGAAAACAAAAGAATCGCATGTGAAATGCGATTCTCTGGGGATTTTATCGAACAGGGAGACAATTTGTCAATCTCGTCCAGGGCCGCCGCCGACCAGCGCACCGACGAGGTCGACCGCGAGCAGGCGCACGTGTCGATGCTCTACCGACGGCTCGACGCGATGCGCGATCATGCCACGAAACGGCTGGCCAGGGCCTTGCGTGAAACCGGCGGTACGCCCCAGGCCCGGTCCCAGCGCGACAGCGCCACCGCGATGTACCGCGAGCAGGTGGCGCAGTTCGACGCGGTGGAAAACGGGCTCTGTTTCGGCCGACTCGATTTCGACGACGACCGCACCGCGCACGTCGGTCGGATCGGGATATTCGACGAGAGCCACGGCCACCGGCCGCTGCTGCTCGACTGGCGGTCGGACGCCGCCCGGCCGTTCTATCTCGCCACCGCCGCCGCCCCGCACGGCGTGACCCGCCGCCGGCACATCCGCACCAACGACCGCACCGTGGTCCACCTCGACGACGAGGTGCTCGACCTCACCGCCGCCGACCCCACCGGCAGCACCGGACTGGCCGGCGAGGCGACCCTGTTCGCCGCGCTCGGCGCCGGCCGCACCGGACGGATGCGCGACATCGTCGAGACGATCCAGGCCGAACAGGACCGGATCATCCGTTCCGACGTCGCCGGCCTGCTCGTCGTCCAGGGCGGCCCCGGCACCGGCAAGACCGCCGTCGCCCTGCACCGGGTCGCCTACCTGCTCTACACCCACCGCCGGGAACTCTCCACCCGTGCCGTACTCGTCGTCGGGCCCAACCCGACCTTCCTCAACTACATCTCCCAGGTGCTGCCGTCGCTGGCGGAGACCGGCGTGCTGCTGCGCACCCCCGGCGACCTGTTCCCCGGGGTGACCGCCCGCCGCGACGAGCCCGCCGAGGTGGCCGAGATCAAGGGGCGGCCGGTGATGGTCGACGTCCTCGCCGCGGCCGTCGCCGACCGGCAGCGGCTGCCCGACGAGCCCATCGAGATCAACGTCGAGCAGGACACCCTGCGGCTCGACCCGGCGACCATCGCCGACGCCCGGACCCGCGCCCGCCGCTCCGGCAAGCTGCACAACCTCGCCCGGCCGCTGTTCGACACCGAGATCATCCACGCCCTCGCCGCCCAGCTCGCCGCGAAGATCGGCGCCGACCCGCTCGGCGGCGACAACCTGCTCGACGAGGCCGACGTCGCCGAGATCCGGCGCGAACTGCGCCGCGAACCCGAAGTGCTCGCCACACTCGACTGGCTGTGGCCGATCCTCAGCCCGCAGCAACTCGTCGCCGGCCTGTTCGCCTCCGACGCCCGCCTCGCCGCGGCCGCCCCGCAACTCACCACCGTCGAGCGGGAGCTGCTGCGCCGCGAACCGCGCGGCGGCTGGTCACCGGCTGATGTGCCACTGCTCGACGAGGCCGCCGAACTCCTCGGCGAGGACGCCACCGTCGAGGCCGTGCTCGCCGAACGCGAACGGCAACGCCAGATCGAGTACGCCGAGGGCGCCCTGGAGATCGCGATGGGCTCCCGTTCGATCGACGTCGAGGACGAGGCCGAACCCGAGCTGCTCGCCGCCACCGACCTGCTCGACGCCGACCTGCTCGCCGACCGGCACGAGTACGGCGACCAGCTGACCGCCGCCCAGCGTGCCGCCGCCGACCGCCGGTGGGCGTTCGGGCACATCGTCGTCGACGAGGCCCAGGAACTGTCCCCGATGGCCTGGCGGCTGCTGATGCGCCGCACACCGAACCGGTCGATGACCGTCGTCGGCGACGTCGCCCAGACCGGGGACCTCGGCGGCACCTCGTCGTGGGCACAGGTCTTCGAGCCGTACGTGGCGGACCGCTGGCGGCTCGCCGAACTCGAGGTCAACTACCGCACCCCGGCCGAGATCATGTCGGTCGCCGCGCGGCTGCTCGCCGACATCGACCCCACGCTGACCCCACCCCGGTCCGTACGCGAGACCGGCGTACCGCCGTGGGCCAGCCGTACCGCCCCGGGTGAACTGCCCGCCCGGCTCGCCGACGTGGTGACCCGGGAGGCGGACGACGTCGCCGACGGCCGTCTCGGCGTGATCGTGCCCGCCGCGCGGCTGGCCGAGCTGGGGCGGGCGGTCGCCTCGGCGGTCCCGGACGCGGCGGTCGGTGACCGGTCCGACCTGGTCAACCGGGTTGTCGTGCTGACCGTACGGCAGGCCAAGGGGCTGGAGTTCGACTCGGTCGTCGTCGTCGAGCCGGCCGAGATCGCCGCCGAGTCGCCCCGTGGCGACAGCGACCTCTACGTGGCGCTGACCCGGGCCACCCGCCGGCTCGGCGTCGTCCACAGCGGAGAGTTGCCGGCCGCCCTCGCGGACCTGGCCGATCGGCCGACCTGATCACCCGATGTCCCGACCGGATCGGTATGGCGTACGCCGTACGGTGGATCCATGGTGGACTGGGCGGTGGCCGTCGGTGTGGTGGGTGTCGTCGGGGCGGTGGGTGTCCTCGGCGTGGCCGCCGCCATCGGTCGGGCCCGGGCGGCCGGCCGGCGCAAGGACCTGGTCGGCGGCGCGCTGCGGGACCGGCGGCCGGCCGATCCGGCCCGGTCGGACGATCCGCCGGTGCGGGAGATGCCGGCCGAGGCCGAGGTGATCGCCGAGATCGCCGAACTGCTCGATCGGGGCAAGCGGCGCCAGGCGACCTATGTGCTGCGCGGGCACACCGGCATGGCGGGCGCCGACGCCAAGCGGCTGGTCGACGAGATCGGGGCGGGCCGGCACCCGGCCACCTGGCCGGTCCGGACGCCGGTCGTCGGGGCCGACTGGGAGTTCGACCCGTTCATCGTCGACCGGGCGTTCGCCCTCAAGAAGCGGGGCCGTGAGGCCGACGCCGTACGGCTGCTCTGCGAGCGGCTCGGCGCGCCGCTGGCCGAGGCGACCAAGCTCGTCCGTTGAGCGCCGGCGGGCCGGCGGTGGGCTGGCAACCCGCCGGTAGCGTGGGGCCATGGAATGGTTCGGGGCCCTTGGCGCGATCGTGGTCGTACTGGTGATCTGTGTGATCGTGTTCGTCGCCGCCCGCTCCCGCCGTCGCGGTGCCGACCTGGTCGGCGGCGCCCTGGCCGGGCGGGCGCGGTACGGCGCCGGACCGGCCGGCGGCAAGGGCACCGGTGTCGTCGCCGGACCCGAGGGGATCGAAGGTCTCGACCGTCTCGACGCCACGGACCGGGCGCTGGTCGCCGAGATCCTGGAGTTGCTCGGCCGGAACCGGAAGATCCACGCGATCAAGGTCCTGCGGATGCGGCGCCCGATGGGCCTGGCCGAGGCGAAGCAGGTGGTCGAGCAGATCGGGGCGGGCCGGGTGCCGGCGCGCTGGCCGGGCCAGCCGCCCCGGTTGCCGGAGGTCGCCGACCGGTCCGTTGTCGACCGGGCCACCGACCTGAAGCGTCAGGGCCGGCTGATCGAGGCGGTCAAGTTGGTCCGCGCCGAGACGGGCCTGTCCCTGCGCGAGGCCAAGGACATGGTCGACGTCCTCTGACCCGACCCTCGCGTCACCGGGCCTCTAGCCGCGATCTTGCACTTGTCGCCCGACAAATCCGGCGAACGGGGGAGACAACTGCAAGATCGCGGGGGATCGGGGGCGGGGGGGCGCGAAGCGCCCCCCGCCCCCGATCTCAGCGGCCGCCGAAGAAGTTGTTGCCGGCCATGCCACCCTGGCCCATGCCGAAGCGGCCGGCCATGTCGGTGCCGGCGAGCGCGTTGTACGGCGGCATCAGCTCCGCCGGCTGCACGACCACCATGCCCTCGCCGCTGAACTGCATCTGCCAGCTCTCGCCGGTGTTGCCCCGAGGGCGCCACACCGACGACGAGGTGACCGCCGCCTGCATGCTGACCTGGAGGCTCGACGACCAGGCGATCACCGCGTCGGCGTCGGCGAAGTAGTAGTTGCTGGGCGTCACCCGCATCACCAGCGGTTCGCCGGTGGTGGTGACGGCGACCTTGCCGTGCCCGGTCAGTTCGATGTTGTACGCCCCGGCGCTGGCGATGTTCACCTGCGACTCGATGCGGACCACGTCCCACCGCAACTGCTTCTCGAACGCGAGCACGTTCTCGCCGTCGACGGTCAGCCCGTCACCGGTCAGGTCGAGGATGTGGATGTCCTGCGCCTGGTTGGCCAGGAAGACGCTCCCGGAGCCGGACACCTTCATCAGGTTGAGGCCCTCGCCGGTCATGTAGCGCGAGATGTGGGCGCCCCAGTGCTCGTGGTGCCCGTCGAAGTTGACGCCGCCCTGGTAGGCGATCATCGCGCCCTTGCGGGCGAAGAACTCCGTCATCCCGCTCTGCTGGCCGAGGTTGGCCTTGAGCATCTTGGTGTTCTGGAGCACGAACTTGTCGGTGCCGCCGACTTCGGTGTTGGTCAGCAGGCTGCTCTGGTACATGTCGTCTTCTCCTTCGCCGTATCCCGCTACCGCTGACCGTCAGCCCCGGGCCGAGAAGTTGGGGCGCTCGTCCTCGCTCGGCTGGACCATGACGAAGCCCTGCCCGGAGAACCCCAACTGGAACGCCTCGCCGGAGCCGCGCCCGAAGAGACCGCCCAGCCGGGCGGTGCGCCGCGGCTGGACGCTGAGCCCCTCGGTGAAGGCCACCAGCGCGTCGGTGTCGACGAAGGTCGGCGCCTCCCGGGTGTCGAGGACCACCGGGGTGCCCTTGCTGGTCAGTGCCACCCAGCCGTGGCCGCGCAGCACGACGTTGAACATGCCCATGCCGGACAGCATGCTGACGCCCTTCACCCGCTCGATGCCCCACTGGAGGGAGGCGTCGAAGGCGAGGATGTTCTTGCCGTTGACGCTGAGCGCCTCGCCGGCCAGTTGCAGGACGACCACGTCCTTGCCGTAGTCGGCCAGGTAGAGCTCGCCCTGGCCGGTCGCGACCATCAGCGGTACGCCCTCACCGGTCGCCCAGGAGCGCGCCATCTGGCCCATCTGCGGCGGGTTGGGGTTGAAGTCGATCAGACCCTCGTACGCCACCATCGAGCCGGCGCGGGCCATCAGGTCCTGCCCGGGAGCCATCATCACCTTGGCCATCTTGTAGCCGTGGGTGCTCATCCGGTCCCGGATCTGCGTCTGCCCATAGTGCTGGAGCAACGGACTCTGCACGGCGAACCCCTCAGACCTCGTACGGCTGGACTACGACAAAGTGGCCCTGGAGGCCCATGAACTGCAGCGCGACCGACTCGCCGCTGGCACCCGGGTAGATCTCGCGGGAGATCCGTACCTGGGTGGACACCGACACCCGCATCCCCGCCGTCCAGGCGACGACCGCGTTCATGTCGGCGAAGGTCGGGCCCTGGCACTGCAGGGTCAGCGGCGTGCCCTTGGTCATCACCACGACCGTGCCCTGGCCGGACACCACCAGGTGGAACATCCCGCCGCCGGGGATGCCGGGGCTCTCGATGCGCTGCACCTGGGTCTGGAGGCTGGCGTCGAAGGCCAGCACGTTGTTGGCGTTGACGCACAGCGAGTGGCCCTGCAACTCGACGATGTGCAGGTCGGCGGCGTCCTCGGCGAGGAACACCTCGCCCTGGCCCTTGCAGGTCATCAGCTTCAGGCCCTGCCCGGTCGCGGCGTTCTCGAAGAACGCCTTGAGCCCGCCGGAGCCCTTGTAGGCGAACTCGATGTCGCCCTGGTAGGCGACCATCGAGCCGCGCCGGGCGTACGCCTCCGGGCCCAGCGTCACCTTGACCAGCTTCTTGTTCTGCTGGGTCCACCGGCCGGTGGTCGGCGTCTCCCGGTATTTCTGCAGGCTGACCATGACGCCGGGCTGCACCGGCTGGGCCTGCGACGGCAGTCCGGAGCCGAACTGGCCGGGCGCCTGCGGGTAGCCGGGCTGCTGCTGCGGGTGCCCCTGCTGCGGCGGGAAGCCCTGCTGCGGCGGGTAGCCCGGCTGCTGCTGCTGGGGAAAACCGGGCTGCTGGGGCGGGAAGCCGGGCTGCTGGGGCGGGTGGCCCGGCTGCTGCGGCGGCGGGAAGCTCTGCCCGGGCTGCTGGCCGTAGCCGGGCGGGGGCGGCGGAGGCGGCGGCGGGGTGAAGCCGGTGTGCGCCGGGGCGGCGTGCTGCTGCGGCGGCACCGGCGGCGGCGCGAACGACGGCGCTGCCTGCTGGGGCGGCGGGGCGAAGCCGGGCGACGGCTGCTGCTGCGGCGGCGCGAACGACGGCGGGGCCGCCGGGGGCGCGGCCGGCTCGTCGTCGACCTCGCCGCCGTACGAGCGGATCAGGTCGGCGAGCCCGCCGGCGAAGCCCTGGCCGACCGCGCCGACCCGCCAGACGCCCTTGCGGTAGAGGTCGGTGATGATGATGGCCCGCTCGGTGCCGAAGTCGGCGCCGGTGAAGCTGTAGCGCAGCACCTCCTGGCCGCCGGCGACGAGCCGCAGGTAGCCGGACTGGATCTGGCTGGCGCTGCCGGAGCCCTCGATCGCCGCGCAGAACGACAGCTTGTGGATCTTGTCGGGGACCTGGTCGAGGGTCACCCGGAACGAGTCGGTGTCACCCGACTGCTCGCCCAGCTTCTGGATCGCACCCTCGGGCGACTTCGGCTGGTTGAAGAAGATGAAGTAGGAGTCGTCGGAGAGCTTGTCGGCGGCGTCCAGCCCGAAACACGAAATGTCCCAGGTCAGGCCCGGTGAGACCAGTTGGATACCGACGTATAGGTCGGTTCCCGCGGTCAGTGCCGACAATGGGCTCTTCTGACCCCGCGTGAATGCCTGAGACACGTGATCCCCTCAGCTACGACGTGGTGTTCCTGATGAAGTTAGCGCCGTTCGGCAAGTCGCGGCGAACCGGCCGGTCCGGCCACGCTGCCCGGCGGTGTCGCCGGATCGACCGGCGTCGACCAGGGGCGGGAACCGTCGTCCCCGGCCGGTCGTCCCGGCCCCGGGCGGCGGTTCACCGTCCACCGGCCAGGCGGTCGAGTACGGCGTCGAGCGCCGTACCCGATCCGACCGGGTCCGGGGTGAAAGTCCACGACAGCCCGACCCACGGGTCGCCGACGTGGTCGTCGGGCACGGCCGGTAGCCGCGACATCGACCGCCACAGCGCGGACACCAGCGGCCCGAGCGTCGACGAGTCGGCGGGGTCGGCGACCAGCAGCAGGTTCACCCCGACATCCGGGCCGTCGTTGATCAGGTACTGGATCTGCGCGATCGACCGCTCGTCGAAGCCGTACGGGAAGTCGTGCAGCACCAGCAGCCGGCGGCCGCCGTCGACCAGCCCCGGCGGCAGCGCCGTCTCGCCCGAACGCATCGCCATCTGGATCAGGTCGACCCGGGAGACCAGGTTGTCGAGCAGTTCGGCCAGTTCGCCCGGAGTGGTCGCCGGTGGTCCGGCCAGCGCGTCGCCACGCAGGCCACGTACGGCGGCACCGCCACCCGCCAGGTCGGCGACCGAGACGCTGAGCTTGCCGGCCGGGTGGGCGGCGAGCAGCCGGGCGATGACCGAACGGGCCAGCGCGGTCGCCGTCGACCGGTCGGTGCCGGCCGCGTCGATCCACAGTGGCCTCGCCAGCGGGAGCCGGAACAACAGCGGAATCCGCAGGTCGGGGTCCTCGGGCAGGTGCAGTTCACCGACCCGCAGCGCCACCGCCAGCTCCGTCGGCGGCTGCCAGCCCCGCCAGACCGGACTGTCCCAGCGGGCCATCGTCGCCGGGAGGACACCGTCGAGCTGGCGCAGCTCGGTGCCGAGCTGCGCCGCGTCCCGCCGGTGGTCGGCGGTCGCCCGGGCCACCAGTTCGTCGTGCCGGCGGTCGGCCGCCGCCCGGGCGGCCGCGGTCTCCGGCGAGTTGCGGGCACGCGGGTCGTCGAGCAGCCGGCCGACCTCGTCGTCGCGGCGCTGCTCGGCGTATTCGGTCGCCGACCGCAGCGCCGAGGTGCTGCGGGCGGCGTCCTCGAAGATGCTCCACACCTGCTGGTAGAGCCGTTCCGGGGGCAGCCCGCCGGCCGCTTGCGGCGCCGGCTGCGGCGGCTTGGCCCGGTCGGTCGGCCACGGCCGCGCCGGCTGGGCGGGCACCGCCGCCGGGCGCGCGGATGGCGTCGGTGGCTGGGCGGGTGGCGCCGGTGGCTGGGCGGGCGGCGCGGGTGGTTGCCCCGCCGGCGCACCGGTGCCGGCCGCGACCGGGCTGGCGGTGGTCGCGGATACGGGCACCGCCGGCGCCGGCTCCTCGTCCACCTCCACGCCGCACACCGCCACCAGCTCGGCCAGCCCGCCGGCGTAGCCCTGGCCGACGGCCCGGATCTTCCAGCCGCCGGCCCGGCGGTAGATCTCCCAGGCGATGACCGCCCGTTCGGTGTCGAGGCCGGTGACGACGAACGTCGCCATCACCGCCCCGTCGGCGCCGGCGATCCCGGCGACCGGTGCCGGGCCGGCACCGAACGCCGGCGCCGAGCCGTCGACACTGACGGCCACCAGCACCTTGCCCACCTCGGCCGGTACGGCGGCCAGGTCGACCTCGACGCACGCCGGCCGGCCGGCGGCGGGCCGGCACGACACCCCCGGCCCGTCCGGCTGGTTGTAGAACACGAAGTCGGCGTCGGTGCGTACCCGGCCACTGTCGGTGAGCAGCAACGCCGACAGGTCGGCCGGCCCCGGAGTCTCCACGGTCACGCGGAGCCGGGCCACGGTCAGGGGAGCGTTCTGTCCCTTGACGAGGACCTGTGCCATCACTCTCTCCTCGGTGGCGATCTAGCGGGTGCCCGCCACGGTCACAGGAAACGTCCCAGCATGGGGATCAGCTCCAGGGGCTGGCGGCCCTGGACCGGCTCGCCGATGGCCATCATCTTCCAGACGCCACCCTCGCGGTAGACCTTGGCCATCACCATGCCGGTGGTGCCGACACCGCCCGAGAGCGTATAGCGGGCCAGCTCCTGGCGGGTCGTCTCGTCGACGAGCCGACAGAACGCCGCCTCGACCTGCTCGAAGGTGTGCCCCTGGTACGACGTGACCACGAACAGCACCGTCGTGACGTGGGCGGGCACCCGGGCCAGGTCCACGATGATCGACTCGTCGTCGCCGTCACCGTCGCCGGTGCGGTTGTCGCCGGTGTGCGCGATCGACCCGTCCTTGCTGCGCAGCTGGTTGTAGAAGGCGATGTCGACCGGCTGCTGGTCGGCGAACAGGATCGCCGACGCGTCGAGGTCGACGTCGATCTCCCGGCTGCCGAACAGGCCGCGCCGCTTGATCGGGTCCCAGCCGAGGCCCATCCGCACCAGGGTGAGCTGGACGCCGTTCTCCTTGCGCAGCGACACCCGCTCGCCCTTGGACAGGCTGACCGGGGCACCCGGGCGGCCCAGCGTCTTCTCCATCGAGATCGGGGCGGCGGCCGGCGGCTGCGGGGCCGCGGGTGCCGGTGGCTGCGGGGCGGGCGGCTGCGGCGCCGGGGGTGCCGGCGGCGGGGGCGGCGGCGCGGCCTGCGGCGCCGGGGCGTACTGCGGCGCGGGTGCGGCCGGCGGCGGCGTGTACTGCGGCGCGGGCGGCGCGCTCGGCGGTGGCGGCGGGGGGGCCTGGGTGACCGGCGGTGGCGGCGGCGGGGCCTGGGTCACCGGCGGCGGGGGCGGCGGCGCGGCCTGCGGGGCCGGCGCGGGTGCCGCCGCGGCGGGCGCGGGCGCCCCGTCGACCACGACGCCGTGGTCCTGGATCAGGTCGGCGAGGCCACCGGCGTAGCCCTGCCCGACCGCCCGGACCTTCCATGCCCCGGCCCGCCGGTAGAGCTCCAGCGCGATGACGATGCTCTCCGTGGCGAGGCCGGTGACGGCGTAGTTGACCAGTTCGGCGCCGGCCGCGTCGTAGACCCGGGCGGTCGGCGGCGCCACCTGGCCGAACCGCTGGCCCTGCCCGTCGACGCTGACGACGATCCGGACCTTGTCCACGTCGGCCGGCACCGCGCCGGTGTCGACCGAGACCTCCCACGGCTGGCCGGGTGAAGGCTGCCGGCAGGAGACCCCCGGCCCGTTCGGCTGGTTGTAGAAGACGAAATCGGCGTCGGAACGTACCTTGCCGTTCGCCGCGACCAGCAGCGCGGACAGGTCGGTCGGGCAGGCGACCTCGACCACGACCCGTACCTGGGGCGCGGTCAGGGCGGTGTTCTGCCCCTTGACCAGGGCGGTGGACATCTTCGTCTCCTCGTGGTGTCAGCGGGACGCGGTGGACGTCGGCCGGTCGATGGTCTGTTCGCCGTACCACCGCACGATCTCGTCGCCGGCGGCGGCGCCGGCGGACGCGGTGGTGCGGCAGTGCGGCGCGGTGAATCCGGTCAGGTGCAGTTCGCCGTGCGCGGGCCGGATGGCCGCGTCGGCGGCCCGCAGCATATCGGCGTCGAGCAGCGAGTCGCCGCCGGCGACGACCCGGTCGGCGGCCAGCCGTTCGGCGACGTGGGCGACGGCGGCGGCCTTGTCCAGGCTGGACGGCAGCAGGTAGAGCTTGCGGCCCTGCAACGACACCCGCCAGCCGCAGGCGCCGGCCCACTCGCCGGCCTCGGCGGCGAAGTCCGGCAGCCACGCCTCGCGGGTCTCCACGGTCAGGTAGAGGAAGAAGTCCTCGACCGCGCGTACGGCGGCGAACCCGCGCCGGCCGTGCCAGTCGACGCCCTGCTGCCAGACCGCGTCGAACGTGGCCGCGGCGGCGGCCATGTTGCGGCGGACCTGCCGCTCCCAGACCGGGTCGGATTCGCCGTCGACGAGCAGCCGGGCCCCGTTGCAGACGATCGCCAGCGACGGTGCCCGGCCGGGCAGCCGCAGCCGCAGGTACTGCGGGACCGAACGGGTGGTGGCCGGCACCACCACGCCGGCCGCCGCCAGCTCGGCCCAGCGGGTTGTGGTGGCCGTCGTCATGTAGGCGTAGGTGCGGTCGCCGTCGATGTCGACCGGCACCAGGTCGGCCGGGTCGGGGCGGGTGGCGCCGGCCGCCATCGCGCGTTCGGAGAACAGCACGGTGCCGTCGAGGTCGGTGGCGATGACCGTGCTCACGACGCCACGTCCGTCCCGGCCGCGCCGCGCGGCCGGATCAGACCAACCGCCGAGTACGGCAGGTCGGCCACCTTCTCCACCGGCACGCCGCGCTGCTCGGCGAGCAGCAGTACGTGCCCGAGGTCGGCGACGGCGTCGGGGCGGATCAGCACCCGCCACGGCACCCGACGCAGCAACACCCGGGTCGTCTCGCCGACCCCGGGCTTGAGCAGGTTGACGTTGTCGAGGCCGTACTCGCGGGTCAGCCGGAGCGCGGTGTGCCAGCCGCTCCAGTCCGGGGTGCGGTCCGACGCGGCCAGGGCCGGCCAGTCGGCGGCGACCCGGTCGGCGACCGCCGGGAACCGCGCGGTGATCCGGTCGAGCAGCAGGTTGGAGACGTCGGCGTCGGCGAGGTGCCGGTAGAACTTCGCGCCGTGGAACTGGCCCGGCCCGATCAGCCGGTCGTTGAGCACGGTGCGCGACACCAGCCCGGACACCGTCGAGTTCAGGCACGCCGACGGGATCAGGAAGTCGTCGCGGGTGCCGAACACGGTCACGCAGTTGCCGGGGTCGGCGAGCACGGCCAGCGTCGGGTCGAAGACCAGGCCGTCCTGTTCGGCCAGCAGGTCGAGGGCCGCCCGCAGCTCCCGGGAGATCGCCCCCTTGCCGGTCCAGCCGTCGACGAACATCACCTGGGCCGGGTCGTGGTGCCGGGCCAGGTAGCGCATCGCCACCCGGTCGATGCCGCGGTCCCGCACGATCGACACGGTGTAGTGCGGCAGTGTGACGCCGTGGGCGTACCGGGCCCAGCGGCGCATCAGGATGCCGACCGGGGTACCGGCCCGGGCCAGCGACACCAGCACCGGCGCCTCCCGCTGCGCCAGCACCAGTTCGGTGACCACCCCGACCGCGTGCGCGACGCGGTCGGCGGATTCGGCCAGCGCGGCGTGGAACAGCTCCAGGTATTCCCCGGACGGCTGGTATTCGGTCGGCAGCGACTCGGCGTAGTGGGCGGCGCCGGACTGGATCCGCGCCTCCCGCTGCTCGACCGGGGCCTCCAACTCCACGTCCGACAGGTCGGTCAGCAGCCAGGTCACCTCGGCCGCGTCGTACGAGGAGAACGCCGGGCCGTGCAGCGGCGTGGGCAGGGTCATCGGGCTACCTCCTGTCCGGCCGGCGCCGTGGCGACCACCGGGACCAGATCGGGTACGACCGCGACGGTGACGCCGCCGCTGACCGCGCGCAGTGCCGCCACCAGCCCGTCGTCCTGCCACAGCCGCGGGGTGTCGGCGGTCCGGTCGACGACCAGCACGATCCGGTCGAACGGTTCGGCGGCATCTGGCGGCGCGACGTTGTAGACGTACCGGACGCCGTCGGTCTCGTGGTCGTGCGGAGGGAACGTCAGCGTGGTGCGGATCGCGTATCCGGGCTCGTCGACGGCGAGCACCGGCGAGCGGGTGGTGGAGGAGAACCGGACCGGGCCGCGTCGGGTCCGCGCCAGCCGGCAGGCCAGGGCGAGCGGGGCGTACATGAACTCCTCGGTGCCGAGCACGAGGATCCGGGCGTCGTCGGGGAACCCGGCGGCGACCTGTTCGGCGAGCCGGGACACCGCCCCGGCCAGGGCCGGCCGGTGCCGGGCGGCGAACCCGTGCCGGCCGCCGTCGGGCAGATCGGCTGGCCAGCCGGCGTCGACCCGTACGACGTCCGACGGCGCCCGGCGCGGTGCCGGCGACCGGCCGCCCGAACGGTGCGGGCCGGCCGGGGGCCGTCCGGTGTCGACGGCGTCGACCAGTGCGCGGCCGCGTTCGAGCACGTCGTCGGGGAGGACGACGCCACCGGCGGCCAGCGACACCACGTCGACCCGGGCCCCGAGTTCGGTGCCGAGTTCGGCGAGCATCCGCTGGTCGGGGCCGCCGCGCAGGTCGAGCAGGGTGGCGATGACGTAGTGCTCGCGGGGCCGTAGGGCGTGCAGGGCGCGGATCGTCGCCGCCGCGGTCCGCCCGGTGGACAGCTCGTCGTCGACGAGCAGGAGCGGGCCGGGCCGGTCGAGCCAGCCCGGGTCGGCCGGCAGCAGCAGGTGCTCGGTGGCGTGGCTGTGGGTCTCGTCGAAGCGGCCGAGCAGCGGCACGCCGGGCACCGGCCGGCGGGTGGAGTGCAGGTAGTCGGCGCCGGCGAAGACGTCGGCGACGACGTGGCCGAGGGCGGTGGCGGTCTCGGCGTATCCGACGACGAGGGGCGGCTCGGGCAGGTGCGCGACGCCGGCCGGCGGGATCCCGGCGCCGGGGGCCGGGGCACGGTCCGGTCCGGGTACGGCGTCGACGTCGGTCAGCTTCGCGCCGAGCAGTTCGGCGACCCGCCGGCCGAGCAACCAGCCCGCGGTGTAGACGGTCCGCGGGTCGACCGGGATGTGCTTGCCCAGCACCTCGGAGACGATCAGGTGGGCGCGGCGGGGGTTGCGCCGTACGGCCAGGCCGGCGAGGTCGGCCAGGCGCGGGGTGTCTGCCGGCGTACCGGGACCGGCGGTGTCGACGAGGCGGATGCCGAGACGTTCGGTGACCCAGGTCCCGGACCAGGTCGCATCGGTGCGGCTCAAGCGGCGAGCTCCGGCGGGCTGACGGTGGCGTCGAGGAAGTCGACGAAGCCCACCCCTTCGGCGGCCACGCCGAACACGCTGGCCCGCAGCAGGGTCTGCTCGGCCCACGGGCGGTGCGGCTTGACCTCGTTCATCTTGTTGCCGTAGAGGCTGCGCAGCACGCCACCGCCGAGGCCGCCGGCCGAGTCGTCGCAGATTGCCACCGCGTCACTGTATTCCTCGTGGCTGACAACACTGAGGGCGTGTACGGCCGCCGCGTGGCTCGGGTGGATGACGGTCTTGCCGTTGAGCCCGTTCGAGCGGTCGAGCAGCAGCTCCCGGATCAGGCCGTCGAGCGCCTGCCGGACGAGGTGGCGGCGCAGCAGCCGGCCGCTGTCGTCGTGGTCCTCGAACGGGGTGACCCGCAGTTGCGGCTTCAGGACCCGTTCGCCGCCGGAGAAGTACTCCCACACCGGGCCGGTCACGAGATAGCCGGTGCCGTCGCGGCGGGCCATGACGTTGATGATGTCGGTCAGCACCGAGGCGACGACGCCGATGTCCCAGGCGGTCAGTTCGGCCGGCCGGCGCAGGCCGTAGACGCTGCTCAGGTCGGTTGCGCCGACTCGTACGGCGAGGATCAGGTCGCGGTTGAGGTCGAGCAGGTGCCGGATCGCGAGCAGGGTGCCCTGCCGCGTCTCGGCGTGTGCGATCTCGGGGGTCTCCAGCACCGGCATGGCGTACAGCGGGCGGCCGGTGGCCCTGGCGACGTCGCGTACGGCGCGCAGCCCGGCCTGCCCGGAGTCGTCGGCGCGGAACTTGGGCAGGACGAAGCCGCTGAGCACCCCGAGGTCGTCGCCGAGCCGTTCGGCGAGCCGGTAGATCTGGTCGGGGTGGCGGACCCGGACGAAGAGCAGCGGGCCGTCGGGGCGTTGCTGCGCCACCTGCCGTAGCTGCCGGGGAAGGTTGATCTCGGCCGCGTCGACCTCGTCGTCGCGGATGGCGTCCTCGAGGCAGCACACCATGCTCATCACGCCCTCGGCGTGGCACCGGGCGATGTCGGAGGCGAGCTGGGGGCGTACGGCGGGGGAGTAGAGGGTGGCGCCGAGGGCGAGGGCCAGCCGCTCGGGCGGGGAGTCGCGGGCGAAGTCGGTCGGGGGGCGGTGGAACAGTGTGTCCGCCGCACCCCCGACCAGGTGGGAGAAGTAGCGCATTGCTGTCCTTTCTTCTCTTCCCGGGACGGGGGCGCGGCGCGCCACGTGGTGATGGGTGGCCCGCCGGCGGGTGGTGCCGGCGGGTGGTGCGGATCGACCCGGGCGATCAGCCCAGGTTGGCGGCCACCAGGGGCATGAGTTCCTGGAACGTGCGGCCGCTGCCGGGGGCGCCGATGGCGGTGAGCGCCCAGCCGGCGCCCTGGCGGTTGACCCGGGCCATCACCAGCGCCGTGTGGGTGCCGGATCCGGTCAGGGTGAAGCGGGCCAGCTCGCTGCCGTTGGTCTCGTCGACCACCCGGCAGTAGGCGTTGGCGACCCGGGAGAAGTCCTCGCCGGTGAACGAGTTGACGGTGAAGACCAGGGTCTGCACCGCGGCGGGCACCTGACCCAGTTCGACGATGATCGACTCGTCGTCGCCGTCGCCCTCGCCGGTGGTGTTGTCACCGGTGTGGACGATCGAGTTGTCCTTGCTGCGCAGTTGCCGCCACCACACCTGGTCGAGCAGCCGACCCGAGCCGTCGAGCAGCAGGCACGACGCGTCGAGGTCGATGCCCCCGCCGCCGCCGCGCAGCTTGCCGAAGAATCCCTTGGCGGGTGCGGCGTCCCAGCCCAGGCCCATCCGGATCCGGGTCAGGGTGCCACCGGGCTTCTCGAGTGAGACCCGCTGCCCTTTGGTCAATTGCACTGCCATGGTGCTGCTCCCTGCGTTGGTGTGTCCGTCAGACCTTCGCGAGTTCGGAACCCGACCGGTCGGAGCCGGCGCCGGCGCGGCGGTTGCGAATCACCGAGCTGGCGAACGAGGCGAGGATGAAGGCGAGGCCGATGAGGCCGGTGAAGATCTCGTTGATGTGGATGTTGATGGTCAGGATCAGGATCGTGGCCAGCGCGCCGATCGCCCAGTGCGCACCGTGTTCCAGATAGACGTACTCGGCCAACGTCCCCTTGTTGACCAGGTAAACGGTGATCGAACGGACGAAGAAGGCACCGACGCCGAGGCCGGCGACGATGATGAAGATGTTCGAGGTGATCGCGAACGCGCCGACGACGCCGTCGAAGCTGAACGACGCGTCGAGGACCTCGAGGTAGAGGAACAGGAAGAACGCGGCCTTGCCGACGGCGACGGTGACCGGCTGTCCGCCCTTGGTCTCGGTCTTGGTCTTGGCGTCGGCCGCGACGGCCTCGGCCACCGCGTTGGTCGCCGGTACGCCGGGCGCGGTCGTCGGGTTCTTCGCGTCCTTCGACCCGTCCGCGTCCTCGGACTCGTGGGTGACGTTCTCGACCAGGTTCTCACCGGCCGACTCGAACAGTTCGCCGAGACCCTTGACCAGCAGGTAGGTCACCAGACCGTAGAGGCCGGAGGTGAGCACGGTCGCCGCGTTGTCGCCGGCCAGCAGTTCGCCGGCGGCCAGCAGCACGGCGAGACCGACGACGACCGACAGGTGGTCGAGCCGGCCGAGCTTGGCCAGCACCGCCTCGATCGGCTTGATCCACTTGATCTCGCGGTCCTCGAACATGAAGTCGAGGAAGATCATCAGCAGGAAGATGCCGCCGAACGCCGCGATGGCGGGGTGCGCCTCCTCCAGCGCGTGCTGGTAGTCGTCGGGCGAGTCGATGGCCAGCTGGAAGGCCTCGATCGGGCCGAGGCCGGCGGTGAACGTCACCAGCAGCACCGGGAAGACCAGCCGCATACCGAAGACGGCGATGGCGATACCGACGGTGAGGAAGATCTTCTGCCAGAACCGCGACATGCGTTGCAGCACGCTGGCGTTGATGACGGCGTTGTCGAACGAGAGGGAGACCTCCAGCACGATCAGCACCGCGACCAGGACCAACGCGGTAGGGCCACCGAACCAGGCTGCGGCGATCAGAGTCGCCACAGTGATCGCCAGGGACCAGAAGAAGGTACGTAAGAACACGTGGCGCTCCGAATGGACAGTTGTCAGAGGATGTCGATGTGCTGGTGGAGATCGTTCGATGGACCGGTTGAAGATCGTCCGGCGGGAGGTCTCGAAGTGGTGTCGTTCACACGGCCGCGGGCCGCCCGTCCGGTTGGAAGGACGACCCGCGGAGTGAAGGTGCAGGCGGCTGGCTGCGCCGCCGGTTGTCAGACGTTGACGCCGAAGTCCTGCGCGATGCCCCGCAGGCCGGAAGCATAGCCCTGGCCGACGGCCCGGAACTTCCACTCGGCGTCACGACGGTAGAGCTCGCCGAACACCATGGCCGTCTCGGTGGAGGCGTCCTCGGAGAGGTCGTAACGGGCCAGCTCCTCGCCGCCGGCCTGGTTGACCACCCGGATGAAGGCGTTGGCGACCTGGCCGAACGACTGGCTGCGGCCCTCGGCGTCGTAGATCGACACGGTGAACGTGATCTTGTCGACGTCGCCGGGCACGCCGGCGAGGTTGACGTTGATCTGCTCGTCGTCGCCGTCGCCCTCACCGGTGAGGTTGTCACCGAGGTGCTGCACCGACCCGTCGGGCGAGGTCAGGTTGTTGAAGAAGATGAAGTGCTGGTCCGAAACCGCCTTGCCCGAGGCGTTGCAAATGATGGCGCTGGCGTCGAGGTCGAAATCGGTGCCGGTGGTGGTGCGTACGTCCCAGCCCAGACCGACCGTGACGGCCGTCAGACCCGGGGCCTGCTTGGTGAGGCTGACGTTGCCACCCTTGCTGAGGCTGACTCCCACGAACTCCTCCAACTCGCTGCACGGCGGGACGATCCCGCGAATGAACTTGTGGCCGGGCCGTAGCCCGTACCAGCGTGTAATACCACTGTGAGGCCGGGTCTCCCGGCTGCCTCACCGAGCGTCGCAGACCGACGCAACACGTGACGCACCCTCGATGGGCGACCTGACCTCACGGAACGGGGAGGTTACCACCGTGAGATCAAAGAATCCTGAGAAACGGATTGTCACGGCCGAACCGCCGACCGAACCGGCCCGGCGTCACCAGCCGCGGGCCCGCCACTCCGGCACCCCCGGCCGTTCGGCACCGAGCGTGCTGTCCTTGCCGTGACCGGGATAGAACCAGGTCTCGTCGGGCAGCCGGTCGAAGAGCTTGTGCTCGACATCGTCGATCAGGGAAGCGAACCGCTGCGGGTCCTTGTCGGTGTTGCCGACCCCGCCCGGGAACAAACTGTCCCCGGTGAACAGGTGGGGCACCCCAGCCGGGTCGCGGTAGAGCAGGGCGATCGACCCCGGCGTGTGCCCCACGATGTGGATCACCTCCAGGGCGCAGTCGCCGACGCGTACGGTGTCGCCCTCGGCCAGCGGCTCGGACGGGATCGGCAGCCCCTCGGCGTCGAGCGCGTGCACCAGCGACCGGGCGCCGGTGGTCGCCACCACCTCCTCCAGCGCCACCCAGTGGTCCATGTGCTGGTGGGTGGTGACCACCGCGGACAGCCCGCCTCCACCGACCAGTTCCAGCAGCCGCGGCGCCTCGTTGGCGGCGTCGATCAGCACCTGGTCGCCGGTCGCCCGGCAGCGCAGCAGGTAGGCGTTGTTCTCCATCGGCCCGACCGAGAGCTTGGTGATGGCCAGGTCGTCCAGCTCGCGTACGTCGGGTGGGCCGCCCGGTGCGACATCTCCGGTATAAGGCATCGGGGTTTCCTTCACATCCAGCTCGGCGGATTCGGCAGCGGTCCGTCCGGGGTGACCTGGAGCGACTCGCCGGTGGACCGCCCGGTGAGCCACCCGGCCAGCGCGTGCGCCGGCCCGGAAACCGTCGGCGCCGCCCCGGCCGCTCCGACGGACAGTTCCTGCCCCGTCTCCACCGGGCACAGCACCACGTTCGGCGCGTCGTCGCGCCCGGCGTACCCGTCGACGATCTCGCGCAGCAGGTGGAGGCTGAACGCGTCCGGCCAGTCCGCCGGGTGGTAGCCGGCGGCCAGGTCGACGTGGTGCACCTCGACCTCGCGCAGCCGCCGCCACACCCCGTACGCCGCGGTCTGCGGGCGGTCCGGGATCTCCAGCGTGGTGAGCCACATCTCGCTGGTCAGCCGGTCGGCCGTGGCGGCGTGCCGGGCGGCCGAGTCACGCAGGTCGGCGAGCTGGACCGCCAGCGGGCGCCCGGCACCCGCCTCGATGTCGGCGACCCGGCGCTCCCAGCTCGGGTACTGCGGGGTCACCACCCCGGTCCGCGCCCACTCCAGCAGGTTGGTCATCCCGTCGGCGTTGCGCGCCAGGTGGGTCAGCACGTGTCCGCGGCTCCAGCCCGGCAGCGCCGACGGCGCGGCGACCGCCGCGTCGGAAAGGTCCGCCACCGTCGACAGCAGCCGGTCGGTCGCGCGTCGCACCTCGGCCATGAGTACGAGCGGGTCAGCCGTCACGGTCCGACCCTAACCGCCGTACCGCCACGGGGCCGGACGGAAATGCCTTTCGGCGGGTCGGGGGAGGCTCTACCGTCGATGCCGACGCGTCACGCAGGAACCGAGAGGGGGTGCCAGTCCATGCCGCCATCCATGCGGGCGAACGCGACCAGCCCCGTCTCACCGGGTATCTGACGGCCCACACCGGGCCGCCGGCACCATCACGCACGAGAAGGTTCCCATGACGTTCGACATCACGTCCCTCGGTTGGGACGCCGAACGGGCCGCCGCGTTCCGCGCGCCCGATCCCAGTCATCGCCCCGGCCGGGTCATCCGCGTCGACCGCGGCGCCTGCACCGTGCTGTGCGCCGACGGCACCGTACGCGCCAGTCTCGCCGGCGGGGTCCTGGTCGCCGCCGGCCGCGACCCGGCGAACCTGCCCTGTGCCGGCGACTGGGTGGTGGTCCGGCACTGGCCCGACCAGCGGGTCACCGCCGAGGCGGTGCTGCCCCGGCGCACCGCCGTCGTACGGCGCACCGCCGACAAGGACTCGACCGGTCAGGTGCTGGCCGCCAACGTCGACACCGTGGCGGTCGTCGAGCCGATGGACCCGGAGCCGGACGTCGGCCGGATCGAACGACTGCTGGCGCTCGCCTGGGAGTCCGGGGCCCGGCCGGTGGTCGTCCTCACCAAGTGCGACCTGGCCGCCGATCCGGCGGCCGTGGCCCGGCAGATCGCCGAGATCGCGCCCGGCGTGGAGATCGTGCCGGTCAGCGCGCAGCGCGGCGACGGCCTCGACACGCTGCGGCCGTCGATCGCCGCCGGCCGGACCCTGGCCCTGCTGGGCCCGTCCGGCGCCGGCAAGTCGACCCTCGTCAACGCCCTCGCCGGGGCGGTCGTGATGGCCGCCCAGGGGGTCCGCGGCGTCGACGGCAAGGGCCGGCACACCACCACGTACCGGGCGTTGATCCCGATCCCGGGCGGCGGCGCGGTGCTGGACACCCCCGGGGTACGCGCGGTGGGCCTGCTCGATGCCGCCGGGGGACTCGATCAGGCATTCGCCGACATCGCCGAGCTGGCCGCCGGGTGCCGGTTCGGGGACTGCGCGCACAACGGCGAACCGGGGTGCGCGGTGCGGGCCGCGCTGGAGTCCGGTGACCTGACCGGCCGGCGCTGGGAGAGCTGGCGCAAGCTCCAGCGCGAGGTGGCGTTCGAGACCCGCCGCCGCGACGCCCGGGTGGCGGCGGAGCACCGGGCCAGGTGGAAGCGGATCGACCGGGACCAGCGGGCCGGGGGTGCCCGCCCCTAGCCGTCGGCCTCTGGCCGGCGGCCCCGGCCGGCGCGTCGGTCGCGGTCGCCGGCACCGGCCGTCCGTGGCGCCGCCGCCCCCGGTGACCTGGTGTCGGGGGTGTGGGGCGGGTCGCGGGAATTCGGGGGAGGGGAAAACTGTCATACCCCGCGGATACAGTAGCCGCGACGTTTCTGTGTCGTTGGCATCTACGACCGGCGGGCATCAGCGTCGATGAGATCAGCCGTCGATGGAATCAGGTGTCGACGAGATCAAGTCGATGAGTGACGGCATCGTTACTGTGCCGGTGCCCCGGACAGATCCCCTTATATTGCAACTGGGAGTGGGCGGACAGTGGCCGACCGACTGATCATCCGCGGCGCGCGCGAGCACAACCTGCGCGACGTCAACCTCGACCTGCCGCGGGACGCGATGATCGTGTTCACCGGGCTGTCCGGCTCGGGCAAGTCCAGTCTCGCGTTCGACACGATCTTCGCCGAGGGGCAGCGCCGCTACGTCGAGTCGCTGTCGTCGTACGCCCGGCAGTTCCTCGGCCAGATGGACAAGCCGGACGTCGACTTCATCGAGGGGCTCAGCCCCGCGGTCTCCATCGACCAGAAGTCGACCTCGCGCAACCCCCGCTCGACCGTGGGCACCATCACCGAGGTCTACGACTACCTGCGACTGCTCTTCGCCCGGGTCGGCGAGCCGCACTGCCCGGTCTGCGGCGAGCGGATCTCCAAGCAGAGCCCGCAACAGATCGTCGACCGGGTCCTCGCCATGACGGAGGGCACCCGGTTCATGGTGCTCGCCCCGGTCGTGCGCGGACGCAAGGGCGAATACGTCGACCTCTTCGCCGAACTGCAGGCCAAGGGCTATGCCCGGGCCCGGGTCGACGGCGTCGTGCACCCGCTCAGCGAGCCACCCAAGCTCAAGAAGCAGGAGAAGCACACCATCGAGGTGGTGGTCGACCGGCTCACCGTCAAGGCCGGCGCCAAGCAGCGGCTGACCGACTCGGTCGAGTCGGCGCTCGCGCTGGCCGGCGGCATCGTGCTGCTCGACTTCGTCGACCTGGCCGACGACGACCCCAACCGCGAACGGCGCTTCTCCGAGCACCTGGCCTGCCCCAACGACCACCCACTGGCGATCGAGGACCTCGAACCCCGGGTCTTCTCCTTCAACGCGCCGTACGGCGCCTGCCCCGAGTGCACCGGCCTCGGCACCAAGAAGGAGGTCGACGCCGACCTGGTCGTACCCGACCCGGAGCGCACCCTGCGCGAGGGGGCCATCGCGCCGTGGAGCGGCGGGCACACCCTCGAATACTTCCTGCGCCTGCTCGAGGCCCTCGGTGACGCCGAGCACTTCGACCTCGACACCCCGTGGCGCAAGCTGCCGTCCCGGGCCCAGAAGACGATCATGTACGGCTCCGAGGACCAGGTCCACGTCCGCTACCGCAACAAGTACGGCCGGGAACGTTCCTACTACACCGGCTTCGAGGGCGTGGTGCAGTGGATCGAGCGGCGGCACTCCGACACCGAGTCGGACTGGTCCCGCGACCGCTACGAGGGCTTCATGCGCGACGTGCCGTGCGGCACCTGCGGCGGCACCCGGCTCAAGCCGGAGGTCCTCGCGGTGACCCTGGCCGGCAAGAACATCGCCGAGGTCACCAACCTGTCGGTCGGCGAGTGCGCCGACCTGCTCGGCGACCTGGTCCTCACCGACCGGCAGAAGATGATCGCCGAGCGGGTGCTCAAGGAGATCAACGCCCGGCTGCGGTTCCTGGTCGACGTCGGGCTCGACTACCTGTCGCTCGACCGGGGCGCCGGCACGCTCTCCGGCGGCGAGGCGCAGCGGATCCGGCTCGCCACCCAGATCGGCTCCGGCCTGGTCGGCGTGCTCTACGTGCTCGACGAGCCGTCGATCGGGCTGCACCAGCGGGACAACCAGCGCCTGATCGAGACCCTCGTACGCCTGCGCGGGCTGGGCAACACGCTGATCGTCGTCGAGCACGACGAGGACACCATCCGGGCCGCCGACTGGATCGTGGACATCGGCCCGGGCGCCGGCGAGCACGGTGGCCGGATCGTGCACAGCGGCTCGGTGGACGACCTGTTCGCCAACGAGGAGTCGCTGACCGGCGCCTACCTGTCCGGGCGGAAGGCGATCGTGACGCCGGCCACCCGCCGCCCGCAGACCGCCGGCCGCGAGCTGGTCGTGCACGGTGCCCGTGAGCACAACCTGAAGAACCTGACCGTCAGCTTCCCGCTCGGGCAGTTCATCGCCGTCACCGGGCTCAGCGGGTCGGGCAAGTCGACGCTGGTCAACGACATCCTCTACACGGTGCTCGCCAACCAGCTCAACCGGGCCCGGCTGGTGCCCGGCCGGCACACCCGGGTCAGCGGCCTCGAACACGTCGACAAGGTCGTCGGCGTCGACCAGTCGCCGATCGGGCGTACGCCGCGCTCGAACCCGGCCACCTACACCGGTGTCTTCGACCACGTACGCAAGCTGTTCGCCGAGACCACCGAGGCGAAGGTACGCGGATACGGCCCCGGCCGGTTCTCGTTCAACGTCAAGGGCGGGCGCTGCGAGGCGTGCTCGGGCGACGGCACCATCAAGATCGAGATGAACTTCCTGCCCGACGTCTACGTTCCGTGCGAGGTCTGCAAGGGCGCCCGCTACAACCGGGAGACGCTGGAGGTCCACTACAAGGGCCGGACCATCTCCGAGGTGCTGGAGATGCCGATCGAGGAGGCGGCCGAGTTCTTCGCCGCCATCCCGGCCATCCACCGGCACCTCAAGACCCTGGTCGACGTCGGCCTGGGCTACGTCCGCCTCGGCCAGCCCGCGCCGACCCTGTCCGGCGGTGAGGCGCAGCGCGTCAAGCTCGCCTCCGAGTTGCAGAAGCGTTCCAGCGGCCGGACCGTCTACGTGCTCGACGAGCCGACCACGGGCCTGCACTTCGAGGACATCCGCAAGCTGCTCAAGGTCCTCGACGGGCTGGTCGACAAGGGCAACACGGTCATCGTCATCGAGCACAACCTCGACGTGATCAAGTCCGCCGACTGGTTGATCGACATGGGACCCGAGGGCGGCCACCGCGGCGGCACGATGCTGGCCGCCGGCACCCCGGAGGAGTTGGCCGAGGTGGCCGACAGCCACACCGGCCAGTTCCTGCGCCCGGTGCTCGGCCTGACCGGCGAGCCCGACGGCGGCGCGTCGGCGGTCGCCCGGGCGGCGAAGGCCAACGGCCGGTCCACCGGCGCGAAGGCCACCGGCCCGGCCACGAAAGCCACCGGCCCGGCCACGAAGACCGCCAGGGCGACCGCCGCGAAGACCGCGAAGTCCGCGAAGTCCGCGGGTACGGCCGGCGCGGAGGCCGGTGGGACCGACGGCGAGGCGGGGTCCGGCGGCACCGCGCCCAAGACCCGCGCCCCCCGCAAGGCGGCCACCCGGACCCGCGGCTGAACCAGCGCCGGTTCGATTCCGTGCCTTCTGGTGGGTCGTGGAAGATCCATGGCCCACCAGCAGACAGGAAGGGCTTCGCATGAGTGAGGACCAGGTCGTGACCGGGCCGGGCAGCACCACCCGCCGTTCGCTGTTCGCGGGTGCCGGCGCGGTCGGCGCGACCGTCGTACTGGCCGCCTGCGGCGGTGACGACGGGTCCCCGGACGGCGGCACGTCCACGCCCGGCACCGCACCGACCGGCGGCGGCGACACCGGCGGCGGCGTCACCCTGGGTTCGACCGCCGACGTACCGGTCGGCGGCGGGGTCATCTTCGCCGCCCAGCAGGTCGTGGTGACCCAGCCGACGGCGGGTGACTTCAAGGCGTTCAGTTCGATCTGCACCCACCAGCAGTGCCCGGTCAGCCGGATCGAGGGCGGCATGATCAACTGCACCTGCCACAACAGCCGGTTCTCGATCGAGGACGGCGCGCCGCAGGGCGGCCCGGCCACCGCGCCGCTGCAGAGCAAGACGGTCACCGTCCAGGGCGACAACATCGTCCTGGGCTGACGACCGGCGTCGCGGCGGGGCGCCGACCGGCGCCCCGCGCGGCGCCTCCGGGTCGTCCCGCCCGCCGGGTCCGGTCCGTCGACCGGGTCCTGTCGGGGGTACGGGCTAGGCTTGCCGCCGTGGCTGACCCCTCGACCTACCGCCCCGCCCCGGGGACGATTCCCGAGGCGCCGGGGGTCTACCGCTTCTACGATCCCGGCGGCCGGGTCATCTACGTCGGCAAGGCGAAGAACCTGCGCAGCCGCCTCAACTCCTACTTCACCGACCCCTGGCACCTGCACCAGCGCACTCAGCAGATGGTGACGACGGCCTCGTCGGTCGACTGGGTCATCGTCAGCGGCGAGGTCGAGGCGCTCCAGCTCGAATACACCTGGATCAAGGAGTTCGACCCGCGGTTCAACGTCAAGTACCGCGACGACAAGTCCTACCCCTACCTCGCCGTCACCGTCGGCGAGGAGTTTCCCCGGCTGCAGGTGATGCGCGGCGAGAAGCGCAAGGGCGTGCGCTACTTCGGGCCGTACTCGCACGCCTGGGCGATCCGCGAGACGCTCGACCTGCTGCTGCGGGTCTTCCCGGCCCGCACCTGTTCCTCCGGGGTCTTCAAGGCGGCCGGCCAGGCCGGCCGGCCGTGCCTGCTCGGCTACATCGGCAAGTGCTCCGCGCCGTGCGTCGGCCAGGTCGGTGCCGACGAGCATCGCGAGATCGTCGACCGGTTCTGCGACTTCATGGCCGGGCGCACCGACACCATGGTCCGCCGGCTCGAACGCGAGATGTCGCAGGCCAGCGAGCGGCTGGAGTTCGAGCAGGCGGCCCGGCTGCGGGACGACCTCGCCGCGCTGCGCCGGGCGATGGAGAAGCAGACCGTGGTGTTCGGTGACGGCACCGACGCCGACGTGGTGGCGTTCGCCGAGGACCCGCTGGAGGCGGCCGTCCAGGTCTTCCACGTGCGCGGCGGCCGCGTCCGCGGCCAGCGCGGCTGGGTGGTGGAGAAGGTCGAGGACCTGACCACCGGTGACCTGGTGCACTACTTCTGCACCCAGGTCTACGGCGGCCAGCACGGTGAGGCCGACGTGCCCCGGGAGTTGCTGGTGCCGGCCCTGCCCGGCGACGCCGAGGCGCTCACCGAATGGCTGTCCGACCACCGGGGCAGCCGGGTCAGCCTGCGGGTGCCGCAGCGCGGTGACAAGAAAGCCCTGCTGGAGACGGTGGGCCGTAACGCCGCCGAGGCGCTGGTCCGGCACAAGCTGAAGCGGGCCGGCGACCTGACCACCCGTGGCAAGGCCCTCGACGAACTCGCCGAGGCGCTGGGCATGGAGACCGCGCCGCTGCGGATCGAGTGCTTCGACGTCTCGCAGATCCAGGGCACCGACGTGGTCGCCAGCATGGTCGTCTTCGAGGACGGGCTGCCCCGCAAGAGTGAATACCGCCGGTTCGCCGTCCGTGGCGCGACCGACGACCTGTCCGCGATGGCCGAGGTGCTGCGCCGGCGGTTCAGCCGCTACCTCGACGCGACCAGTGAGGAGATACCGGCCGGCAGCGCGACCCCGGCCGGTGCCGCCGCCCCGGACCGGCCCGGCCTGTCCGGCGGCCCGGTCGCGGCCGACGCCGCGGTGGGCGCCGACGCCGCGGTGGGCGCCGGGGTGCCGGCGGAGAGCGCGCCGGATGGCGGCCCGGACGGGGGGCCGGCCGGCAGCCTGCTCGACCCGACCACCGGCCGGCCGCGACGGTTCGCCTACCCGCCGCAGCTCGTGGTCGTCGACGGCGGGCAGCCGCAGGTCGCCGTCGTCGCCCGGGTCCTGGCCGAGCTGGGCATCGACGACGTCGCCCTGTGCGGGCTGGCCAAGCGGCTGGAGGAGGTGTGGCTGCCCGACGACGACTTCCCGGTGATCCTGCCGCGCACCTCCGAGGCGCTCTACCTGCTCCAGCGGATCCGCGACGAGGCGCACCGGTTCGCTATCGCCTACCACCGCCAGCGCCGCTCCAAGCGGATGACCGCCTCGGGCCTGGACGGGGTGCCCGGCCTCGGCGAGGTACGCCGCAAGGCGTTGCTGCGCCACTTCGGTTCGCTGAAGCGCCTGTCGTCCGCGACGGTCGAGGAGATCACCGAGGTGCCGGGGGTCGGCCCGCGCACCGCCGAGGCGATTCTCGCGGCCCTCGGCGACGAGCCGGCCCCGCCGCCCGTACCGGACGCCCGGGCGGATGCCGGCCCGGACGCCGTCGCCGGCCCGGCCGCGACGGCCGCCGGCGGGCCGGGTGACGACGCCGGCGCCGGCCCGGACGGCACGCGCGGCGCCGGGTCCGGACCGGCCGTGCGGCGTGACGACGCCTAGGATCGGATTCTGGTCGAGCGGCCCGACGGGCCGCCCGTACGCGACGGGGAGATCGTGAGCGAGCGAACCATTGGGCTCCGTGCCCGGCACGGCGCCGCCGAGCGCAGCGAGGGGTCGGTGTGAGCGAGCGGAACCATCAGGTTCAGGTCTTGGCACGGCGCCGCCGAGCGCAGCGAGGGGGCGGTGTGAGCGAGCCCAGCGAGCGAACCATCAGGTTCAGGTTCTGGCACGGCGCCGCCGAGCGCAGCGAGGAGGCGACGTGAGCGAACGCAGCGACAGCGGACCCGGGGCCACCCGGTCGGACACCAGGCTGGTGGTGGTCACCGGTGTCTCCGGCGGCGGCCGCAGCACCGTGGCCCGCGCCCTGGAGAACGTCGGCTTCTACGTCGTCGACAACCTTCCCCAGGCACTGATGCTCGAGATGGCCGAGCTGGCGTACGCCGCCGGTGGGGCCGCCCGGCAGACCGCGATGGTGCTGGACGTACGCAGCCGGGCCTTCTCCACCGATCTCGCCGGTGCCATCGAGGCGCTGCGGGAGCGGGGCTTCCAGCCCCGGGTGGTCTTCGTCGACGCCGACGACGAGGTGCTGATCCGCCGCTTCGAGAGCGTCCGGCGGTCGCATCCGTTGCAGGGCGAAGGACGGCTGGTCGACGGCATCACCGCCGAGCGCAAGCTGCTCGAGGAGGCCCGCGACCAGGCCGACGTGATCATCGACACCAGCCATCTCAACGTCAACCAGCTCCGCCGCCGGGTCGAGGAGCTGTTCGGCGGCGAGGACGCCCGCCGGCTGCGGGTGACCGTGCTGTCCTTCGGGTTCAAGTACGGCCTGCCGCCCGACGCCGATTTCGTGCTCGACGCGCGTTTCCTGCCGAACCCCTACTGGGTGCCGGAGTTGCGCGAGCACACCGGCCGGGACGCCGACGTCAGCGACTACGTGCTCGGCCAGGATGGCGCGATCTCGTTCATCGAGGCGTACGCCGGGCTGATCAGCTCCACCGCCGCGGGGTTCGAGCGGGAGGGCAAGCGCTACCTGACGGTCGCCGTCGGGTGCACCGGCGGGAAGCACCGCAGCGTCGCCATCGCCGAGGAGCTGGCCGCCCGGCTGCGGCTGGCCTGGCTTTCGGCCAACCCGCAACACCGTGACCTGGGGCGCGAGTGAGGGGGCCGGGACCGGGGGCGTCCGGCGGACCGGGTCCGGTCCGGGTCGTCGCCTTCGGCGGCGGGCACGGGCTGGCCGCCTCGTTACGGGCGCTGCGGCAGTGCCGGCTCGATCTCGACATCACCGCCGTGGTGACGGTCGGCGACGACGGCGGGTCGAGCGGGCGGCTGCGTACCGACCGTGGCTCGCTGCCTCCCGGCGACCTGCGGCAGGCGCTCGTCGCGCTGGCCGCCGACACCCCGCGGACGCGCCGCAGTGCCGACCTTTTCCAGCACCGGTTCACCCCGGTTCCGGCGGGTCAGCCCGACGACCCGCTGGTCGGGCACGCGGTCGGGAACCTGGTGCTGTGCGGGCTGATGGAGCTGCTCGGCGACCCGGTGGCCGCGCTCGACCACGCGGCCCGGATGCTGGACGCGGCCGGCCGGGTGCTGCCGATGTCCTGCGACCGGGTGGAGATCGAGGCCGACGTACGGGGGCTCGACCCGGCCCGCCCCGACGAGCTGGTCACGGTCCACGGCCAGCACGAGGTCGCCGTCACCACCGGCCGGGTGGAGACCGTACGCCTGACCCCCGGCGCGCCGGCGGCCTGCCCGCAGGCGCTGGCGGCGGTGGCCGACGCGGACTGGTTGATCTTCGGCCCGGGAAGCTGGTACACCAGTGTGATCCCGCATCTGCTGGTGCCCGAACTCGCCGCCGCGATCGTGGCCAGCCCGGCCCGGCGGCTGGTGACCCTCAACCTGGCCGCCGAACTGGAGACCGACGGCCTTTCGGTCGCCGGGCACCTGGCGGCCCTGCACCGGTACCTTCCGGAGTTGGCAGTTGACACGGTTATCGCGGACGGGAAAGCCGTAGGTGACCCCGAACCGGTCAATCGTGCGGCAGAATCGCTGGGTGCGCGGCTGTTACTCGCCCCGGTGGCGGTCTCCGACGGCGGCCCCCGACACGATCCGGCCGCATTGGCGGCCGCACTGGTTCCCGTACTGGGTTCCGCTCGTTAAGCACGTACGAAAACACCGGCAGCAAGCCGGAACCGGCCACGAGGTGACGTGAGAAAATGGCGATGACCGCTTCGGTCAAGGACGAGCTGAGCCGGGTCGACGTACCCAAACCCTGCTGCCGCCGGGCGGAGATGGCCGCCCTGCTGCGCTTCGCGGGGGGCCTGCACATCGTCTCCGGCCGGGTCGTCGTGGAGGCCGAGCTGGACACCGGCGCCGTCGCCCGGCGGCTGCGCCGCGAGGTGGCCGAGGTCTACGGCTACCCGAGCGAGATCCACGTGCTGGCGTCCGGTGGACTGCGCAAGAGCAGCCACTACATCGTGCGGGTGGTCAAGGACGGCGAGGCGCTGGCCCGCCAGACCGGGCTGCTCGACGTGCGCGGGCGTCCGGTGCGCGGCCTGCCGCCGCACGTGGTGTCGGCCAGCGTGTGCTGCGCGGTGGCGGCCTGGCGGGGGGCGTTCATGGCGCACGGCTCGCTGACCGAGCCCGGCCGGTCCTGCGCCCTGGAGATCACCTGCCCGGGGCCGGAGTCGGCGCTGGCCCTGGTCGGCGCCGCCCGCCGGATCGGGGTCACCGCGAAATACCGCGAGGTGCGCGGTGTCGACCGGGTCGTGGTCAAGGACGGTGACGCGATCGCCGCGCTGCTCACCCGGATCGGCGCGCACTCCAGCGTGCTCGCCTGGGAGGAGCGCCGGGTACGCCGGGAGGTGCGGGCGACCGCGAACCGGCTGGCCAACTTCGACGACGCCAACCTGCGCCGTTCGGCGCGGGCGGCGGTCGCGGCGGCGGCCCGGGTGACCCGGGCCCTGGAGATCCTCGCCGACGACGCCCCCAACCACCTGACGTCGGCCGGCCAGCTGCGGCTGGAGCACCGGCAGGCGTCGCTGGAGGAGCTGGGCGCGCTCGCCGACCCGCCGCTGACCAAGGACGCCATCGCAGGGCGCATCCGCCGGCTGCTCGCCCTGGCCGACAAGCGGGCGCGTGACCTGGGCATCCCCGACACCGAGGCGGCCGTCACACCGGACATGATGGTCGTCTGAGCACCGACCGGGGCGGTTTCCGCCCCGACGCACCACGACGGACAGCGCTCGGATAGGGTCGCAGCGTACGGCGACGGGGCCGGCACCCGGCCCAACCCGCCGCACGCACCGCCTCGGGCGGTCAGAGCTTCTTCCAGAGGCGTGGCGGGGCGGCCGGGGTGACCTTCGGCGGCCGACCGCGGACGGTCGGCGCACAGAATTTCCGCCGGTCACGGGCTTTCCCGGCGGACCAGAATGCGAGGAGATGGAACCTGTGACCATCCGGGTTGGCATCAACGGCTTCGGCCGCATCGGCCGCAACTTCTTCCGGGCGGTGTCCGCGTCGGGCGCCGACATCGAGATCGTCGCCGCCAACGACCTGACCGACAACGCGACGCTCGCCCACCTGCTCAAGTACGACAGCATCCTCGGCCGCTTCCCGCAGGAGGTGAAGGCGACCGCGGACGAGATCACCGTCGGTGGCCACACCGTCAAGGTCTTCGAGGAGAAGGACCCGGGCAAGCTGCCCTGGGGCGACCTCGGTGTCGACGTGGTCGTCGAGTCGACCGGCTTCTTCACCGACGCCAACAAGGCCCGGGCGCACATCGACGGCGGCGCGAAGAAGGTCATCATCTCGGCCCCCGCCAAGAACGAGGACGTGACGGTCGTCATGGGTGTCAACCAGGACACCTACGACCCCGCGCAGCACTCGATCATCTCCAACGCGTCGTGCACCACCAACTGCCTCGCGCCGATGGCCAAGGTGCTCAACGACACGTTCGGCATCGAGCGTGGCCTGATGACCACCATCCACGCGTACACCCAGGACCAGAACCTCCAGGACGGCCCGCACAAGGACCTGCGCCGGGCCCGCGCGGCGGCGCTGAACATCGTGCCGACCTCGACCGGTGCGGCCAAGGCCGTCAGCCTGGTGCTGCCGGAGCTGAAGGGCAAGCTGGACGGCTACGCGCTGCGGGTGCCGATCCCGACCGGCTCGGCCACCGACCTGACCGTCACGCTGTCGCGTGAGGCGTCGGTCGAGGACGTCAACGCCGCGCTCAAGGCCGCCGCCGAGGGCCCGCTCAAGGGCATCCTGGTCTACACCGAGGACGAGATCGTCTCCAGCGACATCGTCACCGACCCGGCCTCCTGCATCTTCGACGCCGGCCTCACCAAGCGGATCGGCGACCAGGTCAAGGTCGTCGGCTGGTACGACAACGAGTGGGGCTACTCGAACCGCCTGGTCGACCTGGTCAAGCTGGTGGGTTCGTCCCTGTGAGCATCCGTACCCTCGATGATCTTCTCGCCGAGGGTGTGTCGGGTCGGCGCGTACTCGTACGCGCCGACCTGAACGTCCCGTTCGAGAAGGAGCATCCGGGCGTCATCTCCGACGACGGCCGGATCCGGGCGGTGCTGCCGACGGTCACCGCGCTGCGCGACGCCGGTGCGGCCGTGGTCGTGGTCTCGCACCTGGGGCGGCCCAAGGGCGCGCCGGACCCGAAATACAGCCTGGCGCCGGTGGCGACCCGGCTCGGTGACCTGCTCGGCTCCCAGGTGGTCTTCGCCGAGGACACCGTCGGCGAGTCGGCGCGGGCCGCGGTCGGCGCGCTGACCGGCGGGCAGGTGGCGCTGCTGGAGAACCTGCGGTTCAACCCGGGGGAGACCAGCAAGGACGACGCCGAGCGGGGCGCGTTCGCCGACCAGCTCGCCGCGTTCGCGGACGCGTACGTCGACGACGCCTTCGGTGCCGTGCACCGCAGGCACGCCAGCGTTTACGACGTACCGGAGCGGCTGCCGCACTTCGCCGGCCGGCTGGTGCTGCGCGAGGTCGAGGTGCTGGCCAAGCTGACCGGCGACCCGGAGCGGCCGTACGTGGTCGTGCTCGGCGGCTCGAAGGTCTCCGACAAGCTGGCGGTGATCGAGTCGCTGCTGCCGAAGGTCGACCGGCTGCTGGTCGGCGGCGGCATGTGCTTCACGTTCCTCAAGGCGCAGGGCTACGAGGTGGGCCAGTCGCTGCTGGAGGAGGACCGCGTCGAGATCTGCCGGGACCTGCTGGAGCGTGCCGGCAACCGGATCGTGCTGCCGGTCGACGTGGTCGCGGCCACGGCGTTCTCGGCCGACGCGGAGCGGACCGTCGTCGACGCCGCCACCATCCCGGCCAACCGGATGGGGCTGGACATCGGCCCGCGCAGTGTCAGCCTCTTCGCCGAGGCGATCGGCGGCGCCCGCACGGTCTTCTGGAACGGGCCGATGGGCGTGTTCGAGCTGGAGCCGTTCGCGGCCGGCACCCGGGGCGTCGCCGAGGCGATCACCGAGGTCGACGGGTTCACGGTCGTCGGCGGCGGCGACTCGGCGGCGGCCGTACGCACCCTCGGACTCGACGAGTCCGCGTTCGGACACATCTCGACCGGCGGGGGTGCCTCGCTGGAATACCTGGAGGGCAAGATCCTCCCGGGCATCGCGGCGCTGGAAGGGTAGCTCGGTGGCTGACACTGTCCGCCGGCCGTTGATGGCCGGCAACTGGAAGATGAACCTCAACCACCTGGAAGCGATCGCGCTGGTCCAGAAGTTGGCGTTCAGTCTCAACGAGAAGCAGCTGACCGAGGTCGAGACGGTGGTGCTGCCGCCGTTCACCGACCTGCGCAGTGTGCAGACGCTGATCGACGGCGACAAGCTCCTGATCGGGTACGGCGCCCAGGACCTGTCGCCGTACGCGTCCGGGGCCTACACCGGTGACATCTCCGGCCCGATGCTCGCCCGCCTCGGCTGCCAGTACGTCGTCGTCGGGCACTCCGAGCGGCGGGCCTACCACCACGAGGACGACGCGGCCGTCAACGCCAAGGTCGCCGCGGCGCTGGCCCACGGCCTCGCGCCGATCCTCTGCGTCGGCGAGGGTCTGGAGGTCCGCGAGGCGGCCGGCCACGTCGCGCACTGCAGCGATCAGCTCGACGCGGCCCTGAAGGGGCTCAGCGCCGAGCAGGTCGAGAAGGTCGTCATCGCGTACGAGCCGGTCTGGGCGATCGGCACCGGCAAGACGGCGACCCCGGAAGACGCCCAGGAGGTCTGCGGGGCGGTCCGCGAGCGGGTCGCCGAGCGGTTCGGCAAGGAGACCGGCGAGCGGACCCGGGTGCTCTACGGCGGTTCGGTGAAGTCGTCGAACATCGCCGGCATCATGGCGAAGCCGGACGTCGACGGCGCGCTGATCGGCGGGGCGAGTCTCGACGCCGACGAGTTCGCCAAGATCGTTCGCTTCCCGGAGCACGTCTCCCGGTAGCCGGTCGTCGACCCCTCGTCACCAGGACGGTGGCGAGGGGTCGATCCGTACCCGGTGCACATGATCGCGGTCCTACCGCTATCCTTGGCGCGGCCCCGTAATCGAGAGGACTGACCTAACTATGCCGATCGCGTTCGCATACACGTTGATCGTGTTGCTGGTCATCACGAGCGCCCTGCTCACCCTGCTGATCCTGCTGCACCGCGGTAAGGGTGGCGGTCTGTCGAGCATGTTCGGCGGCGGTGTCAGTTCCAGCCTGGCCGGGTCGTCGGTCGCGGAGAAGAACCTCGACCGCTACACGGTTCTCGTCGGCATCGTGTGGTTCGCCTGCATCGTCGGGCTCGGCCTCTGGCTCAAGCTCGCCATGAACACGGGCGCCTCCTGAGCCGCGAACAGTCGTAGACTCGGCGCGCGGACCGCACTGCGGTCCGCGCGCCGAATTCTTGGCGGCCGATCGTCCGTTGCCGCTCGGGTCCGGCGGCCGCACGTCGCGCTCCATCGTGTCGCGCCGCCGTCCGGTGGCACCGCACCCGACGACAGGAGCGAACGACCGTGGCCAGTGGCAGCGCCATCCGGGGTGTCCGGATCGGATCCGGTCCGATGCGACCGATCGAGCGCGGTGAACCCGCACCCCGCCGGTCGGTCACCTACTGGTGTGCCGGCGGGCACGCCAACCCGATCCTGCTCGCGGCCGACGTGCCGCCGCCGGCCACCTGGGACTGCCCCCGCTGCGGGCAGCCGGGCGGCCTCGACGCCGACAACCCGCCGGGGCCGGCGCGGCCCGAGCCCTACAAGTCGCACCTGGCATACGTGAAGGAGCGGCGCAGCGAAGCCGACGGCGCGGCGATCCTCGCCGAGGCCCTGGCCGCCCTGCGCCGACGCCGCGGCGAAGCCTGATCCACTCCGCCCCGTCAGCCGGTGGACGGGGCCGCTTCGGCGTCCAGGAACCAGCGGGTGCGGTCGACGCCGTGGACGGCCGCCGCGGGCAGCGGCCCCGCCGGCCCCGCCCAGCCGTCCGGCCCGGCGTCGGCCGGGGGCGCGGCGGTGCCGGACTCGGTCAGGGCCAGCCGTACCGCGCCGGCCTTGTCGGCACCGGCCGCGACCAGCCACACCTCGCCGGCGGTGTTGATCGCCGGCAGGGTGAGGGTGATCCGCACCGGCGGCGGCTTCGGGCTGTCCCGGACGGCGGCCACCGGCTCGGTCGCACCGGTGACCGGATGGCCGGGGAACACCGACGCGACGTGCCCGTCCTCACCGACCCCGAGCAGCAGTACGTCGAACCGTGGCAGGTCGCCGTCCGGACCGGCGGCCGCGGCGAGGGCCTGCCCGTACCGCTGGGCCGCCGCCTGCGGGTCGGGTCCGTCCGGCCCGTCGTCGGCGGGCATCGGATGCACCCGGGCCGGGTCGAGGGGCAGCGCGTCGAGCAGCGCCGCCCGGGCCTGGGTCTCGTTGCGGTCGGGGTGGCCGGCCGGCAGGAAGCGCTCGTCGCCCCACCACACGTCGACCCTGGACCAGTCGACGCGGTCCCGGTCGGACAGGTCACGGACCGTGCGGTAGATGTCGGCGGCGACCCGGCCGCCGGTGAGCACCACCGACGCCGCGCCCCGGGCCGCCTGCGCCCCGGCCAGCGTCTCGACCAGCCGCGTGGCGACGACCCGGACCAGTTCGTCCCGGTCGCCGAGCACGTTCCGGCGTACGCCGGCCATCGGCACCTCCGGCTCCGGCCCGCTCACCCGGCCGACCCACCCGGACCGGCGTGCGCACCCATCTGCGCCTCGGCCCGCTTCGCGGTGATCGGATCGCGCCACACGTGCACCCGCTGCGCCGGCCGCTCCTCGAGGCCCGATTCGCCGGCCATCGCCTCCAGCGACTGCGAGTAGATCTGGTCGGCGTCGAGCCGGCGCAGTTCCTCGGCCAGTTCGTCGCCGAGCGGGCGACGGACCAGCGGAAGTTGCCGCTCGTTCTGGCCGGTACGCCGGAACGTCGCCATGCCGCCGTCGCGGACCAGTTCCAGCTCGTCGCCGTTGGCGCAGCGCAGCTCGACCGAGCGCATGCGGGGAAACTCCGTCGTCTCCCGCAACGTGGGGGAGATGCCCAGCCGGGCCTTCAGCCAGCCGGACATCAGCGCCGCCGTCGGGTCGGTCGGCGGTGCGGTGATGGTGGCCTCGGTCACCTCGGCCGCGGTCGTGTCGAACGCCCCGGCGACCAGGGTGCGCCACGGCGTGATCCGGGTCCAGGCCAGGTCGGTGTCGCCCGGCGCGTAGTCGGCCGCCCGCCGGTGCAGCGCCTCGACCGGGTTCACCGCCTGCGCCGTGTCGGTGATCCGCCGGTCGGCGACGATGCCGAGGAAGTCGGTGGCGATCTCGTCCGGCGGCTCGCTGTGCCACCAGGTGACCACCGGTACGTCCGGCACCAGCAGCGGCATCACGACCGACTCGGCGTGCAGGGCCAGCCGGCCGGACATCCGCATGACGACGGCCTCGCAGGGGCCGAGACGGCCGCCGACGACGATCTCGGCGTCGAGCCGGTTCCGTTCGCCGTTGATGTCGGAGCGGACGACGACCAGCAGCCGGCACGGGTGGGCGGCGGCGGCGATGGTCGCCGCCGCCTCCGCCTCGCGGACCCGCTTCTCGTCGACGACCACGATCAGGGTCAGCGCCATGCCGCTGGCGACGCCGCCCGCGCTGCGCCGTTCGGCGGCGAGCGCCTTCACCACCTCGTTGCCGGTGGTGTCCCACAGCCCGATCACGGGTTCCTCCAGGTCGCCTCGGTCACGCCCGACACCGGCCCGGTCACGTCCGACGCCCGGCCGGTCATGCCCGCCGCCAGGACCGGCCGTCGCGGGCCAGCATCTCGTCGGCGGCCCGCGGCCCCCACTCGCCGGACCGGTACGGCTCCGGCTTGGTGCCCTCCCACGCCTGCTCCAGCGGGTCGACCACGGCCCAGCTCTGCTCGACCTCGGCGGCGTCCGGGAACAGGGTGCGGTCGCCGATCAGCACGTCGAGCACCAGCCGCTCGTACGCCTCCGGGCTCTGTTCGGTGAACGCCTCGCCGTACTGGAAGTCCATGGCGATGTCGCGCAGCTCCATCGTGGTGCCCGGCACCTTGGAACCGAACTTGAGCACGACACCCTCGTCGGGCTGGACCCGGATGACGAGCTGGTTGTGCCCGAGCAGTTCGACGTCGGCCGGGTTGAACGGCAGGTGGGGCGCCTTCTTGAACATGATGGCGACCTCGGTGACGCGGCGGGGGAGCCGCTTGCCGCACCGGATGTAGAACGGCACCCCGGCCCAGCGCCGGTTCTGGATGCCGAGCCGTACCGCGACGTACGTCTCGGTGGTGGAGTCCTTCGGCACGTCGTTCTCGTCGAGGTAGCCGACGGCCCGTTCACCGGCGACCCAGCCGGGCAGGTACTGGCCGCGTACGGTGCCGGTGGCGACGTCCTCGGGCAGCGCGATCGCCTTCAGCACCTTCAGCTTCTCGGTCCTGATCTCGGCGGCGTCGAAGCTGGTCGGCTCCTCCATCGCGACCAGGGCCAGCAGCTGGAGCAGGTGGTTCTGGAGCACGTCGCGGGCGGCACCCGCGGTGTCGTAGAACCCGGCCCGGGTGCCGATCCCGACGTCCTCGGCCATGGTGATCTGCACCGAGTCGACGTGCCGGGAGTTCCACAGCGGCTCGAAGAGGTTGTTGGCGAAGCGCAGCGCAAGGATGTTCTGCACCGTCTCCTTGCCCAGGTAGTGGTCGATCCGGAAGACGTCGTCGCGGGTGAAGACGTCGTCGACCAGGTCGTTGAGGGCCTTCGCCGACGGCAGGTCGAACCCGAACGGCTTCTCCACCACGACCCGCCGCCAGCCGCCGGACTTGGCGTTGTCGGCCAGGCCGGTGCGGGCGAGCTGCTTGAGCACGACCGGGAACGCGGCCGGCGGGATGGAGAAGTAGAACGCCGCGTTGCCCGGGATGCCGTGCGTCTCGCGCAGCTCGTCGAGGGTTTCGACGAGGTGGTCGAACGCGGCGTCGTCGTCGAACGACCCGCCGACGAACTTGATGTTGCCGACGAGCCGGGCCCACACCTCCTCCCGCCACGGGGTCCGGGCGTGCTTCTTCGCCGACTCGTATGCCATCGACTCGAAGTCGCCGTCGCCCCAGTCGCGGCGGGCGAAGCCGGCGACCACGAAGCCGGGCGGCAGCAGGCCGCGGTTGGCCAGGTCGTAGACCGCCGGGAGGAGCTTCTTACGGGACAGGTCGCCGGTCACCCCGAAGATGACCAGCGCACATGGTTCGGGGATCCGCGGCAGCCGCCGATCCTGCGGATCACGTAGCGGGTTCACGCCGGCCATTGTCAGCCCCGCAGGTTACGAACGGCGTCGAGGAGCTGCGCCACGCCGGCGGCCCGGTCGGTCAGGTGCAGCCGGACGAGCGGCCGGTCGCGGCCGGCGAGGGCCTCCCGGTCGCCGGCGGCCTGCGCCGCCTGCAACGTCCCGAAGCTGTACGGCTTGCCCGGCACCGGCAGGTCGTCGGTGACCGCACCGGTGATCTGGAGGTACGACCCGACCTGCGGCCCACCCTTGTGGTACTGCCCGGTGGAGTGCAGGAACCGGGGTCCCCAGCCGAAGGTGACCGGCCGGCCGGACGCGGCGGCGAGCAGCGGGCGTACGTCGGCCGCGGCGGCGTCGCCGAACCGGTCGAGGTAGGCCATCACGGCGAGGTAGCCGTCGCCGACGACGCCGTCGACCAGCCCGCGCAACACCTCGGCGAGGGTGCCGCCGGTGCCGCCGTACACCTCGACGGCGCCCTCGCTGAACGCGGGCGTCTCGGTGGGCAGGCCGGCGGCGAGCAGCCGGTTGGTGTTGTCCTTGGACTCGGTGACGTTCGGCTGGTCGAACGGGTCGATGCCGAGCACCCGGCCGGCGACCGCGGTGGCGTACTCCCAGACCAGGAACTGGGCGCCGAGCGGGCCGTTGACGGCCAGGTGCGGGCGTACGCCGCCGCCGGGCACGGTGCCGGGCGGGCAGGCGCCGCCGGTGGTGACGGTGAGTACGTCGTCGCCGGTGGCGCCCGGGCTCTCCGGGGCCTCGACGACGACCGGCAGGATGCCGATGCCGCTCTTGCCGGTCGACTCGGCGACGAGTTGCTCGATCCAGTCACCGAGTCCTTCGATGCCGGTGCCGTCGGAGACCAGCGCGACCTTGTCGCGGCCGACGGTGGCGGCGGTGCCGAGTGCCGCGCCGAGGGCGAGGCCGGGGTTGTCGGTGTCGCCGGCCAGCGAGCGGGCGAACTCGTCGGCCTCGTCGAGCAGGTCGGCGACGGCGACCCCGGCCAGCGCCGACGGGACCAGGCCGAACGCGGTCAGCGCCGAGTAGCGGCCGCCGACCTCGGGGTCGGCGAGGACGACGTGGGCGCCCATCTGCGCCGCGGTCGCCTCCAGCGGCGAGCCGGGGTCGGTGACGACGACGAAGTGCCGGCCGGCCTCGGCCTCGGTCAGGCCGGCGTCGAGGAACGCCTGCCAGTAGGCGCGCCGGTGGCTGTCGGTCTCCACGGTGGAGCCGGACTTGCTGGCGACGACCACGACGGTGCGGTCCAGGCGCTCGCGCAGCGCGGCGCCGACCTGGTGCGGGTCGGTGGTGTCGAGGACGGTCAGCGACCTGCCCAGGGTGCGGGCGATGACCTCGGGCGCCAGCGACGACCCGCCCATCCCGGCGAGTACGACGTGGTCGAGGTCGCCCAGTTCCGCGCGTAGTTCGGCGAGCTGGGGGAGCAGTTCCCGGCTGCGCTTGAAGGTGTCGATCCAGCCGAGGCGGATCTTCGCCTCCTCCTCGGCCTCCGGGCCCCACAGCGTGGGGTCCTTGGCGGCGAGCTTGCCCGGTACGCCGTCGGCGACCAGCGCGGCCCGGGTGGAGGCGGGCGCCTCCTTGTCGACCGCGTCGGCGCCGTAGACGGCGAGCCCCGCCGCCGCCTCGACGCCACCGTCCAGCAGATCACTCACGAGTTGCCTCCGGCTGCCTTGTTGGGGGTGGCCGCGCCCTGCGCCGCCGAGTCCAGCGACTTGCGTACGCCGTCGAGCAGTTCGTTCCAGCTGGCCTCGAACTTCTCCACGCCCTCGCGTTCGAGTACGGCGACCACGTCGGCGAGGTCGATGCCGTTCGCGGTGAGCGCGTCGAGCACGCCGCGGGCGTCGTCGTAGGCGCCGGTGACGGTGTCGCCGCGGGTCTCGCCGTGGTCGGCGTACGCGTGGATGACGGCTTCGGGCATGGTGTTGACGGTGCCCGGGGCGATGAGTTCCTCGACGTAGATGACGTCGCGGAAGTCGGGGTTCTTCGTCGACGTGGAGGCCCAGAGCGGACGCTGCGGGTGCGCGCCGGCGTCGGCGAGCGCCTGCCAGCGGGCCGAGGAGAAGACCTCGCTGTAGCGCTGGTAGGCGAGCTGGGCGTTGGCGATCGCGGCCTTGCCCTTCAGCGCCTTGGCCTCGTCGGAGCCGAGCTTGTCGAGCCTCTTGTCCACTTCGGTGTCGACCCGGGAGACGAAGAACGACGCGACCGAGCCGATCTTGGCCAGGTCGTGGCCGTTGGCCTTCGCCTGCTCCAGGCCGGCGAGGAAGGCGTCCATCACCTCGGCGTACCGCTCGAGCGAGAAGATCAGCGTGACGTTGACGCTGATCCCCTCGGCCAGGGTCGCGGTGATCGCCGGCAGGCCCGCGGCGGTCGCCGGGATCTTGATGAACAGGTTGGGCCGGTCGACCAGCCACCACAGCGCCTTGGCCTCGGCGACGGTCTTGTCCGTCTCGTGCGCCAGCCGCGGGTCCACCTCGATCGACACCCGGCCGTCGACGCCGTTCGTCGCGTCGTACGACGGGCGCATCACGTCGCACGCCCACCGCACGTCGTACGTGGTGAGCATGCGGGCGGCCTCCTCGACCGTCACGCCGCGGGTGGCCAGGTCGTGCAGTTGCCAGTTGTACTCGTCGGCGTCGCCCAGTGCCTTGGCGAAGATCGTCGGATTGGTGGTGACCCCGACCACGTGCTTCTCGCGCCGGAGCTGGTCCAGCCCCCCGGAGCTGAGCCGGTTGCGGGAGAGGTCGTCGAGCCAGATCGCCACGCCCGTGGCGGTGAGTTCAGCAAGCCGGTCCGTCATGACAGTCCCCTCAGTTGCCGGTGGTGGTGCCGGTGATGGCGCCCACCCGGGTCAGCGACGCGTGGGCGGCCGCGACGACGTTGTCGGCGGTGAACCCGAACTGCTCGTAGAGCACCTTGTACGGCGCGCTCGCCCCGTAGTGCTCCAGGCTGACCGTTTCACCGCAGTCGCCGACCAGGTCCCGCCACGACATGGCGATCCCGGCCTCCACGCTCACCCGTGCCTTTACCCCGCGGGGCAGGACCGACTCCCGGTAGGCCTCGTCCTGGGCCCGGAACCACTCCTGGCACGGCATCGACACGACCCGGGTCGGGGTGCCGTCGGCCTCCAGCCGCTCGCGGGCGGCGAGACAGAGCTCGACCTCGGAGCCGGTGCCGATCAGGATGACCTGGGGCTGGGCGTTCGACGCGTCGGCCAGGACGTAGCCGCCCTTGGCGGTTCCCTCCGGCCCGGCGAGCGACGTGCGGTCCAGCACCGGCAGGTTCTGCCTGGTGAGGGCGAGGGCGGTGGGACGGTCGGTGTGTTCGAGAGCCTGCCGCCAGGCCCAGGCGGTCTCGTTGGCGTCGGCGGGGCGGACCACGTCGAGGCCGGGGATCGCGCGCAGCGCCGACAGGTGCTCCACCGGCTGGTGGGTCGGGCCGTCCTCGCCCAGGCCGATCGAGTCGTGGGTCCAGACGTAGACGACCGGCAGCTTCATCAGCGCCGCGAGCCGGACGGCGGGGCGCATGTAGTCGCTGAACACCAGGAAGGTGCCGCCGTAGGGGCGGGTGCCGCCGTGCAGCGTGATGCCGTTGAGGATGGCGCCCATGGCGTGCTCACGGATGCCGAAGTGCAGGGTGCGGCCGTACGGGTTGCCGGGGAACTCCCTGGTCGCGTGCTCGGCCGGCACGAACGACGGCTCGCCCTTCATGGTGGTGTTGTTGCTCTCCGCCAGGTCGGCGGAGCCGCCCCACAGCTCGGGCAGCACCGGGGCGAGGGCGTTGAGGACCTGGCCGGAGGCGGCCCGGGTGGCGATCGGCTTGGCGTCCGCCGGCCACGTCGGCAGCGCGTCGGTCCAGCCCGCCGGCAGCGTACGCGTCGACATCCGCTGGTAGAGCGCGGCCCGCTCGGCGTCGGCCTTCTTCCAGGCGTCGAATTCGGTCTGCCACTTCGCGGCGGCGGCCCGGCCGCGGTCGAGGGCCTCGCGGGCGTGGGCGAGCACCTTGTCGTCGACGGCGAAGGTCTGCGCCGGGTCGAAGCCGAGCAGCTTCTTGGTGGCGGCGACCTCGTCGGCGCCGAGCGCCGATCCGTGGATCTTGCCGGTGTTCCGCTTGTTGGGAGCCGGCCAGCCGATGATGGTGCGCAGCGCGATGAACGACGGCCGGTCGGTGTCGGCCTTGGCGGCCAGCAGCGCGGCGTACAGCGCCTCGACGTCCTCGTGGTAGTCGTCCTGGTCGGCGTCGCCGCGCCGCCAGTCGACGGTCTGCACGTGCCAGCCGTACGCCGCGTAGCGGGCGGCGACGTCCTCGCTCTTGGCGATCCGGGTGTCGTCCTCGATCGAGATCTCGTTGTCGTCGTAGATCAGGACGAGGTTGCCGAGCTGCTGGTGGGCGGCGAGGGCGCTCGCCTCGTGGCTGATGCCCTCCTCGATGTCGCCGTCGGAGGCGATGCACCAGATGTGGTGGTCGAAGAGGGACTGCCCGGCCGGGGCGTCGGGGTCGAACAGGCCGCGTTCGCGGCGGGCCGCCATCGCCATGCCGACCGCGTTCCCGACGCCCTGCCCGAGCGGACCGGTGGTGGTCTCGACGCCGTTGGTGTGGCCGTGTTCGGGGTGACCGGGGGTGAGTGAACCCCACTGCCGAAGCGACTGGAGGTCCTCCAGGCCGAGCCCGAAGCCGTTGAGGAAGAGCTGGACGTAGAGGGTGAGGCTGGAGTGGCCGGCCGACAGCACGAACCGGTCCCGGCCCGCCCAGTGCGGATCGGCCGGGTTGTGCCGCATGACGCGGTTGAACAGCAGGTATGCGACGGGTGCCAGGCTCATCGCCGTGCCCGGGTGGCCGTTGCCGGATTTCTCGACGGCGTCGACGGCCAACACCCGCGCGGTGTCGACGGCCCGGCGGTCCAGCTCGGACCAGTTGAGTGGGGCAGGCTCGGATCGGTTGGCAGCCACGATGATTTGTGCTCCTCGGCAGGTGGGCGGAACCCTCTTTCGTGACCCTATCGAGCGAGGCTAAACATCCGTACGCCGAACTCGCCTGTCCGGCGCGTCGGGGCGGGCCGCGCCGCCGCGACACGCCCTAACACGGTGTGACCGGCCGCACCTATACCGGGTGGCCCAAGCTGCGCAAACGGTGGCGCGTACGCTGTCGGTCGGCACGGTGACCTTGCGGGTCACCCCGCCGCCCCGAACTCCCGCGCCGATGCCGGAAGGTGGCAATCCGTGAGCATGATCACCGAGCGCCCTGTCCACGGTAGGGCGTCTGGTGCCCAGATCGGCGCCGGGCCGGTCACGGGGGAGGGGGCGGCCGTCGACGGCACTCCCGCCGGTCGGGCGCGGGGCCGCGACGTCGCCGGGGTGGTCCGGGCGTACGTCTCGCTGACCAAGCCCCGCATCGTCGAACTGCTCCTGGTGACCACCGTGCCGGCGATGATGCTGGCGGCCGGTGGCCTGCCGTCGCTGTGGCTGGTCGCCGTCGTGCTGGTCGGCGGCTCGCTCGCGGCGGGCGCGGCCAACGCGCTCAACTGCTACATCGACCGGGACATCGACCAGCTGATGCGGCGGACGAAGCGCCGGCCGCTGCCGACCCACGTGGTGGCGCCGAAGCAGGCGCTGGTCTTCGGGCTGGTGCTCGCCGCGGTGTCGGTGACGATCATGGCGGTCTTCACCAACTGGCTGGCGACGCTGCTGACGCTCGGCGCGATCGCCTACTACGACCTCGTCTACACGATGTGGCTCAAGCGCACCACGCCGATGAACACGTTCTGGGGCGGGGTGTGCGGGTCGGCGCCGGTGCTGATCGGCTGGGCGGCGGTGACCGGGTCGCTGTCGCCGGCGGCGTGGGCGCTGTTCGCGGTGGTGTTCTTCTGGCAGATGCCGCACTTCTACGCCCTGGCCATCAAATACAAGGACGACTACGCGCGGGCCAGCATCCCGATGCTGCCGGTGGTCGCCTCGGCCCGCCGGGTCAACGCCGAGATCCTGCTCTTCTCCTGGCTCACCGTGGCCGCCTCACTGGTCGTCTGGCCGCTCGGGATGTCGCCGATCTACGGCGCGACCGCGGTGGTGCTCGGCGGCATCTTCCTGCTCGAGGCGCACCGCCTGGTCGGTCGTTCCCGGCGGGGCGAGCCGTTGCGGCCGATGCGGCTGTTCCACTGGTCGACGACCTACCTGACGGTGTTGTTCATCGCGGTGGCCCTCGACGCCCTGCTCTGAGGCTGTCCGTTCTGCCACTGTCCGGCGCTGAACCGCCTGATTGTTCCGCCCGCTTGTCCAACATGTGACACGAGTTAATCAGTGCCCGTTTTGGTCACTCGGTATCAACCGGTTTGTCACGAAAAATCCACCCAGAACAGCGGCGTGGCGTCCTAAACATCGAGGTAATGGGCATCACAAACACCGCCTCGTTTCTGCGCGTGTCGTTGCCGGTCTGCTTACGCTCGCGTCATGGCAGATGGTTCCGATACGACCCTGACGACCGCTCCGATCCAGACCCCCGCGGGCCTCGTCACCGGTTTGAAGTCATTCGTCGCCGAGCACGGCGGGGCGAAGGCGGTCATCGAGTACGTGGGCAAGCGCGGGGCACGGATCGTGCTGGTGGGGCAGGACGGGGTCTGGGGGGACCAGTTCGCCACCGACACGAATGTCGCCCGGCAGGCGTGCGCGACCGCTGGCGTCGAGGTGGAGAACGAGTGGGAGCGGGAGCTGATGGACCAGATGCGCCCCAGCAACGACCTGTGGCGTTCGATGGGCCGCCGGGCCATGTCACGCTAGGGACCATGATCCAATCTGATACTCCGCTGAAGGCGGCCCGGGACTCCCGGGTCGCCTTCGTCACCTGCGCCGAACTTCCCGACCTGGACCCCGACGACCGCCCGGCGTACGACGCCCTGGTCCGGCGGGGCGTGGCCGTCGACATGGTGTCCTGGGACGCCGACGTCGACTGGGCCGGCTACGGCCTCGCCGTACTGCGTTCGCCGTGGGACTACGTCGCGCGCCGCGACGAGTTCGTCGCCTGGGCGGCCACCGTGCCCGGACTGGCCAACCCGGCCGACGTCGTGGCCTGGAACACCGACAAGCGCTACCTGCGCGAGCTGGCCGCCGGTGGGGCACCGGTGGTCGCCACCACCTGGCTGGAACCCGCCGACACCTGGTCGCCCCCGTCCACCGGGGAATACGTCGTCAAGCCGGCGGTCAGCGCCGGCAGCCGGGACACCGGCCGCTACCTGCTCGGCGACGCCGAGCACCGGCGGCTCGCGGCGGCGCACGCCGCCCGCCTCGGCGCGGCCGGACGGCTCACCATGGTGCAGCCCTACCTGTCGGCGGTCGACACGGTCGGTGAGGCGGCACTGGTGTTCCTGAACGGGCCGGACGGGCTCACGTTCAGCCACAGCATCCGCAAGGGGGCGATGCTGACCGGACCCGACCTCGGCGGCGACGAGCTGTACAAGGAGGAGAAGATCTCGGCGCGTACCGCCACCGCGGCCGAACTGGCCGTCGCCGCCCGGGTGCTCGACCTGGTGCCGGGTGGGCCGGACCGGCTGCTCTACGCCCGGGTCGACCTGATTCCCGACGCCGACGGCAGCCCGCTGCTGGTCGAGTTGGAGCTGACCGAGCCGTCGCTGTTCTTCCCGTACGCCGACGGCGCCGCCGAGCGCTTCGCCGACGCGGTCGTCGGCCGGCTGGGCTGACCGGCCGGCTGACCGCCTGGGCACCTGTGATCATCTGCTGCCCAGCAGCTCGACCCGCCGTACGGACCACGGCGGAACAGCTGACGATCACCACCGCCACGTCACGAAGGGCGCGGGGGTGGCGGCCGGGTTGACGCACCGTCGGAGCGACCGGCCGCGCCCGTGTACCGGGAGGGCCGGTCAGCCGGCCGGTGCGAGTTCCCGGTCGGCCCGGGCCGCCGGGTCGCCGGGGCCGGCCGGCGGGGCGGTGACCGGCCCGACCGGCGGGCGTTCCCGGGTCGACCAGAGCACCGCCAGGGTGGCCAGCCAGACCAGGCAGGCCCCGAGCATGTGCAGTCCGACCAGCAGCACCGGCAGGTCGGTGAGGTACTGCACGAAGCCGAGCACACCCTGCGCGAGTTCGACGACCAGCAGCATCGCGGCCGCCCGGACGGCCCCCGGCGGGGCGCCGACGGCCTTCAGGGCCAGCCACAGCGCCACCGTGAGGCCGATGAGCAGGAACACCAGGTCGGCGTGGACCTGCGAGATCGTCTCCGGGTCCAGGCCGTTGCGTTGCGCGTCGGCGTCGCCGGCGTGCGGTCCGCTGCCGGTGACCAGCGTGCCGATCACGATCACCGCGGCGCTGACCGCCGTGGTGATCCAGACCAGCGCGTACATCGGCCCGGGTACGGTGCGTACCTTCGGCCCGTCGGACTCGCCGATCCGCCGCCACAGCGCGTACGTCAGCACCAGCAGCGCCATCGAGCCCACGAAGTGGATGCCGACGATCATCGGGTGCAGGTCGGTGTGCACGGTGATGCCGCCGATGACCGCCTGTACGACGATGCCGACGAGCACGGCCAGGGCGAGCAGCACCAGCGAGCGCCGGCGCGGCCGGTGCAGCAGCACGGCGATCAGCGCGGCCAGGGCCACGAAGCCGACCGCGAAGCTGAGCAGCCGGTTGCCGAACTCGATGACGCCGTGGATGCCCATCTCGGCGGTGGAGACGTACGACTCGTCGGTGCAGCGTGGCCAGGTCGGGCAGCCGAGCCCCGACGCGGTCAGCCGGACGGCCCCGCCGGTGACGACGATTCCGACGTTGGCGATGATCGAGGCCAGCGCGATCCGCCGGACCAGCGACGGGCGCACCGTAAACCGGGCGGATTGGGTCACGGCGGCAATCCTACGTTCTGTAGTTTTCGGTCCTCCGCGCGGCCCGGTGGCCAGGGTGGTGTGGATCACCGGCAGTCGGTTGCGGGTCCGGGGCGAATTACGTAACGTTGCCGTTGTGAAAAACGCGGTGGCGGTGTCCGCGAGCGCCTCAGGGGCGCACATCCCGACGGCCGAGCCGGCCGCCGGCGCCGCCGCATCCGCGCCGACCGCCGACGGGCGCACCCGCGACCGGGTCCTCCAGCTCCTGCTGGCCCACGGCGCGGCCACCGCCGCCCAGCTCGGCGCCGAGCTGGGACTCAGCCCGGCCGCGATCCGCCGGCACCTCGACGCCCTGCTCGCCGACGGCGACGTCGTCGCCCGCGAGCAGTCGGTGCGCGGGCACCGGGGCCGGGGCCGCCCGGCCAAGGTCTTCGTGCTGACCGACGCGGCGCGGCTGCGTTGCGGCCGGCACACCTACGACGGGATGGCCACCGCGGCGCTGCGCTGGATCGCCCGCACCGGGGGCGCCGAGGCCGTCGACTCGTTCGCCGCCGAGCAGGTCGCCGACCTGGAGGCACGCTGCCGCACGGCGATGGAGGACGCCGGCGACGACCCGCTGGCCCGGGCCGAGGCCCTCGCCACGGTGCTGACCGCCGAGGGCTACGCTGCCAACGCGTCCACGATCGCCTCGGGCGGCCAGTTGTGCCAGCACCACTGCCCGGTGGCCCATGTGGCCGCCGAGTTTCCCCAGTTGTGCGAGGCCGAGACCGCGGTCATCTCCCGCCTGATCGGTTCCCACGTGCAGCGCCTTGCCACGATCGCCCACGGCGACGGGGTGTGCACGACGCACATCCCGGCCCAGCCGGGTGGACCGCACACCACTGCCAACCCTGTGAGGACAGATAGATGACCGAGCAGATCGTCCAGCCCGTCGTCACCCAGGAGGAGCACCTCGCCGCCCTGGGCAAGTACGAATACGGCTGGGCCGACTCCGACGTGGCCGGGGCATCCGCCCAGCGTGGCCTCAACGAGGCGGTGGTGCGTGACATCTCCGCCAAGAAGAACGAGCCCGCCTGGATGCTCGACCTGCGCCTGAAGGGGCTTCGGCTCTTCGGCCGCAAGCCGATGCCGCACTGGGGCGCCGACCTGTCCGGCATCGACTTCGACAACATCAAGTACTTCGTCCGCTCCACCGAGAAGCAGGCCGCCAGCTGGGAGGACCTGCCCGAGGACATCAAGGCGACGTACGACCGGCTGGGCATCCCCGAGGCCGAGAAGCAGCGCCTGGTCGCCGGTGTCGCGGCGCAGTACGAGTCCGAGGTCGTCTACCACAAGATCCGCGAGGACCTCGAGGAGCAGGGTGTGGTGTTCCTCGACACCGACACCGCCCTCAAGGAGCACGAGGACATCTTCAAGGAATACTTCGGCACCGTGATCCCGGTCGGCGACAACAAGTTCGCCGCGCTGAACACCTCGGTGTGGTCCGGCGGCTCGTTCATCTACGTGCCGAAGGGCGTGCACGTCGAGATCCCGCTGCAGGCGTACTTCCGGATCAACACCGAGAACATGGGCCAGTTCGAGCGGACCCTGATCATCGTCGACGAGGGTGCCTACGTGCACTACGTCGAGGGCTGCACCGCGCCGATCTACTCGTCCGACTCGCTGCACAGCGCGGTCGTCGAGATCATCGTGAAGAAGAACGCCCGCTGCCGTTACACGACCATCCAGAACTGGTCGAACAACGTCTACAACCTGGTCACCAAGCGGGCGGTCTGCCACGAGGGCGCGACCATGGAGTGGATCGACGGCAACATCGGGTCCAAGGTGACCATGAAGTACCCCGCCGTCTACATGACCGGCCCGCACGCCAAGGGCGAGGTGCTTTCCGTGGCGATGGCCGGCGAGGGCCAGCATCAGGACGCCGGCGCCAAGATGGTGCACGCCGCCCCGCACACCTCCAGCACGATCGTGTCCAAGTCGATCGCCCGCGGCGGTGGCCGCACGTCGTACCGGGGTCTGATCCAGGTCCTGGAGGGCTCGCACCACAGCCGGTCGACGGTGAAGTGCGACGCGCTCCTGGTCGACACCATCTCCCGGTCCGACACCTACCCCTACGTCGACATCCGCGAGGACGACGTGGCGATGGGACACGAGGCGACCGTCTCCAAGGTCAGCGACGACCAGCTCTTCTACCTGATGAGCCGTGGCCTGAGCGAGGACGAGGCGATGGCGATGATCGTGCGTGGCTTCATCGAGCCGATCGCCAAGGAACTGCCGATGGAATACGCCCTGGAGCTCAACCGTCTGATCGAGCTGCAGATGGAGGGCGCGGTCGGCTGACGCCGCCCGCACCGGTCACCTTTCGCGAGACGAGACCAAGGACGAGATGACAACCGAAGCCATCGCGCCGCCCAAGACCAAGTCGCAGGCGCTGCGTTCGTACGACGTCGCGGACTTCCCGGCCCTGACCGGCCTGGAGGAGGAGTGGCGGTTCACGCCGCTCAAGCGCCTGCGCGGCCTGGCCACCGGGGTGCCGGCGGCGACCGTGAAGGTCGAGCACGAGTACGGCCAGTTGCCGGCGGGGGTCGGCGTGTCCACCGTCGACCGGACCGACCCGCGGATCGGCAGCGTGCTGACACCGTTCGACCGGATCAGCGCGCTCGCCCACGGCGGCGCCGGTCAGGCGCTGCTGGTCACCGTCGACGCCGACGCGGTCGTCACCGAGCCGGCACTGGTCAAGGTGGTCGGCGGCGGCGCCGAAGGCGTCGCCTTCGGGCACACGTTCGTCGAGGTCGGCCGGTTCGCCGAGGTCACGCTCGTGCTGGAGCACGTCGGTTCGGCGACGCTGGCCGACAACGTCGAGGTGGCGGTCGCCGACGGGGCGAAGCTCACCCTGGTGACGGTCACCGACTGGGCCGCCGACTCGGTCCAGGCCCAGCACGTCAAGGTCCGGCTCGGCCGCGACGCGCGGGTGACGCACGTGCAGGTGACCCTCGGCGGCGACCTGGTCCGGCAGTTCACCAGCGTCGAATACACCGGTCGCGGCGGTGAGGCCGAGCTGTACGGCCTCTACTTCGCCGACGCCGGCCAGCACCTGGAGCACCGGCAGCTGGTCGACCACACGGTGCCCGACTGCCGCAGCGACGTGGGCTACCGCGGGGCGTTGCAGGGCGACGGGGCGCACACCGTCTGGGTCGGCGACGTGCTGATCCAGGCCGAGGCGACCGGCACCGAGACGTACGAGATCAACCGGAACCTGCTGCTCACCGACGGGGCGCGGGCCGACTCGGTGCCCAACCTGGAGATCGAGACCGGTGAGGTCGCCGGCGCCGGACACGCCAGCGCGACCGGCCGGTTCGACGACGAGCACCTGTTCTACCTGATGGCCCGGGGCATTCCGGAGGCCGAGGCCCGCAAGCTCGTGGTCCGCGGCTTCTTCGCCGAGCTGATCAACAAGATTCCGGTCGAGGAGCTGCGCGAGCGGCTCGGCCAGGCGATCGAGGACCGGCTGGCGCGGGCGGGAGCCTGATGTCGGACTTCATCCGGATCTGCGCCGTCGAGGACATTCCGAAGGCCAGCGCCGTACGCGCCGACGTCGACGGCACCGAGATCGCCGTCGTGCACACCGAGGACGGCGAGTTCCACGCGGTGTACGACGAGTGCTCGCACGCCGCGGTCGCGCTGTCCGAGGGGGAGATCGACGGCTGCACGATCGAGTGCTGGCTGCACGGCTCGCGCTTCGACCTGCGTACCGGCGAGCCCACCGGGCTGCCCGCCACCGAACCCGTACCCGTCTATCCCGTCGACGTACGCGACGGCGACATCTACGTCAGTCTCACGCCCACCAATGGAGTAACGGCACCATGAGCGTTCTGGAGATTCGTGACCTACAGGTGTCGGTCAAGCTGCCCGAGGGCGAGCTGAAGCCGATCCTGGCCGGGGTGAACCTGACCGTGAAGGCGGGGGAGACCCACGCCATCATGGGCCCGAACGGGTCCGGCAAGTCGACGCTGGCCTACTCGATCGCCGGCCACCCCAAGTACGAGATCACCGGCGGCACGGTGACCCTCGACGGCGACGACGTCCTGGCGATGACCGTCGACGAGCGGGCCCGCGCCGGCCTCTTCCTGGCCATGCAGTACCCGGTCGAGGTGCCCGGCGTCTCGGTCGCCAACTTCCTGCGTACGGCGAAGACCGCGGTCGACGGCGAGGCGCCGAAGCTGCGCACCTGGGCCGGTGAGCTGCGTGGCGCCATGGAGCGCCTGCAGATGGACCCGTCGTTCGCCCAGCGCAACGTCAACGAGGGCTTCTCCGGCGGCGAGAAGAAGCGGCACGAGATCGTGCAGCTCGAACTCCTCAAGCCGAAGGTGGCGATCCTCGACGAGACCGACTCCGGCCTCGACATCGACGCCCTGCGGGTGGTCAGCGAGGGCGTCAACCGGGTGCGGTCGACCGGTGACACCGGCCTGCTGCTGATCACGCACTACACCCGGATCCTGCGCTACATCAAGCCGGACTTCGTGCACGTCTTCGTCGCCGGCCGGATCGTCGAGGAGGGCGGCCCGGAGCTGGCCGAGAAGCTCGAGGCCGAGGGCTACGAGCGCTACGTCGCCGGCGCCGGCGCGGCGGCCTGAGCGCCGGTCCGCGAGAAGTCCCGATGACCGTCATCGCCATCCCGCCGGGCATGCCGCAGCACGACGACGTGCCGCGCTTCGACGTCGAGAAGATCCGCGCCGACTTCCCGATCCTGGACCGCCAGGTCAACGGGCACAAGCTGGTCTACCTGGACAGCGGGGCCACCTCGCAGCGGCCCCGCCAGGTGCTCGACGCGATCCGCGGGCACAACGAGCGGCACAACGGCAACGTGTCCCGGTCGGTGCACACCGTCGGCACCGAGGCGACCGAGGCGTACGAGGGCGCCCGGGCGAAGGTGGCGACGTTCATCGGCGCCGCCAGCCCCGACGAGGTGGTGTTCACCAAGAACGCCACCGAGTCGATCAACCTGGTGGCGTACGCCTTCTCCAACGCCTCGGTCGACCCGGCCGCCGACCCGCGGTTCCGGCTCGGCCCCGGCGACGAGGTGGTGATCTCCGAGATGGAGCACCACTCCAACATCGTGCCGTGGCAGTTGCTGTGCCAGCGCACCGGAGCGACGCTGCGCTGGTTCCGGGTCACCGAGGCCGGCCGGCTCGACCTGACCCAGCTCGAGGAGCTGGTCAACGAGCGCACCAGGCTGGTGTCGTACGCGCTGGTCTCCAACGTGCTCGGCACGGTCAACCCGACGTCGGCGATCACCGCCCGGGCCCGCGAGGTCGGCGCCCTGGTGATGCTCGACGCGTCGCAGGCGGTGCCGCACCTGCCGGTCGACGTCGCCGACCTCGGCGTCGACTTCCTGGCCTTCACCGGGCACAAGATGTGCGGGCCGACCGGCATCGGCGCGCTGTGGGGGAGGGCGGAACTGCTCGACGCGATGCCGCCGTTCCTCGGCGGCGGGTCGATGATCGAGACGGTGACGCTGGAGCGGTCGACGTTCGCGGCGGCACCGGCGAAGTTCGAGGCCGGCACCCCGCCGATCGCCGAGGCGGTCGGTCTCGGCGCGGCCGTCGACTACCTGTCCGCGGTCGGGATGCGGGCGGTCCAGTGGCACGAGAAGGAGCTGACCGCGTACGCGCTCGACGCGCTGTCGACCGTGCCCGGCCTGCGGATCTTCGGGCCGAAGGTCCCGGTCGGGCGGGGCGGCACGCTGTCGTTCGGCTTCGACGGGGTGCACCCGCACGACGTCGGCCAGGTGCTCGACGCGCACGGGATCGAGGTCCGGGTCGGCCACCACTGCGCCCGACCGCTGTGCGTGCGCTACGGGGTACCGGCGATGACCCGCGCGTCGTTCTACCTCTACACGACCACGGACGAGGTCGACGCCCTGGTGCGCGGCCTCGACCAGGTGCGGAAGGTGTTCGGCTGATGCAGCTCGACCAGCTCTACCAGGAGATCATCCTGGACCACTACAAGCACCCGCACGGGCGCGGCCTGCGCGAGCCGTACGGTGGCGAGGCGCACCACGTCAACCCGACCTGCGGCGACGAGGTGACAATCCGGGTCGCCGTCGACGGCGACGTGCTCGGCGACATCTCGTACGACGGCATGGGCTGCTCGATCAGCCAGGCTTCGGCGAGCGTGCTGCACGAGCTGCTCTCCGGCCGGGGCGCCGCCGACGCGTTCGCGGTCCACGAGGCGTTCGTGGAGCTGCTGTCCGGGCGTGGCCAGGTCACCCCCGACGAGGAAGTACTGGGCGACGGGGTGGCGTTCGCGGGCGTTGCCCGCTACCCGGCCCGGGTCAAATGCGCGCTGCTGCCGTGGATGGCGTTCAAGGACGCGGCGGCGCGCGCCGGTGTGGGCGCGAGCCCGGAGGTGAAAGCATGAGCACGGACGAAACCGGCGCCACGACGCCGGCGGAGACGCCGGGGGTGGCGACCGCCCCGGCGGAGGTTTCGAAAGCGGCGATCGCCGATGTCGAAGAGGCGATGAAGGACGTCGTCGACCCCGAGCTCGGCATCAACGTCGTCGACCTCGGCCTTGTCTACGGGGTGCACGTCGACGACGAGAACGTGGCGACCCTGGACATGACGCTGACGTCGGCGGCCTGCCCGCTGACCGACGTGATCGAGGACCAGACCCGGCAGGCGCTGACCACCGGTCCGGGTGGCGGCCTGGTGCAGGACTTCCGGATCAACTGGGTGTGGCTGCCGCCGTGGGGGCCCGACAAGATCACCGACGAGGGCCGCGACCAGCTGCGGGCTCTCGGCTTCAACGTCTGACGTATAGCGATCGGGCGCCGGGCGAGCCTGCCCGGCGCCCGATCGATTTTTCGGTGCTGGCCGGCCACGGCACCCCGGCCAGCATCCGCGGCGTGATCACCCCGCCGACGCGGACCGGTCCCGGGTCGGCGGCGACGGGCCGGGCCGTGACGGGCCGGCGGTGACCAGCCTGGCCGGCGTCGACCGCCGGGGACGGGTATCGCTGTCGGCCGCGACAGCAGACCTGCCCGGCTCAGCGTCGCTGCGCGCCGGCACGAACTGGATCATCCGGCCCGGCGGCGTTCAGCCGATGTTCCTCAGCGCCTCACGCGCCGACAGCGGCGCCAGCCGCGACCGGTGGGCGACCACGAAGGCGCGGACCGCCTCCGGGTCGGTGCGGGCGTATTCGCGCAGCGCCCAGCCGATCGCCTTGCGGACGAAGAAGTCGGGGTGGCCGGCCTGCCGTACGCAGTACCGGAACAGCCGCCCGGCGTCGGTCGCCTCCCGGTAGCCCAGTTGGTGCAGGACCGCCGTACGCACCAGCCACGGATCGTCGTCGCCGATCCAGCCGTCCATCGCCGGCACCAGCTCCGGATGCGCGGCGACAAGTGGCCCGACCAGGTGCACCGCCAGCGGGTCGATGGTGTCCCACCACGACCTCGTGGTGATCAGTTCGCGGGCGGTCGACAGGAACCCGGCCGAGCAGACCCGGGCGTGCCGGCGCAGCCAGTCGCAGGCGAAGTACTGGTACTCGCGTTCCGGCAGCGCCCAGCAGCCGACGGCGACCGCCCGCAGGTCAGCCTCGTCCGGCCGGCCGAGCCCGGCCAGGACCTGCCGGCCCAGAACCGCCCGGGCCGGCGCCTGGATGCCCAGGAAGGGGAACCGGTCACGCATGTACGCGGCCATCTGCGCCCCGCGGGCCGGATCGGCGGCAGCGGCGTACACCGTCGTCAGCCGGGCCAGCACCTCGCTGGCCAGGGGTGGTGCCGCGTTGACCATGGCTAGATCCTGCCATCCGGGCGGCCCGGTACCGTCGACCGGATGGACGATCATCCGGAGGTGGACATGACCGTACGGACCGGCGCGCGCCGGCCGGGTCGGGCCGGCACCGCGCGGGGCGAGGGGGCCGGGTGACCGCCCGGCCGGCCGCCGGCGGCGGCCGCTGGGTCGACGTCGACCCCGGCCGGCTGGCCCGCTGGCTGGAGAACTTCACCGCCCGGCACGGTCCGCCCGCCGCCGAACCCACCGGGTACGGCCTGCTGCTGACCGCCCCGGACGGCGCCACCGCCGAACTGCACCCGCCGCCCGGCGCGGCCGGCACCGCCGACCTGCCGGGGTTCGTGGCCGAGGCCGGGGCGGCCCGCCGGATCGGCCTGCTGCTCGCCCGCAAAGCGGCGGTGGCGGTCGGCGTCGCCGACGGCACCCGGCTGGTCGAGTCGAAGGTCGACACCAGCTACGTGCAGAGCCGCACCGCCGCCGGCGGCTGGTCGCAGCAGCGGTTCGCCCGCCGCCGCGACAACCAGGCGAAGGCGGCCGCGGCCGGGGCGAGCGACATCGCCGTACGGCTGCTCCTGCCGGCCGCCGGCACGCTGGCCGCGCTCGTCTGCGGCGGCGACCGGCGTACGGTCGACACGATCCTCGAAGACCGGCGGCTGGCGCCGCTGCTGCCGCTGCGGTCCGACCGGCTGCTCGACGTACCCGAGCCCCGGCGCGCGGTGCTGGTCGACGCGGTGGCCGCCGCCCGCGCGGTACGCGTCCTCGTCCGCGACCCGTGACGGGTGCCGCGGCCCGCGACCTGGCACGGCCTTCCGCGCGGGGCGCGGCCCGCGACCTGGCACGGCCTTCCGCGCGGGGCGCGGCCCGTCAGATGGCCCCGCCGAAGGTGTCGCAGGAGGTCGGGTCGCCGGTCTGGTAGCCGCGGCCGAACCACTCCTGCCGCTGCGCCGCCGTGCCGTGGGTGAACGACGACTCGTCGATCCGCCCGCCGGACCGCCCCTGGATCGTGTCGTCGCCGATCGCGGCCGCGGTGTCCAGACCCTCACGGATGTCCTGGTCGGTGATGCTGGTGAAGATCCGCTGCCCCTGCGCGTCGGCGGTGCCGGTCGCGTTCTTCGCCCACGCGCCGGCGTAGCAGTCGGCCTGCAGCTCCAGGCGCACCGACAGCTCGTTGGCGTTGCGCGGGTCACGCTGCTGCTGGCGGCGCATCTGCGCCTCGGTGCCGAGCAGGGTCTGCACGTGGTGGCCGTACTCGTGGGCGACGACGTACGGCTGCGCGAACTCGCCGCCGGCGCCGAGCTGGTCGGCGAGCACCCGGTAAAAGGTCAGGTCGATGAAGACCTTGCGGTCGGCGGGGCAGTAGAACGGGCCGACGCCGGAGTCCGCGGTGCCGCAGCCGGTGTTGACCGCCCGCTCGAAGAAGACGGTGTCCGCCGGCTGGTACTGCCGGCCGAAGTGCTGCGGCAGCGCGGTACGCCAGTACGCCTGCACCGAGTTGACGTAGAGGGTGTTGCGGCAGTCGAGCTGGCGTAGCGCGTCGTCGGCCGCGCACCGCTGGTCGATGGCCGCGTTGTCGCCCTGCTCCTCGCCACCGGTCAGCGCGTTGAGGCCGAAGCCGCCGCCGATGAGCGTGAACACGACGACGGCGATGAGAACGACCAGGCCGCCCTTGCCGCCACCGCCGCCCGGCAGCGGGATCGGCAGGCCGCCGATGCCCCCGCCGCCTCCGCCCCCGCCAGCGCCCCGCCGGTCCTCGATCTGGCTGGTGTCGATCCGCGCGTTCTCGTTCAGCTCCACGACGCCTGCTCGCTCCGCTCGCAGTCGCCATGTCGTCGACTGAGTCTGATGATTCGCTCGTTGTCCTGGCTCATGACGATCGCCCACTCCGTCCGCAGTCGCTCATGACGACTCCAGCCAATCCCGGCACCGTTCGAATCGTCATGGTGCCACTGCTTCGCCCACTACCCGATGATCTTGCCTGACAATCCGCTGGGAGGGCGCTCCCGCCACCCGGTACACTTTTCGCCGTGCTGCTCTGCCAAGGCTGAACCGCCCCGCGCCGACGGGTCAAATACCCGCCGGCGCTTCCGCGTGCCCGAGTCAGCCTTTCCGCGCCATCGAGAGCGAGCCCTTCGAAATGATCACTGCAACCGGTCTGGAACTGCGCGCCGGCTCCCGCATCCTGCTGTCCGACACCACGCTGCGCGTGCAACCCGGTGACCGGATCGGCCTCGTGGGCCGCAACGGCGCCGGCAAGACCACCACCCTGAAGGTGCTCGCCGGTGAGGGCACCCCGTACGCCGGCCAGATCGACCGGCGCAGCGCGATCGGCTACCTGCCGCAGGACCCGCGTACCGGTGATCTCGAGGTCACCGCGCGCGACCGGGTGCTGTCCGCCCGTGGCCTCGACGTGCTGATGGCCCGGATGAAGGAGGTCGAGCAGCAGCTCGCCGACGGCGGCGACGACCGGCTCGTCCGCCGCTACGGGGCGCTGGAGGACCAGTTCGCCTCGCTCGGCGGGTACGCCGCCGAGGCCGAGGCGGCCCGGATCTGCGCCAACCTCGGCCTGCCCGACCGGGTCCTCGCCCAGACCATCGGCACCCTGTCCGGCGGTCAGCGCCGGCGCATCGAGCTGGCCCGGATCCTCTTCCGCGACGCCGGCGAGAACGGCGGCGGCATCCTGCTGCTCGACGAGCCGACCAACCACCTCGATGCCGACTCGATCACCTGGCTGCGCGGCTTCCTCGCCGGGCACAAGGGCGGCCTGGTGGTGATCAGCCACGACGTGTCGCTGCTGGACGCGGTGGTCAACCGGGTCTGGTATCTCGACGCGACCCGGTCGGTGGTCGACACCTACAACGTCGGCTGGAAGACCTACCTGGAGCAGCGCGACACCGACGAGCGGCGGCGCCGCCGCGAGCGGGCCAACGCCGAGAAGAAGGCCGGCGCGCTGATGGCGCAGGCCGACAAGATGCGGGCCAAGGCCACCAAGACCGTCGCCGCGCAGAACATGGCCCGGCGCGCCGAGCGGCTGCTGTCCGGGCTGGAGGAGGTCCGGGTCTCCGACAAGGTCGCCAAGGTACGGTTCCCGTCCCCGGCCGCCTGCGGCAAGACCCCGCTGACCGCGACCGGCCTGTCGAAGTCGTACGGCTCGTTGGAGATCTTCACCGACGTCAACGTCGCGGTCGACCGCGGCTCCCGGGTCGCCATCCTGGGGCTCAACGGTGCCGGCAAGACCACCCTGCTGCGGATGCTCGGCGGCCTGCTGGAGCCCGACACCGGTGAGGTACGGGCCGGGCACGGCCTACGGCTGGGCTACTACGCGCAGGAACACGAGACGCTCGACGTCGACCGTACGGTGCTCGACCACATGCGCAGCGCGGCGCTGGAGCAGACCGACACCGAACTTCGCAAGATCCTCGGTGCGTTCCTGTTCTCCGGCGAGGACGTCGACAAGCCCGCCGGGGTGCTGTCCGGCGGTGAGAAGACCCGGCTGGCACTGGCCACGCTCGTCTGCTCGGGCGCCAACGTGCTGCTGCTCGACGAGCCGACCAACAACCTCGACCCGGTCAGCCGGGAACAGGTGCTGGACGCGATCGCCAACTATCCGGGGGCGATCGTGCTGGTCACCCACGATCCGGGCGCGGTGACGGCGCTCAAGCCCGACCGGGCCATCCTGCTGCCCGACGGTGACGAGGACGCCTGGAGCGACGACCTGCTGGAACTGGTGGAGCTGGCCTGACCGGAGCGTTCCGCGTACGGGATGTGGGTGACCACCGTGTGTCTGGTGAAATTTCAGTGGGGTGGGCACACTTGCGCTCACTGCGATACAGGTATCGGGTAGCCGACAGTGACGCGCGTGTCGGTTGGCGAACAGATGGTATCTGGCGCATGATCGTTCGAGGCGGTCTAATAGGTGGGACCGCATCGAACCGCACAGTCTGGGACGTGAGGATTCCAACATGGCAGCCACTGGCACAGCCACCAGCACTGAGAAGGGTCGCCGGATCGTCGGGGCCGAGCGTCAGACGCTCGCCAAGGACCTTGTAAAGCGGTACACCTCGGGAGAGAGCATTCGTGCCCTGGCGGTCTCCACGGGCCGCTCCTACGGGTTCGTGCACCGGGTGCTCACCGAGTCCGGAGTGCAGTTGCGTCAGCGCGGCGGCGCCCGTCGTCGTAAGAAGGCGTGACCAGCTCTTCAGCCTCTCCCGCCTCCGCCCACGCCAGGATCCCCCGGTGAGCACAGCGAGCGGAGTGCGACTCGACCGCGACGGGCCGGTCGCGACAGTGACGTTGTGCCGGCCCGACGTGCTCAACGCGCAGACGCCCGCGATGTGGGAGACGCTGCGCGAATTCTCCCGGCAGCTCGCCGGCGACGTACGCGTGGTCGTGGTCCGCGGCGAGGGCCGGGCCTTCTCCGCGGGCCTCGACCTGTCGGTGGCCGGCGGCGCCGACCCTGATTCCGGTGGCGGCTCGTTCGCCGAACTGGCCCGGATGTCGCCCGAGGCGTGCGCCGACCGCATCGCCGAACTACAGGCCGGGTTCACCTGGCTGCACCGCCCTGACCTGATCTCGGTCGCGGCGGTCCAGGGGCACGCCATCGGCGCCGGATTCCAGCTCGCGCTCGCCTGCGACCTGCGGGTCCTCGCCGACGACGCGAAGCTCTCGATGGCCGAGGTCACCCTCGGGCTCGTACCCGACCTGGCCGGCACGAAGCGACTGGTCGACCTGGTCGGCTATGCCCGTGCCCTGGAGATCTGCGTGACCGGGCGGCGGATCGACGCCGCCGAGGCCGACCGGCTCGGCCTGGCCAACGTGGTCGTGCCCCGCGCCGACCTCGACGCCGCCGTACGCGACCTGACCGCGGCGATCCTCGCCGGCAACCGGGACGCGGTCGTCGAGATCAAGGCACTGCTCGCCGGCGCGGCCGGCCGGTCACCCGCCGACCAGCAGCGGGCCGAACGGGAGGCACAGACCCGTCGCCTGCGCGATCTCGCCGGCACCGCCGACTAGCGGGTGCGCCCCGGCCCTCAGCGGACCGGTTCCGGCCGGGAATCCGGCTCCACCGCCGGAGCGGCCGTACCGGTGACCCGCCGCCGGCGGACCGGGACGGTGAGCACGGCCAGGCAGGCGCCGACCAGGCCGACACCGAACCAGCCCGGGCCCGGCAGCCGCTCGCCGACGACGAGCACCGCGAGCACGGCCGCGACCGCCGGTTCGAAGAGCGACAGGGTCGTCGCGGCGCTGGCCGGTACGCGCGCCAGCCCCCAGCCGAAGAGCAGATAGCCGGCGAACATCGGCACGACCGCCAGATAGGCGCCGACCGCCAGGTGCCGACCCGAGTCGAGGAACGGGCCACCGGTCGCGACCAGGACCGGCATCAGCAGCAGCCCACCGAGGCCGAAGGTCGACCCCATCGCGGCCCGCGAGGAGAGGCCGCCGGCCATCAGCCGGTGCGCGGTCCACGAGTAGAGCGCGTAGGTGAGCCCGGCGAGCAGGCCGAGTACGGTCCCGGCCACCGGCCGGGGAGCCGTCGCGTCCGCGCCGCCCGCCGCCCGGGCCACGCAGAGCAGCACCGTTCCGGCCAGGCCCAGCCCGGCCCCGGCCAGCCAGCGCGCGGAGAGCCGGCGGCCGTCGGCGACCCGCTCGATCAGGGCCGAGGCCAGCGGCGCGGAGCCGATCGAGACGACGGTGCCCACCGCCACGCCGGCCAGCCGCATCGAGGTGTAGAAGGCCAGCGGGTAGACGGCGACCGACACCGCACCGGCCAGCACGACCGGCCACCGGGCGCGCAGCCGCATCCGGTCGCGACGCAGGTGACCGGCGGCGACGAGAGCCTGGAGCAGGCCACCGACGCCCATCGCCGCGGCACCGATGGCCAGCGACCCGACCGCCGGGGCGAGGCTCGCCGCGGTGCCGGTGGTGCCCCACAGCAGCGAGGCCGCCAGGACGCACAGCGCGCCCAGACCGGCGGCGCGGTCGGTCACGGGGTCTCCAACGGGATCAGGGCGATGGCTCGGGCGGGTGGCAAGTCTAGCCACGGCCGGACAGCGGTGCGTGATCATGCCGACAGGGCGGATGCGGAAGGAACGGGTTGTTTCCCGGGTTGTCGTAGGTGTCGGGAAAACTGGACCCGACCCACAGACGACGGAGGTGCCGGTGACCCACGCGATGTCCGGGGCGGGCGGCGGCATGGGCGGTTGGAACATGCTGCGCTCGATGCGCGACAAGGACGCGGTCGACAAGCACCGGCTGACCCGGGGGACCGCCCGACGCATTGTCGCCTTCGCCCGGCCCTACCGGGTCGACATCACCGTCTTCCTGGTCACCGTGGTCATCGCCGCCGTCATCGGGGTCGCCACCCCGGTCCTCGCCGGCGACGTCATCAACACCATCACCGGCGGCGGCCCGGAGGCCGGGGCCACGGTCGTCCGGCTCGCGCTGTTCATCGCCGGCCTGGCGATCGCCGACGCGGTCCTGCAACTGGTGCAGCGCTGGTTCTCCGCCCGGATCGGCGAGGGCATCATCCTCGACCTGCGCAGCCGGGTCTACGACCACGTGCAGCGGATGCCGTTGCAGTTCTTCAACCGCACCCAGACCGGCGCCCTGGTCAGCCGGCTCAACAACGACGTACTGGGGGCCCAGCGGGCCTTCACCTCGACCCTGTCCGGCGTGGTCAGCAACGTCATCCAGCTCGTGCTGACCGCCGCGGTCATGTTCACCCTGTCGTGGCAGATCACCGCGTTGTCCCTGGTCCTCCTGCCGATCTTCATCCTGCCCGCGCGCCGGGTCGGGCGCCGGCTGGCCGAGATCACCCGGGAGTCTTACGACCTGGACGCGAAGATGAACGCCACGATGACCGAGCGGTTCGGCGTCGCCGGCGCGCTGCTGGTCAAGCTCTTCGCCCGGCCCGAGATCGAGGCGCGACGCTTCGAGCAGCGCGCCGAACGGGTCCGCGACATCGGCATCCAGTCGGCGATGTACTCCCGCACCTTCTTCGTCGCCATGCTGCTGGTCGCCTCGCTGGCGCAGGCGCTCACCTACGGCCTCGGCGGCTGGCTCGCCGTCACCGGCTCGGTCAGCGCCGGCACCGTGGTGACCCTCGCCCTCCTGCTCACCCGCCTCTACGGGCCGCTGACCGCGCTGTCGAACGTGCGCGTCGACGTGATGAGCGCGCTCGTCTCGTTCGACCGGGTCTTCGAGGTGCTCGACCTGAAGCCGGCCATCGCCGAGAGGGCCGACGCCGCCGAGATCCCGGCCGGATCCGGGCATCTGGAGTTCCGCGACGTTTGGTTCCGCTACCCGAGCGCGGCCGAGGTCTCGCTCGCCTCGCTGGAGAGCGTCGCGGCGCTGGACCGTACCGAGTCCGACCCGGTGCTGCGCGGGGTCAGCTTCACCGTCCGGCCCGGCCGGATGGTCGCCCTGGTCGGCCCGTCCGGCGCCGGCAAGTCGACCACCTCGATGCTCGTCTCCCGGGTCTACGACGTCACCGACGGTGCCGTCCTGGTCGGCGGGGTCGACGTGCGCGACGCCACGCTCGACTCGCTGCGCGACACCATCGGCGTCGTCACCCAGGACGCGCACCTCTTCCACGAGTCGATCGCCGAGAACCTGCGCTACGCCAAACCCGACGCCACCGAGGACGAGATGTGGGCCGCCCTACGTGGCGCCCAGGTCGCCGACCTCGTCCGCTCCCTGCCCGACGGCCTCGAGACGACCGTGGGGGAGCGCGGCTACCGGTTCTCCGGCGGCGAGAAGCAGCGCATCGCGATCGCCCGGATGCTGCTCAAGGCCCCGTCGATCGTGATCCTCGACGAGGCAACCGCACACCTCGACTCGGAGTCCGAGGCGGCCGTGCAGCGGGCGCTGACGACCGCGCTGTCGGGGCGTACGGCGCTGGTGATCGCACACCGGCTGTCGACGGTGCGCGAGGCCGACGAGATCCTGGTGCTCGACGGGGGCCGGATCGTGGAGCGTGGCCGGCACGATGAACTCGTGGCCGCTGGCGGCCTGTACGCCGAGCTTTACCGGACCCAGTTCGCGGTCGCCGACTCGCCGCCGCGCTACGTCGACGACCCCGAGCCGGTGGTCACCGTCCCGACCCGCGACTACGTGTCCGGCGACGCCCTCGGCCCGACCTCGTAGCCGCCGGGCCGGGCAAGAGTACGCGTACCCGGTGCCGCCGGGGCGCGGTGCGGCGGTGCCGGTCGGCGGGCACCACATAGCGTCGGCGGCATGGATGGGATGCCGACGGGGGTACGGCAGCGTCCGGGATGGCCGGGCGCCGCCGTACTGCTCCTGACCCTGGCCTGGCTGGCCGCGCTGGTGCTGGTCGCCTACCTGTACATCGGGGTCGGCTTGGAGTCCTGGGCGGCCAGCTACAACGACGCCGACGAAGCCGCCGCCGCGGACCGTGTCCAGCGCAGCTACACGCTCGCCATGTACTTCTGTCTCACCCTCTTCGTGGGGCCCGTCCTCACCGCGGTCGTGGCGGCGGTCGGTGGGCTGCGCCGCACCGCCATCGGGTACGGCGTCGTCGCGGTGCCGCTCGCCGGGCTGGCCCTGGCCGGCTGTGCCCTGACCGTGCGGGACGCCGATCCCGGCCCGCAGGCACCGCCTCCGCCGCCCGGTCACTGCGTGCCGCTCAGCGGCAGCGATAACCGCTGCCCCGGCGGCTGACGGCCGGGCTGACCGCGCACCCGGTGGCCGGACCCGCTGCGCCACCCGGCGGCCGGGTGGCCTCGATCGTCTGCTGTTCAGACAGTCGACACGCCGCCCCGGAGGTGCCTGAACAGCAGACGATCATGACGACCGATCCGTTGCGCCGGGCAGTGTCAGGGTGTGCACCCGACCGGCGAACTGGATTACGACGGTGCCGTCGCCGCGGCGCAGCGCCGGAAGCCGGCGCGGGCGGGGGGCGTCGGTCCCGCGGTAGTGCCAGGTCGCCTCGCGGGCGGCCAACTCGTCCCGGGCCGGCCCGGTGAGCCGAGCGGCGGCGTGCAGGTCCCGGGCCAGGTCCCAGCCGTCGCGCAACGAGCCCCGGGTCGGCCGGGTGGCGGCGAAGCGGGCGAACGTCGCCGTCCAGTCGGTGCCGAGCCCGGCGGCGAGCAGCGGCCAGTGCCGGGCGACGTCGCCGGCCCGCTTGCGCAGCAGCGCGCCGCGGGCGATGCCGACGAGCCGTTCGTCGAACCCCGCCGGTACGGGCGCCCCGGCGACCAGAGCCGCCACCAGTTCGGCCTGCCGGGCGGCCAGGTCGCCGTGCTGGACCGATCCCGGTGGGTGGGACGCTGCCGGCGCGGGTGGCGGCAGCGGCGCGGGGCCGCCACCCGGCTGGACGGAGCCGGCGGTCATGTGACGGTGGGATAGCCGGAGGCGGTGGCGACGGCGTCGAGTTCGGCGCGTAGCACGTCACCGGCCGGGTAGTTGCCGTCGCGTTCGAGCAGCAGCGCGGGCGGCCGGTGCCGGGCGCAGAGTTCGCCGATCAGATCGAGCACCTCGGCCGGGATCGGATCGGTGTGCGTGTCGTGGTAGACGCCGCCGTGGTCGGCGCCCCCGGCGACGTGCACGTACGCGACCCGGTCCAGCGGCAGCCGGTCGAGCAGGTCCACCGGGTCGGTGTCCCGGTTGCGGGCGTTGGCGTAGACGTTGGCGATGTCGAGCAGCAGCAGGGCGCCGGTCTGGTCGAGGATCTCGGTGATGAACTGCGCCTCGGTCAGCTCGTCGTCGGGCCAGTCGAAGATGGCGGCGATCGGTTCGAGGGCGATGGGTACGGGAAGTTCGGCCTGCGTACGGCGGACGTTGCCGACCACCGCGGCGACGGCCTCCCGGCTGCGGGGCAGCGGCAGCAGGTGACCGGCCTCAACGTCGCCGGCCCGGACGAAGGCGATGTGTTCGCTGACCAGTGGTGCGTCGACGAGGGCGGCGGCGTGGGCGAGGTGGGCGACCCGGGCCGGATCGACGGGTTCGGCGCCGCCGAGGGAGAGTCGTACGCCGTGCGGGACGACGGCGACGTCACGGGCCCGCAGGTCGGCGAGCGCGGCCGGGGCCGGTCCGCTGTGGGGCAGCGACTCGGCGACGACCTCGACGAACCGCAGGCCGGGCAGGCCGGCGACGAACCCGGATATCTCCGGCCGCCAGCCGATGCCGACGCCGTACGCCCCGGTCATCCGCCGCAGCCTCCGCATCCGCCACAGCCACCCCCGCCGCCGCACGAGCCGCCGCCACCACCGTCCGAAGAGGACCCGCCGCTGCACGAGGAGCCACTGCCACCTCCGGCGCTGGCGTAGTTGCGCTGGATCTCCGCGTCGGCGGCGAATGCCGGGTCGAGTGCCCACAGTGACGCCGCCCCGAAGAGGGCGACCCCCATCGCGGCGCCGGCCGCGCCGTACGTGGCGTAGGCGGGGGCGGTCCTGGGCGAGAGGTGCACGTGCTGGACCCGCAGTTGGCTCAGCGCGGCCCGGGCGGCCCGGGTGCGGCGCGGTACGACGCTGAGGAAGACGATCGCGACCGGCGCGTAGAGCACCGTCAACAGGATGAGGAAGCCGACCGGACGGTCGTTGGCGAGACCGGCGAAGATCCGGACGACGCCCACGAGGACCAGGGCCAGCATGACCGCCGGAACGATCCGGGCGGCCCGGCGGGTGCCCGCGCTCGGCGCCAGCCCCTGCTGCTCCAGCGACTCGCGGAGCTGGTCGAGGGCCCGGGCGACGAAGCTGTCGGCCAGCAGCTGCCGGGACTTGATCCGCTTCTGGGCGGCGTTGTAGACGGCGGTGTCCAGCGGCGTGGCGCCGAGCGGTAGCTGGCCGCCGACGGCGAGGGTGCGGTCCTTCGCCACCCCGATCACGCCGGCGCTGCGCAGGGCGGCGAGCGACGAGTAGACGGCGAGCCGGTCGCCGCCGTTGAGGTAGGCCGCCTGCTGCGGACCGAGCTGCGCGGGCGGCACGTCCCGGCGGCCGGCGAAGAGGATCAGCCGGTGTACGACGGCGAGCGTGACCAGCGTGGTCGCGGTGAAGAAGAAGATCAGCAGGAAGGTGGTACTCGGGATGCCCCAGGTGTCAGCAGGGGTGGCTGGAACTTCCATCGTGCAACTCCAGTCGCGTCAGGGGTCCGCGGCCTCATTGTGTCCGGCCCGTGCCACCCCGGTCCGGGTCAGCCCTTCACCGACGCCCGGCGGACGGCCTCCTCGACGAGGTCGAGGACCGCGCCGAGGTCGCCGGCCGGCCGGCCCATCGCCAGGTGCAGCACCAGCCCGTCGTACGCCAGCTCGAGGAACTGGGCCAGCACCTCGATCGACACGTCGTCGCGGAGCACGCCGGCGTCGCGCTGGCGGGCGAGCCTTTCGCGGGTGGCGCCGGCGATGCTGGCCGAGCGTTCGGCCCACCGCCGGGCGAAGGCCGGATCGGTGCGCAGCCGCCTCGACACCTCGAGCTGGGTGCCGAGCCAGCCGGTCGTGTCCGGTGACTGGGCCCGGTCGAGGAGGTCGCGCATCACCTGCACCAAACCGTTGCGGGCGACCGTCTCGGCCATCTCGGCGGCGTCGTCCTCGGCGACGGCGAGGAAGAGCGAGTCCTTGTCCCGGAAGTGGTGGAAGATGGCACCGCGGGAGAGCCCGGTCTGCTCTTCGAGCCGGCGCACCGTCGCGCCCTCGTAGCCGAGGCGGGCGAAACAGGCCCGGGCCGCGGCGAGGATCTCCTGGCGGCGCGCGTCGAGCTGGTCCTGGCTCACCCTGGGCACGCGACGATCGTGTCACGCCGGTGGGTCACCATGCAATCCGTACGTACGGCTTGGCAGCGCGGGCGCGGCGCGGCGGACCTGCGTCGATATCCTGTCGGCGTGACCGCCTCCGCGCCGATGGGCGCCCCCGCTCATCCGGTGCCGGCCGAGGCGTTGACCGTGGCGGCCGGGCAGGCCGAGGCGGTGCCCGGCGACCTGGCCGGCAACGCCGCCACCGCGGCCCGGCTGGTCCGGGAGGCGACCGCGCGGGGCGCGACGGTCGTCGTACTCCCCGAGCTTTTCCTGCCCGCCTACCATCCGCCGACGCTGGCCGATCCGGCGACCGATGTCGCCGCCGACGGTGTCGGGCTGGTCGACGACGCCCGGCTGGAGCCGCTGCGTTCGGCCGCCCGGGACGGGAGCGCGGTGGTCGTGGTCGGGGCGGCGGTACGGCACCCCGACGACCGGCGTACCTGCTCGGCGCTGGTCGTGGACCGGGCCGGGACGGTCAACGCCGGCTACGACAAGCAGCATCTGTGCGGCCCGTACGAGAAGGCGCTGTTCACCCCGGGCGTACGCGGCGCGACGCTGACCGTCGACGGCTGGCGGCTCGGGCTCGGCATCTGTTACGACGGCTGTTTTCCCGAGCACGGCCGGGCGGCGGCGGCCGACGGTGCCCACGCCTATCTCTGCCCGAGTGGATACGAACGCGGTTCGGAGCACCGCCGTGATCTTTACTATCCGGCCCGGGCGCTGGACAACGGCATGTACGTGGTCTTCGCCAATCCGGTCGGTGCCGCCACCCGGTGGCGGTTCAACGGCGGTGCCGCCGTCTACGATCCGCAGGGCCGGCCGCTGGTGCGGGCCGCTGACGACGGGGAGGCGGTCGTGGTCACCGCCTGCGACCCCGCGGAGCTGGTCCGGGTGCGGGCCACCCACTCGATGCTCGCCGACCGGCTGTCCGACCAGGGTGGACCGCGGGCATCGATCGCCGCCTGAGTCGCGAATCGGTCGACGCCATTTGTTCAACGGCAAATAATGTTTACGGGACAGGGGTTTTGTCGGATGGTCGACATCACATAAGGTGCGCGGGTGCCACTCCTGTTCCTCGATCTGGACGACACTCTGCTCGATCGCGGCGGGCCGTTTCGCGCGTGGGCCGAGGGGTTCCTGGCGGCTGTCGGTGCACCGCCCAAAGACATCGAATGGCTACTGTCCGTCGATGCGGACGGTCTGACCGACCGCTGGGACGTCGCCGACGCGATCCGGTCCCGCTACCAGTTGCGGACCCCGTCGATCGACCTGGTCGACGCGTTGCACGAGGGCGTGATGGAGCGCATCCGGCTCGATCCGCTGGTCGCCTGCGCGCTGCGGATCGCCGACGACGCCGGCTGGGTGCCGGTCGTGGTGACCAACGGGACCAGCCGGCAGGAGGATGCCAAGATCCGGCGGACCGGGCTGGACCGCTACGTCGCCGACTGGGTGGTCGCCGACGAGGTCGGGGTGAGCAAACCCAATCCGCGGATCTTCGCGATGGCCGCGCAGCGGGTGCGGATGCGGCTGGCCGGGGCCTGGGTCGTCGGTGACAGCCCGGAGGCCGACATCGCCGGGGCGGCCGCGATGGGCCTGCCCAGTGTCTGGTTGCACCGGGGGCGCAACTGGTTGGAGCCGAGGTTCAGCCCGACCCGTACGGTCGGCGGGTTGCTGCCGGCACTGGCCGCCGTACTGGGGGCCTGAGGCCGGTAAGAAATGGGTTGACGCCCCGGCGGGTCCGGCGGCAGACTTCCCGCGTCGTGTGAGCACCGGGTGTGCCCGGTCGAGTGGAGGGAGTTGAGCAGATGGCTGTCATCGCTGTGCGCCTCATGCCGCCTTCTTTCACCTCGACCAAAGGATCCCTGCTGTGCGCGAGCACGAATACGCACCATCGGCGCGCGAGCGCCGCACCCGCGGCAACCGTCGCTTCGACGACGACGAGCCGCAGTTCCTGAAGCGCTCCCGGCATTCGCCGGGCGGCTTCGACACCAACACGGACACCGACGAGCCGGAGACCGGTGACCGCTGGTCCAGTTGGGACGACGCCGAACGCGGCCCGGAGCCGCATCCGGCCTGGCTGGTCACCGAACTGGCCGCCGTCGACACCGAACTCGGTGTGCTGAAGACCGGCAAGGAAGCCGACGTGCACCTCGTGCGTCGGGGCGTACCCGACACCGACCGGTCCTGCCTGCTCGCCGCGAAGCGGTACCGGGCCCCGGAGCACCGGCTCTTCCACCGCGACGCCGGATACCTCGAAGGTCGCCGGGTCCGCCGCTCGCGGGAGAACCGGGCGATGGCGGCCCGTACGGCGTTCGGCCGGGAGATGATCGCCGGTCAGTGGGCCGCCGCCGAGTTCTCCGCGCTGACCCGGCTGTGGCAGGTCGGGGTGGAGTTGGGGGCGGTCGCGGTGCCGTATCCGGTGCAGTTGCGCGGCACCGAGGTGATGCTGGAGTTCGTCGGCGACGCCGAGTCGGGTACGGCGGCGCCCCGGCTGGCGCAGGTACGCCCCGAACCGGCGGCCCTGGAGCGCCTCTGGGGGCAGCTCGTCGACGCCCTGATGGTGCTGGCCCGGTCGGGCCTGGCGCACGGCGACCTGTCGCCGTACAACCTGCTGGTCCACGATGGACGGCTGGTGTTGATCGACCTGCCGCAGGTGGTCGACGTGGTCGCCAACCCGCAGGGGCCGGAGTTCCTGGCCCGTGACGTACGGGTGGTCAGCACCTGGTTCGCCGCCAAGGGCCTGTCGACGGACCTGGCCGACCCGGCCGCCCTGACGGCCCGCCTGCTGTCCGAGGCGGGGATGCGCTGACCGGCCCCGTCGTTGCCCGCGATCTTGCACTTGTCGCCCGGCAATCCAGGCGAAAGGGGGAGATATGTGCAAGATCGCGGGAGGGGTGCGGCGTGGGGAACGGCTACTGGAGGTAGCGCTCGACCTGGTTGCGGCTGGCGGGGCTGGTGGCGTCGGGGTCGCCGCCGGAGTCGCGGGCGGCCCGGCGCCGGCGCAGCAGGTCCCAGCACTGGTCGAGGGACTCCTCCAGCTCGCGTAGCCGGGTCTGCTCCTCCTCCGAGGAGATGCCGCCCGCCTGTACCTGTGTACGCAGGCGGTGCTCCTCGTCGACCAGCTCGTTGATCCGGCCCAGAATCGTCCTGTCGTCCATGTCTGAGAGCCTGTCACACCGGGCCGTCCGCCGCCCGCCGTCCGCCTTCGCCCCACGCCGGCCACGTTGCCGGCCGGGCACCCGGCCCGGACACGGCGAGGGGCGGGCCCCGGTCGGGAGCCCGCCCCTGCGGCGCGAACCTCGGATCAGCTCGCGATCATGCGACGCAGCACGTACTGCAGGATGCCGCCGTGCCGGTAGTAGTCGGCCTCACCCGGGGTGTCGATCCGGACCACCGCGTCGAACTCGACGCCGCTGTCCGTGGTGACCTTGACGGTGCGCGGGGTGCTGCCCTCGTTGAGCGCGGTCACCCCGCTGATCGAGAACGTCTCGGTGCCGGTCAGCCCCAGCGACTCCGCCGTCTCGCCCTGGGGGAACTGCAGCGGCAGCACGCCCATGCCGATCAGGTTGGAGCGGTGGATACGCTCGTACGACTCGGCGACGACCGCCTTGACGCCGAGCAGCATCGTGCCCTTGGCCGCCCAGTCCCGCGACGAGCCCGAGCCGTACTCCTTGCCGGCCAGGATGACCAGCGGCACGCCGGCCTCCTGGTAGGCGACCGAGGCGTCGTAGATGCTGGTCTGCTCACCGGTGAGGTGGTTGACCGTGAAGCCGCCCTCGACGCCCGGCACGAGCTGGTTGCGCAGCCGGATGTTGGCGAACGTGCCGCGGATCATCACCTCGTGGTTGCCCCGGCGGGAGCCGTACGAGTTGAACTCGTGCTTGGGCACGCCGTGCTCGGCGAGGTACTTCCCGGCGGGGGAGTCGGCCTTGATCGAGCCGGCCGGCGAGATGTGGTCGGTGGTGACCGAGTCGCCGAGCCGGGCCAGGACCCGGGCGCCGGAGATGTCGCCCACCGGGGCCGGCTCCTGCGCCATGCCCTCGAAGTACGGGGGCTTGCGGACGTACGTCGACTCGTTCTCCCAGGCGAACGTGTCGCCGGTCGGGGTGGGCAGCGACTGCCAGCGCTGGTCGCCGGCGAAGACGTCGGCGTAGTCGCGGCTGAACATCTCGCTGGCCACCGACGCCGCGATGACCTCTTCGATCTCGGCGGCGCTGGGCCAGATGTCGCGCAGGAACACCGGCTGCCCGTCGGCACCCTCGCCGAGCGGCTCGTTGGCGACGTCGATGTCCATCGTGCCGGCGAGCGCGTACGCGACCACCAGCGGCGGCGACGCCAGGTAGTTCATCTTGACGTCGGGGTTGATCCGGCCCTCGAAGTTGCGGTTGCCGGACAGCACCGAGACGACGGCGAGGTCGGCCTCGTTGACGGCGGCGGAGACCGCCTCGGGCAGCGGGCCGGAGTTGCCGATGCAGGTGGTGCAGCCGTAGCCGACCAGGTGGAAGCCGAGCTTCTCCAGGTAGGGGGTCAGGCCGGCCCGCTCGTAGTAGTCCATGACCACCTTGGAGCCGGGGGCGAGGGTGGTCTTGACCCACGGCTTGCGGGACAGCCCCTTCTCGACGGCGTTGCGGGCCAGCAGTGCCGCACCGATCATCACCTGCGGGTTGGAGGTGTTGGTGCACGAGGTGATGGCGGCGATGACGACCGCGCCGTGGTCGAGTTCGAACTCGGTGCCGTCGTCGCCGGTGACCCGGATCGGGTTGGACGCCCGGCCGCCGGCGCCCACCGCCGCGGTGACCAGGTCACGCGGCTTGTCGGCGGGATCGTTGAGGCCGTCGGCGGCCGGCGGGTCGCTGGCCGGGAACGACTCGGCGCTGGCCTCGTCGGCGGGGCCGCCGAGGGCCGGCGTGACGTCGGCGACGTAGTCGGTCAGCGCGGAGCGGAAGAGGGTCTTGGCGCTGTCCAGCGGCACCCGGTCCTGCGGGCGCTTCGGGCCGGCCAGCGACGGCTCGATGGTGGACAGGTCGAGTTCGAGCCGCTCGGAGTAGTTGGGCTCGGCGGCCGGGTCGTGCCAGAGACCCTGCTCCTTGGCGTACGCCTCGACGAGCGCGACCTGCTTCTCGTCGCGGCCGGTCAGCTGGAGGTAGTTGATCGTCTCGGCGTCGATCGGGAAGATCGCGACGGTGGAGCCGTACTCGGGGCTCATGTTGCCGATGGTGGCCCGGTTGGCCAGCGGTACGGCGCTCACGCCGGGGCCGTAGAACTCGACGAACTTGCCGACGACGCCGTGCTTGCGCAGCATCTCGGTGATGGTCAGCACCAGGTCGGTGGCGGTGGTGCCGGTCGGCATCTCGCCGTGCAGCTTGAAGCCGACGACCCGGGGGATCAGCATGCTGACCGGCTGGCCGAGCATGGCGGCCTCGGCCTCGATGCCGCCGACGCCCCAGCCGAGCACGCCCAGGCCGTTGACCATCGTGGTGTGCGAGTCGGTGCCGACGACGGTGTCCGGGTAGGCCTGACCGTTGCGCTCCATGATCGTGCGGGCCAGGTATTCGATGTTGACCTGGTGCACGATGCCGGTGCCCGGCGGGACGACCTTGAACTCGTTGAACGCGGTCTGGCCCCAGCGCAGGAACTGGTAGCGCTCCTTGTTGCGGCCGTACTCCAGCTCGACGTTGCGCTCGAAGGCGTCCTCGCGGCCGAAGAGGTCGGCGATCACGGAGTGGTCGATGACCAGTTCGGCGGGGGCGAGCGGGTTGACCTTGGTCGGGTCGCCGCCGAGGTCGCGTACGGCCTCGCGCATGGTGGCCAGGTCGACCACGCAGGGCACGCCGGTGAAGTCCTGCATGAGGACCCGGGCCGGGGTGAACTGGATCTCCACGCTCGGGTCGGCGTCGGGGTCCCACTGGCCGAGCTGGCGGATGTGGTCGGCGGTGATGTTCGCGCCGTCCTCGGTGCGCAGCAGGTTCTCCAGCAGGATCTTCAGGCTGTACGGCAGGCGGTCATGCCCGTCGACCTGGCTGATCTTGAAAATCTCGTAGCTCGCGTCAGCGACGCGTAGCTGGCTCTTCGCACCGAAGGTGTCGAGGCTCGCCACGTCCGTACTCCCTTACACCAGCGACCGTCTAGGACCTGAGCAGCAGTCTTTCCTACCCGTTACCGCACCTGGCCGGTTAGGTAACACTTACCTCTGTCGCTGCTCCGGTTTCAACAAAACCGTACGTCCGTCTTGTTAAAGTCGCAACCTCGTGCCAGGCTCTGGGACGAGGAGGTCCGGCCATGATCCATCACGTGCAGCTCGCCTGCCCGCCGCGCAGCGAGGACCTGTCGCGCGCCTTCTACGCCGGCGTGCTCGGCATGGTCGAGAAGCCCAAGCCGCCGGCCCTCGCGGCCCGCGGCGGTTGCTGGTTCACCGGGTACGGCATCGAGCTGCACCTCGGCGTCGAGGACGACTTCCGGCCGGCCCGCAAGGCGCACCCCGGGCTGCTGTGGCCCGACCTCGACGACCTCGCGGCCCGGCTCGAGGCGGCCGGCCATGGGGTGACCTGGGGCGACGGCGAGCTGCCCGGCATGCGTCGCTTCCACACCCACGACGTGCACGGCAACCGGCTGGAGTTCCTCGCCCCGCTGCCGTGACCGTCGGGACGGACCGTGACCGTCGCGACGGGCGCCGGCCGTCGAGGCGGGCCATGATCGCTGAGACGGACCTGTGACCCGGTGGTCGATCGGGCCGCGACCGGTCAGGATGGCGGGCATGGTCGGCGAGGGTTCCCCACGCAGGCGTACGCCCTGGCTGCTCGTCGGGCTGCTCGCGCTGGCGCTGGGCACCGCCGCGTTCTCCGTCGACCGGCCGCTGGCCGGCAAGGGCGGGCTGCTCCTGGTGCTGGTCGGGGTCAACCTCGTCTTCTGGCGGGTCACCACCGCGGTCGACCGGCGTACGGCCGGGCCGGGGCGGCGCGAGTCGACCGGGGTCGGGGGGTTTGCCGACCTTCCGGGCAGGAAATCCTCATCCTCGTGAGCGCCTCGATCGATCTGGACACGCTGACCGACTTCTTCGACCGGTACGGCGCCGCGTTGACCGCTGCCGACGTACCCGCGATCGCCGCCTGCTACGCGCTGCCGGGGCTGGTCGTCGCCGACTCCTACAGCTTCTCCTTCACCTCGCCGGCGGCGGTCGCGCTGTCGTTCGTCGGCGCCGCGCCCGACTACCGGGAACGCCAACTGGTCGCCGCGCACGCGCAGATCCGCGACGTGCAGTGGCTGTCGGGGGCGCTGACCCTGGTCGCGGTCGAGTGGGAATACCTCGACAGCGCCGGCCGCGCGGTGCCCGGCGAGTCCTACCAGTACCTGCTGCGGACCACACCCAGCGGTCCGGTCATCTGCACCGTGATCCGCGCCGGCTGACCCGCCCGCTCCGCCCTGCCTCGCCGCGCTGCTCGCCCGGCGCTTTCCCGCGATCTTGCACTTGTCGCCCCCCATAAAGGGCAAAGGGGGGAGATAACTGCAAGATCGCGGGCGTGTTTCGGGGGTGTTACTTGCGCAAGATGATGCATGGCGAACGCTGGGGTCTGCAAGGTCTTGCAGAAGGTTTCCGCAAAGGCTAGCGTGCGTGCGAATCCGCGACCCTAGGAAGGCCGTCGATGAAACCCCCGCCACGCACGCGCCCAGCCCCGCTCGCCCTCGTCGCCCTTCTCGCGCTCGCCCTCGTCGGCACCCCGGTCGCGGTGTACCCGACCGGCGCCCGCCCCGCGCACGCCGCCGCCCCCGCCGGCGCCCAGCAGTGGAACAGCGAACCGTCGGCGGACGTACTCGCCAAGGCCCGCCCCGGCGCCACCCGCGCCGAGCAGTTCTACTTCGTACTGCCCGACCGGTTCGCCAACGGCGACCCGCGCAACGACCGCGGCGGCCTGTCCGGCGACCGGCTCGGCACCGGCTACGACCCGACCGACAAGGGCTTCTACCACGGCGGCGACCTCAAGGGCGTCATGGACCGGCTCGACTACATCCAGGGTCTGGGCACCACCGCCATCTGGCTCGCCCCGGTCTTCAAGAACCGGCCCGTGCAGGGCACCGGCGCCGACGTGTCGGCCGGCTACCACGGCTACTGGATCACCGACTTCACCCAGGTCGACCCGCACTTCGGCACGACCGCCGACCTGAAGAGGCTGGTGAGGCTGGCCCACCAGCGCGGCATCAAGATCTACCTCGACGTGATCGTCAACCACACCGCCGACGTCATCAGGTACGAAGAGGACCAGTACACCTACGTCGACAAGGCCACCGCGCCGTACCGCGACGCCCAGGGCCGGCCGTTCGACGACCGCAACTACGCCGACGGCAGCCGCGACTTCCCGAAGGTGAACACCGACTCGTTCCCGTACACGCCGGCCTTCGCCACCCCCGCCGACGCCCGGGTCAAGGTGCCGGCGTGGCTCAACGACCCGACGATGTACCACAACCGCGGCGACAGCACCTTCGCCGGCGAGAACAGCGAGTACGGCGACTTCTACGGCCTCGACGACCTGTGGACCGAGCGTCCCGAGGTGGTCCGCGGCATGACGAAGATCTTCGCCGACTGGATCGCCGAGACCGGCGTCGACGGCTACCGGCTCGACACCGTCAAGCACACCAACCTCGACTTCTGGCCGCAGTTCAGCCGCGGCATCGAGCAGGCCGCGAAGCGCGCCGGCAAGCCCGACTTCTTCATGTTCGGCGAGGTCTACAGCGGCGACCCCGAGGTCACCTCCACCTACGTCCGGCAGGGCGAGCTGCAAGCCACCCTCGACTTCGCCTTCCAGGAGACCACCCGCGGCTACGTCGCCGCCGACGCGTCGGCGCGTACGCTCGCCGACCTCTACGCCCGCGACGACCTCTACGCCGCCCGCGACACCGGCGCCGGCCGGCTGCCGACCTTCCTCGGCAACCACGACGTCGGCCGGATCGGCTCCTTCATCGCCGGCGGTTCCACCGACCCGGCCACCCACCTACGCCGCGACCAGCTCGCCCACGAGCTGATGTTCCTCACCCGCGGCCAGCCGGTCGTCTACGCCGGCGACGAGCAGGGCTTCACCGGCCCCGGCGGCGACAAGGACGCCCGGCAGACCCAGTTCGCCAGCCGTACGCCGGACTACCTCGACGACGACCTGATCGGCACCGACGCCACCCACGCCACCGACAACTACGACACCCGCCACCCGCTCTACCGGACCATCGGCGACCTCGGCAAGCTGCGCCGCGACCACCCGGCGCTGCGGGACGGAATCCAGGTCACCCGGTACGCCGCCGACGGGCCCGGCGTCTTCGCCTTCTCCCGCGTCGACCCGAAGCAGCGGATCGAGTACGTCGCCGCGGTCAACAACGCCGGCACCGCGCAGACCGTCACCGTCGACACCTGGTCGGCCGGGGCGAACTTCCACGGCGTCTACGGCACGGACGTCACCACCCGGGCCAGCGCCGACGGCAGGCTCACCATTACCGTGCCGCCGCTGTCCGCCGTCGCCCTGCGCGCCGACAAGGCCGTCCCGCAGCCCGGCGCCAAGCCGGCCGTGACGATCAGCGCCCCGGCCGCCGACGCCGCCGTGGCCACCCGCGCCGCCGTCGTCGCCGACGTCACCGGCGACCCGCTGTCCACGGTCACCGTCGCCGCCAAGGTCGGCGACGGGAAATGGACGCTGGTCGGCACCGCCGACCGGGCCCCGTACACCGTCCACCACGACCTCGACGGCCTGGCCGCCGGCACCCGCGTCGAATACAAGGCCGCGGTACGCGACAGCCGGGGCCGCACCGCCGCCGCCAAGCGCGTCGTCACCGTCGGCACCCCGCCGGTCGCGGAGTCCCGGGACTGGGCGGTCGTGCACTACCAGCGGCCGGAAGGCGGCTACGACGACTGGAACCTCTACGCCTGGGGCGACATCGACCCGGCGTACGTCACGCAGTGGCCGGCCGGGCAGCCGTTCGCCGGGGAGGATCCGTACGGCCGCTTCGCCTGGGTCAAACTGAAGCCCGGTGCCAAGCAGGTCGGCTTCATCGTGGTCGACGACGACGGCGTCAAGGACGTCGACGCCGACCGGACCATCGACGTGAGCCAGACCGGCGAGATCTGGATCAAACAGGGAGACCCGACCATCTATCCCACCCGCCAGGCGGCCACCGGGCAGCCGGATCCGCCCGTCGACGAGAACACCGCGGTCCTGCACTACCGGCGGCCGGCCGGCGACTACGACGGCTGGGGGCTGCACGTCTGGGACGGCGCGGCCAACCCCACCGACTGGTCGGCGCCGCTGCCGCCGGCACAGACCGACGCCTTCGGGGTCACCTTCCGGGTGCCACTGTCCGCCGGCGCGACCGGGCTGAGCTACATCATCCACAAGGGCGACACCAAGGACCTGCCCGAGGACCAGCGGCTCGACTTCGCCACCGCCGGGCGGGAGGCGTGGCTGCTGGCCGCCACCCCGGGCCGGCTGCTGCCGGTGTCCGCCGGCGCCACCCGCGACCTCGACATCAGCAAGCAGCGGGCGCACTGGATCGACCGGTCCACGATCGCCTGGCAGGTCGGCCCGACCGACGGCCGCCGCTACGACCTGGTCTCCGCGCCGGCCGGCGGACTGTCCATCGTGGATGACGAACTCGTCGGCGAACACACCACGATCCCGCTGCGGGCCACCCCCAACGGGCTCACCGAGGCGCAGCGCGCGAAGTTCCCGCACCTGTGGGCGTACGAGGCACTCGCGGTCGACAAGCGCGACCACGGCAAGCTCGCCGCCGCGCTACGCGGGCAGCTCGTCGTCACCGAACGCGACCACGAGGGCAACCTGATCTCCGCCACCGGGGTGCAGATCCCCGGCGTCCTCGACGACCTCTACGCCAAGGCCACCGACGCCGACCTCGGCGCCACCTTCCGCGGCGGCCGGCCCACCCTCGCCGTCTGGGCACCGACCGCCCGCACCGTCGGCCTCGAACTCTTCGACACCCCGGCCGGCACCCCGCGACAGGTCACCATGCGCCGCGACGACCGCACCGGCGTCTGGTCGGTGACCGGCGAGAAGAACTGGACCGGCCGCTACTACCGCTACCGGATCGAGGCGTGGCAGCCGGCCGTGCAGCGGATCGTCACCGCCTCGGTCACCGACCCGTACTCGGTGGCGCTCGCCGCCGACTCGACCCACACCCAGATCGTCGACCTGGCCGACCCCGGCCTCGCCCCGGCCGGCTGGGACAAGCTGCGCAAGCCGGCCGCGGTGCCGTCCAGCCGTACCCAGATCACCGAACTGTCCGTACGCGACTTCTCCATCGCCGACGACACCGTGCCCGCCGACCGGCGCGGCACCTACCTCGCCTTCACCGACCCGAACACCGCCGGCATGACGCACCTGCGGGGCATCGCCGACGCCGGCGTCACCCACCTGCACCTGCTGCCGGCGTTCGACTTCGCCACCATCCCCGAACGTCGCGCCGACCAGGCGCAGCCGGACTGCGACCTGGCCGCCCTGCCGCCGGACTCCGAGCAGCAGCAGGCGTGCATCGCCGCCGTCGCCGACACCGACGGCTACAACTGGGGGTACGACCCGCTGCACTACACCACCCCGGAGGGCGGGTACGCCGTCGACCCGGCCGGCGCCGCCCGCACGCGGGAGTTCCGGCAGATGGTCGCCGGGGTCAACAACTCCGGCCTGCGGGTGGTCATGGACGTCGTCTACAACCACACCTCGGCCGCCGGCGCCGACCCCAAGTCGGTCCTCGACCAGGTGGTGCCCGGCTACTACCACCGGCTGCTCGACGACGGCGCCGTCGCCAACTCCACCTGCTGCGCCAACACCGCACCCGAACACGCGATGATGGACAAGCTGATCGTCGAGTCGGTCGTCACCTGGGCCCGGGCGTACAAGGTCGACGGGTTCCGGTTCGACCTGATGGGCCACCACCCGAAGGCCAACATGCTCGCCGTACGCAAGGCCCTCGACGAACTGACCGTTCGCAAGGACGGGGTCGACGGCAAGGCGATCCTGCTCTACGGCGAGGGCTGGGACTTCGGCGAGGTCACCGGCAACGCCCGCTTCGTCCAGGCCACCCAGTTCAACATGGCCGGCACCGGCATCGGCACCTTCAACGACCGGCTCCGCGACGCCGTACGCGGCGGCGGCCCGTTCGACGAGAACCCGCGCGTGCAGGGGTTCGCCAGCGGCCTGTTCACCGACCCGAACGGTGACCCGGTCAACGGTGACGAGGCCGCGCAGCGGGCCCGGCTGCTGCACCAGCACGACCAGATCAAGGTGGGCCTGACCGGCAACCTCGCCGACTACCGGTTCACCTCCACCGCCGGCACCCCGGTCACCGGCCGGCAGGTCGACTACAACGGATCGCCGGCCGGCTACACCGCCGCGCCCGGCGAGGCGGTCACGTACGTCGACGCGCACGACAACGAGATCCTGTACGACGCGCTGGTGTACAAGCTGCCGACCGGCACCTCGATGACCGACCGGGCCCGGATGCAGGTCCTCGCCCTCGCCACCGTCGTGATGGGGCAGGGGACCGGGTTCGTCACCACCGGCACCGAGCGGCTGCGGTCGAAGTCGCTCGATCGCAACTCCTACAACTCCGGCGACTGGTTCAACCAGATCCGCTGGGACTGCGCCGACGGCAACGGCTTCGGCATCGGGCTGCCGCCGGCCGGTGACAACCAGGAGAAGTGGTCGTACGCCCGGCCGCTGCTGGCGAACGCGGCGCTGGTGCCGGACTGTGCCGCGGTCGGGCTGACCGACGCGCGTTACCGGGAACTGCTGCGGATCCGGGAGTCGTCGCCGGTGTTCGGGCTGCCGACCGCCGCCGAGGTGCAGAAGCGGGTGACGTTCCCGCTCTCCGGCACCGCCGAGACGCCGGGCGTGATCACCATGCGGCTCGACGGCCGGGGCCTGGACCGGCAGTGGAAGTCGGTGACCGTCGTCTTCAACGCCGGCCCCGGGGCCGCCACCCAGAAGGTCGACGGGCTGCGCGGCGCGAACGTCGCCCTGCACCCGGTGCTGGCCGGCTCGGCCGACCCGGTCCTGCGTACGGCGTCCTTCGACCGCGCGTCCGGCACCTTCACCGTTCCGGCCCGCAGCGTGGCCGTGTACGTGGAACGCTGACCCCCGACATCCCCGCGATCTTGCACTTGTCTCCTCCGTTCGTCTGTTATGGGGGGCGACAAGTGCAAGATCGCGGGGGTTCGGTGAAATCCGTTGCCGGGGCGGGGCCACGCGGCGTGCAATTAGCCGTGACCACCGACCACGTACAGACCAACCGTGAGGTCTGGGACAACATCGCCGACTGGTACGCCGAGCGGGCCCCCACCAACTGGGCGGCCGACGAACCCGACTGGGGCATCTGGAAGATCCCGCAGTCCGAGCTGCCGGTCCTGCCCGCCGACGTCGACGGACTCGACGCGGTCGAACTCGGCTGCGGCACCGCCTACGTCTCCGCCTGGCTGGCCCGCCGTGGCGCGCGCCCGATCGGCATCGACAACTCACCCCGCCAGCTCGCCACCGCCCGCGCCATGCAGGAACGCTTCGACCTGCACTTCCCGCTGATCCTGGCCAACGCCGAAGAGGTGCCGCTCCCGGACGCCTGCGCCGACCTGGCGATCAGCGAGTACGGCGCGGCGATCTGGTGCGACCCGTACCGGTGGATCCCCGAGGCGGCCCGGCTACTGCGCCCCGGCGGCCGGCTGATCTTCCTGGCCAACTCCGTGCAGCTGATGCTGACGATGCCCGACGTCGGCGCGGCCGGCGAGACACTGCTGCGCCCGCTGTTCGGGATGCACCGTCTCGAGTGGCCGGACGAAGGGGTCGAGTTCCACCTGCCGCACGGCGAGATGATCCGGCTGCTGCGGCGCTGCGGCTTCGAGGTCGAGGACCTGATCGAGGTGCGGGCGCCGGAGGGCGCGCAGACCGCGTACGACTTCGTCGGCCTCGACTGGGCGCGTAGGTGGCCGAGCGAAGAGGTCTGGTTCGCCCGCAAGCGCTGACGGGCCGCGCCCCCGGGAAGGGGTAGCTGTCGCGGGCCACAGCGAATTCGGTGTGGATACATCGAATTCGCTGTGGCCGCGAACAGCAACATGTCCCCGGGCCGTGGGGCGCCCCGAGACCGGGCCGGGCCGTCAGCCGGTCAGTTCGATCTTCAACAGGTCGATCTGGCCGTACGCGTCGGTCTCGACGTTGCGGACCCGCTCGGAGTGGCCGTAGCTCTCCCGGCCGAAGCGCAGCGGCAGCACCGGCACCTGCTCGGCCAGCAGCGCCTCCGCCTCCTGGTACTTGGTGATCGCGGCGGCCTGGTCGGCGGCCCGGCCACCCTCGCGCAGCAGCGCGTCGAAGCCGGCGTCGCTGAACCCGGAGTAGTTCGACGAGCCGCCGCTGGCGTACAGCGGGCCCAGGTAGTTCTCCATCGACGGGTAGTCCATCGACCACGACTGCCGGAACAGGCCGACCGGCTGCCGCGCGTCGACCTTGCGCAGCACGTCGCGGTACGTCGGCTCGGCCACCGCCTCGCACTCCACGCCGAGGTTGGTGCGCAACTGGCCGCAGACCGCGTCGACCCACTCGCGGTGGCCGCCGTCGTCGTTGAACGTGATGCGCAGCGCCGCCGGACCCTTCGCCGCCTCGTACGCCGCCCTGGCCTTGGCCGCGTCGAACACGCACGCCTCGCCGCAGGTGTCCGGCCGGGCCCCGGCCACCAGCGGGGAGACGAACGAGCGGGCCGGCGCCTGCTGGTCACCAGAGCCGTCGACGGCGTCCCGGTCGATCGCCATCGAGATCGCCCGGCGCACCTCCGGCGAGGCGAACTCCGGCTCGTACGTCGGGAACGCCAGGAACTGGTACGCGGAGTTCGCGCCGTTGCGCAGCCGGTCGCCGAGCGCCTCCTGCGCCGCGTCCACGCTCGCGGCCGGGATGTTGCGGATCAGGTCGGTCTCGCCGTCGGTGACGTCGGCGAGACCGGCCGAGAGCTGGTCGTAGACCCGGAACTGCACGCCGCGCAGCCGGGGCTTCTCCGCCGGGTAGGCGTCGTAGCGCTCGACCTCGATGGGCGCCCCGCGCTGCCACGTGCCCTTCAGCCGGAACGGCCCCTGGCCGACCACGGCCTGCTCGAAGTCGGGCTTCAGCACCCCCTCGGCCTGCCACGCCGACGCCGGCAGCGGCAGGAACGCGCGGTGCCCGAGCACCGACGGGAACTCGGCGAACGGCGCCGAGAGCCGGACGGTGAACGTCAGGTCGTCGACCTTGGCCAGGCCGGTGAGCGTACGGGCCTTGGGTTCGGCGGCCGGTCGTTCGCCGTCCGGGCCGTCCGGGTCGATCTTCTGGAGGTCGGCGTAGCCGTCGACCTTCTCGAACAGGTAGCCGCCGGCCTGCCCGTTCGGGCCGTACGCGGCGTGGTTCCAGGCGTTGACGTAGCTGTCGGCGGTGACCTTCTCGCCGTTGTGGAAGGTGAAGTCGGGCTTGAGCCGGACCGTCCATTCCAGGTTGTCCTCGGACTCGACCGACTCGGCCGCGAGCGGCACCGGCCGGTGCTCGGCGTCGAAGCCGACCAGCGGGGTGAACAGCGCGGCCAGCACCTGCGCCCCGTTGGGTTCGACGGTGTTCGACGGGATCAGGTGCGCCGGCTCGGCCAGCCCGACGACGATCGTGTCCGCCGGCACGTCGTCGCCGCCCGTGCAGGCGCTGGCTCCGAAGGCGACGACCAGCGCCGCCGTGGTCCAGGCCGCGACTCTGCGGACCCGCATGAAACCTCCTCGTGGTCGTGCCGCCCCACCCCCTGCGGGACGGCACGGTCGTGCACCGCGGTGGCACGGATCCATCCGGGCACCACGGTGCGGCGCCCGGCAGGTCGCCGGGCGCCTCGTTCGAGCTCGGTACGGGCGTCAGCCGGGCAGTCGGTGACCGGCCTCCCGCTGGGTGGCGAGCCAGCTCTCCACCTCGTCGGACCGCCGGGGCAGGCCCGCCGAGAGGTTGACCGCGCCGGCAGGGGTCACCAGCACGTCGTCTTCGATGCGTACGCCGACCCCGCGCAGTTCCTCGGGCACCAGGTCGTCCTCGGCCTGGAAGTAGAGGCCGGGCTCCACGGTCAGCACGTTGCCCTCGGCGAGGGTGCCGTCGCGGTAGTGCTCCTTGCGGGCGTTGGCGCAGTCGTGCACGTCGATGCCGAGCATGTGGCCGAAGCCGTGCAGCGTCCACCGGCGGTAGACCGACGAGTCGGACTCCATCGCCTCGTCGACGCTGACCGGCAGGACGCCCAGGTCGGCGAGGCCCTGGGCGAGGACCCGCATGCAGGTCAGGTGGATGTCCTGGAACCTCACACCGGGCTTGATCGCGTCCATGCCGGCCTGCTGTGAGGCGTAGACGACGTCGTACACCTGGCGCTGCAGCGGGGTGAACGTGCCGTTGACCGGGACGGTGCGGGTCACGTCGGCGGTGTAGAGGTGCCGGTTCTCCACGCCCATGTCCATCAGCAGCAGGTCACCGGGGCGGGTGGTGCCGGTGTTGCGGGTCCAGTGCAGGATCGTGGCGTGCGCGCCGGCGCCGACGATCGTGGCGTAGCCGACGTCGTTGCCGTCGTGCCGGGCGCGCAGCCCGAAGACGCCCTCGACCAGCCGCTCGCTGACCGGCCGGTCGGCGGGCAGGATCCGGGCCACGTCCTCGAAGCCGCGCACGGTGGCGTCGATCGCGTCCTGGAGCTGGGCGATCTCCCACTCGTCCTTGACCAGCTTCAGCTCGGACAGGACCGCCGCCAGCTCCCGGTCGCGGGCGCCGGCCCGCTTGGGGTCGTACGGCCGGACGGTGGCGTCGACACGAGCGTCGAACCCGCGCAGCACCCGGGTACGCCCCGGCGCGCAGTCGGCCAGCGCGGCCGCCAGCTCGGTCAGCGGCGCGGTCTCCAGGCCCAGTTCGGTGGCCTTCTCGGCCAGCGTGTGGCGGCGGCCGACCCACAGCTCGCCGTCGCGGCTGCGGAAGAACTCGTCGTCGCGGTCGCGGGCCGCCTGCGGCCGGGTGTAGAGGATCGCGTCGTGGCCGCCGCCGTTGGGGCGCAGCACCAGCACGCTGCCCGGGTCGTAGTCGCCGGTCAGGTAGGCGAAGTCGCTGCCGGGCCGGAAGGCGTACTCGGTGTCGTTGGCGCGTACCTTGTCCCGGCCGGTCGGGATGACCAGGGTCTCGCCGGCGAAGGCGGCGGACAGGGCGGCCCGGCGCTTGGCGTAGTTGGGCACCTCCGGGCGTGGGCCGGCGTGCAGCGGGTCGTCCCGCCAGCCCTCGCGCATGAACTGGAGGAGCTTCTCCGGAAAGTCCGGGTCGTGTGACTCGGTGCGTGTCGCCTGCGTGTTTTCGACCCGGTCGTCGCCCATGACGCCTCCCCACTACGTTGCTTGCGGTCCGTCCCCGCAGTAGACGACCGTACCGCGCGCGGGTGGGGGTGGGTCGCCGGTGTCCGGCGATATACGTCAGGTGTCGGGCCGGTGCCGGCGTACGGCGGGCGGGACCGTGGAAAGATGGCCGCCATGTGCGGACTTCTGGCCTTCTTCAGCGCGCGCGGCGACGCCGCCGCCCACCGCGACGCGATCGCCGGTGCCCTCGAATGCCTCCACCACCGGGGGCCCGACGAGACCGGTGTGGAGATCATCGGTGACGCCACCGGCCAGTTCGCCGACGCGGTGTTCGCCCACAAGCGGCTGTCGATCATCGACGTGGCGCACAGCCAGGAACCGTTGCCGTACGCGGGTGGCCGCTACCTGTTGACGTTCAACGGTGAGATCTACAACTACATCGAGCTGCGCGAGGAGTTGGCCCGCGAGTTCGGTGCCCAGTTCAGCACCCTCGGTGACGGTGAGGCGATCATCGCCGGCTACCACTTCTGGGGTGAGCGGGTGCTCACCAAGCTGCGCGGCATGTTCGCGTTCGTCATCTGGGACCGGCTGGAGCGCAGGGCGTTCGGCGCCCGGGACCACTTCGGGATCAAGCCGCTGCACTACCTGCAGACTCCCGACGGGATCTACCTGGCGTCGGAGAAGAAGGCGCTGCTGCCGTTCGCGCACTCGGCGTACGCCGGGGACGCCGGTGTCGACGCCGCCAACCTGTCGCACTACCTGACGTTGCAGTACGTCCCCGAGCCGCGCACCCTGCACCAGGGCATCCACCGGATCGGGTCGGGGGAGTGCCTGACCTGGAGCGTGACGGGCGGCGGCAGCGTCGACGTGCGCCGCTGGTACCAACCGGTGTTCCGGCCCACCCCGCAGCCCGAGCCGCAGCGGCTCTACGACGAGATCCGTGAGGTGCTGCGCGAGAGCGTACGGATGCACATGCGGGCCGACGTGCCGGTCGGCTCGTTCCTGTCCAGCGGCATCGACTCGACCGCGGTGGTGGCCCTGGCCCGGGAGTTCAACCCGAACATCCTGACCTTCACGGTCGGCTACGACGTGCCCGGCTACTCGGAGATCGACGTCGCCCAGGAGTCGGCCCGGCACCTCGAGGTGACCACGATCCCGACGAAGATCGGTCCGCAGGACATGATCGACGCGCTGCCCAAGATCGTGTGGCATCTCGACGACCCGGTGGCCGACCCGGCGCTGGTGCCGCTCTATTTCGTGGCGAAGAAGGCGGCCGAGCACGTCACCGTGGTGCTGTCCGGCGAGGGCGCCGACGAGTTCTTCGGCGGCTACACGATCTACCGCGAGCCGCTGTCGCTCGGCACCGTCAACGGGCTGCCGGACCCGATGCAGAAGGGGCTGCGCGCGGTCTCGAAGGTCATCCCGCAGGGGGTGAAGGGCAAGAGCTTCCTGGAGCGCGGCACCACGCCGATCGAGGAGCGCTACTACGGCAACGCGCGGATGTTCACCGAGGCGGAGAAGCAGAAGCTGATGCGCCGCTACGACCCGAACGTGCGCTACACCGACGTGACCGCCCCGATCTACGCCGAGTGCACCGAACTCGACGACGTCACCAAGATGCAGTACGTCGACCTCTACACCTGGCTGCGCGGCGACATCCTGGTCAAGGCCGACCGGATCTCGATGGCGCACTCGCTGGAGGTCCGGGTGCCGTTCCTGGACAAGGAGGTCTTCGAGGTCGCCGCGACGGTGCCGGTCGACCTGAAGCTGCCGCCGCGCTCCGACGCCACCAAGTACGCGATGCGCCAGGCCCTGCAGGGGGTGGTGCCGCCGGCGATCGTCAACCGGCGCAAGCTCGGCTTCCCGACCCCGACCCGGGTGTGGCTGCGCGGCGAGATGTACGAGTGGGCCCGCCACGTGCTGGCCACGTCCGGCGCCGGCGAACTGCTGGACCTGTCGTACGCGATGCGGCTGCTGGAGGAGCACAAGCGGGAGGAGGCCGACCACTCCCGCAAGGTGTGGACGGTGCTGATCTTCTGCATCTGGCACGCGATCTTCGTGGCGCGCACGCTCGACCCCGGAATCCAGCGCAACCAGTCGGCGCTGCTGACCAAGCCGGTGGTCGGCTCGATGGTGCACTGACCCGTCTTCGGAACGTACGGCGGCCCGGACCGAATCGGTCCGGGCCGCCGCCTTATCCGGTCACGGTCACACCGTGCAGGTCACCGCCGGTGAGCCGGCGTTGCCGCCGGCGGTGAAGCCGAAGGTGGTCGAGGCGCCCGGTGCCAGGCTGCCGTTCCAGGCCGCGTTGGTCACCGTCACCTGTGAACCGCTCACCGTGTGTGAGCCGCTCCAGAGTGAACCGATGCTCTGGCCGGCCGCCAGGTTCCACTTCGCGGTCCAGTTGCCGATGGTGGAACCACCGGTGTTGGTGATCTTGACTTCGCCCTGGTAGCCGCCGTTCCAGGAGCTGACCACCGTGTGCGTCGCCGAGCAGCCGGAGCCGCCCGGCGGCGGGGTGGTCGGGTTCGGCGGGGGAGTGGTCGGGTTCGGCGGCGGGGTGGTGGGGTTCGGGCCGTTGCCGCCGCGGCCGAGGCCGGAGACCTCGCCGTTGCCGCCGTCGAAGGTCACGTCCGAGCAGCCGAAGAAGTTCTCCTGGCTGTCCGAGCGCACCCAGCGCGAGTAGATGATGTGCCGGCCGCTCTTGCCCGACGGCAGGTTGCCGCTGAAGTAGTAGTGGCCCTCGTTGGTGCCGACCGCGCCGTTCTGCGGCGGGTTGGTCACCGTGAGGAACGGCTGCTCCTCCAGGTCGCTCCAGGCCAGCGGCCGGGTCGGGCTCCAGCTGTTCTTCGTCACGTAGAAGTAGAAGGTGCCCGGGTGGTGCGCCCAGTTGCTGTACCGGAAGTTGAAGTTGGCGCCGGCGGTCAGGTGGGTCAGCGGCCAGTCGGTGCGGGCCGCGTCGTACGCCGAGAACACCGGGTTGCCGCCGCTGCACAGCTGGCCGTCCGGGATGAACCCGGTGGTCCGGCCGTTCGCGTCGGAGCGCAGCACGCTGAACCAGTTGTAGAGCGGGTTGGCGCCGCCCTGGTTCACCGCGGCCGTACAGGCGGGGTTGATCGGCTGGATGTTGCCTTGCGGGCTGAGGCCGTCCTTCCAGCACAGGTAGGTGCGGCTGCCGGGCGCCATGGCGGCGCCGTGCGACCAGGCCGCGGTCTGGTTGACGACCGACACGACGCCGGCGGTCAGCATGGCGGCGGCGGAGAGCACCGCCACCTTGCGTAGAAGTCTCACGACGTTCTCCTTCGAGGCCGGAACCGCGGCGGGGTGGCCGGACGGCCGACGGCACGGTTCCATCGGTTCGCGGGTGTGCTGCGGACCGGCACCGGGTGTCGTGTGCGGTGACGAGCGGCTGCTCCGGGGAGGTCGGAAGCGGGGCGGCTCGGCGGGCACGCGAACGGCGGCCCGGTGTCGGACCTGGGTCTTCGCGTGGCTCCGTGCGTGCCGGTCTGTCGGCGCCCGGTTCACCGGCACCTGTCGGGGCCTGGCTGCCGGGACACCTGTCGGCGCCCGGCTCGCGGGCGCCCTGTCGGCGCCTGGCTCAAGGGCGCCTGTCGGCGCGTTAGCCCCCGCGCCGTGTCGGCCTGGCTATCGCACCACGGATCGGCGCCCGACACAATAGCCGTACTTCGATGTTTCAGGTGGTGGCGTCCTCGAGCGGTGCCAGGTAGCCGCGGATGGCCCGCTTGAGTTCGGTCACCAGAGCGGCCCGCTCCTCGGTTTCCGCCGCGACGATGGGCGGCATCATGGCCTTGACGATCTGTACGACCACGGTCGCCGTCCGGGCGGCCTCGACGGCGGACAGGTGCGGGGCGCGGGCGGTGACCACGGCGGTGACCCGCCGGGTGACCGCCTCGTGCAGCGGCCGGGTCGCCGCCGCGAGCTGTGCCGGCATGTCGGTGTTGCCGAACAGGGACTTGGCGCCCGGGTTGGACACGTTGAACTCGATGAGCGGGTCGAGCATCAGGTCGACGAGTTCGTCGAGCGGCAGGGTGGCCACCGGCCGGTCGGCGAAGGCGGCGGCGTGCGCGTCCCGGGTCCCCTCGACCAGGCGGGCCGACAGGGCCTGCGCGATCGCCTCCTTGTTGCGGAAGAACTGGTAGAGCGAGCCGGGGGAGATCCCGGCCCGGGCGGCGATCGCGTTGGTCGTGGCGGCCTCGTAGCCGACCTCGGCGAACAGGCTCAGCGCGGCATCCAGGATCTCGGCGATCCGGCGTTCGCCGCGGGCCTGCCGGCGGACGGGGCGGGGTTCGGCCACCGCTCCTACCTCCTTGACTAATGCGAGCGATCACTCGTATCTTGCAAAACGCGGGCGATTGCTCGTGTTTCTGACGCTAACAGCAGACGACACAAGGGGACCACCATGTCACCACTCGCCCGGCTCGGCGCGTTCACCGCCCACCGCCGGCGCCGCGTCCTGATCGCCGGACTGCTGCTCGCCCTCGCCCTCGCCGGCGTCGGCGCCACCGCGATGGGAGTCCTGGTCCTCAACCGCTGGGAGGCGCCGGGCAGCGAATCCGTACAGGCCCGCCAACTGCTCGAACGCGACTTCGGCACCAGCAACGCCAACCTCGTCCTGCTGGTCACCGCCGAGACCGGCACCGTCGACACGGCGCCGGTCGCCGCCGCCGGCACCGCCCTCGCCGACGAACTGCGCGCCGAACCCATGGTCGGCGACGTCTGGTCGTACTGGTCCCGGCCCGGTGACCCGACACTGCGCAGCACCGACCAGCGGCACGCGCTCGTCCTGGCGTACGTCGAAGGCGACGCGACCACCACCCGGGCCGAGATCCGCGAGAAGCTGCTGCCGGCGTACACCCGCACGTCCGGGCCGGTCAGCGTCCAGGTCGCCGGCTCCGAAGCGGTGTCCAGCCAGGTCAGCGAACAGGCGTCGCGCGACTTCATCCGCGCCGAACTGCTCATCATCCCGCTCATGGCGGTGCTGCTGGTCGTGCTCTACCGCCGGGTACGGCTGGCCCTGCTCACCCTCGGCGTCGGCCTGTTCGCGGTGTTCGGCACCCTCGCCGGGCTGCGTGGACTCGCCGAGATCACCGAGATCTCCACGTTCGCCGCCAACATCACCCTGGTCATGGGCATCGGGCTCGGCGTCGACTACAGCCTGTTCGTCATCGCCCGGTTCCGCGAGGAACTCACCCGCGGCGCCACCGTGACCGACGCCGTGGTGACCACGGTACGCACCGCCGGCCGTACCGTGATCTTCAGCGGGCTGACCGTCGCCGCCGCACTGTCGGTGATGCTCGCCTTCCCGTACTCGTTCCTGCGCTCGTTCGCATACGCCGGGGTGCTCGTCGTGGTCATGGCGGTGCTCGGCGCCCTCGTCCTGCTGCCGGCGGCACTGGCCGTGCTCGGACCCCGCGCGCTGCGCCGCGGGCCGGCCGCCACCGCGACCGCCGAGGAAAGCGGCTTCTGGTACCGGCTCGGCGCCCGGGTGATGCGGCGGCCCGTCCTGTTCGCCGCCGCCGGCCTGGTGCTGGTCGGCGCACTCGGCGCACCCGCGCTCGGCCTGCGGATCGGGCTGCCCGACGACCGGGTCCTGCCACCCACCGCCTCGACCCGGCAGGCGTACGACGAGCTGCGGGCCAACTTCGCCCACGAGGCCAACGACGCGATCCACTTCGTCGCCCCGGCCGGCCGGGCCACCCCCGCCGACGCGGTGGCCCGGTACGCCGGCGAACTGTCCCGGGTGCCCGGGATCGGGCAGGTCAACTCCACCGCCGGCGTCTTCGTCGCCGGCGACCGGGTCTCCGCCGAGCCCGCCGCCGACCGGCTGACCAGCGCCGACGGCCAGCGGCTGGAGGCGATCCCGACCCGCGAGGTGCTCGCCGGCACCGACGTCACCGGGCTGATGGAGCGGCTGCGTGCCGTACCGGCGCCGTTCGGCGAGCTGCTGATCGGCGGCTACCCGGCCGAGCTGACCGACTTCCGGGCCACCCTGATGGACCGGGTGCCGCTGGTCGGCGTACTCATCCTGGTCGTCACCTTCGTGATCCTCTTCCTGATGTCCGGCAGCCTGCTCATCCCGGTCAAGGCCACCGTCCTCAACCTGCTGAGCCTGGCGGTGATGTTCGGCGCGCTCGTCGTGATCTTCCAGAACGGGGCGCTGGCCGACCTGCTCGGCTTCACCCCGATCGGTACGGTCGACCCGACCTTCCCGATCCTGATCTTCTGCGTCGCATACGGCCTGTCCATGGACTACGAGGTCTTCATGCTGTCGCGGATCAAGGAGCGGTACGCGGCGACCGGCGACAACCGGCGGGCCGTCCTCGAAGGCATCCAGCGCAGCGCGCCGCTGGTTACCGCCGCCGCGGTCATCCTCGCTTTGTCGTTCTCGCTGTACGCCACCGGCGAGGTCATGTACCTCCAGATGGTCGGCATCGGCGTCGCGATCGCCGTCCTCGTCGACGCCACCATCATCCGGGCGATCCTGGTGCCGGCCTTCATGCGTCTCGCCGGCCGGGCCAACTGGTGGGCGCCGGCCCCGCTGCGCCGGTTGCAGTGGCGCCTCGACCCGCACCGTACCGACCCGGCGCCGGTGGGCGGCGTGGTGTCGGTCGACGGCGCGGTGCCGGCTGGCGGTGCGGGCTCGGCTGGCGGTGCGGGCTCGGTGGGCGGCGCGGTGCCGGCCGGCGGTGCGGGCTCGGTGGACGGGGCGGGCTCGGTGGACGGGGCGGGCTCGGCCGGCGGTGCGGTGCCGGCGCGGCGCCGGTAGGCTGCCGGGCCGGCGCGTCGGTCATAGTGGACAGGTCGACCGGTGAGGAGACGCATGCGGTACGCGGTGGTGCTCGGTGAGGCCCTGGTCGACCTGCTCGAAGCTGAATGCGAAGGGGAACCGGTCTACCGGCGGGTGATCGGAGGCGCGCCGCTCAACGTCGCGGTCGGCGTCGCCCGGCTCGGCGGCACCGTCGAGTTCGCCGGCTCGCTCGGCGACGACGTGCTCGCCGACCGGATCCGCGAGTTCCTCACCGCCACCGGAGTCGGGCAGCGGGGCACCGTCACCGTCGCGGCGCCGACCACGCTCGCGGTCGCCACCTTCGCCGGTGCCGAACCCGACTTCCGCTTCTACGGCGAACCCGCCTCGTACGGGCTGATCGACGCCGACGCGCTCGACGCCGACCTGGTGACCGGCGCGGCCGTGCTCTACTGCGGGTCGATCGTCCTGCTCCAACCGCCGGCGCTGGCCGCCGCCCGGCGCGCCTGGGCGCTGACCGGCGGACTGCGCGTCTTCGACCCGAACATCCGGCCCCGGCTGCTGCCCGACCAGGCCGCCTGGGACCACCAGCGGGCCGTCGTCGCCGAATTCGCCGCCACCGCCCACCTGGTCAAGCTCAGCGCCGCCGACGCCGACGCGCTCTACGGCGAGGATCCGGGGCAGGTCGCGTCCCGGTTGCTGGGGCTCGGCGCCGAGGTGGTCGTCGTCACCCGCGGGGCGGCGGGAGCACTGGTCGCGTACGGGACGGAGACCGTGGACGTGGCGGCCCCGGTGGTCGACGCGGTCGACGCGACCGGTGCCGGTGACTCGGTGATGGCGGCGCTGATCGAAGGGTTGCTCCGCGACGGGCTGCCGGCCGGCCTGGCCGGCTGGCGGGTACGGGTCGACTTCGCGCTGCGGGTTGCCGGCCTGGTCTGCGAGTCTCCCGGCGGCGCCGCCGCCATGCCCACCCAAACCGAAGTAAGAACCCGCTTCCCCTAACCCCCCGCCCCCGCCCCCGCCCCGCCGCTCCTCGCCCTGCCCCGCCCCGGCAAGATCCGCGTGATCAGGGATTGAGTCGTGCGTGTCGTCGGTGTGTCGTGGTGAAAACTCCCTGATCACCCGGATCTTGGTGCAGGTGCAGGTGCAGGTGCAGGTGCAGGTGCAGGTGCAGGT
>NZ_JBFBCH010000010.1:0-94672 GCF_040683055.1 Polymorphospora sp. NPDC051019 | reverse complement strand
AGCGGGTGCGGGTGCGGGTGCGGGTGCGGGTGCGGGTGCGGGTGCGGGTGCGGGTGCGGGTGCGGGTGCGGGTGCGGGTGCGGGTGCGGGTGCGGGTGCGGGAAGCGGCGGGCAGGGCGGGGGAGTCGGTGGGTGGGCGTCAACTTGATCGTCTGCTGTTCCGCTGTTGGTACCCGGCGTGTCGACCGGCTGGACAGCAGACGATCATGCTCCTTGGAGCGCCGTGCCCCGCCGTCGGAGGCCCTTCCTGGTGTTGACTTGATCGTCTGCGGTTCAGGCACCCGACACGCCGTGCCCGGAGTGCCGCAACTGCAGACGATCATGACGACCGGGTCGGCCCGCTGACCGAGCCCTCAGCCTGGTGCACCCGGGCTCCCTGCCCCAGGTGCCCGAGCCTTCCCATGGGGGCGCCCCGACCCGCCGGGCGCCGGTGTCAGAGCGGCCGGCGCCCACGCCAGCGCTACCCGACGCGTCCACCTGAGCCGCAGGGTGCATGCCGCGACCGCCCCAACGCCCGCCCCCAAGATCCCCGTGATCAGGGAGTTTCCGCCTCGACGCGCCGACGACACGCCCGACGTACTCCCTGATCACGCGGATCTTGGAGGGAGAGGGAAGGGAGAGGGCGGGGTCAGGTGCGGTTGGATAGTTCGGCGTAGCCGCGCTCGATGGCGGGCAGGGCGACGGCCGGGCCGTACGCGGAGCGCATCGCCAGCGCGGCGGCGGCCGCCCCGTCGGCGTGACCGTCGCGGATCAGCCAGGCCAGCGCGGTCAGCCCGGTGTGCTGCTCGTGTACGAAGTCCACGCCGACCGGGGCACCGTGCCCGGGAACGACCAGGGTGTCCTCGCCGGTCAACCGCAGCAGCGCGGTCAGCGTCTCCGGCCACTCCAGTGGGTAGGACTCCTCGAACGCCGGCGGCCCGCTCTGCTCGACCAGGTCGCCGGCGACCACGACGTCGGCGTCGGGTACGTGCGCGACCAGGTCGCCGGCCGTGTGCCCGCGCCCCAGATGGTGCAGGTCGACCCGCCGGCCGCCGACGTCGACGGTGGACAGCAGGTGCACCGGGTGGGTCGGGGCCAGGATGGCGGTGCCGGCCAGTTCGGCGGCGAGCGCCGGCTCGGTCGGCAGCATCTCCTCGTACGCCCGGCGGCGTACTCCGGCGGCGTCGTCGGCGAGCAACCGCGCGGTCTCCTCGTGGGCGTAGATGGCGACCGGCAGGTCACCGGCGAGCGTGGCGTTGCCGAAGCAGTGGTCGAAGTGGTGGTGGGTGTTGACGATCGTCCACGGGGCGGTGGTGAGCTGCCGGGCGGCGACGGCGAGTTCGGCCGCCTGCGCCGCCGTCGACAGCGTGTCGACCAGCAGCGCCGCCCCGTCGCCGACCACCAGCGTCACGTTGACGTCGAGCAGTGGGTGGCGCAGGACGTAGACCCGGTCGGCGACCTCGGCGAAGGCGATCGTCACGACTCGTCGGGGCCGAAGGCCCGGGCGACGAACCGCTGCCGGTCGACGAGGATCCGTTCGACCCGCCCCTCGGCCACCGTGGTGTCCCCGTCGGTGACGACGATCTCGAACAGCAGCCGCCGCCCGTCGACCTTGGCCAACTGGGCGTGTGCGGTGACCCGGCGCCCGACCGGGGTCGGTGCCCGGTGGTCGAGTTCGACGCGGGTGCCCACCGTGGTCATTCCGGTCGGCATCCGCCGGGCCGTCGCGGCGACGGTGGCCGCCTCGGCCAGCGCGAGCACCCGCGGGGTGCCGAGCACGGGTACGTCACCCGAGCCGACCGCCTGCGCGGTGTCGGCGTCGGTGACGGTCAGTTCGACGTGTGCGGTGAGCCCGGGCGCGAAGCCTGGATCCGGCTGCTGCTCCATGCACCTCAGCGTAGGCGCTCCGATACGGTCGGGCCATCGTTGCCGGCACCCGACCGCGCCGATCCGCCGGTGCGGCCGCGGCGGGGCCGACCGGCCGGATCGGGCCGGTGCCGGAAGGTCGGCCGGTGACTGCCTTCGGGGTGGGATTGGCCCGCCGTTAACCTTGACCGCGATGGCCACCCTGTCCGATTCCCAGACCAGTCCGTCCCCGGAGCCGCCGGCCGCGCCGGATCCGCCCGTCCGCGACCCGTCGAGGCGGCGCCGGCTGATCGCGATGACCGTGTGGTCGGTCGCGTTCGTCGCCGGATGGCTGCTGATCGGTCTGCCGACGGATCCGCTGTACGCCTTCGTGTGGCTGTGGACCGCCACGATCGCCTGGAACAGCGAGCGGCCGTTCCGGTCGCACCTGGGGTTCGTCCGCGACTGGCTGCCGATCGTGGTCCTGCTGGCGCTGTACAACCTCTCCCGCGGCTTCGCCGACAACGGCGCGATCCCGTACTCCTTCGACCTGATCGTGGCCGACCGCCTGTTGATCGGCTGGGCCACCGGCGGCGAGGTGCCGACGATCTGGTTGCAGGAGCGGCTCTACGACCCGGACCGGATCCACTGGTGGGACGTCGCGGTGAGCTGGGTCTACTTCTCCCACTTCGTGGCCGCGTTGGCCGCCGCGGTGGTGCTGTGGATGACCAACCGGGCCCGCTGGGGCCAGTTCATGCGGCGCTGGGGGTTCCTGTGCGCGACCGGCCTGGTGACCTATTTCCTCTACCCGGCGGCCCCGCCGTGGTGGGCGGCCCAGTACGGGCTGCTGGAGGACGTCGCCCGGATCTCCACCCGGGGCTGGCGGGCGTTCGGTATGCACGGCGCCGGCAACCTGCTCAACGCCGGCCAGATCGCCTCGAACCCGGTGGCCGCGATGCCGTCGCTGCACACCGCCTTCGCGTTGTTCGTCGTGGTGTTCTTCCTGGCCAACGTGCGCAAGCGGTGGTGGCCGCTGCTGCTGTCGTATCCGTTGGCGATGACGTTCACCCTGGTCTACGCGGGCGAGCACTACATCATCGACGTGCTGGTCGGCTGGCTGTACGTCGGGATGACGTTCGTCGTCGTCGGCCTCGGCGAACGCTGGTGGCGGGCCCGCAAGACGCGCCGGGCCGTACCCGAGGAGCCGGCCCCGGCCGTCGACGCCGGCTCGCCGGCCGTCCGACCGGCCGCCGATCCGCTCGCGGAGCCGTCCGACCCACCGGCGCCGCCGGACCCGTCGGTGACGCCCGCCGGGCGATGAACTGCTGAACGCCCCGCACCGGGCCGGTGCGGGGCGTTTCGCGTTTCCGTCGACCGGGTCGCGGTCCGGCGGGTTCAGGCGGTGGGGAACGGTGCGGCGCCGGTGGCGCGGGCGTGGCGGGCGCGGGCGGTCAGGTCGGCGGCCATCGCCCACGCCTCCCGCAGGTCGCGGGAACCGGCCGCCGCGCTGGGGCCGCCGGCGGTGTCGGCGTAGACCGTCGCCAGCCCGAGCCGCCGCTGGAGGGGGCCCTGGATCACCCGTACGCTCTGGATCCGGGCGTACGGCACGACCATCACCTGACGGGTGATCGGCCCGGAGCGGACCGCGAACACCTCGTCGGTCAGCGCGGCGCCCATCACCGGCTGGGCGAACGGGTGCAGCCAGCGGGCCCGGGCCGGCGGCGTGGTCAGCGGCAGGGTGGCCAGGTCGACGCGGGGCAGCACCTCGTTCATGATCGACTGGGCGGTGGGCGGCACCCCGACCGGCAGCAGCCGGTCGGTCCCGCCGCTGTCGCCCTCGCCGACGCTGACCCCGGCGACGTGCAGCCGCAGGAGGAGCCAGCCCTTCGCCCGCCACAGCAGCGGCCAGGTGGCGACGATGGCCTGGACCCGGACCAGCGGTACGGTCTGGGCGCGGGTCTCGAGCAGGCCGTGGCGGACCCGCAGCCGCTCGTCCTCGCGGACGAGCCGGAAGTTCCAGTCGTCGACGACCCGGCGGACCGGCTGGAGCAAAACGCCGGCCAGCGCGGTCAGCCCGCTGGCGACGGCGATGAACGAGAACGAGGCCGCCGACAGGAACTGGTAGAGCACGAAGGCGACACCGAACGGCACCAGGAACGCCTGCGGCGTCAGCAGTTGACTGACCAGCAGGTCGCGGTTGGAGACCGCGTGCAGGTCGCGGCCGGCCACCTCGACCGGCTTGGTCAGCACCACCCCGGCCGGTCCCGGCGCCGGCATGCCGGGGCCGGGCGCCCCCTGCGGTACGCCGGCCGGTGCCACGGCGGGTGCGCCGGCCCGGCCGGCGAGGGTGAGCAGGCGCTCACGCAGCACGGCGGCGTCGGCGATCCGCAGGTAGGCCAGCGGCGCCTCGGTCTTGCCGCCGCCGACCACTTCGAGTCGCAGTTCGGCCAGTCCGGAGAGCCGGGCGAGCAGCGGCCGGACGACCTCGACGGCCTGGAGCCGTTCGAGCGGGATGGCCCGGGTACGCCGCCACAACAGCCCCTCGTGGATGCGCAACTCCCGCCCGACCACGTGGTAGCCGGTGTTGTACCAGCTCACGACGTAGAGGACGAGGGAGCCGAGCAGGAGCAGGACGACCATCAGCGCGAACCAGCCCAGGCCCACCCGGGACAGCGTCGACCACGACATCGCGGCGATGATCGCGAGCAGTGACTTGGCGCCGTGGAGGAACGGGCTCAGCGGGTGCAGCCGCTGCCGCGGCTCGACGCCGCCGGGCCCCGGTGCCGGGCCGACCCCGGGCGCCGCGCCGGGCACGGGCGGTACCCCTGGCGCCGGACCGGCCGCGGGCGTCGCGCCCGGCGCCGGGCCGGTTCCGGGCGCGGGCTGCGGGCCCGGACCGGGAGGAACCGGTCCCGGCGAGGGCTCGGGGTTCACAGGCCCTCCGCCCGGTCCTCGCCCAGGGCGGTGAGCCGGTCACGCAGCCGCGACGCCTCGGCCGGCCGCAGTCCCGGCACCTTGGCGTCACTGGCCGCCGCCGCGGTGTGCAGTTGCACGTTGGCGAGGTTGAACGCGCGTTCCAGGGGCCCGGCCGACACGTCGACGAACTGCATCCGCGCGTACGGCACGATGGACAGCCGGCGGACCAGCAGGCCGTGCCGGACGAGCAGGTCGTGGTCGCGTTCGGCGTAACCCCAGGCGCGTACGGCCCGGACGGTCGTGACGACCCGCACCAGGCCGAAGAGGGTGACCAGGCCGAACGCGAGCCCGAGCGTCCAGTGCCCGGACAGTGCCCAGGCGATCCCGACCCCGCCGAGCAGGAAGACCATCAGGATGGCGAGCCGCACCAACTCGACCCAGATCAGATCGCGTGAGACGGGCTGCCAGTCGACCGTGTCCGGCCACGGCTCCAGCGGGTCGAGCGGGCGCGCCGCCGGTGCGGCGGGAACGGGAGCGCCGTCGGTCACTTCGTCGTCCCCGTCGGCTCGGTCATCACGGAGTGCGCGGTCATCCTTCGAGCGTAGGCGATGGCGTGAACGGCGTGACGTCCCGCAGGAACCCGCGCGCCCCGAGGAAGTCACCGAGCGTCTCGCGGTGCGTGTCGCAGGCGAGCCAGGTCTTGCGCCGCTCCGGGGTGTGCAGTCTGGGGTTGTTCCACCACAGCGTCCACTGCGCCGCGGCCCGGCAACCTTTCGCGGAGCACACCGGTGTCTCGACCTGGGCAAGAGGATCGGCCATCGTCGCGAGTCTACGGGCGACGGGATGCCGGCATGGGCACGGGGCGTCCACCGGGACACGCCGGGACGGCGCCGGAGAATTTCAGCGCCGGGAGTTGCGGCACCGGAGAGTTTTTAGCGCCGGGCGGCCACGGGGGAAGCCGCCCGGCGACGGCTGCATCGTACACACCACCGACCCCTGTGTGTCTACCCTGGCGGGACGCCGGTTCACCCGGTTCTCGAACCTGATTTCGGGTTCTCGCCGTCCGGGCGGTCGCGGCGGCGTGTAAGTCTTAAGGCCGCAGCCGCTCCACAGACTGCCCCAGTAACGTCAGACCGACGCACGGACTTCCAGCCCGATATACGCGAACCCGCCTCGGAGGACCGGTGGCCCAGCCGACCACGCCCGACAGCCCGACCGACGCCGCCAACGGCGGCCCGCCCACCCGCAGCGCCCCGCCGGCCGGTTCGCTGACCAAGGGCACCAGCACCCCGGCGGAGGACGCCACCCTGCTCGAGCGCGCCCTCTTCGAGGTCAAGCGGGTCATCGTCGGCCAGGACCGGATGGTCGAGCGGATGTTCGTGGCGCTGCTCGCCCGTGGCCACTGCCTGCTGGAGGGCGTACCCGGGGTGGCCAAGACGCTCGCGGTCGAGACGCTGGCCAAGGTCGTCGGCGGCAGCTTCGCCCGGGTGCAGTTCACCCCCGACCTGGTGCCGGCCGACATCGTCGGCACCCGGATCTACCGGCAGGGCAGCGAGAAGTTCGACGTGGAGCTGGGGCCGGTCTTCGTCAACTTCCTGCTCGCCGACGAGATCAACCGGGCGCCGGCGAAGGTGCAGTCGGCGCTGCTGGAGGTGATGGCCGAGAAACAGGTGTCGATCGGCGGAACCACGCACCGGGTGCCCGACCCGTTCCTGGTCATGGCTACCCAGAACCCGATCGAGCAGGAGGGCGTCTACCCGCTGCCGGAGGCGCAGCGCGACCGCTTCCTCATGAAGATCCTGGTCGGCTACCCGACCGACGCGGAGGAACGCGAGATCGTCTACCGGATGGGAATCAGCGCCCCCGAACCCGACCCGGTGTTCACCTCCACCGACCTGATCGGGCTCCAGCGCAAGGCCGACCAGGTGTTCGTGCACAACGCGCTGGTCGACTACACCGTACGGCTGGTGCTGGCCACCCGGTCGCCGGCCGAGCACGGCCTGGCCGACATCGCCCCGCTGATCCAGTACGGCGCCAGCCCGCGCGCCTCGCTCGGCATCGTGCGCGCCACCCGGGCCCTGGCGCTGATGCGCGGCCGCGACTACGCGCTGCCGCAGGACGTGCAGGACATCGCGCCGGACATCCTGCGGCACCGGCTGGTGCTCAGCTACGACGCGCTGGCCGACGACATTCCGGCCGACCACGTCGTCAACCGGATCATGGCCACGATCCCGCTGCCGTCGGTCGCGCCCCGGCAGAACTCGGCGCCGCAGACCGTGCCGGCCGGGCCGGGTCAGCCGGCCGGATGGCCCGGGCGGCTGCCGTGACCCCAGCCGGCAGCCCGCCCGTCTCCGACCTGACCGGGGGCGGCGGCTCCGGCCGGGCCGAGGCCGTACTGTCCAAGCTGCAACTGCTGGTCACCCGCAAGCTCGACGGCCTGCTACAGGGCGACTACATCGGGCTGCTGCCGGGGCCGGGCACCGAGGCGGGGGAGTCCCGCGAATACCGGCCCGGTGACGACGTACGGCGGATGGACTGGCCGGTCACCGCCCGCACCACCGTCCCGCACGTGCGGCGTACGGTCGCCGACCGCGAGCTGGAGACGTGGCTGGCCGTGGACCTGTCGGCGAGTCTCGACTTCGGCACCGCCCGGTGGCTCAAGCGCGACCTGGTCGTGGCCGCCGCCGCGGCGGTGTCACACCTGACGGTCCGGGGCGGCAACCGGATCGGCGCGGTCGTCGGCACCGGCGAGGGCACGCCGGTACGGCTGCCGGCCCGGCCCGGCCGCAAGGAGGCGCAGGGCCTGCTGCGCGCCATCGTCGGCACGCGGGTACGCCCCGGTCGCAGCGACCTGGGCGCGCTGGTCGACCTGCTCAACCGGCCGCCCCGGCGGCGGGGCGTGGCGGTGGTGATCTCCGACTTCCTCACCCCGCCGGAGCAGTGGGGCCGGCCGATACGCAAGCTGGCGCTGCGGCACGACGTACTCGCGATCGAGGTCGTCGACCCGCGCGAGCTGGAGCTGCCCGACGTCGGGGTGATCGCGCTCGTCGACCCCGAGACCGGCGAACTGCACGAGGTGCAGACCGCCGACCCGAAGCTGCGCCGCCGCTACGCCGAGGCGGCCTCGGCGCAGCGCACCGCCATCGCCCACCAACTGCGCGCCTCGGGCGCGGCCCACCTGCGGCTGCGGACCGACTCCGACTGGCTGCTCGACATGGTCAAGTTCGTCGCCGCGCAGCGACACGCCCGCACCAGAGGGACCACACGATGATCCGTTTCCTGCAACCGTGGTGGCTGCTCGCCGTGCTGCCGGTGCTCGCCGTCGCGGGCGCGTACGTGTGGCGCCAGTTCCGGCGCCGGTCGTACGCCGTCCGGTTCACCAACGTCGACCTGCTGCGCACGCTGGCGCCCAAGGGGCTCGGCTGGCGACGGCACGTGGCGGCCGCCGCGTTCCTGCTCAGCCTCCTGACGCTGGCGACCGCGATGGCCCGGCCGTCGGTCGACACCGAGGAACCGCTGGAGCGGGCCACCATCATGCTCGCGATCGACGTGTCGCTGTCGATGGAGGCCGGCGACGTCGAACCGAGCCGGATCGAGGCGGCGCAGGAGGCGGCCAAGGAGTTCGTCGCCGAGCTGCCGGAGACCTACAACCTGGGGCTGGTCGCGTTCGCCAAGTCCGCGAACGTGCTCGTCCCGCCGACCAAGGACCGGCCGGCGGTGATCCAGGCGATCGACGGTCTGACGCTGGCCGAGGCGACCGCGACCGGTGAGGCGGTCTTCACCTGTCTGGAGGCGATCCGGTCGGTGCCGGCGGACGGGGCGCAGGGCATCCCGCCGGCCCGGATCGTGCTGCTCTCCGACGGCTACCGCACCTCGGGCCGGTCGATGGAGGAGGCCGCGGCGATGGCACAGTCGGCGAACGTGCCGGTGTCGACGATCGCGTTCGGCACCGACTCGGGCGAGGTCGAGATCGGCGGCCACCGCCAGCGGGTGCCGGTCGACCGGTTGGCGCTGGCCGAACTGGCCGAGACGACGCAGGGCTTCTTCTACGAGGCGGCGTCGGTCACCGAGCTGAAGCAGGTGTACGAGGACATGGGCAGCTCGATCGGGCACCGTACCGAGCCGCGCGAGGTGACCCAGTGGTACGCCGGAGTGGCGCTGCTGCTCGCACTGTCGGCGGCCGCCATGAGTCTGCTGTGGACGTCGCGGCTGCCGTGACGCGGATGCGGGCCGGTCGCGGGGATGCGCCTCGCGGCCGGCCCGACGTGTTTCGGCCCGGCGTGTCCCGGGCCGGCGGCCGGTTCAGCGCGGGCTGACCAGGACGACGACGACCAGGATCCAGACGGCGGCGAGGGTGAAGCCCAGCGGGGCGACGTAGCGGTTCATCGGGGTCTCCGGTGGCGACTGGCGCGGGACGTGGGGACACGCTGGGGTCAGTCGCGGCAGGGCGGCTCGCGGTGTTCGCACACGGGACCGGCCCCGGCGGCGGCCGGGGAGCGGGGGTGCGACGCGAGCGGGTGCGGGGTCGGCTCGGGCTGAGGCTGGCTCAGCGCGGCGGACCGTCGGCCCGGCCACGACTGAGAGGATCGCTATCTCGCACAGCGATCACCTCCATCGGTCGTGGGGAGCCGTGCAGACCGCGCCGATGCTACACCCGTCCCGCCGTGCCGCGGCGCTCACCGCGCCCTGATCCGTGTCGGCCGGCCCGTGATCCGCGTGATCAGGGAGCGCGTACCCCGACCCACCGGACGACACGCGGACCCGGTCCCTGATCACCGGGATCATGGGGGGCGGGTTACTGCTTACCTGTCGGTAGCGCCTAGTGTCCTTCGCGCACCCGTCGGAAGAACCGCTGGAGGAATGACCGTGCCGCGTACCGTGCTGGTGACCGGGGGAAACCGGGGGATCGGGCTGGCCATCGCCCAGGCGTTCGCCAAGCAGGGCGACCGGGTGGCGATCACGCACCGGGGTCGCTGGGCCGGGGCGGCCGACGGTGACAGCGGATACCACGAGGGCGTGTTCGGGGTCCGCTGCGACATCACCGACAGCGCCGCCGTCGACGCCGCCTTCACCGCCGTCGAGGCCGAGCTGGGGCCGGTCGAGGTGCTGGTCGCCAACGCCGGCATCACCGCCGACACGCTGCTGCTGAGGATGTCCGAGGACGACTTCACCAGCGTCATCGACACCAACCTCAACGGGGCGTACCGGTGTGCCAAGCGGGCCGCCGGCAAGATGCTGCGCGCCAAGTGGGGCCGGATGATCTTCATCTCGTCCGTGGTCGGCCTGTTCGGCGGTCCCGGCCAGGTCAACTACGCGGCCAGCAAGGCCGGCCTGGTCGGCGTCGCCCGGTCGATCACCCGGGAACTGGGCAGCCGTAACATCACCGCCAACGTGGTCGCCCCGGGATACATCGACACCGACATGACCGCGGCGCTGCCCGACGACCGCAAGGCCGAATACCGCAAGCTGATCCCGGCCGGCCGGTTCGCCGACCCCGACGAGGTCGCCGGGGTGGTCACCTGGCTGGCCGGCGACACTGCCGGCTACATCTCCGGCGCCGTCATCCCGGTCGACGGCGGCCTGGGCATGGGTCACTGACGAAGACGGAGGATCTGTACGTGTCTGGACTGCTGGCCGGAAAGCGGCTGCTCGTCACCGGCGTCATCACCGACGCGTCGATCGCGTTCTCGGTCGCCAAGCTGGCCCAGGAGAACGGCGCACAGGTCGTGCTCACCGGCTTCGGCCGGATGTCGCTGGTCGAGCGGATCGCCAAGCGGCTGCCCGAGGCCGCGCCGGTGATCGAGCTGGACGTCACCAACGAGGAGCACCTGGCCGGCCTGGCCGACAAGGTGCGCGAGCACGTCGACGGCCTCGACGGGGTCGTCCACTCGATCGGCTTCGCCCCGCAGAGCTGCCTCGGCGGCGGCTTCCTCAGCGCGCCCTGGGAGGACGTGGCGACGGCACTGCACGTGTCGACGTACTCGTACAAGTCGCTGGCGATGGCGGCACTGCCGCTGATGGGCCCGGGCGGCGCGGTCGTCGGGCTGACCTTCGACGCGACCAAGGCGTGGCCGGTCTACGACTGGATGGGCGTGGCAAAGGCCGGCCTGGAGTCGGCGTCCCGCTACCTGGCGCTGCACCTCGGTCCGAAGGGCATCCGCAGCAACCTGGTGTCCGCCGGCCCGCTGCGCACCATGGCGGCGAAGTCGATCCCCGGCTTCGAGCAGTTCGAGGACGCCTGGGCGGACCGGGCCCCGCTGGGCTGGAACCTGACCGACCAGGAGCCGGCCGCCCGGGCCTGCCTGGCACTGCTGTCCGACTGGTTCCCGGCCACCACCGGCGAGATCGTGCACGTCGACGGCGGATACCACGCCCTGGGCGCCTGACCGGGCGGTGAAACCCGCCACGATCGCCGCCGACCGGGCCGCCCTGGCGCCCGGCCGGCGGCGTCGCGGGACAGAATGGGGACCATGCCGTACGACGCACTCGTGGTGGTCTCCTTCGGCGGACCCGAGCGCCCCGACGACGTCCTGCCGTTCCTGGCCAATGTGACCCGGGGGCGGGGCGTGCCGCCGGAGCGGCTGGCCGAGGTCGCCGAGCACTACCAGCACTTCGGCGGCGTGTCGCCGATCAACCAGCAGTGCCGTGACCTGATCGCCGCGATCCGCGCCGACCTCGCCGCGAACGGCGTCGACCTGCCGGTCTACTGGGGCAACCGCAACTGGCACCCGATGCTGGCCGACACCGTGGCACGGATGCGCGACGACGGCGTACGGCACGCCCTCGCCTTCGTCACCAGCGCCTACGCCGGCTACTCGTCGTGCCGGCAGTACCTGGACGACATCACCGCCGCTCGGGCCGCCGTCGGACCCGACGCGCCCCTGATCGACAAAATGCGTCAGTTCTGGGACCACCCCGGATTCGTCGAACCGCACGCCGACGCCGTACGCGCCGCGCTCGGCACCCTCGACCCGGCCCGACGTGACAGCACGCGGATCGTCTTCACCGCCCACTCGATCCCGACCTCGATGGCGGCGGGCGCCGGCCCCGAAGGCGGCCGCTACCAGGCGCAACTGCACGAGACCGCCGGGCTGGTCGCCGCGGCCGCCGCCCCCGGCCTGCCGTACGACCTGGTCTGGCAGAGCCGGTCCGGGCCGCCGCACGTGCCGTGGCTCGAACCGGACGTCAACGACCACCTGCGCCAGTTGGCCGCCACCGGCACCACCGGCGTCGTGGTCAGCCCGATCGGCTTCGTCTCCGACCACCTCGAGGTGGTGTGGGACCTCGACACCGAGGCCGCCGCCACGGCCAAGGAGGTCGGTCTCGACTTCGTCCGGGCCGGCACCCCGGGCACCGACCCGAGGTTCGTCACGATGGTCCGCGAACTCGTCGCGGAGCGCGGCGTCGGCGCGGCTCACCCGGGTGACACCGCCCCGCGACGCCGGCTCGGTACGCTCCCGGTCTGGGACACCTGCCCCGGCTGCTGCGCACCCGCCCGCCGACCGTGACACCGTTGGAGACCCGATGAGCGACCGCAAGCCGGTGGAGAGCTGGCTGACCGACATGGACGGCGTGCTGGTGCACGAGGGGCAGCCGGTGCCCGGGGCGCCCGAGTTCATCAACCGGCTGCGTTCGTCCGGCAAGCCGTTCCTGGTACTGACCAACAACTCGATCTACACGCCGCGCGATCTCCAGGCCCGGCTCACCCGGATGGGCTTCGACGTGCCCGAGCACGCCATCTGGACGGCGGCGCTGGCCACCGCCCAGTTCCTCGCCGACCAGCGGCCGGGCGGCACCGCGTACGTCATCGGCGAAGCCGGACTCACCACCGCGATGCACGCGGTCGGCTACATCCTGACCGACTTCGCCCCCGACTACGTGGTGCTCGGCGAGACCCGCACCTACAGCTTCGAGGCGATCACCAAGGCGGTCCGCCTGATCAACGACGGGGCCCGGTTCATCTGCACCAACCCCGACCCGACCGGTCCGTCGATCGAGGGCGCGCTGCCGGCGGCCGGCTCGGTCGCCGCGATGATCTCGAAGGCGACCGGGGTCGAGCCGTACTTCGTCGGCAAGCCCAACCCGATGATGATGCGGTCGGCGCTCAACGTGATCGAGGCGCATTCCGAGACGACCGCGATGATCGGCGACCGGATGGACACCGACATCCTCTGCGGCCTCGAGGCCGGGCTGGAGACGGTGCTGGTGCTCACCGGTATCAGCACCCGCACCGAGGCGGAGCGCTACCCCTACCGCCCGTCCCGCATCGTCGGCTCGGTCGCGGATCTGATCGAGGAGATCTGACCCCGCCGCCCCGCCTCCGCTGCCGCCATGGCGCCCCGTTGCGTTGATCAAGGAGTTGTTGAGCGACAAAAGGGTGGATCGCGGGCATGACTTCTCCGTGATCGTGGCGGTCGTGGCGCCCTGGTCCGGCCATACGCGTCCTGGTCCGGCCATAACGGGCAACCAGGCCTGTCGGTTCACGGCGGTGGTCGGCGGCCGCGACCTGGCCCCCGGCCGGGAGCCGACGGGGGCGGCGCGGTATCGCTGTCGCGCCTCACAGCGAATTCGCTGTACAAACAGCGAATTCGCTGTGGCCGCCAACAGCAGCAGGTGGCCGGATCGTTCGTACCCTGCTGCCCGTCGCCTGCCAGCCACGCGCTGCTGACATCACCGCCCGTCGCCCACCCGGTCGGCCGGCGACTCGTTGCTCGGAGCCGGGGAGACGACCGGTACCGTCCGGCGGCGGCGCCCCGAACATCGCCCTGGCCGGCAAGGGACACCTGGCAGCAGGCCGGCGCCGGCCGGGGCGCGCCGAGGTCCGGGAAGCGTCAGGCGCTCAGGGGGGCGTTGCAGGCGGCGACGAGGGCGCGGCGGCAGGCGGTGGTCAGCGGGCGTAGTGCCGCGTCACGCTGCTGCGCCTCGTAGCCGTTGATCGCTCCGCCGGGTGCCGCGTGCTCGGCGAGCGCGAGGACCCGGTCGAGCACGCTGGCCCGGGCGAACAGCCGGCGGGCCCGGGGGTCGAAACCGGGCGGCAGGTCGGTGGCGCTGTCGGGCTTGCGCAGCGCCGCCAGCGCCCCGGCCAGCTCCGGCCGCCAGTGGGCCACGTCGAGGCGGGTCAGGGTGGCGGTCGCCTCGGCCAGGGCCACCGACAGTTCGGCCTCGGCTTCGGCGGCGCTGGGGGCGCCGAGACCGGCGGTGTGCGCCTCCTCGGGCAGCGGATAGACCCGCCACAGCACCGTCTCGAAGGTCATGCCCGAGCCGGACGTGTGGCTGCGTACCTCGGGAATGAGCCCGAGGCCGCGGGCGACGACGGCCTCGCCGGCGACCAGTGCGGCGCCGGCGAACGGCCCGGGGCCGGGCAGGCCGCGCGGGTCGCCGGGGGCGGGCAGGGCCAGCCGGATCTCGTCGGGCGACAGCTTCGACAGGGTGGGCAGGGCGTCGCGGAGCGGCAGGTCGGTCCACGCGCCGGGTGCGTCCGCGACCAGGTGCTCCTCGTCGCCGGCGATCTCGTCGGCAACCTCGTCGTATGGCACCAGCCCGGCTCGCCATGCCCGTACCCAGGCCACGAACCGGCTCGAACGACGCACAGCGAGGGTCGCCGCGCCTGCTGCGGGGGACATGCGAGCAAGGGTACGTGGTGCCCGCCGGCCCTGTCTCGACAGCGGCGCGTCGAAATGACCGTCGTGATGTGGCCGGCTAGCGTCGGCGGGATGTATGGGGAGGACGTGCTGGCGGGTGACTGGCGGCGACGGCGGGTGACGCCGGAGGTCGACGCCGAGCCCGACCTTGTCGTGGAGGACGCCGATTCCGGGTTCTGTGGCGCGGTCGTCGGGTTCGAGTCCGGGGCCGTGGTGCTGGAGGACCGGCACGGGCGGCGCCGCAACTTTCCGTTGCTGCCGGCGGCGTTCCTGCTCGACGGCCGCCCGGTGACGCTGCGCCGGCCGGCTCCGGCGGCGGTGCCGGCCGCCCGGCGGCGGACCGCCTCGGGGTCGGTGGCGGTCGCGGGCGTACGGGCGCAGGTGGCCAAGGCCAGCCGGATCTGGGTCGAGGGCATCCACGACGCGGCGCTGGTCGAGCGGATCTGGGGTGACGACCTGCGGATCGAGGGCGTCGTCGTGGAGCCGCTGGACGGCATCGACGACCTGGAGGCCGAGGTACGCCGGTTCGGGCCCGGTCCGGACCGGCGGCTGGGGGTGCTCGTCGACCATCTCGTGCCGGGGTCGAAGGAGAGCCGGATCGTGGCCGCGGTGACGTCGCCGTACGTGCTGGTGACCGGTCACCCGTACGTCGACGTGTGGCAGGCGGTGAAGCCGGCGAAGGTGGGTATCCGGGCGTGGCCGCAGGTGCCGCCGGGCCGGCCGTGGAAGGAGGGCGTGTGCGCCGCCCTCGGGGTGGCCGAGCCGGCCGACATGTGGCGACACATCCTGAGCCGGGTGGACAGCTTCCACGACGTGGAGACGCCGCTGATCAACGCCATGGAGCGGTTGATCGACTTCGTGACCGTGCCGCAGGACTGAGCGCGCCGGACCCCCGGCTCGGCGTCAGGCCAGCCGGTCGGGGTCGCGGGTGAAGACGAACGTGGCGATGTCGAGGGCCCGGGGGGTGCCGTCGGCGTCGCGGCGTACGGCCAGGATCTCGCCGGCGTTGCTGCCCGAGCGGCCGCGCCAGCGGTCGGTGCCTTCCGGGGTGAACCGCCACGCTGTGGCGGCCGGCTGGTCGATCCGGCTGAGCACGAGTTCGCCGTCGCGCCACGCCGCCTGGACCTCGCGCCCCATCCACCACCAGCGGCCGGCCAGTTCGGCGGCCTCGGCCGGCGGCGGCGCGGTGTTGGCCCGCCACGGCCGGGGCGGTTCGGGTTCGGTGTCGAGCACCATGGTCAGCAGGTCCTGGGCGAGTCCGCCGAGCGAGCCGGTACGCAGCCCGTACGCGTTGGCGTAGCCGACGACGGCGGTGCGCGACGGGCGGTGCACGGCGAGCGCGGCGAGGTAGCCGGGCATCGAGCCGCCGTGGCCGACGTAGACCCGGTCACCGGTCCGGTAGAGCTCGAAGCCGAGGCCGTGGCCGCTGGTCCACGAGTCGAGATCGCTGATCACGACCGGCGCGGTCATCTCGGTGAGCGTGGTGGGGGCGAGTACGGCGGGGTCGGGCTCGGCGAGGAACGCCGCCCAGCGGGCCAGGTCGGCCGTTGTCGACCAGAGTTGCCCGGCCGGTGCCATCGCGCCGGTGTCGGTGCGCGGTTCCTCGCGCAGCGTCTCGTGCCAGGGGTGTACGACGTAGCCGCGGGCGAACGGCTCGGTCGGGTGGTAGGTGGTGCGGTGCAGGCCGAGCGGTTCGAGCAGCCGTTCACCGAGCACGGTCGCCCACGGCCTTCCGGTGATCCGTTCGATCACCCCGCCGAGCAGCCCGTACGCCAGGTTGGAGTAGTGGTAGGTGCGGTGCGGCGGGTAGGCCAGCTTGTCGGCGGTGAGGTTGCCCAGCAGGGTGTCGAGGTCGGTGCCGGCGGACCGTTCCCACCAGTCGCCCTCGGGTTCGCGTTGCAGCCCGGAGGCGTGGCCGAGCAGTTGTCGCAGGCTGACCGTGCCGACCGGGGTGCCCGGCAGGTGCCGGTCCAGCGGGTCGTCGAGTGCGACCCGGCCCTCGTCACGCAACCGCATGATCAGTACGGCGGTCATCGTCTTGCTGATCGAGCCGATCCGGTACTGGCGGTGCGGGTCGGGCGCCGGCTTCTCGCCCGCGCCGGCGAAGTGGACCATGGCGCCGTTCCGGACGACGGCCATGATCAGCGACGGCGCGCGGCCGTCCGCCTGGGCCCGCGCGACAGTGCTGTCGATGCGTCGGGCGGTCTCGGGAAGCAGCGACACGGCGGCGGAACTCCTCGGCTCGGGCGGCCCCACAACGTTACCGTCACGCGCAGAAGTGGTCTCCTGTTGCCACTACGTGACACGATCGATGAGTGGAAGCTGTGCTCTGGATCGTGTTGGGTGTCGTGCTGGCGGTGGCCGAGATCTTCACCGTGAGCCTGTTCCTCATCATGTTCGCGGTCGGCGCGTTCGCCGCGGCGGGCGCGGCGGCGCTCGGCGCCTCCGTGCCGGTGCAGGCGTTGGTGTTCGCGGTGGTGTCGGCGCTGACCCTGGCCGCCAGCCGGCCGGCCGTGCGCCGGCACCGGGAGAAGGCGGCGGAGACCGACCAGGAGGGGTTCGGCCTGCAGGCGATCGAGGGGTCGAACGCCCTGGTTCTCGAGCAGGTCGACGCCGATGGTGGAATGGTCAAGATCGACGGAGAGATGTGGACCGCGCGGTCGTACGACGGGACGCAGACCTTCGCGCCCGGTGAACGGGTCCGCGTGATCGAGGTCAAGGGCGTGACCGCCATGGTCTGGCGCGACGACATATGACGACGGTGCCGCGGGCACCGCGACCAGATAGGGATGACGGCGGTGCCGGAGGCATCGCGACCAGGTGGGATGACGGCGGTGCCGGAGGCGCCGCACCTACATATATAGGGAAAAGGTGAGCGCATGGAACTCGTGATCGCAGTCGTGTTCGGGGCGATCGCCCTGATCACGGTGGTCACCCTGATCCGCGCGGTGCGGATCGTTCCGCAGCAGCGGATGGATGTCGTCGAACGACTGGGCAGATACAAGAAGACCCTGGGGCCCGGCCTCAACCTGCTGGTGCCGTTCATCGACGCGGTACGCACCAAGGTCGACATGCGGGAACAGGTGGTCAGCTTCCCGCCGCAGCCGGTGATCACCTCGGACAACCTCGTCGTGTCGATCGACACGGTGCTCTACTTCAAGGTCGTCGACCCGGTGCGGGCGACGTACGAGATCTCCAACTTCCTGCAGGCCATCGAGCAGTTGACCGTCACGACGCTGCGGAACGTCATCGGCTCGCTCGACCTGGAGCGGGCGCTGACCAGCCGCGAGGAGATCAACCGGCACCTGTCCGGGGTGCTGGACGAGACCACCGGCCGGTGGGGCATCAAGGTCACCCGGGTGGAGATCAAGGCGATCGAGCCACCGCCGAGCATCCGTGACTCGATGGAGAAGCAGATGCGCGCCGAGCGGGACCGGCGGGCGGCGATCCTCAACGCGGAGGGGCACAAGCAGTCGCAGATCCTCTCCGCCGAGGGTGAGAAGCAGGCGGCGGTGCTGCGGGCCGACGGTGACCGGCAGGCCCGCGTCCTGCAGGCCGAGGGGCAGGCCAAGGCGATCCGGACCGTCTTCGACGCGATCCACCAGGCCAACCCGAGCCAGAAGGTGCTCGCCTACCAATACCTCCAGGCGCTGCCGCAGATCGCCAACGGTCAGGCCAACAAGGTCTGGATCGTGCCGGCCGAGCTGACCAAGGCGCTCGAGGGGCTCGGCGGTGCGCTCGGCGGGCTCGGCGCGATGGTCGGCGACGCGCCGTCGAAGGAGGTCGACTCCGGCGCGGTCGAGCGGGAGGCGGCGGCCGCCGCCGAAGCCGCGGCCGCCGAGGCGCAGCGGGTCAACGACGAGGTACGCGCCGCGGAGGCGCAGGTGGGTGGCGGCGGCCAGCAGGCTGGCCTCGCGGGGCAGCCGGGTCTGCCGGCGGCGCCGCCGATGACCGCGACCGACTTCCTGAAGAGCTCCACACCGGACCGCGAGCAGGGCTGACCGGGGCGAGGTTCATCCAGCTCAGGACGGATATCCGAGAACCGGTCACGTTACCGCCCGGCACCTGTCACGATCGTTTCTACGACCGGTCAGGTGCCGGTGCCGGTTCCGGCGCCGACCGTCCGAAGGCGACCGGTCGGCAGGTGCCGGGCACCGGCGGGATGCCCGGCCGCGCGGAAGGCCCGGAGCCCATGAACCACGCCAAGCACAGTCGCCCCTCGTTCCTGTCCTCCTCGACCGCGCGGACGGCGCCGCTGCGGATCGTCACCCGGCTCGACGCCGGCCTCGCGGTGCTGACCGCGGCGCCCCCGTCGACCCCGGCCAACCAGCCGGTCACCAACGCCACCTGGGCGTTCTCCGTACGCCGGTTCGTGCGCCTCGCGGTCTGGGCGACGCCGGCGTACGCCCTGCTGTACGGGCTGGTCACCGCCGGCAGTCTCGACGGCGGGCCGGCGCCGTACCTCGAACACGGGTCCGCGCTGCACCTGCTCGGCTGGGTGGCCGCGGTCTGGCTCGGCCTGGTCGCGCTGGTGGCGCTGGCCGGGGTGCAGGTGTCGGCACGCAGCCGCCGGGCCGCCGCCACGGCACTGATGATCGGCATCGCGGGTGCCGCGCTGATGCTCCCGTTCGCCACCCTGCCCGCCGACACGGCGGTCTACGGGCTGGACGCCGGTGTGCTGTCGCTGGCCGGTGCGACCGTCTTCAGCGTCGGCTGGCTGGTGATGGGCTGGTCGGTACGCGAGTCGGGGCTGTTCAACCGCAGCGACGGGGTGCTGCTGATGCTCGCCGCCCCGATGCTGGGCGTCGCCGGACTCCTCGTCGGTCCACTGCAGACGGTCGGGGCGCTGCTGGCGCTGGCCGGTGGCATCGGTGTCGCCATCGGCACCGGGCGGCTCATGCCGGCGGCCGCGAAGCCCGCCGCGGCGGAGCCGGTGACCGCGACGCTGCCGTTCGCCACCGAGGCGGAGCCGGCCACCGCGGCCCAGGCCGGGCCGGTGCCGGCGAGCGCGGCGGCCGCGTCCGGCGCTGCGGTCTCCGGTCCGGCCAAGGTGCCGGCGGCGAGCGCGGTGGCGGCCGAGGCGGTGGCGGCCGGGGCCAGTGCCGTCGCCGCCCGGGTGGCCACCCACGGCAGCCTCGCCGCACCCTGACCGGTCCCGCGCGGTCGACGCCTGCCGGCCCGTCCCCGGGTGGACCCGGGTGCGGGCCGGTGGTGCCATGATCGTCTGCGGCTCGGGTGTTTCCCGCCCGGCGTGTCGGCCGCCTGGACCGCAGACGATCGAGGCAGCGCGGACATCGACGGTCGACCCGGTCCCGGCCCGGTCCGTCGTGGTTCGGCAGAATCGGCGGGTGCCCGTCGAGCTGATCACCGACCCTGACGACGAGCGGATCGGCGACTACCGTGCGCTGACCGACGTCGAGTTGCGTACCCGCTGGGAGCCACCGCACGGCCTGTTCATCGCCGAGGGCGAGCTGGTCCTGCGCCGGGCGCTGCGGGCCGGCTACCGGCCCCGGTCGTACCTGGTCGACGCGAAGCGGGTCGAGCAGCTCGGCGACACCGGGGACGCGCCGGTCTACGCCGCCAGCCAGGACGTGCTGGAACGGGCGACCGGGTTCCACGTACACCGGGGGATGCTGGCCTCGTTCCACCGGCGCGAGCTGCCGACGGCGGCCGAACTGCTCGCCGCGGCCCGCCGGGTCGCGATCCTCGAAGACGTCAACAACCATACGAACCTCGGCGCCGTCTTCCGCGGGGCGGCGGCGCTGGGTGTCGACGGGGTGCTGCTGTCGCCGTCGTGTGCCGACCCGCTCTACCGGCGCAGCGTACGGGTCAGCATGGGCGAGGTGTTCGCGGTGCCGTACGCGACGCTCACGCCCTGGCCGGACGGTCTGGAGCAGGTGCGCGCGGCCGGCTTCACGGTGCTGGCGATGACGCCGGCCGCCGACGCGGTGCCGATCCAGCGGCTGACCGCCGAGCAGCGGGGCCGGGCGGCGCTGCTGCTCGGCGCCGAGGGGCCGGGGCTGTCCCGGCAGGCGCTGGCGGCCAGTGACGTACGCGTCGGTATCCCCATGCGGCGCGGCGTCGACTCGCTGAACGTCGCGGCCGCGGCCGCCGTCGCCTTCTGGGAGCTGGGCCGCGACGACCCCCTCCCCACCTGACCCCTCTCTTGATCCGCGTGATCAGGGAGTAAGGGTGTCTGGTCCCGGGGCGGGCCCGGGACCGGGCGGCGGCGGTCAGGGAGCGTCGTAGCCCAGCGTGTAGGAGCCGGCTCCGCTGACCGACCGGACCTGGTACAGGTAGTACCCGGCCGTGCCGTTGTACGTCAGCGTCTCGTCGGCGCCGGTGGTGGCGCCGGAGGCCACCGTGGCCCACGCGCTGCCGTTCCACTTCTGCAGGTGCAGGTCGAACTCGCTGCCGGCGGGACCGTCCAGGCAGGCGCGGTGCTGGCCGGAGGCGGCGGTGTGGAAGTAGGTGCCGTCCGGCTGGTATGCCGTGCCGCCGCTGGACAGCGAGCCGGTGCGTGAAGTCCCGTAGCCGGTGCAGCCGGGGCCGCCACTGATCCTCGCCGCGATGGCGCGGTCCATCACCGCCAGGCTGACCGAGTTGAACGGCTTGGCCAGGCTACGCATCAGCGAGTCCTGCGACGGCCGGTAGATGCCGTACGCGTACTGGTGCCCGCCCTGGTACGCGCCGATCACGCCACCGTCCGGGGTCGCCTGGCCCAGGTGGGAGGCCCACTTCGTACCGCTGGGGTTGGTGGTGACGTTCGGCTGCCGGGGCTCGGATCCGGTGTACGTGGTGCCGGCCGTGAAGTACTCGTCGGCCAGCCCGCCGACCGAGTGCCCCAGTTCGTGGATGGCGATACGGCCGGAGGACGCGTTGCCGCCGGACACCGTGGACAGGCTCGGGTAACCGGCGCCGCCGTACGTGGTGCTGTTGCCGATCGCCACGATCGCGTCGACGCCGGGGGCCTGCGCGGCGTACTGCTTGGCCTTGGTCTCGTTCAGGCACAGCAGTCGGGCGATGCCGCCGCACCAGAAGTACATGTCCAGCGCGGTGTCCCGGCGGACGCCCTGGGTGGGGTCGTTGTCGACCCCCGACTGGTTGGAGATCACGTTGACCAGCCATACGTTGATCGATCCGCGGTGTTTGTTCCAGGGCTCTGTCGCGGCGATCTCGTTCCATTTGGTCTGGGCGTGCTGCCGCAGCAGGCCCATCTGCGACGCCGTGTAGCCGTCGCCCACGATGACCATGTCGAACCGGGTGCTGGACGGTCCGGTGTTCTGCAGGGCGATCACCTCCGCCGCCGCGGCGGCGGCGGACTGCTGCGGCGTCATGGCGGTGGCGCGTTCCGTGGGCAGGTACATCTGGGTGATCGTGCCGTCGGGCGAGAAGACCTCTCGCCATTGCCTGTCCTGCGCCGCCGCGGCGGCGGGCGGCGTCGAGGCGAACAGCAGGGTCGCGGCGAGGACAGCGGCGGCGGCCAGGGGTACGGGACGTCGGTGCATGCGGACGCTCCTGGGGGTTCGAGTGACCTGGGGGACAGCGCGTGGTGCGTCAACACCATGCCGGTTTCGCACCCGCCGGCGGCAATCCCGAACCGGCATAGCACCCACGTGATCTCGCCCCGTCGTACCACGCGATCAACACCGCCCTGCGGTGACCTACGCGGCGGCGTATGGCCGGGCGGGTAGCCCGCACTGCCACCCTGTGCGGCGTCCGATGATCGAACTCAGCCGGGGCGCTCCGCGAACGACAGGAGCATTCGCGCCTCCAACCGGATCCCGAGCGCCGCGACGCCGTCGTGGCGGAAGAGGCTCAACATGGACCAGGCCTCGACCCAGTCCTCGATCGCGGCCAGCCGGGCCTGTTCGAGCCGGGTGGTGTACGCCAGCGACCACTCGTACGGCTCCAGGCCGGCGAGCACGTCACCGCGCCACAACGCCAGTCCCCGGGCGAGCTGCCCGGCGGCGACCGCCCAGTCGCCGGCGGCCAGCGCCGTCCGGCCACCGGCCACGAGCTGCTCGAACACGTCGGCGTCGCACTCCTGCGGCGACACGTCCAGGCGGTAGCCACGGGAGACCAGCCGTGGGCGCGGGTGTCCGGTGGCCGTCGCCCGGTCCAGCACGGCCCGCAGACCCGACATCACGAGTACAGGTTGGCCCGGGCCGAGGCCGGCGGTCGCTCGCCCCACAGCGCGTACTCGATCTCGTCGGAACTCACCACCCGCCCGGCGTGCACCAGCAGGTAGGCGAGCAGGACGCGTTGTTTCTGCCGGGGCAGGGCGACCGTCGTGCCCTCATGGTCCCGGATCTCGAGTGTCCGGAGCACGTGGAAGGTCACTGTCCACTCCGGATGGAGCCGCCGGCTTCGGTCACCGCGGGCCCCGTCGTCGGTTCGGGGGCAGACACACAGGACACCGTCCGTTCTGCACACTCACCGGTCGCCAGGAAGTGTATGGCGGCGCCGGCCACGGGTCCGGGTCACGTTGTCGCGATCCGCTCGGCGAGCCACGACATCCAGTGCCCCCGGTACGCGTCCTGCAGCTCCGGCAGCCGCCAGTCGCGTCCGGTGACCGTCTGCCGGCACAACGGGCTGCCGCACCGGCAGGTCATCGACCAGGTCTCCGTGCCGGTGAGCGTGGCGTAGTCGATCGTCAGTTCCTCTCCGGTGGGGATGGGTCGGCGAGCGACGACCGTCACCGCGTCCAGGTGCCAGAGATTCGGGTCGCAGGAGTGGTTGCCGTAGCGCACCGGGTGCGCCGGATCGAGCAGCAGGTTGGTGTCCTCCGCGACGGCGACGCTGCTGTAGGGCGGAGGGACGGCGGCCAGTGCCGCGTTGTCCAGCACCGCACCACCGAATGCCATGACCGGCTCGTCCCGGTCGATGGCGTGGGTGGCGAACAGGCCGTGTCCCTCGATGGGCGACGGACCCACCCGGGCCCGCGGCGTCAGCCAGGAGTCGGACGGGTAGCGGCGATCCGGCATCGATGATCCTCCAGGCGCGGCACTGGACCGGCCGGCGGACCAAGGGTACCGGGCGCTGGCCGGCCGGCCCGCAAGGGGTCTAGCGGGAGAAGTTAAGAAAATTAAGATCAACTTCTTGAAAGTTAATGTTCGGCACGGCTAAGGTTTCAGGTATGAGAGAGCAGGCGATGGACTGGCAGGAGCTTACGAACCTGACCCGGGGGCAGCCGTTCGTCGTCGAGCGGGTGCGCCTGGCCGGCAACGGTGTCGCGATCGAGGGCGAGTTCGAGCCACCGCAACTGGCTCAGCTCAGCGTCGAGGACCAGGTCTTCGTCACGGCGTTCGTGCGGTGCCACGGCTCCATCAAGGAGATGGAGCGGATCTTCGGGGTGAGCTACCCGACGATCAAGTCGCGGCTGAACCGGATCACGCAGATGCTCGACTTCGTCGAGACCGACCCGGCGCCGTCCCGGGCCGACGTCATCGATCGGTTGCGTCGCGGCGAGATCACCGCACAGCAGGCACTGTCCGAACTGGAGAGCCGGACATGATGCCGCAGTTGCTGACCGTACGGGTCGAGCGCCCGGCCGGTCGTCCCGTCCGGGTCTGGGTCCCGGTGCTTCCCGTGGTGCTGGTGTTCCTGCCGGTCGTGGTCCTGACCCTGCTGGTGGCGGCCGTGGCCTGCCTCGTTTACCGCGTCAGCGTGGTGCGGGCGTTCGGCACCGGTTGGCGCGTGGTGTCCGCCCTGCCCGGCACCCGGTTCGACATCGAGCACGACCGTACGGCCGTGCTCGTGGCTATCAGACAGGAGCGTGGAGATGAACGAACAGCGCAAGGACATCCTCGACATGCTGGCCGAGGGCAAGATCACCGCGGAGGAGGCCGAACGGCTCATCGCCGCGCTCGAACGGGACGAGCCGCCGCCGGCATCGAGCCTCGACGCCCGGCCGAAGGGCAAGGCCAGGTATCTGCGGGTGATGGTGGACGCCCTCGACGAGAACGGCGTGCCGGGGCGGGTCAACGTACGGGTGCCGCTGCAACTCCTGCGGGCCGGGGTCCGGCTGACGGCCCTGATCCCGCCGCCGGCACTGGGTAAGGCCAACGCCGAACTGGGCAAGTCGGGCGTGCCGATCGACCTGACGCAGCTCAAGCCCGAACAGCTCGAGGCCCTGGTGGATCACCTCGAAGAGATGACGGTGGAGGTCGATCAGCCCGATGCCAAGGTGCGTGTCTTCTGCGAGTAGGCGCCGTCCAGGTGGACGGACCCTCGAGAGGGTGCTGGAACACCCTCCCGAGGCCGCGCCCGCTACAGCAGAGCACGTGAACTGCCAACCTGAATTCTAGCCACCCGCCGAACCAGCAGGGCCCAGGGCAGCTTCGTCGGTGGCCGCGCCCGTACGGCGCGGTCACCGACGGAGGCCTTCGGGTCGGCGAGGCGATCGGCCGGCAACCTCCAAGATCCGCGTGATCAGGGGCCGCGGCCCCCGACACGCCGGCGACACCCCGGACTTACTCCCTGATCACCGGAATCATGGGCGGCTACCGTTAGCGGGTGTTCCCTACGGTCCGTCACGTGCTGGCGCTCGCGCCGGTGCGGCACGGGGTGCCCCGGATGCTCGCCGGGGCGGCCAGCCTGGACCGGGCGGTGCGCTGGGTGCACGTCGCCGAGGTGCCCGACATCGCGACCCTGCTCGGTGGGGGTGAACTCGTCCTGATGACCGGGATCGGGTTGCCCACCGACGACGCCGGGCTGCGTGCCTTCGTCGCCGACCTGGCCGACGTCGGCGTCTCCGGCCTGGTCGTCGAACTCGGCCGGCGCTTCACCGGGACGTTACCGAAGGTGATGGTCGCCGCCGCCGAGCGGCGCGGGCTGCCGCTGGTCGAGCTGCGTCGGGCCACCCCGTTCGTACGGATCACCGAGGCGGTCCACGCGCTGATCGTCGACGCCCAGCTCACCGAACTGCGGGCGACCGAGGAGATCCATCAGAGGTTCACCGAGCTGTCGGTGGAGGGCGCCGAGCCGGCGGACGTGGTACACCAGGCCGCCGCCCTGGCCGGCTGCCCGGTGGTGCTGGAGAACCTGTCCCGGCAGGTGCTCGCGTACGACACCGCGGGGGAGTCCGCCGAGATGCTGCTCGACGGCTGGGAGCAGCACTCGCGCCGGATCCAGCCGACCGGCCGGACCGCGTACGACTCCGACTCCGGCTGGCTCGTGACCACGGTCGGCGCCCGCGGGCAGGACTGGGGCCGGTTGCTGCTGCGCTGGTCCAACGAGCTGTCCGGCAGCGACCCGCCGCCGACCCGGCTGACGATCCTGGTCGAGCGGGCCGCGTCGACCCTCGCCCTGGGGCGGCTGATCCGCCGGGACGCCGAAGGGCTCGAGCGTCAGATCCACCGCACGCTGCTCACCGCCCTGCTCGACCACTCCCGGCCGGTCGACGAGGTCGCCCTGCGGGCCCGCGCGCTCGGTGTCGCGCTGGAACGCCACCACCTGGTCGGGGTGGTGGTCCGGTTCAGGGCCGACGACGGCGGCGCCGAGGCCGGTACGGAGGCGGCCCAGGCCCGGCTGCGGGACCTGGCCGAGGCCGTCGGGCAGGCAATGCGGGACGCCCGGCTGACCGGTCTGACCAGTGCCCTCGACGACCAGGCGGTGGGGGCGCTGCTGGCGTTGCGCGGCGCCGACGACGAGGAGCGGGCGCTGTCCGCGTTCGCCGCCGCGCTGCGCCGGGTACGCCTCGACGCCGGACCGCCCGGCCGGCCCCGTACCGGCGGTCCGGGCGACCACGGACCGGCCGCCGTGGGTCCGGCGACACCGGCGAACGGCGTCCCCCGGCCGGGCGGGCTGATCGTCGCGGCCGGCTCGGGGGTCGGCACCCTGCGCGAGGCCCGCCGGTCGCTGATCGAGGCGCGGCAGGTCGCCGACGCCGCCCGCCACGACCGGCGGGACGTGTCGGTGTTCCGGCTGCCGCACGTCGGCCTGGCCGGCCTGCTGCACCTGCTGCGTGAGGAGCCGCGCCTGCAGACGTTCGTCGAGCGGGAGCTGGGGGCACTGCTGGCGTACGACGCGAAGCATCCGCGCGAACAGTTGCTCGGCACGCTGCGGGCGTACCTGGAGAACGGGCGGAACAAGTCGGCGGCGGCGACGGCGGCGCACCTGTCCCGGCCGGCGTTCTACGAGCGGCTGGCCCGGATCGCCCGGATCCTCGACGCCGACCTCGACTCGGTCGACGCCTGCCTGTCGCTGCACGTGGCGCTGCTGGCGCTGGACGCCGTACGGGACACCTGAGCCGGGCGGATCAGCCGGTCAGCCGAGCCCGTTCCTCGAGCCGTTCGATGCGTTCGACGAGGGGTCGCAGCTCCTGCCGGATCGCCGCGCCGAGGACCGCCGTCATCTCCGGCCCGGCGGCGGGTCCGACCTGCTGCGCCGGGTGGGCGCTCTGCGTGGTCTGGGTGCGCAGGTGCGCGAACACGGACAGGGCGGCGGCGACGGCGCGCCGGGAGAGTCGCAGTTCGCCACCGAGGGAGCGCAGAACCCGGCCGGCGACACCGTCCGGTTCGGCGATCAGCCCGAGTAGCAGGTGCTCCGAGCCGACGTAGTTGTTGCCGTAGGCGGCGGCCTCGGTGACCGCCAGTTCCAGGGCGTCCGCCGCCGGTCCGCTGAACCGCTGCGGCCCGGCTTGCGCTGCCGGGTCCTCGTCGGTGAGAGTTTCGCGGGCCAGAGCGCGGCTGATCCGGGCCGGCTCGATCTCCAGAGCCGGCAGCACCCGGAGGGCGAGGTTGGCGCCCTCGGTCAGGATGCCGTGCAGCACGTGTCCGGTGCCCACGGTCGGCGATCCGTCGGCCCGCGCCCGCTCGATGGCGAGCTGCAGCGTGGTGCGTGCGCGGGCAGTGAAGTCCGGCAGCCGGGCGGCGAGGTCGTCGCCGCCGACATCGACCACGACGCTCTCCCGGATGGCGGTCACCCGCCGGACCGCCTGTTCCAGGGCGCGTTGACAGATGGCGGAGACGGGCACGCCCGTTTCCCGTACCGCCTCGGCGAGTTCGTCGGGGAGGTACACGTTGATTTTCGGCATCGTCGGCTCCTCCTGGATCGTCTGCGCTTGTGGCTTCGCACGGTCGCAGGCTTGTAACCCTGTTATACCCCCATTGGGGTTATAGGGCCAGTGTGAGCCGGAACCCGGATTCGGAACGCTCTTGATCGGGAAGGAAACAGGACGGCGTCGCCGATACAGGGACGCGCGCCGGCCCGCACCACGGGCCGGCGCCGAGTCAGGCACGGGAGGAACCACCGTGGAGATCACCGGCATCATCACCGCACTGATCATCGGCGCCGTCGTCGGTGCGCTCGGCAGGCTCGTCCTGCCCGGCCGGCAACGCATCTCGTTCCTGCTCACCATCGCCGTCGGGATCGTCGCGGCCCTGCTGGGCACGCTGCTGGCCACCGTGATGGGGGTGGCCGAGACCCGTGGCATCGACTGGATCGAACTGTTCATCCAGATCGCCCTCGCCGCGATCGGGGTCGGCATCGTCTCGGCCGCCGTCGGTCGCCGCTGACCGCCGACATCCGGCCGGCTTGATCAAATTCTCTAAACTGCCTGATCATGGCGGCACGACGACCGGACCAGGGCCCGATCGAGCACCGCGGGACACGCCCGCGACGGCGTACGGGGGGTCGGGTGGACCTGGACAAGGGCACCCGGCCCCGCCAGCGCCGGGACGCCTCGGTGCTGCCGGGCCTGCTGGCCCTCGTCGCGCTCATCGGCGGCCCGATCCTCGCCGGTGTGTTCGCCGTACCCATCCGCGCCACGGTGGCCGGCGCCGCCTGCCGGATCACCGGCTGCTCCGGCGTCGGCATGGTCACCGCCGGCTGGCTGGTCGTCGCACTCCCGCTCATGATCCTGATCACCGGCCTGCTGGTCGGCCGCCGGGCGGGCCGGATCGGCCAGGCCGCGTTCATCGTCGCGGGCATCCTGGCCGGCCTCGTGGCCCTGGTCTTCGTGCCCGGACGCGGCACCTCGTTCGCCTCGATCATGCGCGGCGTCGGCGCCGGCGCCGACCAGATGGCCACCGGCCTGCGGTGGGGACTGATCGGACTGGTCGCCGCCGGGGTGCTGGCCGTCGCCGCCCTGATGATGGCGCAGCGGCTGCGTAGCCCCGTCCGGGCGGCCACCGCGACCGTGGCCGCGCTGGCGCTGGTGACCACCCTCGGCGTCGCCTGGGCCCGTGCCACGCCCACCTACCTGACCGCCGCCGACGTCTTCTCCGAGGCGAGCTTCACCATCGGCGGCAACACCCTGACCCGGCAGAGTTCCGCGGACCGGCGCGGCTGTGCCGGCGTCCTGCCCGACGACGGGCCGCTGGAACGGGCACCCTGCATCCGTACGCTGCACGCCACCTTCACCACCGACGACAGCGACGCCCTGGTGAACTTCCGGGCCGTGCTCTACCCGAGCAACGACGACGCCCGGGCCGTGCGCGAAGCCCTGCCGGACGGACTAGCCCCGGCCGACGCGCACGGCGAGGTACGCACCGTCTTCTCGGTCGCCAGTTCCTGGCTGCTCATCGGCGCGGTCGGGCACGCCGACGGCCGTTCGATCCAGACCGGCGACCGCGGCTGGCTGCTGTGGGCGCTGAAGTGCGTCACGTACCGGTTCCTCGGCGTGCAGTCCGGCCTCGGCGTGGACCCGACACCGGAGAACGGCATCGGCCCGCGCCGCCCCTGACCACCGGACCGCGACCGCCGGCTAGAACAGCGCGGTCAACGCCTTGGCGTACGGCGGCGGCACGTGGTTGGGCCCGGCCGGGGTGAACACGTCGGTACGCGACGCCGCCGGCCACGCCTCCGCCGGCACCGCCGCCATCAGCGACCGGACGACCGGCGCCCCGCGCCACTGCTCCTGCTCGGCCAGCAGCCCCAGCGCCACCAGCGACTCCTCGACCTCGCCCACGCACTCGAACGGCTTGTGCGCGTCGATGCCGAGCAGTTCCAGGTAGCCCGGCACCTGCGCCGGGTCGGCGAGCAGGTCGGCACCGAAGATGCCGCCGATCCGGGCCCGCGACATGAACGGCGCCATCGCCAGGAACACGAACCGGCACTTCGGGCAGTCGCCGCACCACCGGGCGCTCGGGTCGTGCAGCTTGAACGCCGCGTTGCAGCTGGTCACCACCGCGTCGTAGCGGTCGAACCGGGCGAACAGCCGGGCGATGTGCAGCTCGGACAGCGACCGCAGCAGCGAGAAGTACGGCTCGGTCAGCCCGGCGTGCTCCGACAGCGCCGCCCGCAGCAGCCCCTCGGCCTCGACCCCCTTCGACCACTGGTGGTTGATCTCGTGACCGTTCCAGATCAGGTTGGGGTCGGACGCCGACCGCTCGTTCGACATCACCACCGGGCCCAGCCCGTGCAGCACCGCCGTGCCGACCGCGATCAGCGAGTTGATCGCGGTGACCGGGATGTGGCCGTTGCGGGCGCCGGCCTTGTTCAGCTCGAACAGCAGCGGGTCGAGCCGGCGGCGGGCGGCCAGCGCCGGCAGCCCGGCCGCCGCGTTCACCGACTCGATCACCGGGTTGGGGTTGACCGAGAACGGCACCGGGTCGAAGCCGCCCTGCCGCAGCGCCTCCAGGCTGACGATCGAGTCCTTGCCGCCACCGACGGCCGACAGCGGCCGCCGGTCGGACGTGTCGACCACCGTCGGCGCCGGCAGTTGCCCCACCGGTACGTCGAGTACCAGTTCCAGCACGTGCGGCAGGTCGTTGCGGTAGGCGTACTCGGCCAGGCCCTTCGTGTAGACGGCCTGGACCAGCGCGGTCGCGGCCGTGCCCAGCGGGGCCGGCGCCGCGAGCGACGGCGGTGCGGCCGCCTTGTAGTAGCTCACCCCGGCGACCAGGTGCAGCAGCTCCAGCACCCGGTGGAAGGTCAGCATCGTCTCCGCCGCCGGCGGCCGCTCCGGCAGCGGGAACGTCACCGTCTCGGTGAACCGGACCTCGCCGTCGGGGCCGTCGAGGGCGTAGTCGAACGACGCCACCCCGCTGTCCGGATCGAAGGAGTACGACGGGAAGGTGAAGGAACGCATCCCCCGGAGCTGTTCGTTGCGCACACGCCATACTAGGCAGGCCCGACCCTGACCGAAGGAGAATGCCGGTGCGCCTGGCCGACCTGCGCGGACGTTCGGTGGCCGTCTGGGGGACCGGCCGGGAGGGCCGGGCGGCGGTCACCGCGATCGCCGCACACGCGCCCGCCCGGCTGGTCGCCGTCGACGACAGCGCCAACTTCCTGTCCCTGCCCTGGGACGGCGAACTGGCCCGGATCGCCCCGCTGCACGGCGGCGACGAGGCGTTCGAGCAGCTGGCGGCCGCCGACGTCGTGGTCCGCTCGCCCGGCGTACCGCAGACCCATCCCTGGGTCGTCGCGCTGCGCGAGCGGGGCATCCCGATCACCGGCGGCACCGCCCTGTGGATGGCCGACCACGCCGACCGGACCGTCGGGGTCACCGGCAGCAAGGGCAAGAGCACCACGTCGAGCCTGATCAGTCACCTGCTCACCGCCGTCGGCCGGCCGAACGTCTTCGGCGGCAACATCGGCGTACCCCTGCTCGACCTGCCCGAGGCCGACCTCTACGTGCTGGAGCTGTCCAGCTACCAGTGCAGCGACCTGGCCGACTCGCCCCGCGTGGCGGTGGTGACCTCGCTGTTCCCCGAGCACCTCGACGCGCACGGCGGCGAGCGCGAGTACTACCGCGACAAGCTCAACCTGCTCGCCCACGACCCGGCGACGATCGTGGTCAACGGTGCCGACAAGCGCCTGCTCGCCGAACTCGCCGCCCTGCCGGCCTTCGCCGGCCGACCGGTCCTGACCGCCGGCCGCTCCGACGTCGCCCCCGGACCGCTGCCGACCGGTGGCCTGGTCGGCGTGGCCGGGCCGGCCGGCGAACCGACCGTGGTCGGCGGGCCCGGACCGGTGGGGGAGCCGGTACTCACCGACCGCCCCGGCGGACCGGTCGTCGACGGCGCCGACCGGTTCCACCTGGCCGTCGGGCCGGACGGCACCGAGTACGTCCACGCCGGCGACCGCCCGCTCTTCCCGCGCGCGGCCCTGCCGCTGGTCGGCCGGCACAACGGCCGCAACCTGTGCGTGGCACTGGCCGTCGTCGAGGCGCTCGGCGTCGACGTGATCGCCGAGGCCGACACGCTCGCCCGGGCGGCCCGCTCGTTCGCCGGGCTGCCGCACCGGCTGGCCGAGATCGCCGACCCGTCCGGGGTGACGTTCGTCGACGACACCCTGTCGACCAGCCCGTACTCGGCGATGCACGCCATCGACGCGTACGACGGGCGGTCGCTGACCGTGATCGTCGGCGGCACCGACCGGGGCCTGGACTACACCCCGCTGCGCGAGCACCTCGCCGACCGCGAGCTGACCGTGATCGGCATCCCGGACAGTGGCGAGCGGATCGTCGAGACGCTGCGCGACCTGCCCGGCGTACGCGCCGAGGTGGCCGAGGACCTCGTCGCGGCGGTGGCCCTGGCCCGTACGCTCACCCCGGCCGGCGGGGCGGTGCTGCTGTCGCCGGCCGCCCCGAGCTACGGCCGGTTCCGCAACTTCGAGCACCGCTCCGAGGTCTTCGTGAAGGCAATCGCCGACACCGCCTGACCTTCCCGGATCCTGCCGGCGCGGATGCCGGCGACCTCAGTCGCCGCCCCCGCAACCGCCGCCACATCCACCGCCGCAGCCCGAGGAGCCCGAGCGGGTCAGCGCGATCGAGGCACTGCTCCACACCGGCTAGGACAGGGTCGCGTGCAGAGCGCGCATCGAGCGGACGGCGGAGCGGATCTCCTGCAGGTAGCGGCCCGGCGTCAGCACCGGAACCGGCATCCGGTCGTCCAGGTCGGACGGCGGATGGCCGACGGTCTCGATGCCGCAGCCGTACGGCAGGCCCAGGGTGCGCAACGCGTCGCAGTGCTGGAACGGCACGTAGATCGGCGCGGTGACCAGCAGTACCGGGTCGCCGGGGGACAACCGGATCCGGCTGGCCCAGAACCGCTGCGTGTCGGCGGTGTGCGCGCGACGTACGGCGGGGTCGCCCGAAGGGGCGGCCAGCACCCGGACCTGCGGGCCGCCGGCCGGCCGGTAGATCCGCTCCGACCAGGAGCGGTGCGGGTCCTCGCTGTTCTCGCCGTGCGTGGCGACCGGAACGTCCACGCCGAACTCCCGGCGGACCGCCGCGTCCAGGGCGTCCACCTCGGACCGGCAGCCGGTGACGCCGGCCGCCGCCAGCGACGCCGTCTCGTCGGCGGTCAGCGGCCGGAAGCTACCCAGCACGGCCACGGTCGCGGCGGTGAGCCCCACGCCGGCCGTCGCTGATCCGACCGCGGGACGCAGCAGCCGGGCGGCGCACCGGACGCGGGAGACGCAGGCGTGTGCCAGGCCGCCCAGGACGACCAGGTGGGCGTACCCGGACCTGGCCGGCGGCCGTGGGGTGACCAGGCCCAGGGCCCGCGCGGACGCCAGCACCCGGCGGGCGGTTTCCGGCGGCAGTGCGGGTTCGCGGGCCTCCGGCCGTTCCCGGCCGGCGCGGAAGTCCCAGTGTGCGGCCGAGAAGTCGTCGAGCCAGGCCAGGGTGGCGCCCAGGTCCGCCGTCGGCGGCCGGCCGCCGAACGCGGTGACCAGGTCGGACAGTGCCGGCGACCCGAGCCAGCCGGCGATGCCGGCGGCGACGTCGGCGGCCGTGGCACCGGGCGCACCGGTCGGCAGCGGTACGGCGGGCACGGTCACCGGCGGATCGTATCGGTAAACGGCGGGCCGCCCGTAGCGTTCCGCCGGTTGACGGAGTGTCAATCGACGCGTGTCGGTGAGCTACATCCTGACGGTTGCCACAGGTGGTCATCGGTGGCAGCGTGCAAAGATCCGCGTACCCGGGTGAGGGGTTTGCTGCCATGACCACTGACGACCTGCTGGCCCGGCACCGGGCTGTGCTGCCCTCCTGGATGCCGCTCTACTACCAGGAGCCGATCGAGATCGTATCCGGCGCCGGATGCCGGGTCACCGACGCCCAGGGGCGCACCTACCTGGACTTCTTCGGCGGCGTGCTGACCACGATGATCGGGTACGACATACCGGAGATCCGCGAGGCGGTCGAACGCCAGCTGCGCACCGGCGTGGTGCACACCTCCACCCTCTACCTCATCCGCCAGCAGGTAGAACTCGCCGAGAAGGTCGCCCGGCTGTCCGGCATCCCCGACCCGCGGGTGTTCTTCACCAACTCCGGCACCGAGGCCAACGAGGCGGCCCTGCTCGTCGCCACCAACCACCGCCGGTCGCACCAGATCCTCGCCGTACGCAACAGCTACCACGGCCGGTCGTACGCGGCGATGGGCATCACCGGACACCGCAGCTGGTCGGCGTCGGCGCTGAACCCGCTCCAGGTGAGCTGGCTGCACTCCGGCGACCGGCTGCGCGGGCTGCTGTCCCGCCTCGACCCCGAGCAGCACGTCGAGGCGGCCGTCGACGACCTGCGCGAGGTGCTGGCCACCCAGACCTCCGGCGACGTCGCCGCGCTGATCGCCGAACCGATCCAGGGCGTCGGCGGCTTCGTGCACGCCCCCGACGGGCTGCTCGGCGCCTGGAAGAAGGTGCTCGACGAGACCGGCATCCTGCTCATCTCCGACGAGGTACAGACCGGCTGGGGCCGCACCGGCGAGCACTTCTGGGGCTACCAGGCCCACGATGTCGTACCCGACCTGCTGACCTTCGCCAAGGGGATCGGCAACGGGTTCGCGCTCGCCGGGGTCGTCGGCAGGGCCGAGGTGCTCAACGAGGTGCACGCGACCAGCTTCTCCACATACGGCGGCAACCCGGTCTCCACCGCGGCCGGCAACGCCGTCATCGACTACCTGCTCGACCACGACCTGCAGGCCAACGCCGCCCGGGTCGGCGCGATCCTCGGCGACGGGCTGCGGGCGGCGGTCACCGACCGGGGCATCGTCGGCGACGTACGCGGCAAGGGGCTGATGCTGGCGGTCGAGTTCGTCCAGCCGGGCAGCCGCGAACCGAACACGGCGGCGACCGTCGCCGTGTTCGAGGAGTGCCGGCGCGGCGGGCTGCTGGTCGGCAAGGGCGGCCTGTACGGCAACGTGCTGCGGATGGGGCCGCCGTTGACCCTGACCGAGGACGAGGCCCGCGAGGGCCTGGCGATCCTGGTCGACGCGATCACGAAGGTGGATGGGGCATGAGCGAGCGTATTACCCACTTTGTGGACGGGAAGCCGTGGACCGGGGAGCCGGGGCGTACCGGTGAGGTCTTCGATCCGGCGACCGGCACGGTCAGCGGTCACGTCGACCTGGCCGGCACCGCCGACGTCGACATCGCCGTCGCCGCCGCCGTACGGGCCGGCCGGGAGTGGCGCGACGCGTCGCTGGCCCGGCGTACCTCGGTCCTGTTCGCCTTCCGGGAGATCGTCAACGCGCGGCGGGACGAACTCGCCGCCACCATCACCGCCGAACACGGCAAGGTGCTGTCCGACGCGGCCGGCGAGGTCCAGCGCGGGCTGGAGATCATCGAGTACGCCTGCGGCATCCCGACGCTGCTCGCCGGCGGCCACAGCGAGAACGTGTCGACCGGCGTCGACTCCTACACGCTGCGGCAGCCGCTCGGCGTCGTCGCGGTGATCTCCCCGTTCAACTTCCCGGCGATGGTGCCGCTGTGGTTCGTGCCGATCGCGGTCGCCTGCGGCAACACCGTCGTGCTCAAGCCTTCGGAGAAGGACCCGTCCAGCGCCGGTCTGCTCGCTGCCTGGTTCAGCGAGGCCGGCCTGCCCGACGGCGTCTTCAACGTCGTACACGGTGACAAGGAGGCGGTCGACGCGCTGCTCGACCACCGGGACGTGAAGTCGGTGTCGTTCGTCGGCTCCACCCCGGTCGCCCGCTACGTCTACGAGCGCGGCACCGCCGCCGGCAAGCGGGTGCAGGCGCTCGGCGGGGCGAAGAACCACATGGTGGTGCTCCCCGACGCCGACCTCGACCTGGCCGCCGACGCCGCCGTCAACGCCGGGTTCGGGTCGGCGGGGGAGCGGTGCATGGCGATCTCCGTCGTCGTCGCCGTCGAGCCGGTCGCCGACGCCCTGGTGGAGCGGATCGCGGCCCGGATCGGCGGCCTGCGTACCGGGGACGGCCGCCGAGGCTGCGACATGGGACCGCTGGTCACCGCCGCGCACCTGGCCCGGGTGACGTCGTACGTCGAGGCCGGCGCGGCCGCCGGTGCGAAGGCGGTGGTCGACGGGCGGGACGTGGTGGCCGACGGTGCGGCCGGCGGCTACTGGCTCGGGCCGACCCTGTTCGACCATGTCACCCCGGACATGTCGATCTACACCGACGAGATCTTCGGGCCGGTGCTGTCGGTGGTCCGGGTCGCCTCGTACGACGAGGCGCTGGCCCTGGTCAACGCGTGCGAGTACGGCAACGGCACGGCGATCTTCACCAACGACGGCGGGGCGGCCCGCCGCTACCAGCACGAGGTCGAGGTCGGCATGGTCGGCGTGAACGTGCCGATCCCGGTGCCGATGGCCTACTACTCGTTCGGCGGCTGGAAGTCGTCGCTGTTCGGTGACACGCATGCGCACGGCCGCGAGGGCGTGCACTTCTTCACCCGGGGCAAGGTCGTGACGAGTCGCTGGCTCGACCCCAGCCACGGCGGCATCAACCTGGGCTTCCCCACCCAGACCTGAGTCCCGCACGTCCCTGACGCGCCCCTGACGCGCGTTGATCAAGGAGAAGTCGCGCGACGAATCGCCGCGATCCGGGCACGGCTTCTCCTTGGTCAACGGCAGGGGGTTCACTCCCGGTCGAGGACCCGGTACGTGCCGGCTTCGTCCGTGGCGTCGGCGAGATCGGCGAAGTCCACGTTCCCGATGGACAGGTTGGCCGAGACGTCGGCGTACCAGCGGACCGGCAGCCGGAACGTGCGGCCGGGTTCGTCGTACGTGTCGACGGCGAGCAGGGGATTCTCGTCGTCGGTCATCGTGATGGTGTCGGCGAGGAACAGATAGGTCAGCTTGTCGTCGTCGCGGGCGGCGGCATCGAGGTCGACGATCGCCTGGACCGAGATTCCGGCGTAGGCAGCGTCGCTGACGAAGGTCGCGTGGGGATGCCGGTCGAGAAGGCCGATCTGTTCTTGCAGGGCGTGCCATGCGGTGTCGTCGGCGAAGTCGGTGCGGAGAACCAGCGACGTCAGGTCGGCCGGCTGGGGCAGGCGGATCATGTCCGTGATCCTCGCAAGCGTCGGCATGCCGCCGGTGCCCGCAGAACCGGGCGGCCTCGTCCGGGTGTCGCTCAGGCCGGCCCGTAGGTTCTGGCGAGTACGCCTACCGCGGCGGCCATCGCCTGGCGCAGTTCGGCCGGCGCGACGACCTCGACGTCGACGCCGAGCCGCAGCAACTCACCGCAGGCGTGCCCGGTGCTCTCGGTCGGGATGACAGCCTCGATCCAACCGTCGTCGCCGACGGCGGTCGCGGTGGCATCGACTGCCCGGACCACCTCCGGCGGGACGTTGTCGGGCAGCCGCCGACGCCCCTGCGCGGACAGGCGGATGGTGGCGGTGCCGGTGTAGCGGCGGGCCTGGAAATCGTCGAGGTAGGAGGTCCAGTACGCACCCAGGTCGAAGTCCCGCGGCCGGTCGAACCGTTCGTCGCTCGGCGTCGCGTCGAGGACCTGGGCGACCCGGTAGGTCGAGACGCGGTTGTTGGCGGCGGCCACGAGATACCAGATACCGGACTTGAGCACCAGGCCGTAGGGGCGAAGGTGGGGGTTCACCTCCTGCGGCGCCCGCCAACGGCGGTAGTGCACGTCCACCGCGCGCCCGGTGAGGATCGCGTCGGCGAACAGGGGCAGGTACGGCGTCTGTTCGGGTTCCCGATACCAGCCGGGCGCGTCGAGGTGGAACACCGCCGCGGTCCGCGTCGCCTCCTCGCGCAGCCCTGCCGGCAGCGCGGCCAGCAACTTGAGTCGGGCTGTCATCGTCTCCGCCGCGAGCCCCAGGTCGGCGGCGGGGCCCGGCAGTCCGGCGAAGAGCAGCGCCCGCGCCTCGCTCTCGCTCATCCCGGTGAGGCGGGTGCGGTAACCGTCGAGCAGTTGATAGCCGCCCCCGGGGCCCGGCTCCGCGTAGACCGGGACCCCGGCGGCCTGCAACCGCGCCAGGTCGCGGTAGGCGGTCCGTACCGACACCCCTAGTTCGTCGGCGAGCGTGCGTGCCGACATGCGGCCACGGGATTGCAGCAACAGCAGCACCGACAGCAGTCGACCGGCAGACACGGACGCATTTTCCCGGGAAACCCTGACAGCACCTGGCACACGGCCGCCCTACCGTCGGTGCGTTCCCGGCTCGGACCGAACGAGCCGGTAACCCGTACCCGGAAATGAGAGCCGAACAGGAGCCCGTCGTGTCCCCTACCAACCCTGTCGACCACATCCAAGTGATCGAGCTTCGCCAGTACAGGCTGCGGTCCGGCCGGCGCGACGAGCTCATCGAGCTGTTCGACCGGGAGTTCGTGGAGACCCAGGTAGAGGCGGGGATGGCCGTGCTCGGCCAGTTCCGGGATCTCGATGATCCGGATCGCTTCGTCTGGCTGCGGGGGTTCCGGGACATGGCGGCGCGTCACCGCGCACTGGCGGCCTTCTACGAAGGTCCGGTCTGGGCCGAGCACGGTCCCCAGGCCAACGCCACCATGATCGACTCCGACGACGTCCTCCTCCTGCGTCCCCTGTCGGCCGGAAGCGGATTCGTCACCTCCCCGGCCGGGCGGCCCCGGGCCGGCGCCCCGGCGCCGGAGCGATTCGTGTCCGCGACCCTGTGGTCCTTCCCTCCCGGGCGACACGAGGGCGTCGCGCTGGTCCGGGACGGTCTTCTCCCCGTGTTTTACGAGACGGGACCCGCGCCGCTCGCCGTCCTGGCCACCGAGACGGCCCACAACACGTTCCCCAGGCTGCCGGTCCGCACCGGGGAGAACGTCGCCGTGGTCCTCACCTCGTATCCCGACGAGAGGGCCTACCGGCAGCACCTCGCCGATGTGCGGGATCACCCCGTCGTACGGGACGAGATCCTGCCGGGCATCGAGCGGGCGCAGACAGCAGCGCCCCGGGTACTGCGCCTGGCGCCCACCGGCCGCTCGCTCATCTTCTGACCTGGCCGTCGGGTTGGGGTGGGCGGGCGCGGGCGGTGGTGGCGCGGGCGAGTTCGAGGGCGGCGACGCCGACGAGGAACGATGCCAGTGCCCAGCCGGGCATCCCGAGCAGCTGCTCGCCCGCCCGTGGTGCGGCGTTGATGCCGACCAGGCCCGCGGTGGCCGCCGCGAAGCCGGCCACGGTCAGCGCCGACCGGGTCGTGGCCCGGCCGCCCCGCTGGTCGGGTACGGCGTCCCGCAGCCGGTGGGCGGCGCGGGTCTCGACCCGGCCGAAGACCGCGACCAGGCCGGCGAGCAGCACGATCAGCATGAGCAGCCAGGGCACCCGCCAGAGCCACCAGTCGAGCGTGCCGACCGGCGGGGTGGGCAGCACGCCGAGGGCGTCGAGCAGCCCGGCGAGCAGGAGTACGGCGCTGACGTGCCAGAGGAAGACCGTGAGCACGAACGCGTTGATCGCCACGACAAGCGTCCACCCCGCCGTAGCCCCGCCACCCCGCCCTTCCCCACGATCTTGCGGTTGTCGCCTCCCATTGCGGGCAGAAGGGGGAGACAAGTGCAAGATCGCGGGAAGCCGGGAGCCGAGCCGGCGCAGCAGCAGGATCAGGGCGATCTGGGTGGTGGCCAGGGTGAGCAGGGCGAGGCTCGGCGGTGACATGTTGTGCAGTCGCTCACCCGGAATGTTGATCATGCTGACCGGATACGGCCCGAGCCAGGTCAGCAGGACCGTGGCGGTGAACCCGCCGACCAGCAGCGGCACCAGCACCCGGGGCCGGGTCGGCCAGCCCGGCCGGCCCGCGCACGCGTCCCGCCAGGCGAAGCCGACCTGATGGATGGCGAGCCACCCGAACAGGAAACCGCCGACCGCCAGCCCGCCGTGCCCGGCCAGCCGGGCGAGATCCCCTAGTGCGACGAGGCCGGCGAGTACCAGCGGCACCGCGACGCCGTACCGGCGGTGCAGGGCGTACATGGGCCGGGTCAGCAGCACCACCAGCAGGTACGGCGACAGGAACCACAGCGGGATCGCCGCGAACCAGACCGCGTCGCGGACCAGTTTCGGGTCGGCGCCGGCGACCCGGGCGACGAGCGCGGCGAGGGCGAGCGTCACGAGCAGGACCGTGGTCGGTAGCAGCAGCCGGCGGCCCCGGTCGAGCAGCCAGGTGACGGTGCTGCCGCCGCGGTCGCGGTGCGCGGTCAGCGAGGCGGCGTTGGCATACCCGCCGACGAGGAAGAACACCGGCAGCACCTGGACCAGCCAGGTCAGCGGCCAGGCCCAGCGCAGGTCGGGCAGCGCGGAGTGCCCGGTGAGCCGTCCGTGCGGGGTGTGCGTGATGACGGTGACCAGCCAGTGCCCGAGGACCACCAGCGTGATCGCGAGGGCCCGCAGCGAGTCGACGTAGCGGTCCCGGCTCGCCGGGGTGCGCGCGGCGAGCTGACGCAGGCCGGCCAGCGGTCGGGGCATGCCCCGACGCTATGCGCCGGCCCGGCCACCGCGACCGCGAACGCGGCAAGCCGGCCGGCGCGGGTCCGACGCCGTACGGCTGTCGGGGGGCGCTAGGGTACCCACCGGTTTCGCGCCGGCCGGCCCGGGACCGCCGGGCGGGGAGGCGACGGATGGTGTCGTTGCACGAGGCGACGCTCAGCTCCGGCGACGGCATCGTCCTCGTCGAGGATCTGGACTACGAGGCCGTCTCGGCCGCGATTGGCGGGGCCTTCGCCGACTCGGCCGGGCCACCGGGCACGCGCGGTGGCGCGAAGCTGTTCGGCAGCAGCGGCGGATCCTGCTCATCCGCTGCGCCCATCAGTAGAGCCGGCCCCTGATCCGGGTCGAGGTGTGGGACATGGTTCCGGCGGTGTTCGAGGCGCGAACGGAGATCTACCGGATCCAGGAGGAGACCTTCCGCCTCACGGCGACCGAGTCCGACGCCGTGTGGCGGCGGCTCATCGGTGTCGAGCGCTATCTCCTGCGGGTTTGGCCGGCCGAGGTCTAGCCGCCGGGCGTGAAGGCCGGCGGTACGGGTATGGACCCGCGTGGCCTCACCGCCGGTGCGTGACGTGCGGGTACGTCCCGAACTGCTCTACGTGGCCAGCGGCTGGAGCACGCTGGTCACCGACGTACGGGGGCGGGTCGGCGGCACCGATCCGCAGGGCTTCTTCGCCGACAACACCCGGGTGCTGAGCCGGGAACGGATCACCGTCGACGGGCGGACGCCGACCGTGTTCAGCACGGCCGACGTCGCCGCGCACGCGCAGATGTCGTACGCGGCGTTGGCCGAGGCGGAGGTGTTGCCGTCGGTCGCGGCGTACCTGGTGGTGGAGAGGTTCGTCGGTGCCGGGCTGCGGACCCGGCTGCGGGTGCTCAGCTATGCCGCGGCCCCGCTGTCGCTGCGGCTCGGGGTGGAGGTCGACGCGGACTTCGCCGACACCGTCGAGGCGGAGTCGGGGCGGCGCCGGCAGGAGGCGCCGGTGGCCCGGTCGTGGGACGGTCGCGAGCTGCTGTTGACGTACGGGCGGCCGGGGCTCGACCGGGCGGTGGCGATCGGGGTGCACGGCACCGACGGGTTCGGGTACGCCGACGGCGCGTTCACCGTCGACCTGAACGTGCCGCCGCGTGGTGAGGCGTCGGTGGAGGTGCTGGTCGAGCCGGTCTTCGACGGCGTGCGCCGGTACGCCCCACCCCCGCTGTTCACCGACCCGCCCGCCGAGCCGCGATCTTGCACTTCTCGCCCGGCGAATCCGGCGAATGGAGGAGACAACCGCAAGATCGCGGGGACGGGGGAGCGGGACGCGGGGACGGGGGAGCGGGGGGCGGGGACGGGGGAGCGGGACACGGTGGCGGCGGAGGCGCGGGCGGAGCTGCGGCGGGAACTGTCCGGGCTGCGGTCGACGAATCAGGGCGTCGCCATGGCCTGGGCGACCGCCGTACGGGATCTCGCCGCGCTGCCGCTCGGCGAGCCGGCCGGCCCGACGGCGCCGTTCGCCGGACTGCCGGCGTACCAGCAGATCTTCGGCCGGGACACGCTCGCGACCTCCTGGCAGGCGCTGCTGGCCGGGCCGACGATGCTGCGCGACAGCCTGCGCCTCAACGCCGGCTACCTGGGCCGGCGGTTCGACGACTGGCGGGACGAGGAGCCGGGCAAGCCGCTGCACCAGGCCCGGCGGGGGCCGGTGTCGGTGCTCGGGCTGGACGCCTTCGCGCGCTACCACGGCGACTACGCCACCGGTCCGGACTTCCTGTTCGGCCTCGGCCAGTACCTGGCCTGGACCGGTGACCTCGACACCGTACGCGAGCTGATGCCGGCGGCCCGGCGGATCGTGGCGTGGCTGGACCGGTACGGCGACCTCGACGGTGACGGGTTCCTGGAGTACCGGTGCCGGTCGGCGGCCGGGGTGCGCAACCAGGGCTGGAAGGACTCCGATACCGCGATCGTCGACGAGCGGGGCGAGGTGGTGGGCAACCCGATCGCGACCAGTGAACTCCAGGCGTACTGGTACGCCGCCCTGCGGCACGGGGCGCTGGCGTTCGCCGCGACCGGCGAGCGGGCGTACGCGGTCCGGCTGGTCGGCCGGGCGGCGGCGCTGCGCCGGCGGTTCCAGCGGGCGTTCTGGCTGCCGGAGCACGGGTTCCACGCGATGGCGTTGGGGCCGGACGGCCGGCCGGTGGTGTCGGCCAACTCGAACGACGGGCACCTGCTGGCGGCCGGGATCGTGTCGCGCCGGGTCGCCCGGGTGGTGGCCGACCGGCTGATGCGTCCGGACATGTTCAGCGGCTTCGGGGTCCGGACGCTGTCGGCGGACCATCCGGCCTACAACCCGTTCAGCTACCACCGGGGCAGCGTCTGGCCGGTCGAGGCGGGCACGGTGGCGCTGGGGCTGGCCCGGTACGGCTGCTGGCCGCACCTGCACGCGGTGGCGGAGGGCCTGTTCGCGGCGGCCGGGATGTTCGAGGGGCACCGGCTGCCGGAGGTGCTGAGCGGGCTGTCGCGGTCCGAGACGCCGTACCCGGGGGTCTATCCGGACTCGTGCTCGCCGCAGGCGTGGTCGGCGAGCACGGTGGTGGCGATCGTGCAGGCGCTGCTCGTGGCCCGGCCGGTCGGTCCGCTGCGGACCCTGCTGGTCGATCCGCACCTGCCGGCGTGGCTGCCCGATCTGGAGATCGAGGGGGTACGGGTCGGCGGGGCGATGTTCGACCTGCGGGTCCGTCGGCGCCGCGACGGTACGGCCTCGGTGCGTACCCGGGGTGACCGGATCCTGGTGCTGCGCCGGCCGCCGCGGGACGCCCGGCGCTGACCGCCGCGCGTTCGTGCCGGTCAGGGCGTCGGGACCTGTTTGACAAGATCAAAGGTTAGGCTAACCTGAGTGACATGGTGGATGTGCTTCAGCCGGGAAGCGCCCGGCCGCGGCAACGCGACGGGCTGCGGGCGGCGAACCTCTCGCTGGGCTACCAGGGACACCCCGTCCTGCGCGACGCGGGGGTCGACCTCACCGAGGGCGCCGTCACCGTGCTGCTCGGGCCGAACGGCAGCGGCAAGTCCACGCTGCTGCGCGCGTTGGCCCGGCTGCACCGGGTGACCGAGGGCAGCATCACCCTCGCGGACGGATCCTCGGCGGCCGATCTCACCGCCCGGCAGTTCGCCCAGCGGGTGACCCTGCTCACCCAGAGCCGCCCGGTCCCCAGTGGAGTCACCGTCCGCGACGTCGTCGGCTACGGCCGCCACCCGTACCGGGGCGGCTGGCGCTCCACCGACCCCGACGGGCCGCGCGTCATCGCCTGGGCCATGGAGGTCACCGGCGTGGACACCATGTCCGGCCGGGGCGTCGACGAACTGTCCGGCGGTGAACTGCAACGGGTCTGGCTCGCCACCTGCCTCGCCCAGGACACCCGGATCATCCTGCTCGACGAACCGACCACCTTCCTCGACCTGCGCTACCAGGTGGAGATCCTCGACCTGGTCCGCGACCTCGCCGACACCCACGGCGTCGCCGTCGGCCTCGTCCTGCACGACCTCAACCAGGCCGCCGCGATCGCCGACCGGATCGTGCTGCTGCACGGCGGCCGGGTCCGGGCCGCCGGACCACCGGCCGACGTCCTCACCGAGGAGATCCTCACCGGGACCTACGGCATCCCGATCGAGGTGACCACCGACCCCGTCACCGGCCACCTCAACACCCGGCCGATCGGCCGGCACACCCACCGGAGCACCGCCGCGGCCTGACCCGCCCCGACCACCAACCAGCCGCCCGCCGGGACCCGGCGGGCCGGTCCATCCTGCCTGTCGTCAAAGAGAGAATCATGAACCGACGCACCCTCCTCGTCACCGCACTGTCCGGCGTACTCCTGCTCGGCGCCTGCGGCACCACCGAGCCGACCCCGACCGGGAACGATGCCGGCGCCGCCCCCAGCACCGGGCCCGTCACCTTCACCGACAGCCGGGACAAGGAGATCACCCTCGACGCCCCGGCCACCAAGGTCGTGGCCCTCGAATGGGCGGAGGTCGAGCAACTGGTCACCCTCGGCGTCATGCCGGTCGGGGTCGCCGACGTCAAGGGCTACGGCACCTGGGTGACCGCGGCCAAGCTCGACGCGTCCGTGACGGACGTCGGCACCCGCGCCGAACCGAGCGTGGACTCCATCGTCGCCCTGCAACCCGACCTCGTCCTCGCCCGCTCCAACCGCGGCGCCGAACTCGTCGCCCAGCTCGAGAAGTACGTGCCGGTGCTGGTCACCGCCGGCAGCGACACCGACGACAACCTGGGCCGGATGCGCGACGAGTTCCAGACCATCGCGACCGCGGTCGGCCGCACCGAGCAGGCGACGAAGGTGCTCGCCGACTTCGACGCCGCGATCGCCGACGGAAAGCAGAAGATCGCCGCCGCCGGCGCCGCCGGCCAGCAGTTCGCCATCGCCGACGGCTACCAGCAGGGCGGCAGCGTCTCGATCCGGATGTTCGGACAGGGCGCCTTCGTCTCCCAGATCGGCATCGCGCTCGGCCTGAAGAACGCGTGGCCAGGCGCCGGCGACCCGATGTGGGCCCTGGACCAGACCGACGTCGAAGGGCTGACCGCCATCAAGGACGCGGACGTACGCTTCTTCTACAACGCCTCCGACGGCGACGACGTCTTCGCCGGCGGCCTGTCCGGCAACCCGATCTGGCAGTCCCTCGGTTTCGTGCAGCAGAAGAAGCTGCACCGGATGCCGGACGGCATCTGGACCTTCGGCGGCCCGCTGTCCGGGATCCAGTACGCCGAGCAGCTCGTCGCGGCCTACACATCTTGAGCCAGGTCAGCACCCTGCCGCGGGTGACGCCACCGGCGTCACCCGCGCCGGCCGTCGGCCGCCTCACGGTCGCGTTCACGGTGGCGGTGGCCCTGACCGTGGCGGTCGCCCTCGTCCACCTCACCCAGGGCACGTCCTCGGTCGACGCCGTCGACCTGCTGCGGCTGGCCGTGGGTGGCGGCGACCCCGGCGCGGCCGAGGTGCTGGTCGGCTCCCGACTGCCCCGGCTCCTCGCCGGACTGACCGTCGGTGTCGCCCTCGGCTTCGCCGGCGCCGTCCTCCAGTCGCTGGCCCGCAACCCGCTGGCCTCGCCCGACACCCTCGCCGTCAACGCCGGTGCCCACCTCGCCGTGGTCGCCGTGGCCGCCGTCGGCATCAACCTGCCCGCCCTGCCGGCCGGGCTGGCCGCCTTCGCCGGCGGTCTGGCCGCCGCCGGCCTGGTGCTGGTCCTGTCGGCCGGCGGCGCCTCCGGACCGACCCGGCTCATCCTGGCCGGATCGGCGACCGCGCTGGCACTCAGCGCCCTGACCACACTGCTGATGCTCCTCTTCGAGGAGTCGACCATGGGACTCTTCGCCTGGGGCAACGGCTCGCTGGTGCAGGGCGACCTGAGCGCCGTGGCGCAACTCGCCCCGGTCGTGGCCCTGGGCGTCGCCGGCTGCCTGCTGATCGGCGGGCGGCTGGACATCCTCGCCCTCGGCGACGACACCGCCAGCGTGCTCGGCCTCGACGTCCGCCGTACCCGGCTGGTGGTGACCCTGCTCGCCGTCGGGCTCGCCGCGGCGGCGGTGACCCTGGCCGGCCCGGTCGGCTTCGTCGGACTCTGCGCACCGGTGGTCAGCCGCCTCCTCTCCCGCTGGGTGCCCGGGCTCCAGCGGCACCGGGTCCTGCTGCCCCTGTCCGGCCTCGCCGGGGCCTTCCTCGTCCTGGCCTCCGACGTCGTCCTGCGCGCGACCCTCGGCGGTCAGGCCGGCGTCGACATCCCCACCGGCGTGGCCACCACCATTTTCGGCGCCGTGATCCTGGTCTGGCTGGCCCGCCGGCACCGCGACTCCGGGCCGACCCGGCAACCGCCCGCCGCCCGGCCGAACGCCGCCCGGTCCCGGACCCGGCTCGGCGTCGTCCTGGGCATCTGCGCCGGCGCGGCCGTCGGCGCCCTCGTCCTCGGCATGCTCGCCGGGGACACCTGGCTGCTCACCGGCGACGTCGTCAACTGGCTACGCGGAAACAGCGGCCTCGCGTACACGTTCGTCCTCGACCAGCGGTATCCACGCGTCGGCGCGGCACTGCTCGCCGGCGCCGCCCTCGCCATCGCCGGCACCACCGTCCAGGCGGTCTGCCGCAACCCGCTGGCCGAGCCGGGAATCCTCGGCATCACCGCCGGTGCCGGGGTCGGCGCGGTCTCCCTGCTCACCTTCGTCCCGATGGCCGGCGTCTGGGCGATGTCGACGGTGGCCGGCGGCGCCGCCCTGCTGACCTTCGCCCTGGTCTACGGCCTGGCCTGGCGGGGCGGACTCAGCTCCGACCGGCTCGTCCTGATCGGTGTCGGCGTGTCCGCCGCCGGCCTGGCGATGATCACCTTCATCGTCGTGCGCTCCGACCCGTGGAACACCGCCAAGGCGCTGACCTGGCTCTCCGGGTCGACGTACGGCCGTACCGCCCCGCAACTCCTGCCGGTCGCGATCGCCCTGCTGGTGCTCACCCCGGTCGTCGTCCTCGCCCGCCGGCACCTGGACCTGCTCTCCCTCGACGACGACACGCCACGGGTGCTCGGCGTACGGCTCGAACGCACCCGGCTGGTCGCGCTGGCCGGAGCGGCGCTGCTCACCTCCACCGCCGTCTCCGCGGTCGGCGTGATCGGGTTCGTCGGCCTCGTCGCCCCGCACCTCGCGCGGGCCCTCGTCGGCGGCCGGCACGCCCGGGTGCTGCCCGTCGCCGCCCTGCTCGGGGCGGTCCTGGTCAGCCTCGCCGACACCCTCGGCCGGACCGTCATCGCCCCTGCGCAGATCCCGGCCGGCCTGGTCACCGCCCTGATCGGCACGCCGTACTTCGTCTGGCTGCTCTGGCGCTCCCGGACCGACCGGGCGGCGACCGGATGACCCGCCCCGGCAACCGGCCATCCCGCACCCACGACCAAGGCAGGCCCCGATGACCGACCTCCGCCCCGCCCCGGAATCCGTCGCACCGTGGCGGCACTTCCACACCGAGACCGCCCGGTTGCGGCGCCTCAGCCCGTCGTTCCTGCGGGCCACGTTCACCGGCACCGACCTCGACCGGTTCGCCGACCTCGGCTACGACCTGCGGATCAAGCTCGTCTTCCCGCTCGCCGAACACGGCTTCCGGACGCTGCCCGAGGGACCGGACTGGTACCGGCGCTGGCGGTCGCTCCCCGCCGACCAGCGCAACCCGTTCCGCACGTACACGGTCCGGGCCGTACGGTGCGCGGACCGCGAGATCGACGTCGACCTGGTCCTGCACGACGGAGGTCCGCACGGCCCCGCCGCCCGCTGGGCCGCCACGGCCCGCCCCGGCGACCGGATCGTCGTCATGGGACCGGACAACGCCTACCACGGGGACCACGGCGGCCGGGAGTTCGTGCCGGCGCAGGCGGACCGCCCGATGCTGCTCGCCGGTGACGAGACCGCGGTGCCGGCAATCTGCGCCATCGCCGAGCGGCTGCCGGCCGACAGCCGGGGGGAGATCCTCATGGAGGTGCCGCTGCCGGAGGACGTCCTCGACTGTCCGGCACCCGCCGGGGTGACCGTCACCTGGCTGCCCCGGTCCGGCGCACCGCACGGCAGCCGGCTGGAACCGGCGGTCCGGGCGGCGGCCGAACGACTGTTCCCGGCCAGCCGCCCGGCCGCCGTCGTGGCCGGGGACGGCGACCCGGAGGAGATCCTCTGGGACGTCCCGGCCGGCCCGAGCTACGTGTGGCTGGCCGGTGAGGCCGGCGTCATCCGGCAGCTACGCCGGCACCTGGTGTCGACCCGGGGGATGGACCGTGGCTCCGTCGCCTTCATGGGCTACTGGCGGCAGGGGCACGCCGACCCGAGCTGACCGGGCGCTACCCGGGCGGGATCGGGGAACCCACCCGGTGCAGCGTCCCGTCCGGGTCGACGAAAGCGAACTCCCGCAGCCCGTACGGGGTGTCGGCCGGCTCACCCAACCGGCCCTCGACACCTGACCCGGCCCAGGCGGCGTGCACGGCGTCGGCGTCGGAGACGTAGAGGTAGACCGTCGCCGCCGTCCGGGCGGGGTCGTGCTCGGCCCACTCGGTGAGGTGCAGGGATATCCGGTCGCGGTCGACGAATCCGTACCGGTCGGCACCCGCGTACGGCCGCACGGTGAAGCCGAGCCGCCGGTAGCGGTCGAGCGCGGCGTCCAGGTCACGCACGGGCACGACGGGAGCGATCCGGTCGAATGTGATCTCCTCGGGCATGCGGTCCTCCACGTCGTCGACCCCGGCCGGCGTTGTTGGCCGGACGTCGGCACCGTACGACACCGGTCGTGCCGTACCTGGCGGCGACCGTGGACACCGACATGCGACGGCAGGGCTCGGGAGCGGGCCCGGGGCGCCGGGGCGGGGGAGCGGTCTGGTCCACCCCGGCGCCGGGCTCGTCAGTCGACGACCGGTGGCGCGGTCCGGGCCGCCTCGGCCAGGGCCGCCGCCTCGCTGGCGTACGGGTTGTAGGTGTAGGTGCGGGACAGGCCGCCGGGAACGGCGAAATACTCGGTGGACAGTTTCGCCGGATCGGTGGCGATCTCGCCGCGGGCCGGGAGGTCGTCGCCGTCGTCCCAGCCCCAAGGGGCGTTCGCCGAGTTGACCGAGCAGGCCCAGGTGCCGGTGCCGCAGCCGCCGGACGCGTCGCCGGCGAAGGTGCCGAGGTGTGCGAACAGGTCCGGGTTGGCGCGCTGCGCCCACAGGCCACCGGGGGCGAAGATGTCGACGAGCCGGTAGCGGACGTCGCGGTCGTCGGCGTGGCTCGGAGTCTCGGCCACCGTCGACGGGTAGTAGACGATGCCGTCGCCGACGATGTCGTACTGCGGGTGGGCCTTGAGACCGTGCCCCTTCGCCTCCTGGGCGGTCACCGGGTGCTGGTGCGGGTCGTGCGGCGAGGACTGGAACCGCACCGTGCCGTCCACGGTCTCCCGGCCACCGGTCCAGGTGCTGCCGGCCGGCGTGTACGAGAAGAAGTCGCCGTGCGCCACGGTCACCGCCGCCCGCAGGGTGCCGTACGTGGAGCCGTCGCGTTCCACGACGAACAGCACGCCCTCACCGTCGTTCTCGTGCTCGGTCTCGAAGAACGGATGGTCGGTCCAGTCGCGGGGATGGAAGAAGAAGTAGGTGAGGTACCAGTGGCTGGCCGTCTCCAGCACCGAGTAGTAGACGTGGGCGGCGAACGACACGTCCGGGGCGGCGGCCCGGTCCCAGTTGTTGCGCCCGGCGAGGTCGCCGTCGAAGTCGACGCGGGTGATGTAGTCGGACCGGCCGGCCAGTGCGTGGCTGCCGGTCACGTCGACGTCCTGGTAGTGGATCGGTGCCCAGCGCAGCGCCAGGTCGGCCCGGCTGACCGCGGCCCGGGCCGGCGCGGCCACGGTGAGCGTGACCGCGGCCAGCGCCAGCACCAGGGCGGCTGCCGTCGATCGCCGGATGGTCCGGCCACTGTCGATCATGTACGCCCCAATCACCAAACTGATAGATGGCAATCAATTTAGGTGATCGGTGGTGGCCGTCGGGTGACCACGGGGCGAAGGGTTGTCGGCCGGGCCGCTCTCACCGCGCCCGGTAAATCAGCTCGTGCGGCGTCAGGCTGCCGTAGCGGGTCCGCACCGCCACGGTCGCCCGGTGCTCACCCGGATCGGTGGCCAGCACCCACGCCCCGCCGACCGGCAGCGTCTCGGTGTCGGTGTCCGTCTCGACCCGGAACCCGTCGGCGAACGGGTGGTTCGTGACGGGACGTATCGCGGCCCACCCGTCGACCAGGTCGAGGCCGATCCCGACACCGGACAGGTCGGGGTAGAGCACGGCCGGGTCGTGCTCCAGCCGTGGCGTGCACACCAGGCCACGTTCCTGGTGTACGGGCACGAACGCGCCGGCCGCCCAGGTGCCGCCGGTCGTCGCCACCGCCGCGAAATGCGACCGCCAGACGTCGGTCTCCCCGGCGGAGAGACCGGCGCCGCGGCGGACCGCCCGTACCGGCAGGCCCGCCCGGACCGCCGCCTGAAGCTGTGCCGCGCCCAGCGGGATGCCGTCGGAGTCGACCCAGTGGCACCGGTTCTGTCCGTCGAGGACGATCCACCGGTCGAGGCCGTCGATCCACGCCTCGGTCGCCATGTGCCCCCGGGACAGGCCGACGTGATGGTCCGGCTGCCGCAGGTCGAGGCGGCGGGCCGGAATCCCGACCGCGTTGAGCGCCTGGGTCAGCACGAGCGCGTATTCGACGCAGGCGAACCGCTCGCCGGCGTCCACCCGTTCCAGGCAGGTCACCGCGTCGTCGACGTCCAGGTGGCCGTTCGCGTGCGCCCACCGCCGGCCGACCCACTCGGCCAGGCCGGTGGCCGTCTCCCACGCGTCGGTCGCCGGGGCGGGAATCCGCGCCCGCAGGGTGGGCTCGCGCTCCGGCGGCAACCGGAACAGTGCCGGCGGCGGGGCCGTCGGCAGGACGGGCCAGGTGAGCAGTTCCAGCGACGGTGGCGGCGCGGGGGCGGTGAGCCTTTCCAGCAGCCGGGGCCAGTCGGGGTCGCCGCCGAACGCGGCTTCGAGCTCGCCGGAAAGCACCTCCGGTTGCCGGAAGCCGCCGTCGATCACCTCGTCGAGCAGGGCGTACGCGCCCGGGTCGCCGATCCGGTGTGCGGCGACGGCGCACCACGGCCCCCACATGTGGGTCCAGAAAACGACATCGCGACGAAGTTCGCCGCGGTAGGCGTGGATGCCCGCCCAGTCGCGGGCCCGGGTGAGATCGTCGCCCCGGGTACGCAGCTCGTTGAGCCAGTCAGCGGTGGTGGTTTCCGTCCTGTACGGTCCGGCGGCCATTCGTCCTCCCCGGTGGGCGCGGTGTCCGACAGCGGTGTCCGGCAGCGTATCGACGTCGGTCAACCGGCGACGGGTCGCGTCCTCCCGCCCGGTCCGCCTTCGGGACCGTCGGCTGTGGGGGAACGCCAGGGCGGGATGGTCGAGGATCGTAACGGTTCGGGGCCGAGGGCTTGCCGTCCGAGCGTTGATGTCGTAAGAATCCTTCAGTAATTGGTGGTTAACTGAAGACAAGCACCAGTGATGCAACAGCAACGGTCGAAGGTCTGCAACGCCCCTCCGTGATCCGAGGAGAGACCATGAAAAGGCGTGACATTCTGGGTCGCGTCGCCGCCGCCGGCGTACTCGCCACCCCCGCCGCCGCCCTGCTCGGCGGCTGCGCCCTCGGCGGCGGCGGTGACGACGGTGACGGCGGCGACGCCAACCGGGCCGAGAAGACGGCCGACAACCCGCTCGGCGTCAAGACGGACGCCCCGCTCGAGGTCGTCATCTTCAACGGCGGCTTCGGCGAGGAGTACGCCAAGGCCCACCAGGCGATGTACAACGAGAAGCACCCCCAGGCGAAGATCACCCACTCCGCCACCCCGGAGATCAGCAAGACCCTGCAACCCCGCTTCGTCGACGGCACCCCGCCGGACGTGGTGAACAACTCCGGCGCCGGCCAGATCGACTTCAACGGTCTGGTCTCGCAGGACGCGCTCGCCGACCTCGGCGAGGTGCTCGACGCGCCCAGCCTCGACATCCCGGGCAAGACCGTCCGCGACACCCTGCTGCCCGGCGCCGTCGAGGTCGGCTCCTACGACGGCCGGTTCCTGGTCATGAACTACACCTACACCGTGTACGGCATCTGGCACTCCGCCAAGCTGTTCGCCGACCGGGGCTGGACCGACGCGAAGACCTGGGACGACCACATCGCGCTCTGCCGGCAGATCAAGGCCGCCGGCATCGCCCCGTGGACGTACGCCGGCAAGCACCCCCGCTACATGAGCTGGCCGGTGATCTCCACGGCCATCAAGTTCGGCGGACCCCAGGTCGCCACCGCGATCGACAACCTCGAACCCAACGCGTGGAAGTCCGACGCGATGCGGACCGCCGCCGACGCCTGGCACCAGATCGTCAAGGACGGCTACATCCTCGCCGGCTCACCCGGCCTGGACCACGTGCAGTCGCAGACCGCCTGGTGCCAGGGGCAGGCCGCCTTCATCTCCTGCGGCTCCTGGCTGGAGAGCGAGCAGAAGAAGGTCACCCCGGAAGGCTTCGACATGGCCGTCGCCCCGACGCCGAGCCTCGGCGCCGGGGACAAGCTGCCGTACGAGGCGATCCGCGGCACCGCCGGCGAGCCGTTCGTGGTGCCGGCCAAGGGCAAGAACGTCGCCGGCGGCCTGGAATACCTGCGGGTCATGCTGTCGATGAAGGGTGCCCAGGACTTCACCCGCAAGGTCTCCAGCCTGACCGTGGTGGCCGGCAGCACCGAGGGCGTCGAGCTGCCGCCCGGGCTGACCAGCGTCGTCAAGGCGCTCGACGCGTCCGGGACCAACGGCTTCAACTGGGTCTACCCCTCGTACTACCGCAAGCTGGAGCGCAACCTCGTCGACGCCGCCTGCGGCGAGTTCTTCAGTGGACGGATCGGACCGGCCGAGTTCCTCGACCAGTGCCAGAAGGGCGCGGACGAGATCGCCGCCGACAGTTCGATCACCAAGTACAAGCGGGCCTAGCAGCCACGCCGACGCGGGACCGCCCGCCGGTCCCGCGTCGGCCTCCGTGGGCAGGAAGAATCTCCGTGAGACATGGCAAGTATCCGCTGATCGTCACCTTCCTGGTGCCGCCGCTGCTGCTCTACGGCATCTTCGTGCTGTCGCCGTACCTGCAGGCGTTCCAGATCTCCACCACCAACTGGCTCGGCTACTCCGCGGAGGCCGACTTCGTCGGGCTGGAGAACTTCGCCACGCTGCTGCGCGACGGCTACGTCTGGAACGCGATCAAGAACAACGCGGTCCTGCTCCTGGTACTGCCGCTGGTGACGATCGGGCTGGGCCTGTTCTTCGCCACCATGCTCAACATGGGTGGCCGGCGCGGCCGGGCCGGCGTGGTCGGGGTGACCGGCACCGCCGCCTACCGACTGGTCTACTTCTTCCCACAGGTGCTGTCCGTGGTGATCATCGCGATCATCTGGCGGGAGGTCTACCACCCCAACAACGGCCTGCTGAACGCCACCCTCGGGACCTTCGGCATAACCGGGCCGACCTGGCTCGGCGACCCGCGCTTCGCGTTCTGGTGCGTGCTCGCCGTGCTGATCTGGAGCAACGTCGGCTTCTACGTGGTGCTGTTCGGTGCCGCCATGCAGGCCATCCCGCGCGACATCTACGAGGCGGTCATGCTCGACGGGGCGTCGCGGTTCGTGACCCTGTTCAAGGTCACCATCCCGTTGCTGTGGGACACCGTCCAGGTCGCCTGGATCTACCTGGCCATCGCCGCCCTCGACGGGTTCATCCTCGTGCAGTTGATGACCAACGGCGGACCGAACTTCTCGTCCGACGTGATCGGCCTGCGGATGTACGACACCGCCTTCGGCAGCGAGACCAAGTTCGGGTACGCCTCCGCGATCGGTGTCGTCATGTTCTTCCTGACCCTCTCGGTGGCGGTGCTGGCCCTGCGCGCCGCCCGGCGTGATCGGATCGAATACTCATGAGCGAGCGTTGCGAGGCGACGTCGTGACCGTTCTTGATCGGTCTACCTCCGATGTGGCGAAGGTCCGCGAGAGCGATCCGGCCCCGCGCCGCGAGACCGGCGTCGCCAACGCCTTCTCGCACGGCTTCCTGCTGCTGTGGGGGCTGCTGACCGCGTTCCCGCTGCTGTGGGTGCTGGTCAGCTCGTTCAAGAGCGACGCGGAGATCCTCGGCGACCCGTGGGGGCTGCCCTCCGCGCTGCGCCTGGAGAACTGGGCCCGGGCCTGGACCGAGGCGAACATCGGCCAGTACTTCCTCAACAGCGCGATCGTCGTCGCCGGCTCGCTGACCCTGACGATGTTCTTCGGCGCCACCGCCGCGTACGTCTTCGCCCGCTACGAGTTCCGCGGCCGGCAGCTCGCCTACTACCTGTTCGTCGGCGGGATGATGTTCCCGGTGTTCCTGGCCCTGGTGCCGTTGTTCTTCGTCGTCCGCAACGCCGGGCTGTTCGGCACCTGGACCGGCCTGGTCCTGGTGTACGCCGCGTACTCGCTGCCGTTCACCGTCTTCTTCCTGACCGCGTTCTTCCGTACGCTGCCGACCTCGGTCGCCGAGGCCGCGCTGATCGACGGCTGCGGCCACTTCCGGCTGTTCTTCCGGGTGATGCTGCCGATGGCGCGACCGGGGCTGATCAGCATCGCGATCTTCAACTTCCTCAGTCACTGGAACCAGTTCATCCTGCCCCAGGTGCTGATGCAGGGCGACGAGTCGAAGTGGGTGCTGGCGCAGGGGCTGGCGGCGCTCGCGATCAACCAGGGTTACGAGGGCGACTACAGCGGCCTGTTCGCCGGCCTCACCCTCGCGATGCTGCCGGTCCTGGTCGTCTACATCGCCTTCCAGCGCCAGATCCAGAGCGGACTGACGGCCGGCCAGCTGAAGTGATCCGCGTCGTCGTGATCGTCTGCTGATCAGGCGGTCGACACGCCGTGCGGGCAACGGCGGAACAGCAGACGATCACGGCAGAACGCCAGCTCCGAGCAGGCGGTGGTGCAGGGCGGCCGGGTCGGTGACGTCGGGCAGGGTCCGGGCGGCCAGCCACGCCGCGCCGGCCGCGCCGTCCCCGGCGGTCACCAGGGGAGCGGCCGGCCACCGTTCGCGCAGCGCGTCGCCGAGCGCGGCCGAGAGCGGCGTGTCCCCGGTCAGCAGCCCGCCGCCGAGCACGATGGGGCCGCGGTCGCCGTCGCCGCGGATCCGGCCGACGCTGCCGGCCAGCAGGCGGGCGGCCGTGGCGATGACGTCGGCGGCGACGGGGTCGTCGGCGCGCGCGGCGCGGACGACGAGCGGGGCGAGGGCGGCCAGGGCGATCGGTGGGCGGGCGGTGACGGCCTGGACGAGGGCGTCGACGGTGCGCCGGGCCGGTCCGGTGGGGGGACCGCCGCCGGTGGCCGGGTCGCCGAGCAGTTCGGTCATCACCAGGTCGGGTAGGCCAGACCGTGGCTGACCGGTTTCGATCGCCGCGAGGGTGCGCCGTACGGCTTCCCGGCCGAGCCAGAATCCGGAGCCGGCGTCGCCGAGCAGCCAGCCGTGGCCGTCGGCGACCCGGTGCAGGGTGAGGTCGCGGATCTCGCCGGCGATGGCCCCGGTGCCGGCGATGACGATGCTGCCGTCGGGGTGCGGGGTGCCGGAGGCGTAGGCGGCGAGGGCGTCGCCGGTGACGTCGTACCCGCAGCGCAGGCCGACCTGGTCCCAGACCCGGTCGAAGGCGGCGCGGGCGACCGGGTCGGCGAGCAGCCGGCCGGCGCCGGCGAGCCCCATGGCGGCGGCGCTGACCCGGCCGGGGTCGACCGGGGCGAGGGCGGCGGTGAGGGCGAGCCGCAGTTCGCCGGCGGCGGCGTCGGCGCCGTGTGTGGTGGGGTTGCCGCCGCCGGCGCGGCCCCGGCCGAGGACGGTGCCGGTGGTGGTCGCGACCAGCGCGCGGGTGGAGGTGCCGCCGATGTCGAGCCCCACCACGAGGGATTCGCTCATGAACCCTGGCCGCCTCTGCCGATGAAGTCGATGGAGCCGTCGGATCTGCCGGCGTCCATGCTGCGCGGCGCGGCGGTCGCGGGCAACCCCGGGGTCCGGCAATCAGTGCCGGGCCGAGGTAACAGTTTGAAAACTTCACCCATGGCCTTGACAGGGAGGGGCCTTTAGTAAGAACTTTTACCACTAACAGTTAACACTCCTTTCCGAAAGGCGAAGGCATGGCTGAACGCGAGGTGGACGTCGCCGCGGTGACCGCCGTGGTCGACTCCTCCGCGGGCAGCCGCCGGCCCGCCGCGCCCCCGTCGCTGTCGGTCGCCGACGACGGTGCCCTGCTGCGCGTACGGGCGCGGTTGCCCGAGTTCACCGGCGCCCTGCTGCGGGTCGCCGACCAGGTGCTCAGCGACCCCGACGCCGCCGCCCGGGCGACCATCGTCGAACTGGCCGAACGCAGCGGCACCTCGCCCGCCACGGTCACCCGCTTCTGCCGCGCGCTGGGCTACGAGGGGTACGCCGAACTGCGGCTCGGCATCGCCGCCGAGACCGGCCGGGCCCGCTCCGCCGGCTGGAGCATCGACATCGGCCGGGAGATCCAGCCCGGCGACCCGCTCGACCGGGTGCTCGACCAGATCATGGCGGCCGACACCCGGGCCATGCACGACACCGCCGCGCTGCTCGACCTGGCCGAGGTCGAGCGCGCCGCCGACGCCATCGCCGGCGCGCAGCGGGTCAACATCTTCGGCGCCAGCGGTAGCGCGCTGGTCGGCGAGGAACTGCAGTTCAGCCTGCACCGCATCGGTGTGGCGGCCTGGGCCTGGACCGACGTGCACAACGGACTGGCCAGCGCCGCCCTCCAGCGGGCCGGTGACGTCGCCGTCGGGATCTCCCACAGTGGACAGACCCGGGAGACGATCGAGATGCTCGCCGAGGCCGGCAGCCACGGCGCCACCACGGTCGCGCTGACCAGCTTCCCGCGCTCGCCGCTGGCCGAGCTGGCCGACATCGTGCTGGTGACCGCCACCCAGGCGACCACCTTCCGGCCCGACGCGCTCTCCGCCCGGCACCCGCAACTGGTGGTGCTCGACCTGCTCTACATCGCGGTGGCGCAGCGTACCCACGACGTGGCGCACGCGGCGTTCCAGCGCACCGCCCAGGCCGTCGACGGTCACAAGGCCGCCAAGGACGGGGGTGCGGCGTGACCGGGCTTGACGAGCGCAGCGAGAGGGGCCACGTGGTCAGCATGCAGGGGTACGCGGACGCCGTACGGCCGGTTCTCGACCGGCTGCTCGACTCCGAGGCCGCCGGCATCGCCCGGGCCGCCGACCTGATCGCCGGGAGCCTGCGCGAAGGCGGTGTGCTCCAGGCGTTCGGCGCCGGCCACTCCGAGGCGTTCGCCGCCGAACTCGTCGCCCGGGCCGGCGGGCTGGTGCCCACCAACCAGCTGTCGCTACGCGACCTGGTGTTGCACGGCGACGCCTCCCGGGACGTGCTCGGCGACCCCAAGCTCGAACGCGACCCCGCAATCGCCCACCAGATCTACGCGCTCGCGGCGCCACAGCCGCGTGACGTGTTCGTGGTGGCGTCCCAGTCCGGCATCAACGGCTCGGTCGTCGAGCTGGCGACGCTGGTCAAGGCCCGCGGCCACCACCTGGTCGCGGTCACCTCCGTCGAGCACACCGCGCGGGTCGCACCACGGCACCCGTCCGGCCAGCGGCTCGCCGACATCGCCGACGTCGTGCTGGACAACGGCGCGCCGTACGGCGACGCACTGCTGCCGCTGACCAGCGGCGGCGCGGTCTGTGCGGTCTCCTCGGTCACCGCGGCGCTGCTGGCGCAGCTGCTGACCGCAGAGGTCGTACGACGGTTCCAAGTAGCCGGTGAGGTACCCCCGATCTACCTCTCCGCGAACGTCCCCGGCGGGGACGAACACAACACCGCGCTCGAGTCGCGGTACGCCGGACGTATCCGGCGCACCGCCTGACCCGTGCCATCCGATAACTCGAATTCGACGCGACGTAACCGATCCGAGGAGCGAGACATGTCCGCAACCCCCGACAACACGTCGGACCTCACCCGGCGCACGGTCCTGCGCCGGGCCGCCACGGTCGGCCTGCTCGCCACGCCGGCCGCCGGCCTGCTCAGCGCCTGTGTCGGCAGCGGTGGCGACGAGCCCCAGGAGCAGGCGGAGGGCGAGAAGACCGCCGAGAACCCGCTCGGTGTCGACCCGAAGGCGCCGCTGGAGATCGTGATCTTCAACGGTGGCTACGGCGAGAAGTACGCCACCGACGTGCACCAGCCGCTGTACAAGACGAAGTTCCCCGAGGCCGAGATCAAGCACTCGGCGACGCAGGAGATCGCGACCACGCTCCAGCCGCGGTTCGCCGGCGGCAACCCGCCGGACTTCGTGAACAACTCCGGCACCAAGTTCATGGACTTCGGCGCGCTGGTGCAGGACGGCCAGATGCAGGACCTGACCGAACTGTTCGACGCCCCGTCGGTCGACGACCCGGCCAAGAAGGTCCGCGACACCCTGATCGCCGGCACCGTCGAGCAGGGCGTCTACAACGGCAAGCCGTTCGTGCTCTTCTACGTCTTCACCGTGTACGGCCTGTGGTACTCCGACAAGCTGTTCAAGGAGAAGGGCTGGGCGCCGCCGAAGACCTGGGCGGAGTTCACCGCGCTGCTGGACACCATCAAGGCCGCCGGCATCACGCCGTACTCGTACGCCGGCAAGAACGCCCCGTACTACCAGTACCTGGTGATCCTGTCGACGGCCGCGAAGATCGGTGGACCGGACGTCCTGAAGAACATCGACAACCTGCAGGACGGCGCGTGGACGGCCGAGCCGGTCAAGCAGGCCGCCGAACTGTGGGCCGAGATCGGCGCCAAGTACATGGACAAGAGCCACGAGGGTCTGATCCACACCGAGGTGCAGCTCCAGCAGAACCAGGGCAAGGTGGCGTTCTACCCCAGCGGTTCGTGGCTGGAGGCCGAGCAGACCCAGTCGACGCCGGACGGCTTCAACTACGCGGTGATGCCGATCCCGTCGGCGACCTCGGCGGACAAGCTGCCGGGGACCGCGGTGTACGCGGCCCCCGGTGAGGGCTACTTCGTCGCCGCCAAGGGCAAGAACCCGCGCGGCGGCATGGAGTACATGCGCCAGATGCTGTCGAAGGCCGGCACCAAGGGCTTCATCGAGCTCAACAAGTCGCTGACCGCGGTCGCGGGCTCGTCCGACGGCATCCCGCTGACGCCCGGCCTGACCAGCGCCAGCGCCGCGCTGTCCGCGTCCGCGCAGGACGCCTTCAACTACCGGTTCCCGGACTGGTACAAGGAGCTGGACACCGAGCTGCGTACCGCGACCAACGCCCTGATGTTCGGGCGGGAGAACGCCACGCAGTTCGTCGAGCGGATGCAGAAGAAGGCGGACGCCATCAAGTCCGACTCGTCCATCACGAAGTTCTCGCGCTGATCGGAGTACCGGGGTCATGCGGCACGGCAAGTACCCGTTCGTCATAGGGTTCCTTCTGGCACCCGTGACGCTGTACGTCGTTTTCGTCATCGCGCCGTACGCGCAGGCGTTCTACATGGCGGCGACCAACTGGCGCGGCCTGTCGCCGGGACAGTTCGTCGGGTTCGAAAACTTCGAGCGTCTGTTCCAGGACGACGTTTTCTGGAAGGCGTTGCAGCACCACGGCGTTCTGCTGCTTGCCCTGCCGCTGCTCACGATCGCGATCGCCCTGTTCCTGGCGTTCATGCTGAACGTCGGCGGCGGGGCGAAGCAGGGGGTCATGGTCGGGGTCCGGGGGTCGAAGTTCTACCGGGTGGTGTTCTTCCTCCCCCAGGTCCTGGCCGTGGCCATCCTCGGTGTGCTGTTCCAGGCGGTGTACCGCGCCGACGAGTCGGGTCTGATCAACGGTCTGCTCGGCGGCCTCGGCATGGAACCGCTCGGCTTCCTGATCAATCCCGACATCGCCCTGTGGTCGATCATCGGGGTGCTGGTCTGGCAGGCCGTCGGCTTCTACGTCGTACTGTTCTCCGCCGGGATGGCGTCGATCCCGAAGGACATCTACGAGGCGGCGATGCTCGACGGCGCCTCCCGGGTCGGCCTGTTCTTCCGGGTCACCATCCCGCTGCTGTGGGACACGCTCCAGGTCGCCTGGGTCTATCTGGGCATCATGGCGTTCGACGCGTTCGCGATCGTCTGGACGCTCTCGGTCGACCAGGGCGGCCCGGACGGGTCGACCACGGTGCTCGGCGCCGAGATCTACCGGAACGCGTTCGTCTTCTCGAAGTACGGCTACGCCTCGGCGATGGGCGTCGCGCTGTTCTTCCTGACGCTCACCTTCGCCGCGCTGAGCCTGCGGGTCAGCCGGCGCGAATCCGTCGAGATGTGAGGGAGGTCGGACGATGACCATCGGTACTGACAAACCCGCCCCGGTCCAGCCCGCCCCGCCTCCGTCCCGGGGGGCGCGGCGGCACGGCCGGGAGGGCACCAAACGCGAGGTCGGCCTGCTGTCCTCGGTCGGACACATCTTCCTGGTGGTGTGGGCGGCACTGGTGATCCTGCCGCTGCTGTGGACCTTCCTCGCGTCGTTCAAGAACAACGAAGAGATCTTCGGCAACGCCTGGTCGCTGCCGGGTGCGCTGCGGTTCGAGAACTGGGCCCGTGCCTGGGAAGAGGCGCACGTCGGCCAGTACTTCCTGAACAGCGTCTTCGTCGTCGGGGTGAGCACCTTCGGCACGATGCTGCTCGGTTCGATGGCCGCGTACGTCCTGGCCCGTTACAAGTTCTTCGGCAACCGGGCGATCTACTACCTGTTCGTCTCGGGGTTGGCGTTCCCGGTGTTCCTGGCCCTGGTGCCGCTGTTCTTCGTGGTCCGCAACCTGGGTCTGTTCAACACCCACACCGGGCTGATCCTGGTCTACATCTCGTATTCGCTGCCGTTCACGGTGTTCTTCCTGGCGGCGTTCTTCAAGACGTTGCCGAACTCGGTGGCCGAGGCGGCGATGATCGACGGCTGCTCGCACACCCGGCTGTTCTTCCGGGTGATGATGCCGATGGCGAAGCCGGGCCTGATCAGCATCACCATCTTCAACATCATCGGGCAGTGGAACCAGTACATCCTGCCGCTGGCGATCATTCCCGGCACCGATGTCGAGGACAAGTGGGTGCTGACCCAGGGCATCGCCAACATCAACACCTCGGCCGGTTTCAACGCCGACTGGGGCGGCCTGTTCGCCGCGCTGACCATGGCGATCCTGCCGATGATCATCATCTACGCCATCTTCCAACGCCAGATCCAGTCCGGCCTCACCGCCGGCGCCGTCAAGTAGTTCCCCGCGATCTTGCACTTGTCGCCCGACAAATCCGACGAACAGGGGAGATAACCGCAAGATCGCGAGAGCCCGGGGTGGCGAGAGTTGTCGCAGGTGGGCGGCACAATGAGGCCATGCTGGTGGCGGTCGTACCCGACGGCCCCGACGCCGGACCCGGCGTCGGGGCCGTCGGGGCTGGGCGGCTGCTCCGGCTCGACGACGCCGGGCGGCCCGACGGGGCGCCGGAAACCGTCACCGACCTCGCCGCCGCAGTCGCCGACCTGGAGAAACGGCACCGGCCCCGGTGGCTGTGGCCGTCGACCGCGACCGCCTACCCACCGCTGCTGCACGCCGGCATCCGCGTCGACCGCTGCCACGACGTCGAGCTGACCGAGGCGCTGCTGCTCGGCCACGCCGGCCGCTGGGGCGAGCCGCGCGCCCTGCCCGCCGCCCTGGCCCGGCTCACCGGGGCGCCGGTGCCGCCCGACCCGCCGCCCCGGCCCGCCGCACCGCCCGGCGACCTGCAGGGCACCCTGTTCGAGACCGCCGCCGCACCGCCGGCCACGCCCGGCTCCGACCGGCTCCGGACCCTGACCGACGTGTACGCCGACCAGCGGCGCCGGATCGCCGGCACCGACTCGCCCGGCCGGTTCCGGCTGCTGGTCGCCGCCGAGTCGGCCGGTGCCCTGATCGCCGCCGAGATGGGCGCCGACGGCCTGCCGTGGCGGGCCGACGTACACGACGAACTGCTGGTCGAACTGCTCGGCGAGCCGTCGCGGGTCGGTGGGCCGCCCCGCCGGCTGGTCGAGCTGAACGCGCGGATCGCAGAGGCGTTCGGCGTACGGCGGTTGCACGCCGAGTCGCCGGCCGAGGTGCTGCGCGCCTTCGCCCGCGCCGGCATCGACGTGCCGAACACCCGGGCCTGGGTGCTGCGCGGCGTCGACCACCCGGCCGTGCCGCTGCTGCTGGAGTTCAAGGAGCTGTACCGGATCTGGACCGCGCACGGCTGGGCGTGGTGCGACACCTGGGTGCGCGACAGCCGGTTCCGCCCCGAATACGTGCCGGGCGGGGTCGTCTCCGGCCGCTGGGCCACCCGGGGCGGCGGTGCCCTGCAGATCCCGAAGGTGGTCCGGCGGGCCGTGCGCGCCGATCCCGGCTGGCGCCTCGTGGTCGCCGACGCCGGCCAGTTGGAGCCGAGGGTGCTCGCCGCGGTCTCCGGCGACGCCCGGCTGGCCGCCGCCGGGCAGGCCGCCGACCTCTACGCGGCCCTGGCCCACGACTCGTTCGGCGGTGACCGGGCGAAGGCGAAGCTGGCCCTGCTCGGCGCCATGTACGGCCAGACCGGCGGCATGGCGGCTCCGGCGCTCGCCGTACTGCGGCGCAGTTATCCGCTGGCCTACGACCACGTCGAGTCGGCGGCCCGGACCGGGGAGGCCGGCGGGCTGGTCCGGTCGTGGCTGGGGCGTACCTGCCCGCCGGCGTCGGTGGTGATCCGCGACGAGGACGGGTTCGACGCGTTCGACGCACCGGCCGACCCGGTCCGGCCCCGGTCGGCGGACCGGGCCCGGGGCCGGTTCACCCGCAACTTCGTCATCCAGGCGACGGCCGCCGAGTGGGCGCTGACGATGCTGGCCACGCTGCGCGGCGAGTTGGCCGCGACCCCGGCCCGGCTGGTGTTCTTCCAGCACGACGAGGTGCTGGTGCACTGCCCGGCGGGGGACGCCGACCGGGTCGCCGGGCTGGTCCGGGCGGCCGGGGTCCGGGCCACCCGGCTGCTCTTCGGCGACACCCCGGTCCGGTTCCCGCTCGACCTGTCCGTCGTGGAGTGCTACGCCGACGCGAAATAGCGACGCCGCGTACGCCCGGAAGTCGGCACGCCCGGGCGGCGACACCGTGGGCGCGGCGGATCGTTGGTCCGTTGTGCGTTCCACGGGGGTGGTCGCCCGGCGTGGAGCGCCGAGGCCGTCCCCGGACCGGCGGAGCCGGTCCCGATCGAACAGATACACCTCCCGGGCGCGGCCGGCTGTCCCGGGCGGGGTGGTCGGTCACCGATGGTGGAGGTGACGTAGCTGAATCGCACCGCAGGACTGATAATCGCCGCGGGCGGGGGGCGCCGGATCGGCGGCCCGGAGGCGTTGTTGCACCAGGGCGACAAGTCGCTGGTGGACCAGATGTTGGAGACCGTACGTGACGGCGGGTGTGCGCCGGTGGTCGTGGTGCTCGGCGCGGCGGCGCACCGGGTACGCAAGACCGCCGGGCTGACCGGCGCCAAGGTGGTCGTGAACCGCAAGTGGGGGACCGGGGTCGGCTCGTCGATGCGGGCGGGGCTGGACGCGCTGGCCGACGACGACGTCGAGGCGGTCGTGGTGGTGCCGGTGGACATGCCGGGCGTCACCGCCGACGCGGTACGGCGGGTGGCGGCGCTGCCGTACCCGGACGTGCTGGTCTGTGCCACGTACGAGGGCCTGCGCAGCTATCCGATGCTGTTCGGGCGGCGGCACTGGCCGGGCATCGCGTCGCTGACCAACGCGGACGTCGGCGCGCGGGCCTACCTGCTGGCGCACAAGGACGACATCGTCGAGATCTCCTGTGACGGGATCGCCGACGGGGCGCGGGTCGACTCGCCGGAACTGGTCGAGGCGTGGGGGTTGACGGTGCCGGCCCAGCGCGAGGGGGACTGACGCCGGGGGGCCGGGTCGCGTGTGCGCGGCCCGGCCCCCCGGCCGTCCGATCGTCAGATCTCGATGTCGAATCTGCGTAGCACGGCCGGGGCGATCAGGCCGGCGGCGGCGAGCAGGGAGATGACGGTGAAGACGCCGCGCAGCACCACGGTCTCGACCTTGCTGCCGGCCTTGATGGCGATCTTGTCGGGGAGGCTGATCATCCGCCACATCCGCCGCTTGATCGGGATCGGCCACAGGATCGGCACCCCGCTGCGGGTGATCATGTCACCGAGGATGTGGACGAAACAGCCCACCCCGACGGCCAGGCCGATCATCGGATAGCCGCGGTCGCCGGGCAGGTTGAGGAAGGTGAAGTAGGCGGCGGCGGCCGACACGAGGGTGACGATGACCCAGCCGGCGCGCTTGGCCCACTCGTCGAACAGACCGCGCAGCGCCAGACCGATCATGAAGAAGAGGATGCCGATGACGGCCCACTTGCCGTACGCGGCGCACAGCGCCGTCGTTCCCCAACCGACCAGCACGGTGAACGGGATCGTGTGGGTCAGGGTCCGGTGGCCGTTGTTGCGGTGCGGGTCCTTGCTGAGCTTGGTGGCGTGGTAGACGCCGAGCGAGATCTTCTCGACCACCTCGGCGATGAAGAGCGAGACCACCCCGAAGGTCTTGGCCACGGTCGCGCCGCCCTGGTTGCGGGTGACCTTGCCGGACAGGTCGAGGTCGGGGAAGAGTGCCGCACCGGCGCAGACCGCGGTACCGACGGCGATGGCCAGCGGTGACTGTTCGTAGTCGGCGAACTGGTGCAGGGCCCAGGAACCCGCCAGCCAGACGGTGGCGCCCGAAAGCGCGTGCGATGGCCCCATCATGGTCGTGCACCCTCCCCAGGGTTGGTCTGCGAGCGCCCCACTGTGTCAAACACGAGATCACCGTTCAAACACCTGTCCGTCTACAATGGATTCAAAGGATGTGGTGCCGGGTCGGCGCGACCCGGCCGGCCCGGGGCAGCGGCAGCTCAGGTCGGGTGGACCCGCGGCCGCCGCCGCTCCGCCGCCGGCGTGCGGCGACCGGCGGCACCGCTGCTGCGCGTGTCGCGTACGCCCGCCGGGGTAGCCGGCGGCGGGCCTACGCCCGGCGTCGTACGTCCGCCGCGCCGGGGCGCCGACGCCGGTGCCGGCCCCGGTGGCATACCGTCGACAGGTGCGGGACGACGGCGCCGGGTGGCTGCCCTGGCTGGTGGAGGAGGCGCCGTGGAAGCCTGCTCCCGGGCGCTGGCGCCGGCACGTGATGCTCGCCGGCGTGCTCGCGGCGATCCAGGTCATCGGCGCCGTCGCCGCCAAGGCCGAGCCGCCCGCCGCCCGCCCGCTCGACGTCGCCGGGGTCCTGCTGCTGGTCGCCGGGCCGGCCGCCCTGATCGCCCGGCACCGCTTCCCGGCCGCCGTACTCGCCGTCAACCTGGCGGTGGCGGTCGCCTACCCACTGGCCGGCTATCCCCGGGCACCGTTCTTCCTCGCCGCGACCGTCGCCCTGTTCACCGCCGTGGTGGCCGGCCGCCGCACCGCCGCCTGGGTGCTGGTGCAGGTCGCCTACCTCGCCTATCTAGGCATCGGATGGTTCTGCGCGAACCGGCTCGGACTGCCGGCGAGCGCCCGCCCGGAGGTGCACGAAGCGGTCGTGGTCGCACTGTGGATCCTGGTGGTGTTCGTGCTCGCCGAGGCGGCCCGCATCCGGGGCCAGCACTACGCCGAGATCACCCGGACCCGCGTCGAGCAGGCCCGCGCCCGGGCCGAGCAGGAACGCCGGCAGGCCAGCGAGGAGCGGCTGCGGATTGCCCGGGAACTGCACGACGTGCTCGGCCACCACCTGTCACTGATCAACGTGCAGGCCGGGGTCGGTCTGCACCTGATGGACAGCCGGCCCGAGCAGGCCCGCGAGGCGCTCACCGCGATCCGGACCGCCAGCGCCGAGGCCCTTCGCGAGGTACGCGGCGTCCTCGGCGTGCTGCGGCCGGAGCAGGAGGCGGCGCCCCGGGCACCGGCGCCGACCCTCGACCGGCTCGCCGAACTGACCGCCGACGCCGGCATCCCCGTACGGACCCGGGTCCGGGGCATCGCCCGGCCGCTGCCCGCCGAGGTGGACCGGGCCGGCTACCGGATCGTGCAGGAGGCACTGACCAACGTGCGCCGGCATGCCGGCCCGGCCGCGACCGCCCTCGTGACCATCGGGTACGACGACGACGCCCTCGCCGTACGGGTCGACGACGACGGCCGGGGCGCCGCGGCACCGGTCGACGAGGCCGGCAACGGCATCGCCGGGATGTGGGCCCGGGCGGCGGCCCTGGGCGGCACGCTGACCGCCGGGCCGCTGGACGGGGGCGGGTTCCGGGTCGACGCCCGGCTGCCGACGGGCGACGAGTCGTGAGTAGGTGGATGTCGTGATCAAGGTGTTGCTCGCCGACGACCAGGCTTTGGTCCGGGCCGGATTCCGGGCGTTGCTCGACGCCGAGCCGGACATCACCGTCGTGGGCGAGGCCGCCGACGGCGCGGAGGCGGTCCGGCTCGCCGCGCAGACCCGGCCCGACGTGGTGCTGATGGACATCCGGATGCCGGGCGTCGACGGGCTGGAGGCGACCGGCCGGATCGTGGCCGACCCCGGCCTCGGCGCCACCCGCATCGTCATCCTCACCACGTTCGAGCTGGACGAGTACCTGTTCGAGGCGCTGCGGGTCGGGGCGTCCGGCTTCCTGGTCAAGGACACCGAGCCGGTCGAACTGCTGCGCGGCGTACGGGCGGTCGCGGCCGGCGACGGGCTGCTCTCGCCGCGGGTGACCCGGCGGGTGATCGCCGAGTTCGCCGGCCGGCAGCGACGACCGGCCGTCCCGTCGCCCGCCCTCGACCAGCTCACCGACCGGGAGCGGGAGGTCGTCGCCCTGGTCGGCGAGGGGCTGTCGAACGACGGCATCGCCGGCCGGTTGATGGTCAGCCCGGCGACGGCGAAGACGCACGTCAGCCGGGCGATGATCAAGCTCGGTGCGCGGGACCGGGCGCAGCTGGTCGTGTTCGCGTACGAGGCGGGGCTGGTCCGGCCCGGCTGGCTCACCTGACTCCGGGCCGCCCCGGTACGGCCTGTCGCCGGCGGCGGTTCACCCGGCCGGGGTGATGCCGGGCCACCGCAGCGGCGGCGACACTGCGGCGGGTAGGCAGTGGGCGGCCGTCGGTGGCGCCGGAGCGTACGGGAGGCGGACTGTTGGGGGCGACCGAGGCGTTCTTCGAGGAACTCGGCCAGCGGGAAACCGGGGAGGTGCCGTCGTACGTCACCGGCACGATCCGGTTCGACCTGCACCACGACGAAGAGGTGGATGCCTGGAACGTCACGTTCAAGCGCGGCATCGTTTTCGTCTCGCGCCACATCTGCGGCGAGCCGGACTGCGTGGTGATCACCGACCGGGGGACCTTCGAGGGGATGACCACCGGGCGGATCAACGCCGCGGGCGCCGTACTCCGCAACGAGATCGTTTTCACCGGGCAGCTCACCCTGTTCCTCTATTTCCAACGGCTGCTGCCCGGCCCGCCCGGCAGCCACGACCCGCGCCCGCCCAGGGTCCGCGAGCTGCGCCCGCCCGCGGTCGCGGAGCTGCGGACGGCCGCCGCCGGAAGGCCGAACCGATGAACGAAGACATCGTGAAGATCCTGGACGGCAACAACTTCATCGTCAGCGACCGGCGGGGCGACGTCGACCCCTCACCGTCGGTGCCGACCGGGCTGTTCTCCCTCGACACCCGCTTCCTGTCGCTGTGGCGGCTCAGTGTCGACGGACAGCGCCTGCACGCGCTCTCCGTCGACGACCTGCACTACTTCGAGGCGCGGTTCTTCCTGGTGCCCGGCGAGCCGACGCACTACGTCGACGCCAAGATCTCGGTCATCCGGCAGCGGACCATCGGCGGCAGCTTCGACGAGCGGCTGACCGTGCTCAACCACCAGGAGGAGCCGGTCGACCTCACCATCCGCATCGACGCCGGCTGCGACTTCGCCGACATCTTCGAGATCAAGGACGTCCAACACAAGAAGGGACACATCACCACCATCGTCAACGAGGACCGGCTGCGACTGATCTACGAACGGCAGACCTTCCGCCGGGAGACCGTGATCAGCGTCGACCGGCCGGCCCAGTTCGACGAGGGCGGGCTGACCCTCACCGCACACGTCGAGCCGCACGGCGACTGGGTCGCCGAGGTACACGTGGAGACCATCGCCCGGTCCGGCGGCGCGAAGGACGTACGCCCGAACGTGCACCACATGCCCGGCGAGATCCAGCAGGGCATGGAGGCCGAGGTCGAACGCTGGCTGAGCCGGGCACCGATCCTGCGGTGCGACTCCGAGCAGTTGGACATGGCGTACGGCCGCACCATGGTCGACCTGGCGGCGCTGCGCTTCCCGATCCTGACGACCCCCGGCGTCGCGGTGCCGGCCGCCGGCCTGCCGTGGTTCATGGCGCTGTTCGGCCGCGACAGCATCATCACCAGCTACCAGGCCCTACCGTTCACCCCGGAGCTGGCCAACACGACCCTGCGCATCCTGGCACTGCTGCGCGGCGCCAAGCTCGACGACTTCCGGGACGAGGAACCGGGCAAGATCCTGCACGAGAACCGGTTCGGCGAGTCCGCCGCGTTCGAGGAGCAGCCGCACTCGCCGTACTACGGCACCGCCGACGCCACCCCGCTGTTCGTGGTGCTGCTCGACGAGTACGAACGCTGGACCGGCGACGCCGAACTCGTCCGCGAACTCGAGGACGACACCCGCGCGGCACTGCGCTGGATCGACGAGTACGGCGACCTGATGGGCAACGGCTACATCTCCTACAAGCGGCGCAACAACGTCAACGGCCTGGAGAACCAGTGCTGGAAGGACTCCTGGGACGCCATCACCTTCCGCGACGGCACCCTGCCCGGCTTCCCCCGCGCCACCTGCGAACTGCAGGGATACGCGTACGACGCGAAGATGCGCGGGGCGCGGCTGGCCCGCGAGTTCTGGAACGATCCCGGCTACGCCGACCAGCTCGAAACCGAGGCGGGGGCGCTACGGCGGCGCTTCAACCGGGACTTCTGGGTCGAGGACGGCGAATACTACGCGCTGGCCCTGGACCAGGACGGCCGGCGCGTCGACTCGCTGTCGTCGAACATCGGCCACCTGCTGTGGAGCGGCATCGTCGAACCGGACCGCGCCCCGCACCTCGCCGCCCACCTGATCGGTCCCCGGATGTTCTCCGGCTGGGGAGTGCGGACCCTGGCCGAGGACCAGGGCGCCTACAACCCCGTCGGCTATCACGTCGGCACGGTCTGGCCGTTCGACAACTCCCTGATCGCGGCGGGGCTGGCCCGCTACGGCTTCCGCGAGGAGGCGGGACGGATCGCCCTGGCCATGATCGACGCGTCGCAGTACTTCGAGGGCCGGTTGCCGGAGGCGTTCGCCGGCTATCACCGCAGCCTGACGAAGTATCCGGTCGAGTACCCGACCGCGTGCAGCCCGCAGGCCTGGTCGGCCGGGACCCCGTTGCTGCTGCTGCGCACCATGCTGGGCCTGGAGCCGTACGGCGAGCACCTGGTCGTCGAACCGGCGCTGCCGGAGGGGATGGGGCGCATCGAACTGTTCGACCTGCCGGGGCGGTGGGGGCGGGTGGACGCGTTCGCCCGTGGCCGGCTGCGCGAGCAGGCACCCCGTACGTCCATCCGCCGCACCTGACCCCGCCCCGCGCGGTGCGTCATCCCCGGCTGCCAGCACCCGGCCCGAGCCATTGACGGACCGTCGCGAAGTCCGCGTCGGTCAGGCCGACGTGTGGATCGACACGGTGCAGCAGCGCCCGCCCCGGGTGGTGGGCGACGACCCACTCCCGGTCGGCGTCGGTCGTCTCGTCGTCGAGCCAGACGAATGGGCATCCGGCCGCCCAGCGGGTGAGGAACGCCGTCTTCCAGTGCAGACCGGGCCCCGGGTCCTCGTCATCGTCCGGCCATTCGACGACGGGCAGGTCCGGCAGCCCGAGCCGGGGCGAGACGACCTCGTTCGCCTCTGCCATCCAGGTCGTCGCCCAGACCAACCGGCAGCCCAGCGCCAGCAGGCGGCGGCCGTCATCCGGGTCGAGCCGGTCCAGCAGCGGGTTGCCGGGACCGTCCGGCGGCCGTGCGGGGATGCCGGCAGCCGAACGCCCGCGACCCACCGGCCGGGACCTGAACGGGATCAGCGGCCCGTCCACGTCGAGAAAGATCAAGGGGCGGTTGGCGGTGCCGGACACGCCCGAACCGTACCGCCGCCCATCCGGGCAGGGCCAGGCGTCGCTTCCGCGCCTCGCCCGATCGGCTGGTGGGCAGCGACGAACGGCTATTTCCATGTGCGGTGGGCATCCCTGATTCCCTAGGAAGGGAGGCATGGCCAACGAGGTGACCGTTCCGCTCCTGCCCTGCGCCTCCATCGACGACATGGTCAACTTCTACGAGGTCCTCGGCTTCGACACGACATACCGGCAGCGCCGGCCCCACCCGTACGTGGCGATGCGGCGTGAGGACCTGCACCTGCACTTCTTCGAGATGGCGGGCTTCGACCCGGAGCAGTCGTACGGCTCCTGCCTCGTCCTCACGTCGGACATCGAGGGACTGCACCGGGCGTTCGCCGCGGGCATGCGCGCCGCGTACGGGAAGGTCCTGGTGTCCGGGACGCCGCGGATGACCCGGCCGCGGGCGCGGAAGAACGCCGACGGGATGACCGGGTTCAGCGTCATCGACCCCGGCGGCAACTGGATCCGCGTCGCCCAGCCGGCCGCCGTCGCCGAGTCCGGGCCGGTGGGGCGGCTGGCCAAGGCCCTGGCGGACGCCGTCGTGCAGGCCGACTCCAGGGGCGATGTCCGGCAGGCCGTCCGGATCCTCGACAGCGCGCTGGCCCGTACCCGGCCCGGAGACGATCCCGTCGCCCGGATCGAGGTCCTCGTCTACCGCGCCGAACTCGCGATGGTGCTGCGCGACCCCGACACCGCGGCCGAGATGCTGGCCCGGGTCGAACACGTCGTGCTGGACGCCGACGAGTCGGAACGGGCGGCCCCGGCGCTCCGGGACGCCGCCGAACTCACGTCGGCGCTCAGTGACCCGGCGGACGTCGACGCACGTCGGTAAATCCCTGGCCGGCGGGCACGTGTATCGCCGATGATTGCCACCACCATGGATGTCACCGATCGTCGGGATCCTGGCCGCCGGCCGCCCGACGGATACCTCAGCGGCCCCGACGCCCCGGTCCTGGCGACGGCCCGCGCCCTGGCGAAGGTCGACGACGCCGTGGCGGTGGTGCTCGTCGAGGGCATCAGCGACCAGATCGCGCTGGAGACGGCCGCCGTGTGCCGTGGCCGCGACCTCGAAGCGGAGCGGGTCGTGGTCGTGCCGATCGGCGGCGCACACGCGATCCGCCGCGTCCTGACGAGACTGGGCCCGCCGGCCGACCGGCTACGCGTCGCCGGTCTGTGCGACCTGCGGGAGGAGGAACTGTTCCGGCGCGGCATCGCCGCCCGGATCGGCCCGGCCGCGACCCGCACCGACATGGAAAACCTCGGCTTCTACGTCTGTGTCGACGATCTTGAGGACGAGCTGATCCGCGCGGTGGGCGTCGCGGACGTCGAAGCGCTCTTCGCCGCCCACGGCGACCTCGGGTCGTTCCGCTCGTTGCAGAGCCAGCCCGCCTGGCGCGGCCGGCCGCCGGAGGCACAGATGCGGCGGTTCCTGGGCAGCGGCGCGCACCGCAAGCTGCGCTATGCCCGGCTGCTCGTCGAGGCGGCGGTCGGACGGGACGCCCTGCCCCGGCCGCTCGACGCGCTGCTGGCCGCCGTCTGACCCACCGCTGCCAGGCGCGCACGAATCGTTGCCAGGCGCGATCAAGAAGAAATCGTGGCCCTCCATAGGCGGTCCGCATGCTCAACGCAACTGTGAGTGTGATGGTGCGGTTCTGAGATCGTAGGAGCCGTGCTTCCGTGGGCCGTGGTCTGACCCGCAACGCAACCGGCTCAGTCGATGCCTTCGGTCCGATCTGTCGACTGTGGCTCGCGGGAGGGCCTGCTGTCACCGGACCGGAACCTGTCAAGATCAGTGAGGCAAGATCGTTTTAGTTCTTCTGTTGTTCGGCTTGTAGTGCGGGTCGGTTGATCCAGACCGTGGCGGGGAGTCTGGGTGGCTGGGGTGGTCGCGGGAATCGTTGTGGGTGGCGGGCGTGGGCGGCGGCGAGGACCTCGGCACGCTTGGTGTGGATCTGGCCGGCGGTGCCGTGGTGGACCGAGGCGGGGGTGTGCAGGCCGATGCCGCTGTGGCGGTGTTCGTGGTTGTAGTGGGCGAAGAAGCGGTCGCAGAAGGTGCGGGCGTCGTCGAGCGAGCCGAACCCGCCGCGGCCCGCCGGTTCTTCCGCCGGGTGCTGTCGACGTTGAAGGTGACACCGGTCGAGGTGGTCACCGACGCCGCTCCCGTGTACGCCGGTGTGCTCGACGAACTGGTCCCGTCGGCGTGGCATCACGTCGAGCGGTATGCGAACAATCCGATCGAGGCCGACCACAGCCAGCTCAAACACCGGCTCAAACCGATGCGCGGCTTACGCAACGACCGCACCGCACAGACGATCATCGCCGGACATGCCTTCGTCCAGAACCTCCGCCGCGGACCTTACGAACTCGCCGTCGGTGCCCCGCCCGCACGGCGGGTCGCTGCGGCGTTCACCGAACTCGCGCAAGCAATCTGACCGCAGCCCCGACACGGGGTTCAACACGCCAACCGATCCGACAACGCAACGGCGCCCAGCTACCTCCTGGCTGAGCACGAGGCGGGGACGGTGCGGGTCGAGGACGTGGACCTCGCAGCCACCCAGTTCCTGGGCATGATCTCCAACTACGTCTTCTGGTGCAGGTGATCTCGGCGGCTCGCCCGGAGTGGATCTTCCCGTTCGCCGGGCTGCGGCCCGCCCAGTTCCGCGGGCTGGTCCGGCTGGTCGCCGAGCGGGGCGGGGACGCGATCGCCGACGGTCGGCCGGGCCACTGTTCGGGGTGTCGCATTCCGCCGCGCACCGGGTCATCGACACCCTCTCGCCCTGGCCCCGGTACGCCGACGCTGGGTCGACCAGATCGCCATCGTCGACGGCACCCTCATCCCGACCCGCGACCATCGGCTGGCCGCGCCGAGCAAGAACTACCGCTACAGCACCAACCTGCGGGTCGCCATCGACGCTCACACCCGCCTCGTCGTCGCTCTCGGCGATCCGCAACCCGCAACCGCAACCGCAACCGCAACCGCAACCGCAACCGCACCATCGTCTACCAGACCAGCGGCATCGACCAGAAGTTGGCCGGACGGCCGGTCATGGCCGACGGCGCCTATCGTGGGCTCCCGAGATGATCCGCCACCACGAGATCGACCACTCACTGCACCAGGTTTCCTGGCCACATCCTGCCGAGCAAACCAAAGCACGCTTGACGGTGGGATCGGTCGGCCGGTACCGAAAGGAGCTTGCCCCGGCAATGATCACGGTCTACGAGAGCATTGCCGGCGATGTCCTCACCTCGTCCGGCTACAGCCGGGGCAACCTTGGCTGACCTCGACGGAAGCCAACTCCTGGTCGCCCTGTTCGCACTGATCCTGGTCAGCGGCATCGTCCAATCGCTGTCGGGGTTCGGCTTCGCACTGCTCAGCGCACCATTGCTGGCCGCGACAATTGGCGGCCCCCAGGCGATCTCCACCATCCTGATCACCGGAACAGCCTGCGACATCGCCATCCTCGCGATGCGTCGCAGCGTGCCCCGCCCCGACACCAGGGAAGTCCTGACACTCGCCGGCTGGTCAGCTCCGGGAATGCTCGCCGGAGCATGGCTCCTGGCGGCGCTGCCCGCGGTCGGCCTCCAGGTCTTCGTCGCGGCCACGGTGATCGCCGCGGTGGTGCTGCGCCTCCGCGCACGAGCGCGTCAGGGCATCGTCAGCGGGCGGTGGGCGATCCCGGCGGGACTCCTGTCGGGCGCATTCAGCACCTCCACATCCCTGGGTGGCCCGCCTACCGTCTACTACCTCGTCCACCGCGGCTTGAAACCCCACACGATGCGCGACACCCTGGTCACTCTCTCCCTGGTCCGACTCCCGCTGAGCGTCATCTCACTCCTTGTCGCGGGCGTCTGGGAGACCTACGCGTACTGGCCCGTACTCATCGTCGCCGCGCTACTAGGACAGCACCTCGGCACACAGGCGTTCCACCGTTTCGGGCACGCGCGCTACGAACACATCGTGCTTGCTCTCCTGACTGCGGCAGCCCTCGTCTCCGTAGCAGCGATCATCCTGCGGTAACGGATCGCGGCTGACCCTCGCCGACCAGCACACATCGGCCTTCGGATTCAACTGGCCCGCCCGATACACGGCAGGACTCCCGTATGCGGGACTGCCTTCAGGCCATTGCCAGACCCGGGGGTCGACTGGCACGCCCAGCCGACCCACTGGGCCAGTGTCGCCCGACCACGGGTATCCGGCTCATCACATTCGCGGGTGTAGTCGGGGCCTGAAGCCTCCGGCTTCCAGGAGTGATCGGGCGATGTAGTGGGTGAGGTTGCGGAAGCCGAGGACGGAGCCGCGCAGGTTGCCCGGCGGTGACCGTGGCCGCATCAGCAGCCAGCCGCACCGCGTCCAGGGGCGCTGTCCACGAGCTTCGGCCCGATTCCAGGGCCACGACCATTGAGTACGGCCAGCCCGGGATCATGATGGTCTGATCCTTGCCTCGTCCGTAGGTGTGACACAGGATCCGCTGCAGGTACGTGGCCTGCGGTCCGAGCCTGCGGTGACCACGCTGATCGACACGATCGATCTCGTCGAGTTGCGCCGCGAGGGACGGCGATACGCGTGGACGACGCTGCACCGGATCCCTCTCCAGGATCCCCGGTAGGTTGCCTACATCGCTGAGAGAGTCGCACATCCAGGCGGCGGGTCGCGCCGTCCCGCTATGAGGCTCTTGCCGACTACGTGAAGGGCTACCGAGTTGGGTGAGCGTGCGGCAGGGCGGTCGACGCTAAAAAATTTCGCCGGTTTCAGCGAATGCTCATGCTGGCCAATCATTGGGATCGACCTCGGGGGCCTCGCTCCTACTACTGGTACTTGACTTTTCGTCGATCTCCTCAATTGCAGGCTTTCGTTGCGCGCTGTCAGGTCCTCATCAACTTCCCTTTCTATGATCTCGTTGAAAACCATGACTTGCACCTGACGATCGATCGGATCGCCTACGAGGGCTACGTTGACGACAGGGAACTGACCGAGGTTGAGGCGGCCGCGAGGCACGCCTGTCGTGCGGTGCCGGCCTTCGAGTTGAATCTGGGATCAATAGGAGGCACGCCGGGCGCTATCGGATTCAGCATGCATCCTGTTGAACCGCTACGGCAACTGAGGAACGCACTCCGAGAGGCCACGCTCTCAGTGTTACCTGACGCTCCCGTGAAGAGGCTCAGCTTCAATCCGCACGTTACGATTGCCTACAGTAATGCGCACGTTTCCGCAGTTCGAGCGATTGCTGCCGCTGAGGCAGTGAATAAGTTGCACCGTGTCAGCGTTTCCATAGAGACCGTAGAACTGGTATTGATGGAGCGGCGAGAAAGCGCGTACACCTGGGACGAGGTCGCCCAGATAGACCTGAACACCAAGAGGTAGATTATGACCGTCGGAGTATGACGCCGCTGCCGCCGAACTCGTGGGACGATTGACGGCGCAAGGTGTCTCCATCGACCGGCTGAACCTCCCGGCGATGCGCTCCAGACAGCCGCGGTGGCAGCAGCGTTCTCATACCGTCGCCGTAGCCAGGACGCCTCCGTCTGGGGTACGCGCGGGAGTAGGCCGCTGACCTTCACCGGGCCGTTTGGCTGCCGGACGTGTCTACCGAGACGGTGTTCTCAAACCGGCCATGCGCCGATCTCGTACCACGACTTGTGGCCTCCCCGGGCTTTCCGGTTGCAGTTCTCGTCGAAAGCCGCCCACGGGAGGCACTGACCACGACATCGACCCGGTCGACGCCCCGTTGGGCGAGCACCTCGCGGAGGGCGACGGCGTCCGCGACCGCGACGTCGACAGCGGGGTGAGTACAGCGAGTCGCGGGGCGAAGCGAGGGTTGATCTCGACCGCGAGGTGCCAACCGGATCCGGCCACTCGACGCGGTGCGAGCGACAACGTGAGCGCGGCAATGATCCTCCGGGGCCCGGCGCTGTGTACCGGTCTGGTGCGCAGATCAACTCATGGAGGCTGTCACACGTTCTTCTCTCAGCAGCAGGTCGGTAGTCCCAGTCAAGGCCGGAGTCGGCCGTGGCCGGTGCCGGTGGTTGGAGGTTGGCGTCGGGTGTCTGTGGTGAGCGGCACGTCTATGCCGGTACCGCCGGACAGCGTGTACGTCTGTTTGTCGATGATTACCGTGACTGGGGGTGCTGCGCTGGGGAGCGCGTGTACGGATGTGTGGTCTTGGCGGCAGTGGAAGCGGAGCCAGTGACCGCGGTAGCGCAGGTCGAAGTCGAGGTGGGTGAGGCTTTGCGGGAGTCGTGGGTGGAGTCGGAGGGCGTCGCCGCGGGTTTCGAGGCCGGTGTAGCACCGTTGGAGGATGTCTACCGTGCCGGCCATGGCTCCGAGATGGATGCCTTGGCGGGTGGTGCCGGACTGGGTGTCGGACAGGTCGGCGTCGAGCGCTTCGCGTAGTAGGTGCCATGAGGCGTGTCGGTTGGTGCGGGCGAGGAGCCAGGAGTGGACGACCCGGCTCAGCGTCGATCCGTGGGTGGTTCGGGCGAGGTAGTGGTGCACGGTCGGGGGAATGGTTGCCGGGTCGAAGGGGTAGCCGAGCCGGTGTAGGACGGCGGTGATCTCCTCGGCACTGAGCAGGTAGAACAGCATGAGCACGTCGGCCTGTTTGGACACCTGATACCGGTTGGCGGTGTCGCCCTCGGCTTCGAGGATCAGGTCGATCCGACCTATGTCGCCATAACGGGCGCGGTAGGCATCCTGATCCAGTTCCTCGAGGGCAGCGTAGCCGTCGAACTGGCTGAGCAGCCCGTTGGGCAGGAACGGGACGTGTAGTCGTCGGCTGATGTGGTCCCACCGGTCGAGTTCGTCGTCGGTGACCCCCAGCCGCTCCCAGAGTTCGTCGGTATGGTGCCCGCCGAGGATCTCGCACACGTCACGTGTTCTGCTGAGTGTCCAGGCGGTCATGACGTTGACGTAGGCGTTGTCGTTCAGGCCGGTGCCGGGATGATCGGGATAGCCATCGTGGAACTCGTCAGGTCCCATTACCCCGCGGATGTGGTAGCGGTCGCGCACCGAGTCGTGTGCGACGAGGGAGGCCCAGAAGCGGGCGATGTCGATCAGGAGTTCGGCGCCGTAGGCAGTCAGGAAATCAACGTCTGCGGTGACCTGGTAGTACTGCCAGATGTTGTAGCCGATGGCGAGGTTGACATGGTACTGACGTTCTGAATTGTCGACCATCCACCGCTGCGAGAGCGGGTTGTGGAACCTCTCGGGCGTCTCTTCGCGGCCGTCGCTGCCGCTTTGCCAGGGGAAGAGAGCGCCGGAGGCTCCTATGCTTCGCGCGAGTCGGCGCGCCTGTGGCAGGCGTCGGTACCGGTACAGCAGCAGTGCCCGGGTCAGTTCGGGAGTGCGGAGGTTGAGTAGCGGGAAGACGAACAGTTCGTCCCAGAAGATGTGGCCACGGTAGCCCTCGCCGTGTAGGCCCCGCGCGGGGACACCTGTGTCGAGGTCTGCGGTGTGTCGTGACAGGGTCTGTGCGACGTGGAAGAGGTGCGCGTTGACGGCTCGGCGTTCGTCGGTCATTTCGCGGCCGTCTATGGACAGGTGGAAGCGTCGCCAGATGTGTTCCCAGGCGAGGGTGTGAGCATCGCGCAAAGCTGCGAACCCGGGGGCGTCTGCGATCTCGGCGCGAGCGGCGTCGAGTGGTTCGGAGATGGCGCGGTCATCGGAGGTGTAGATGGCGACGGTCTTGTCGATTGTGACCGGGGTGCCGGCCTGCGCCGCCAGTCGGAAGATGTGGCCCACACGCCCGCCCCCGCCCACCACGAGTCGGTCGGCGACAACCGGGCCGCCGTCGTGATGAAGTGTCGTACGCGCGGCCACGGCGATGCGGATGCCGGACTGGCTCGTCTGGGTGGTGAGCCAGTGGGTGTCGCTGTGGTGACCGGTTACGGGCGGGACCAGGTGCTGCCTGTTCAGTGGGCCGTGCGCGGCGACGTTGCCGTTCGTGACGCGTCCGTCGATCAGACTGCGGACCTGGATGGCTCCCGACCAGTCCTGCGGGGTGATGGTCGTACGCTGGCAGGCCAGGTGCGGACGGTCCATCGAGATCAGACGTTCCTGGGTGATGTGGGTACGGCGTTGCCGCGGGTCCAGCACCACGAGTTCCCGCTGATACAGGCCCTGACGGAGGTTGATCATGACGTGGTGGTGGACGACGTCGTATGCCCCAGGGGCGAACCAGGGCCCGTCCTCCGGCCGGAACGTCATGGGCAACCAGTTCGGCAGGTTGACGATGCTCTCGTCGGCACGGCTGTGTCCGCCGACGAGTGAAACGAGGCGGTTGTAAACCCCGGCCACGTAGGTTGCGGGGTAGTGCACGCCGTCGGCGGTGGCCTCGGCGGCGGCGCCGCGGGTCATCAGGTAGCCGTTGCCCAGGGTCAACAGCGCCTCACGGGTTCCCTCCTCGGTGGGGTCGAAGCCCACGTAGCCGAGCAGCCATTCGTCGTCGGAGGGTACGGCGCACAGCCGACAGCGTCCGCTCTGTCGTACGGACGCCATCTGCTCGGGACCGTCCGGGGTCACAGGAGCCGCTTACGGAATCGCTTGTCGACGGCGACCACGGCCGAGGCCGCGACGCCCATGACCAGGATGCGTAGCCACACGTCGACGCCGACGGGGGCGGTCCCGAAGACGATGTTCATGGCGGGTACGTAGGTGATGGCGAGCTGGCCGAGGGCCTGCACGGCCACGCCGACCAGGATCCACCGGTTGGAGAAGAAGCCGATGCGCCAGGCGGATCGGGTGATCGATCGACAGCTGAACAGGTAGAACGCCTCGACGACGACGAACAGGTTCAGAGCCGCTGTCCGTGCCTCGGCGGTGCTGGCGCCGCCCGCCAGTTCCCACTGGAACAGCCACCAGGTGCCGCCGACGAGCAGGGCGGCCACCAGCAGGATCCGCACCGCGAGGGCGGCTGTGAGCAGTGGCCGGGCCGGAGCGCGGGGTGGCCGCCGCATGATGTCGGCCTCTTTGGGTTCGAAGGCGAGCATGAGGCCGAGCAGGACCGCGCTGGTCATGTTGATCCACAGGATCTGGGTGGGCAGGAGAGGCAATGTGGTACCGAGCAGGATGGCAACCAGCACGACCAGTCCTTCGGCGAGGTTGGTCGGCAGGGTCCAGACGATGAACTTGGTGAGGTTGTCGAAGACACCGCGGCCCTCCTCGACAGCCGCTTCGATGGTGGCGAAGTTGTCGTCGGTGAGCACCATGTCGGCCGCCTCCTTAGCGACCTCGGTTCCGCTGCGGGCCATCGCGACACCGATGTCGGCCTGTCGCAGGGCCGGCGCGTCGTTGACGCCGTCTCCGGTCACGGCCACCACGTGGCCGCGATCCTGAAGCGTCTCGACCAGCCGAAGCTTCTGCTCGGGGGAGACCCGGGCGAACACCTGTGCCCGCTCGACGGCCTCCGCGAACCGGTCGGCCGGCAACGCGTCCAGGTCCGCGCCGGACAGCACCTGCCCGTCGCGGTCGTCGCCGAGGACTGCGAGTTGCCTGGCGATGGCCCGAGCCGTCGCGGCATGGTCGCCGGTGATCATCTTGACGGCGATACCCGCGGTACGGCACGCGCGTACCGCAGGAGCGGCGGCAGAACGCGGCGGATCGAGCATCGCCTGCAACCCGGTCAGCACCAGGCTGCCGCCCAGTTCCTGCTCGCCGAACTCCTCCGGCCTTCCTTCGGGGCGCATGGCGGTGGCCAGGACTCGCAACCCCCTGTCGGCCAGGTTCGCGGCAGCACTCAGGACCACGTTCCTGTCCAGCGGCCGGACAGCCCCGTCAGCGCCCATCTCGGCACGGCACATGGAGACGACCCGCTCGGTACCGCCCTTGACCAACACCACCGTGCCGCCGCTGTCACGCTGCTGATGGAGAGTGGCCATGTACTGGCGCTCCGAGCTGAAGGGAATCGTGACAACACGGGGATACGCCGCCTCAACCTCATCGCGGCCGAGGCCTCCCTTGCCCGCGACGGCCAGCATCGCTGCCTCGGTGGGATCACCAACCAGAACCCACTCGTTTCGTTCCTGGCGGAGTCGGGCATCGTTGCATCCGACCCCCGCGAGGAGGCACCACCGCAACGCACGGCTCGCAGCCTCAGTCACAACGGCACCGTGACGGTCGCTGAGCTTCCCCTCCGCGCCGTAACCAGAACCGGTGACGGCGTATTCACCCTCGACCGTCCACACCACCCGCACCGTCATCTGATTCTCGGTCAACGTACCGGTCTTGTCCGAGCAGACGACCGTCGTGCTTCCCAACGTCTCGATCGCGGGTAGCCGGCGGATCACCGCCCGCCGCCGCGCCATCCGCCTCACCCCGATCGCCAAGGTAATCGAGACCGCCGCCGGCAACCCTTCCGGAATCGCCCCCACCGCGAGGGCAACCGCCGCGGTAAACGTCTCGACCGGCTCCTGCCCGCGCCCTAGCCCGACACCGAAGGTCATCGCCGCGAGGGCAAGGATGACCACCGTCAGCAACTTGCTGAACCGGGCAAGCTTCCGGGTCAACGGCGTCGCCAGCGTCCCGGCGGCCCCGACCAGCCGATGGATCTGTCCAAGCTCGGTTTCGGCGCCTGTTGCCACTGTGATACCGGCTCCGCTGCCAGCCGTTGCCAGCGTCCCCGAATACGCCATGTTGCGCCGGTCCGCCACGGGTAGCGCCGCCGGCAACGCCACCTGATCCTTGGCGACAGGGACGGACTCACCCGTCAGCGCCGACTCGTCCACCCGCAACCCGGCCACCCAGACCAGCCGTACGTCGGCCGCGACCTTGTCACCCGCTTCGAGCAGGATCAGATCACCGGGCACGAGTTCCGCCGAGGGCACGAACCGCTCCCGACCATCGCGCCTCACCCGCGCCCGAGTACGCACCATCGACCGAAGGCTCTCCAGCGCGGCCTCGGCCTTCGATTCCTGCACGAAACCAATTGCCGCGTTGACGAGAACGACAGCGAAGATCACCACGGAATCGACGTACTCGCCCAGGATCGCGGTGACGACGCCAGCGGCGATCAACACGTAGATCAACGGATGATGGAACTGGCGCAGGACCCGCCGCAGGAAACCGGTTCGGGCAGCGGCCGGCAAGACATTTGGGCCGAACCGCTTGAGCCTGCGGGCGGCCTCCGCGCCGCTCAGTCCACGATCCGGATCCGTCTCCAGCAGGAGCACAACCTCATGAGCGGACATCTCATGGTGCGGACTGCCCGGCGATTCGCGCGGCTCGGCCGATCCCATCCTCAAACCACGCCGGGGACCGATCGAACAACCCGGCACCGATCAGCCGGCGCCACCCTCGCCGGTCCCGGACACGGTATGCCAGCAGTCCTCCGGCCGGTGTCTGGGATCCGCCCTCGGCCATTGAGGAATCGATGCTCAATGCGCATCATGAACCGGGAGCGGTGCTTATCCGCCCCGGAAGGTGTGCCGACCCGGCGCCACCGGAGCGTGTCCCGGGACCCGCGAAATATCGGTACGTAGCCGGCGATGACCGGGCAGGAACAAACCTGATCACCCGTGTCTCCTCTCGGTCACCCCACCGACGGTCAGTGGCCGTGGTAGAGGGCGTCGATGTCGGTGCTGTGGTGCGCTTCGATCACATCACGTTTGATCTTCAGGGTGGCGGTGATCTCCCCGTCGGTCTCGGTGAAGTCCCGGGGCAGGGTCCGGAAGGTCTTGACCTGCTCCGCCCTCGATAGCGTTTCGTTGGCTTGGTCGATGGCGGACTGGACTTCGCTGCGCAGCCGTGGATCGTCGCGCATCGTGGCGACGGAGGCGTCCGGTCGGCCGTGCGCGGAGCGCCAGCGTAGCCATGCGTGTGGGTCGATGGTGACCAGTGCGGCCACGTGGGGGCGGCCGGTGCCGACGAGCATGCACTGGCTGATCAGCGGATGAGCGCGGACGGCGTCCTCGATCGGCGCGGGGGCGATGTTCTTGCCGGCCGCGGTGACGATGATCTCCTTCTTCCGGCCGGTGAGCCGCAGGAACCCGTCGCGGTCGAGATCGCCGAGATCACCGGTGTGCAGCCACCCGTCCGTAGTGAAGGTTGCCTGGTTGGCGTCCGGGTTGTTCCAGTAGCCGGGGAAGATGACGTCGCCGTGGGCGAGGATCTCGCCGTCGTCGGCGATGCGGATGTCCACCCCGGGCAGGGGGCGGCCGACCGTGCCGATCCGCTGCGCTGAGGGAAGGTTCGCCGTCAACGCGGGCGAGGTCTCGGTCAGGCCGTACCCCTCCAGCACCACGATCCCGGCGCCGCGGAAGAAGTGTCCCAGCCGCTCGCCGAGCGGCGCTCCGCCGACGATCGCCATGCGGCACCGCCCACCCAGTGCCGCCCGCAGCTTCCGGTACGCCAGCAGGTCGCATCCGGCCCGGGCGAGCCGCAGCAGCCCGCCCGGTCCGCCCGGCCCGCCCGGCTTGTCGAGGGCGCGGCTGTAGCGCACCGCCACCCGGTCGGCGGCGGCGAACAGCCGCCCGCGGCGGCTGTCGTTGGCCTTCTGGCGGGCCTGGGCGTGCAGCTTCTCGAAGACCCGCGGCACCGCCAGGATGAAGGTGGGCCGGTACTTGCGTAGTTGCTCCATCACCCCGGACGTGTCGGCGCTGTGCACCATCGTGGCCCGGGTCTGCACGATCCCTACCTGGATCAGCCGGGCGAACGCATGCGCCAGCGGTAGGAACAGCACCGTCGACGCCCGCGGGTGCAGCAGCTCCGGCAGCACCGCGACGGCGCTGGTCACGTCGCAGTGGATGTTGCGGTGGGTCAGCACGCAACCCTTGGGGCGGCCGGTCGTGCCGCTGGTGTACACGATCGTGGCCACGTCACCGCCGGTCACCCGCGCACGACGGTCGTCGACCTGCGCATCGTCGACCGTACGACCCTGCCTGGCCAGGGCGATCAGGTCACCCGATTCGATCTGCCACACCTCACGCAGGGCTGGTAGGTCCGGCCGCAGCCCTGCGACCACCTCGGCGTGCGCGGGTGTCTCCACGACGCAGCCCACAGCCGCGGAGTCCGAGAGGATCCACGCCACCTGATCAGAACTGGCGGTGTCGTAGATCGGTACGGTCACCGCCCCGATCGCCCACAGGGCGTAGTCGACCAGGGTCCACTCGTACCGGGTGCGGCTCAGCAGTGCGACCCGGTCACCGTGCCGCACCCCCGCGGCTAGGAACCCGCGAGCGATGCTGAGGACGTCGTCGCGGAACTGCTCGCACGTCACCGACAGGTCGCCGCCGTCCCGTACCTGCTGCCGCGCCGGCCACGCCCGCGACACCGGGGCGGGCCGTACGAACTGCACGGCTGACGGAGCCTCCACGGCATTGATCCACACCCGCTCCGCCAGGCCCGGCGTCACCGTTTCAAGGTCCATCGATGCGACAGTGCCGCCCTGCACGTTCACCTCCGCTACCCGTACTGCAACGCCGATCGCGCTGGGACGACCGCTTGCTACCCATCCTTGCGCCGCAACGCGGGCCGCAGCGGCCGAATCGGCGGAAGGGTGTGCACGGGTACGGCTGATCGGATGGCAAGCCAGGTCCGCACCTCACCATCTGGGACGAGCTCTGAACGTTCGCCGTACCCCACGGTTCGCAACGCCGCCAGTTGCGCCTGCGCGCCTCCTACCCTCCGCCCCGGTGGGTGGGAGGCGTGAAGGCGGTGGCGAGGGGTAAGCGCTGGTTCGACGGATCAGCGACAGGGAGGTGTGCCGTGGCCACGATGGTTCGGGAACTGACGAGCCCGGTGAAGGACAAGAACTACGACTTGATCCACGCACTGCAGATGTCACTGCAGCACATTTGGCAGCTCGAGACGTACATCGCCGACGCCGACGGCGACGGCGACACGGAACTCGCCGACTGGTTCCGGCGGATCCAGGACAACAACCGCAAGGCGGGCGAGCAGGGCAAGAAAATGCTTATGCAGCGCCTCCAGCAGGAGAAGGGCTGAGGTCGGGTGGCGCGGGCCGAGTGGTACCACCTGACGCCGTCCCGCCCGCACCAGCCGTATCCCTCTGCGGGCGAGCGCCCGGCGGATTACGGAGGCCGAGAAGAGCCAGGACGGGGAGCAGATGGTACGCGTCTCCGGCCCGGACAAGCCGTACCCCCCGGAAGGGGCTGACGACGTTTGGCGCCGCCATCCGCAACCTGAACATCACTGCCCGTAAACAACGCGCAGGTTCAAGAACCAGCTAAGGCCGGCCGCTGCTCGGTTGGGCTGGCGCTCACCGTCGGGCGGAGGCCGCCGCTTCGACGACGGAGACAGGAATCCCCGGCACGTCGACGATGCCGGAGAGGTGCAGGCCGGCCGTCTCCAGCAACTCCGCGAACTGTTCTTCCGTGCGTTCGCGGCCAGGCAGTGCGGCCATCATCACCAGGTCCAGCGCCTTCGCCTGGTGGGGCTGATTTCCCGCCGGTACGACTGAATCGATGATCAGGATCCGGCCTCCGGTGGTCATCGCCCGGCGGCAGTTCGTCAGGATCCGTACACAGGTCGTGTCGTCCCAGTCGTGGATGATCCGTTTGAGCAGGTGCACGTCGCCGCTCGGGACCTCATCGAGAAAGTCTCCGGCAGCGAGCCGCCAGCGGCCGGCGAGGGTTTCGTCCTCGCCCAGACGGTGGCCGGCGAGGACGTGTTCCTGGTCGAAGAGCACGCCTCGTGTGCTCGGGTTGGCGCGCAGGACCTCCCTCAGTAAGCCGCCGTGGCCACCTGCCACGTCCACGACGGTGGCGTGCGGTGGAACGGCACAGGCGAGCGCGGCCGGACGCTCTTCGACAGCGGAGAAGGCGGCCATGCCCACATGGAATCCGGCGATGGCATCAGGGTCACGAGCGTAGTACTCGAACAACGGCATACCGAAGATGCGGTCGAACGAGGAGGTGCCCGAGCGTACGCTTTCAGTCAATTCCCCGACGGACCGCCACAACGCCGGATCGGTCAACATGAGGACTGCCGCGCGTACCGAGTTCGGCGCCGATACACATAGTGCAGAGGCCCGGCCGGTCAATTTGAACAGGCCCGCCTCGTCCTCGGCGAATACGCCCTTTGTGGCCAGCAGTCGGAGCACACGGTGAAGGCGGTCTGGCGGAGTTCGTGTCAGGGACGCGAGTTCGTCGACCGACCGCGGGCCGTCGCGCAGGTGGTCGGCGACCCCGACGAGGGCGGCCGTGCGTAACGCGGCCGGGTACACGTAACCGAGCGCCTCATCGATGATGAAGGCCACATCTTCGTTTTCCGTCTCCGTCATGGCCCAACTCCTCGAGGAATACCTGGCTCTCGAGCCTAGGCGCCGGACGGCCGACCGAATTCCTGTCGTTCCGTGGGACGGAACGCCACATTCCGCTGGACGCCTGCTTTTCCTACTCTGACTATCGATCTTTTCGAATAGTTGGCCCGGACATGGGCCACGCGGCAGGCGACAGGACCTGACGCCGGAAGGCCGTGTCCGCCGCCGGGGACGGAAAAGAGTGGCAGATGGTTCGCAGGCGCGTGGTGGTGACCGGACTAGGTTTGGTGACCCCGGTGGGAAGCACCGTTGACGATTTCTGGGCCAATCTGATGGCCGGCCGCAGCGGGGTCGGGCCGACCACGCGGTTCGACACCTCGCGCTGCCCGGTGAAGACGTCGGCGGAGATCACCGACTTCGACCCGCAGGCGTACGGGATCTCGACGCGTGACATCCGGGTGCTGGACCGGTACCAGCGGTACGTCCTGGCCGCCGCCGAGATGGCGGTACGGGACGCGTCGCTCGATCTACCCAGGAACGAGATCGTCTCGCGGCGGAAGTCCGGCCGCCGGTTCGAGCAGTTTGGAGCCGGCATCGGGGTCGCGTTCTCCAGCGCCGAGGTGCTGGAGCAACAGTTCCGCGGCCTGGCCGAGCAGGGGTCCCGGGGCGTGTCCCCCCGACTGTTCAACATGACCCTGCCGAATTCGGCGACCTCCCTGCTCTCCATCCGGCACGGGCTGCGCGGTCCGTTGATGACGGTCAGCGGCGCGTCCGCCTCGGGAGCGGAGTCCATCATCATGGCGTACGAGCGGATCCGGTACGGCCGGGCGCTGGTGATGCTGGCCGGGGGAGCGGAGTCCCCGGTCACGGAGTTGGTGGTCGCCGGATTCGCCCAGAACCGCACCGGCTCGCGCACCGGGACATGCCGGCCGTTCGACCGCAACCGGGACGGGACAGTCCTGGGCGAGGGCGCCGGCGTGCTGATCCTTGAGGAGCGGGACCACGCGATCCGCCGGGGTGCGCGGGTCTACGGAGAGGTGCTCGGCCACGGCCAGCGGGGGGACGCCTTCGACATGAGCGACATCCCGCCCGGCGACGCCCCCGGGATGAGCGCCTGTCTGATCGAGGCCCTCGCGGATGCCGGCGTCGCGCCCACCGACATCGGCTATGTCAACGTCCATGGGACGGCGACCAGGGGGAACGACCCGGCTGAGGCCACCGCGCTGCGGAAGGTGTTCGGTACCCATGTCGACCAGGTGCGGGTCAGCGGCATCAAGGGCAGCACCGGCCACATGCTCGGCGGGTCCGGGGCGGTGGAGCTGATCACCGCGCTGCTCGCGAGCTGTCGCGACGAGGTCCCGCCCAGTCACGGCTTGCGCGATGTGGATCCGGACTGCGTGCTGCACCACGTCATCGGGGTGGGCGAGCGGACCCTGGTGTCCGCGGCGATCTCCACCAGCGTCGGGATGGGCGGCAACAATTCGGCGATCGTGGTCTGCGGGAGCGCGCCGTCGTAGCCGCATCCGGTGCGGTCGGGAGAGGACCTGCGGCGCGGTGAGGACCCGAACCGCCGGAAGGACCGGTAAGGAGGAGCAGCCTTGCGCGACCCGCGATTGATCGACATGCACGGGCACTGCCTACCGGCGGAGTACCTACGGGCCGCCGGGCGGGCCGGAATGAGAACCTTCGACGGGGGAATGCCGATTCCGCGCTGGAATCTGGGCCTCGCCGTGGAGTTCATGGACAGGCGGAACATCGCCGTGCAGGTGCTGTCGGTGTCGTCCCCACCGGTTCACCTGCTGGTCGGAACCCGTGGCGCGGCTCGCCTCGCCCGCCGGGTCAACGAGGCGGTCGCCGGTCTCGTCGCGACTCGGCCGGGCCGGTTCCGCGCCGTCGCGGCGCTTCCCCTGCCCGATCTGCGTGCCGCGGTAGAGGAGGTCCAGCACGCCGTTGATGTGCTTGGCTTCGTCGGCGTCACCCTCTTCACCAACTACGCCGGCCGCTACCTTGGTGATCCGTTCTTCGAGCCGCTGCTGGCCGTCCTGAACGAGCGGGACGTCCTGGTCCTGCTCCACCCCACCTCACCGGTCGCCGCCGACCGTACGCGGCTCGGCCGGCCGTCTCCCGTCATCGAGTTCCCGTTGGACACGACCCGCACGGTCGTCGACATGATCTATGCCGGGGTGTTGCTACGCCATCCACGCCTACGGATCGTGGTGCCACACGCCGGAGCGGCGCTGCCCGCCCTTTCCTGGCGGATTGCGAGGTTCGCCGCTGACCTGCCGATGCCAGGACGGTCCGGGACGATCACCCCAGATGCGGTCGTCAGCCAGCTACGCAGCCTCTACTTCGATGTCGCGTTGAGCGGCAACGACCAGGCTCTGTCCCCGTTGCTGGCCCTTGTCGACCACCGACGGATCGTCTTCGGCAGCGACTTCCCGTTCGCGCCCGAACGCGTCGTCGCTGACGTCGTCGACGGGTTCGCCACCTCCGGGTTGCTTACCCGCGACCAGAGTCGCGGCATCGCCCACGACAACGCAGAGACCCTGCTGGATCCGGGCGATCACCAGGGCGAAGCGCCAGCGGCGCGCCCGGAGAAGCCGCCAGTCGCGAGGAAGGAAAAGACATGAGTGTACGAAGTGCCACCACCCGGGTCCTCGCCGCCGTAACCATCCTGTTCTTGCTTCCGACGTCCGGCGCGGCGCGAGAACCGCAGACCAGTGCATTCGATCTTGACAACGGGAACGCGGCCATCGAGATAGTCATTCCGGCGGCGACCGGCCCGTTGCTCTCGACGCTGAACCCGGGCGACGCGTCCCTCATCCTGCGGATCACGACACTGACCAACAACGCGTGGTTCGATGCGATCGCCCCCTACCACCCGATGGCGGTCGGTGTCTCGTCGCGACTCGGCCGCCGGCCGGCCGCCGAACGCGCGACGAACCGGCAACGCAACATCGCGATCCTCTACGCGAGCTTCCACATGTTCATGAACCTGCTGCCGCAGTTTCGGGAGGAGTGGCGGGCCATGCTCCGGTCGGCGGGCCTGGACCCGGACGACCGCAACCGGGATCTGGCCAGCCCGGTCGGGATCGGCACCAGGGCGGCGGAGGCGGTCATCGCCAGCCGGATCCACGACGGGATGAACCAACTCGGCGACGAGGGCGGCCGGCGGTACCATCGGCAGCCGTACGCGGATTATCTCGGCTACCGGCCCGTCAACACCGCCGAGGTGCTGCGCGACCCGTCGCGCTGGCAGCCGGACCTCGTCACCAGCGGCAACGGGGTCTTCCGGGCTCAGAAGTTCGTCACCCCGCAGTACGGCGTCACACGGCCGTACTCCTTCCGTAGCCCGTCGCAGTTCCACGTGCCTGCGCCCCGCAACAGCGACGCGGCCCGGAATCCCAGCGGCTACCGGCGCCAGGCTGAGGAGGTGCTGCGGGCGTCGGCCAATCTCACCGACGTGCAGAAGCTCTCCGCCGAGCACTTCAACAACAAGCTCCAGTCGCTGCCCACCACCGTGATCCATCTGGCCGAGACCCGGCAGTACACATTGGACGAATTTATCTTCCACGAGTTCCTGACGAATCTCGCCGCCTTCGACGCGGGGATCGTCGTCTGGCACTTCAAGCGCCGCTACGACGCGGTCCGGCCGTTCAGTGCGATCCACTACCTCTACGGCGACCGGTACGTGAGAGCGTGGGGTGGGCCGGGACGGGGTACCGTCAATGACATCCGCGGCGCCGAATGGCGCAGTTACCTCGACACCGCCGACCATCCGGAGTACCCGTCCGGATCGGCCGCGTTCTGTGCGGCCCATGCAGAGGCCAGCCGGAGGTTCACGGGCACGGACGCGCTCGGCCAGTCGGTCACCGTCGCGAGCGGCGCGTCCGTTGTGGAGCCCGACGTCACCCCGCGTTCCGACACCACCCTTGGCCCGTGGCCCACCTGGACCCAGTGGGCACGGGATTGTGGGCTGAGCCGGGTCTGGGGTGGGGTGCACTTCCAGGATGCCGTGACCGAGGGCGCCGCGCTCGGCGCCCGGGTCGGCGAGTACGCGTTCCGCTTCCTTTCCGGGCACATCCAGGGCCGGCCACCGGCGCCCGTAGCCGGTTGACCACGATGCCGGAGGACCGTACGTCGCCCGCAGGCACGGGCCTTCCCTCGCTCCCCACCTCCGCCGATCTACGAATCTTCGGATTAGTGCGACGATGTGCGCGGAGGCATGGGACGGCTCGTGCCCTGGGTCGATGGTCTGAGCTACGGCGGGACTACAACCCCGAGTAGGTCTGGGCGCAGGACGTGACGCTGATGCGCGAGGCCGGGGTCAACCCGGTCACCGTCACCGTCGCCGTCTTCGGCTGAGCCTGGCCGGAACCCGCGCTTGGCCGGTTACGCCTTTGACAAGCTTGACCGGATCGTGGACGGACTGCACGCCGGTGGCGTCCGGGTCGGCCTCGCCATCGCCAGCGCGTCCTCACCCCCGTGGTTCTCCCACGCCCACCCGGAGAGCCTGCCGGATGTCTGGAAGATGCTGGTCGTGCTGGGCAGAGCATGCCAGCGGGAACCGGGCTTGGCCCAGCAGATCCCGTTGACGATCTGCCGGTGATCTCACAGCGGTTCATCCCGCACGGGCTGTGTGGCCCGCTCATGATTCGTCAGGTCGCACCCATCGCAGTGCCGGGTCCAACGCGCCAAACCGAAGATCCGCGAGATGGAACCTAGGCGGGTTCCCATCCGACATCGTCACCGTTTTCGGGTTGATACGCCTCTACCGGACCGGATCGCTTCCGCGATCACTGCGGTCATGTCGGTGTCGGGCATCCGTACCTCTTGGGTGGCGGCAGCACCGTGCTCGAAGATCGCCGTCAACACAGGTCCGAGGCGCTTCGCCGGGTCGACGTACGTGGTGAGCCCGGACTTGCGTAGTGCTGCCGCGTTCGCTCTGCCGTGGCCGGGCAGCGGCCGGTAGGTGACGGTGGGCAGGCCGGCCGCGATCGACTCCAGGCAGGTCAGTCCGTCGGCGTTTTCGATGACGATGTCCACCGCGCGCATCAACGTGGGCATGTCGTCGACCCAGCCGAGGACATGCCCGGGGAAGCCGAGCGGGCGGCGGTGGAGGGATTCGTTGCGGTCGCACAGCACGACCGGCAGCGCGCAGCCGGTGGCAATTATGTCCGCGTCGGTACGTCGTACGTCGCCGACGCCCCAGGCGCCGGCGACGATCAACGCGAGCCGGCCGTGTTCCGGTAGCCCGAACCGTTGTCGGGCACGCTCGCGGCTGAGGTGCGACGGTGCGCCGAACCGTTGGGAGATGAGTGGACGTACGATCCGGACGTCGTCGATCCCGGCCGCGCTGTAGTGGCTGAGGACCTGGTCGTTGACGACGCAGTAGGTATCCACGCCCGGGCAACGCCAGGTCGGGTGGGCCACGAAGTCCGTCACGTAGGTGACCACCGGCGCGGCGATGCTTTCTTGCAGGCGCAGCGGGCCGAACAGTTGGTTCACCAGCGGGAAGGTCGTCACGACGACCCCGGTGTCGTCCGGTAACCGGACCCGTGGCCACGCCGGTCGCAGCGCGGTGCGGATCAACCTGACCGACGACGCCGACCGGCCGGTCGCGGCGAACAGTGCCTGGTAACTCCAGGACGCCCACCGCAGCATCGTCCGGTAGGCCTCCCGCACCGCGCCGTGCACCGGTCTGGAAAGCATCGCCAGGAAGTTCAGCCGGTCGACGGGGACGCCTTGCGCCGTCAATCGTCCCGCGAGTTCGGCGGCAGCGGCGTCGTGCCCGGCGCCTATGTCGCCCGACACGATCACCACGCGGCGGCCGGCGCCGTCGCCTCCGACACGCCCGTGACCAGGCATGTCGTACACCACGTCCCTGGACGCAACCCGCCGCCGCGCCCATCCGACGGCCGCGAGCGGTGCTCGTCGGGACCACCGCAGGCGTTGTGGCCGCCCGGCTCGCGACTATGCCACCCGACGCGCAGCGGCTCGCGTTGGCCGACGCGAAACCGAACCCAGCGGGGACTGGCTGGGTCGACTGGTGCAAGGTGCCATGCCGAACTTGGGAGGGACGCCCGCCCATAAGAAACGTGAGTTGACAACCGTCGAGAAGCAACCTAGGTTTCTTATATGGCTGTACAGCAGACATCCCCGACCGGGGGAGTAGCAGACGAGCTGGCCGCCGTGCTGGCCCTGCGCGAGCTCGCCGACCGACTAGAGGACGCGGCGGTGGAGCGAGCGATGAGACAGGGATGGTCCTGGGGGCAGGTCGCCGAAGCGCTGGGCGTGACCAGGCAGGCCGTGAACAAGAAGCACCTACGGCGCCTGGCCGCCGCGGGCATCCAGTTGAGGAGGAGATATGGCTGAGCAGAAGCTGAACAAGTCGCTGAGCCGCGTGCTCGAGCGCGCGATCGGTGAGGCGAGCGCCCGCCGCGCGCCGGCGGTCGAGGCCGAGCACCTGCTCCTCGCCTTGGCGTCGGACGAGACCCTCGCGGCGAGTCGGGTGCTGATCGAGACAGGTCTGGATCGCGAGAGCGTGGCGGCCGCGCTCGACCGCGAGCGAGCCGAGAGCCTGTCCGCGATCGGGATCGGCCCTTTGGACGAGGAGCTGTTCGCGGCGACACCGCGGCAGAACCGGCCCACCTGGGGCACGTCCACGAAGGAGGCGATCCACCGCGGTCGGGCAACCGGCGGCCAAGACGGTCGCCGCCGACCAGCCGAGACCGAACTGCTACTCGGCATCCTAACCGCCGATCTCGGAACGGTGCCACGCGCTCTCGCCCTGGCCGGCGTCGACCGTGGTGACCTTCTCGACCGCGTCAGACGCGCCTGATCCGAAAGAGGAACCTCGTGACTGACGCACTCGCGCCTGCACCACCTACCTCCCGCACTGAGTGGGCGGTGCAAGCACACCAGCTGACCAAGACCTTCGGCGACCATCGCGCCGTCGACGGACTCGACCTGGACATCCGCGCCGGCTCCATCTACGGACTGCTCGGACCCAACGGATCGGGCAAGACCACCACCGTCCGGATGCTCGCGACGCTGTCGGCACCCGACAGCGGCAGCGCCCGGATCTTCGGCCACGACGTGGTCGCCGACGCGCATCTGGTCCGCCAGCTCATCGCCGTGACCGGACAGTACGCCTCGGTCGACGAGAGGCTCAGCGCCACCGAGAACCTCGTCATCTTCGCCCGGCTGCTCGGACTCACCCGCGCCGCCGCGCGCCGTCGCGCCGCGGAACTGCTGGAGGAGTTCGACCTGACCGAGGCCGCCGGGCGTGCGCTGAGCACGTTCTCCGGCGGGATGCGCCGCCGCCTCGACCTGGCCGCCAGCCTCATCGTCCGCCCGCCGCTGATCTTCCTCGACGAGCCCACCACCGGCCTCGATCCTCGCAACCGCACCCGGATGTGGGCGATCATCCGCCGACTCGTCGAGCAGGGCTCCACCGTCCTGCTCACCACCCAATACCTCGAGGAGGCCGACCAGCTCGCCGACCGCATCATGGTCATCGAACAGGGCCGAGCCATCGCCGACGACACCCCCGACCAGCTCAAAGCCTCCGTCGGACGCTCGGTCCTCATCCTGCGGCCCCAGGACCGTGCCGCCCTCGACGGCGTCCGCCAGCGAGCCGAGGCCCTGCTCGGCACTCGGGCCACCATCTCACCCGAAGCAGGACGAGTCAGCGTGCCCTTGGCCGACCCCGGCACCGTCACCGACCTGCTCAACGACCTGCGCCGCAACGGGCTACGACTATCCGAGCTGAGCGTGCAGAAGCCAACCCTCGACGAGGTCTTCCTCACCCTGACCGGCCACGCCGCCGAACCCCACGACCGGACCGCGCACACCACGACACAGGACAGCACCCCATGACCACCACCATCACCCCGGGTCTGCGGCGAACCCCCAGCCCCGCACAGACTCTCCGGAACACCCTAACTATGGCCTACCGCGGGCTGCTCACCATCAAACGCACCCCAGAGCAGTTCCTCGACGTCGTCGCCCAACCGATCCTGTTCACCATCCTGTTCACGTTCCTGTTCGGCGGAGCCATCGCCGGCGACACCACCAGCTACCTGACCTTCCTGATCCCCGGCATCCTCGTCCAGAGCATCATCACCGCCGCCGTGGCCACCGGCGCCGGTCTGCGCGAGGACATGAACTCCGGCGTGTTCGACCGCTTCCACACACTTCCCATCGCACGCATCGCTCCGCTCGCCGGAGCACTACTCATCGACACGCTGCGCTACACCATCACCGCAATCACCACCTTCCTGGCCGGACTCGCCCTCGGTTACCGGCCCGACGGCGGTCTCAGTGCGATGGTCGGTGCAGCCCTCCTGGTGATCGGATGCGCCTGGGCGCTGAGCTGGGTATTCGCCTTCCTCGGCATCATCTCGCGCACCCCCGAAGCCCTTCAGGGCATCGCCACCTTCGTCCTCTACCCCCTCACCCTCCTGTCTGGCGCCTTCGTGCCCATCGACACCATGCCCGACTGGCTCCAGACAGCCGCCCACCTCAATCCCCTCACCTACCTCGTCAGCGCCGCCCGAGAACTCCTCAACACCGGCGTGATCGGCACCGACTTCGTACTGTCGATCCTCGCCGCCATGGCCATCGTCATCGTCTTCGCGCCGCTGTCCGTCCGTGCCTACAAGCGCAACACCTGACACGTGGAGATCTCGTGCTCAGCGCCGGCGCCTGCGACTCTCCAACTGGTGTCCGCGAAGAAGGGACAACCAATGACCGCCGTGCGTGAGGTCCTCATTTCTGGCGCTGGCATCGCCGGACCCGCACTCGCCTACTGGCTACACGAGCACGGGATACGTGCCACGATCGTCGAGCAAGCCCCGGTCCCGCGTTCCGGTGCGTGCGGTGTGCGGCGCTGGCCGGTGAGCCGGTGAGCCGGTGAGCGGTGACGGTTTCCGCGCTGATGTGGGCGCCGACCCTGCCGAGCCCCGTCGCCCGAAGCCGAGGCCCGTTCCCGCCCCGCAGGTGCCGCCCGAACCGCCGGAGGTTGGGGGAGACGATCAGGTGCAGGTGGGCTGGGTGCGCCTGCCCGGCCGGCTGCTGCTGCGGCAACCGTCACCGCGGCCACCGTCGTCCCCCTGCGCCACGCTTTGACCGCCCGTCTGGCCGCAGCCGGGTTGACCGTGACGCCGCGTTCGATTTCGTCGTGGCCGTACACGAACTGGTCACCAACGCGGTACTCCACCACGGCGGTGGCCACGGCCGGCTCGAACTGAGCCTGCAGGACCGCACCCTGATCTGCTCGATCAGCGACCACGGTTCCGGTGTGAGCGGCCTGCCCGCCGGGCCGCCGCCAAACGACCGGCCCGGAGGCCGCGGCCTCTACCTGGCCCGCCAGCTGACCGGAGCGTTGCTGATCGACCAGCGCGGTGACGGCGTCACCGCCACCGTCGAGCTACCGGCCGCCGCCTGAACTCGCCGCGCCGGGTGCGCATCGACGTCCGCCCCCACCACCGCCGCTGCACCGTCCGGCCGTCGATGCGCTCCTGAGGGAGCCTCGGCTGCTCCGCCGAGAAAATCTGGTCTCCGGCGGCTAGACATTGTCGGTCGGGTTGGGTAGTGTTGCTTGCGTTGACGACGGAGATCGGTAAAAGACGCCG
>NZ_JBFBCH010000009.1:259847-285581 GCF_040683055.1 Polymorphospora sp. NPDC051019 | reverse complement strand
TACTGCACTCGTGAGGGTGTGGGAGAGTAGGACACCGCCGGACTTCTTCATGGTTGTGGGCCATCCGATTCCGGGTGGCCCACAACCATTTTTGCGTTTGAATGGTCGGACCGTAGATGATCAGGGGACAACGGTGCGATCGCGGGAGGCGGCATGGCAGATCGCTTTCTACATCTGGCGCGACACGGTGAGGCCCTGGCCGACGGCCCGCTGACCGATCGCGGCCGGCAGCAGGCCGCGATGTTGGGGCAGCGGTTGGCGTCACTCCCGATCAGCGCCATCCATCACAGTCCGCTGCTTCGCGCGGTGGAGACGACACAGGTGATCTGCGAGCACCTGCCTGGCGTCCCGGTCGAATCCTCTGAACTGGTGGGCGACTACATCCCGCCAGTTCCGGATCCGCAGGCTCTGCCCGATGTGTACGCCAGGTTTCTCGACGGGCTCTCTACCGAGGACTACGCGACGGGAGCGGAGCTGGCGAACGCCGCCATCCAGCGGTACGGCGTACCAGCCACGGCCGGCGGCGCCGACCCGGCCAGCCATGAGCTGATCGTCACCCACAATTTCCTGATCGGCTGGTTCATCCGGCACGCCCTCGACGCCCCCGAGTGGCGGTGGCTCGGCCTCAACCAGGGCAACTGCGCCCTGACCACGATCCTGTACCGCCCGGATCGCCCGCCGGCACTGGTGCTCTTCAACGACATGGGGCACCTTCCCGCCGCACTACGCTGGACCGGCTTTCCGCCGGACCAGCACGTCTAGCCACCTCGACACGTCGGCAGGCCGGCGACCGCACACCGGCAGGCTGCCACGGTCGGTAGGCACAACCCCTCATCCGAGCCACCGTGAACCCGTGGGGGAAGTAACTGTGCGACCGCTGGGCGCCGGTCAGGTAGCCTGGTCGGCGCGGGCTGCTAGCTCAATAGGCAGAGCTGTGGACTTTTAATCCATAGGTTCAGGGTTCGAGTCCCTGGCGGCCCACTCGGGATCCAGGCGACCGTCCGCCGGCGCCGGTCTGGAGGCTCGGATGGACGACGTCGTCGGATGTCTGGCCTGCGACCTCACCGCAGGCCGGACATCCGTACCAGGGGGTCGCATCCACCGGACGGCGCACTGGGTGGTCGAGCACTGCGTCGGTCCCCTCGGTGTGGGCACCCTGATCGTCAAGCCGCTGCGGCACGTCGTGCAGGTCGCCGAGCTGACCGATGGCGAGAGCTCGGAACTCGGCCCACTGCTGCGGCGGATGGCCGCCGCGGTGACGGCGTTGACGAGCCCGGAGCAGGTCTACGTGTGCCTGTGGTCGCACGCCGACGGCAGGCCCGGGCACATCCACTTCGTCGTCCAGCCGGTACGGCGCGAGGACATGGACGGCCACGACCGGTTCGGGCCGGCACTGCAGATGGCAATGTTCCAGGCCGGACAGACGCCTGATCCACGAGCGGTGACGGTGTTCGTCGAACGTTTACGCGACCACCTCGCGGCGGCGCCTTCCTGACCTGGTCGGGAGCATCCGGTCGTCGTGTGTGGGAGCTCGCCGACAGTACCCATGATTCGGGAGGCGTCCAGCCGTGCAGGAACCGCGTAGGGCCCGACAGCTCGGTATCGAGATCGGTGTGCTGCCGACGGGCGCCCACAACGCCATCACCGACGTGAGCGGCGTACGGGTCGGTCACACCACGATCGTGGCCGGCGACAGCATCCGTACCGGGGTGACCGCGGTCGTACCGGAGCAGCTGTTCACCCGGGCGGCGCTGCCGGCCGGGCTGTCGGTCGGGAACGGGTACGGCAAGATCGTGGGCTCGACCCAGGTAGCCGAGCTGGGCGAGATCGAGACACCGGTGTTGCTGACCGCGACCCTGTCGACGTTCCGGGTCGCGGACGCGTTGGTGACGTACCTGCTGGGGTTGCCCGGGCGGGAGGACGCGCAGTCGGTGAACCCGGTGGTCGCCGAAACCAACGACGGCTTCCTCTCCGACATCCGGGCGCGGCCGGTGACCGAGGAACACGTGCTCGCCGCCCTGCACGGTGCCACCGGTGGGCTGCCGGGCGAGGGGTGTGTCGGCGCCGGCACCGGCACCGGCGCCCTGGGGTTCAAGGCCGGAATCGGTACGTCGTCACGGGTGACCACGACCTCGCGCGGAGCGGCGACCGTCGGTGTCCTCGTCCAGTCGAACTTCTCCGGCGTACTGCGGGTGTGCGGGGTGCCGGTGTCGCGCGAGCGGATGGGCGTACCGGTGGCACCGGCGACGCCAGGAGCGGCGCCTGGGGCGGCCGCGGAGCATCCGGGCAACTCCTGCGTCATCGTGGTCGCGACCGACGCCCGCCTGGACGCGCGCCAGCTCGGCCGCCTCGCCCGGCGCGCCATCTTCGCGATGGGCCGGGTCGGGTCGGACTTCACCAGCGGCAGCGGAGACTACGCGCTGGCGTTCGCCACGGCCGAACCGGGCCTGCCGGTGCTGCCGGAGTCCGATGTGGATCCGTTGTTCACCGCCGTCCTCGAGGCGACCGAGGAGGCGCTGCTGAACTCGCTGTTCATGGCGACGACCACGGTCGGGTTCAACGGCCACGTCAGGTATGCCGTCCCGCACGACAGGTTGCTCGCGCTGCTCGGTGAGCGTGGTGTGGCCGGTACGGGCTAGGACCACGCTCCGTCTTGGCCGGCCCACAGGCCGGCGAAGTGGCTGATCGGGCCGTTGCCGTGGCCGACCCGCAGGGCCGCGCCGTGGGTGATGCTCTCGGTCAGCCAGCGCTTCGCCCGGTCGACGGCATGCTCCCAGCCGGGTGCCTGCGGGCGCAGGGTCGCCAGCGCCGACGACAGCGAGCAGCCGGTGCCGTGGGTGTTGGTCGTCTCGATCCGCTCACCGGGGAACTCGAAGAGGTCCCGGCCGCCGGACAGTCGCCCGCCGGCGTCGACCAGGGCGTCGGAGGCCGACCCGTCGGCGAGATGCCCGCCCTTGGCCAGGACGGTGACGCCGTACGTGGCGGACACCCGGTGTGCCTGCTCGAGTACGTCGTTCCACCGGGAGACCGTGGGCTCGTCGGCGAGGACGGCGAGTTCGGGGATGTTGGGCGTGACGAGGTCGGCGTGCCGGACGAGGTCCAGGATCGCGTCGACCGCGCGCTCGTCGAGCAGCCGGTCGCCGCTGGTGGCGACCATGACGGGGTCGAGGACCACGACCGGCGGCCGCTGCCGGCGGAGCCAGTCGGCGACCGCTTCGATGATGGTCGAGTTGGCGAGCATTCCGATCTTCACGGCGTCGATCTCGACGTCGTCGCTGACCGAGTCGAGTTGTTCGGTGAGGAACTCGACCGGCGGGATGTGCACCGAGCGGACTCCCATGGTGTTCTGGGCGACCAGGGCGGTGACCACCGCCATGCCGTATCCGCCGTTGGCGGCGATGCTCTTCAGGTCCGCCTGGATTCCGGCGCCGCCGGTCGGGTCCGTACCCGCGATGGAGAGGACGCGTGGTGTCTGCCGGTGGTCGGTCGGGTCAGTCGGGTGCATGGCCGCACGCCTTCCTGAAGGGAGCGGCGGCGCACCGGGCAATGGCGGACAGGCGTGGGCTCACCCGGACATCCCTTCGCTAGTACGAACTAGATCAGGTTCGACGGGTGTGATCTCAGCCCGCTCGAAGGGCGGGCACCCCGTGTCACTGCCGACATCGTATCCAGCCCGCGGGCCGGGTACGAGCCGTGAGACCGGGTGGCCCGGCTACGGGCGTCGCGACCGGCCGGGGTAGCGGATCAGCAGGCTCGCGTGGACCTCGTCGTTGCCGACCGCGCCGTAGACGTGGGGTACGTCGGAGATCCAGGTGATGTGCTGGCCGGTGCCGGCGAGGGCGGGCGCGCCGACGGGGCCGGCCCGGAGCAGTCCACTGAAGATGGTGACGTGTTCGGTCACACCCCGCTGGTGTGCCGGTGAGGTCTGCGGTGGTCCGGGCGGCACCCGCATCCGGTAGAGCTCGAAGGTGACGTCGCCCTCGTCGAAGACCTGGAGCAGGGTCGCCTCGACCGCCGTACCGCGGATCGTCGCGGCATCCGTGCCGGGGGCGGCGAGTACGGCGGCCAGCGGAACCCCGAGTTCGGCCGTCACCGCGTAGAGCGTCTCCAGGGTCGGGTTGCGGGTGCCGTTCTCCAGGCCGGACAGGGTCGCCTTGCCGACGCCGGCGCGTCGGGACAGGGCGGAGAGGGAGACGCCCCGCGCCTCCCGGAGTTCGCGGACCCGCCGGCCGACCTCGGCGCCCTCGCCGCCTCCGTCGACCGCCGGTCGGCGGCTTGTACGACGCGAATCCATCCGGCTATGGTGCATGACCGGAGCGTTCCGTTTGCGGAACGGCCTGGTCATGGGGAGGACCGTCGATGGAACGCCTGGCGCAACCGGTGCTGGCCGGTGTGGTGACCGCCCTCGTCGGCTTCGCCAGCTCTTTCGCGGTGGTGCTCGCCGGGCTGCGCGCCGTGGGCGCCACCGAGCGACAGGCCGCCTCCGGTCTCTTCGCCCTCTGTGTGGTGATGGGGCTGGTGGCGATCTGGCTGAGCCTGCGCCACCGGCTGCCGATCAGCGTCGCGTGGTCCACCCCGGGGGCCGCCCTGCTGGTGTCGACCGGGGCGGTCGAGGGCGGGTTCCCGGCGGCCGTGGGCGCGTTCCTGGTCTCGGCGCTGCTCATCGTGGCGGCGGGCCTGTTCCCGGCACTCGGGCGCTGGATCGCCGCCATCCCGCAGCCGATCGCCAGTGCCATGCTGGCCGGCGTACTCCTCAGCCTCTGCATCGCCCCGGTCCGGGCGCTGATCGACGTACCGCTGATGGCGGCGCCGGTGATCCTCACCTGGGCGCTGCTGACCCGGTTCGCCCGCCGGTGGGCGGTGCCCGCCGCGCTCGTCGTGGCCGTCGCCGCGATCGCGGTGTCCGGCCCGCCCGGCGGCCTGACCGGGGCGGCCCTGCTGCCGGTCCTCGAGTTCACCGCGCCGACCTGGAACGTGTCCGCCCTGGTCAGCGTCGCCCTGCCGCTCTTCGTCGTCACGATGGCCTCGCAGAACGTGCCCGGCATGGCGGTCCTGTCCAACTACGGCTACCGGGCGCCGCTGCGCCCGATCCTGGTCGGCACCGGGATCGCCAGCGGCCTGACGGCGCCCGCCGGTGGTCACGTCATCAACCTCGCCGCGATCACCGCCGCCCTGGTGGCCGGCCCGGACGCCCACCCCGACCGGGACCGCCGGTGGATCGCCGCGATGACGTCGGGCATCGGCTACGTCGTACTCGGGCTGACGGCCGGGCTGGCCACGGCGTTCGTGCTGCTCTCCCCGCCGGTGCTGGTCGAGGCGGTGGCCGGGCTCGCGCTGCTGGGTGCGTTGGCCTCCGCCCTCGCCGCGGCGGTGGCCGCGCCCGAGGGGCGGGAGGCGGCGGCGGTGACCTTCGTGGTGACCGCGTCCGGCCTGTCGGTGCTGGGGATCGGGGCGGCGTTCTGGGGGCTGGTCGCCGGTGGGTTCATGCTGTTGCTGATGCGTAGCCGCAACCGCGTCGCCGCCGAGCCGCCCGCGCCGAAGCCGGCCACGACGCCGGAGCGCACCGAACCGCAGCCGCTCAGCGTCCGGACGTCAGCTGATCCGTCCTGACCTTGAGCAGTACGACGTCGCCGGTCACCTCGGCGATCTGGTCGGCCGCCACGTAGTGGTCGGGAGTGCCGTCGACGCGCAGGTATCCGGCCCGGAGCAGGCGGGCGGCGGCATCCGGGGGCACGTCCGGCGCCGCCGGTGTCTCGACCTCGGACAGGCCCTCACCGGCGCCGTCCGGCGGCGCCTGCAGCGTCACCGCGTTGGGGTCGCCGGGCCGGGACGCGGCGACCCGGCCGATCTCCGCCCCGGTCGCGTCGACGACGCGCATTCCGGACTCGACCTCGGCGAACGGCGGATCGACTGGTGCTCGCATGGCGCCTCGGTACCCCGGGCGGATGCCGCCAAACCCGGCGGCCGCGCCCACCGGGCCATTCCCTTCACCGGGCCGTCCCGTTCACCAGGCGGTCGGGCGGGCGGAGAGTTCCCGCCAGGTGCCGGGACCGTCGAGCAGGGCGCGTACGGCGTCGAGGGCGTCGTCCTCGCTGTCGAACTCGTAGAAGCGGGAGACGCCCTCGGCGCCCCCCGCGCGCTGCTCCACGTGCCACCGGTCGCCGTCGGCGCGAAGGTAGACGTCACGCCGGGCAAGTCGTCCCCACTTGCCGTTCCACCAGTGCTTTCGCTGCTCCATGCGCGGACCCTATCGAACAGGTGTTCGACAATGGTCGGCGCCCCGGCGTCAGCGCTGGGCCGGCGGCTGCTCCCGGTTGATCAGGCGGTCGAGGGCGTCGCTGTCGCGGCCCGGCACCCGGCCGGCGGCGACCAGGGCGTCGCGGATCTCGGTGAGGAGCTTGACCTCCTCGCTCGGCGCCGCGGGCGGCGGCTCCTCGCCCCGCTTGCGCCGCTCGGCGAGCTTGTTCATCGGCATGACCACCAGGAAGTAGAGCACCGCGGCGGTGAGGAACAGGGTGATCGCCGCGTTGATGAACGCCGGCCAGTCGAACGGGATGCCCCGGAACTCGGGCGCGGTCTGGTCCAACCCGTCCCCGCCGGTGACCAGCAGGGTGACCACCCGGATCAGTGGTTCGAGGAACGACTTCGTGAACTGCGTCACCACCGCGGTGAACGCGGCGCCGATCACGATACCGACCGCCAGGTCGACGACATTGCCGCGCAGGATGAAGTCCTTGAAGCCCTTGAGCATTCCCAACCTCCGGGGAAGATTGCCGCTGTCGATCGACAACCTATGCCCGCAGTGGGGTCTCCAGGAAAGCACCCGCCTCGCGCGTCGCCCCTTCGGTGTCGCCGGCCCGGATCGCCTCGACCAGTGCGGAGTGGTCGACGTACCGGTCGGGGTGCAGCTCCGGCCCGATCGCCTCGGTCAGCGTGGCGCGCATCGCCGTACCGAACGAGGCGTACAGCTCGGCCAGCATCGTGTTGTGTGCCGCGGCCACGATCGTCGTGTGCAGGGCCGCGTCGGCGGCCACGAAGACCTCCGGCCGGCCGGACTCCCACGCGGCCTCCCGCGCCGTCAGCGCGGCGTCGAGTGCGGCAAGGTCTTCCGGCGTACGTCGTAGCGCCGCGAGCCGGGCCGCCTCGACCTCGAACGCCCGGCGTACCTCGACGGCCTCGGCGGCCCGGGCGGCCCGGACGACCTCCGGGGCCGCGGTGGGGGCCAGCCGGCGGGCGACCACACCGGACAGTTCGTCGGTCGAGGTGACGTAGGTCCCCGAGCCCTGCCGGCACTCCAGGACGCCGGCGTGCACGAGGGCCCGGACCGCCTCGCGGACCGTGTTGCGGCCCACGCCGAGCGACTCCACGAGCTGTGGCTCGGTCGGGATCTTGCTGCCGAGTGGCCACGCGCCGCTGGTCACCTGCTCGTTGAGCTGGTCGATGACCTGGCGGACGAGGGTCTGCCGGGCGCCGGCACGCGGCCCCGCCGGTGGCAGTGTCATCGGTTACAGCCTCGGCCGAAAATCATCCCATGATTGTATGGTCGCCGGTATGACCCCGCCACCCACCTCGCTCGCCGTGCCGGCCGCCCCTCGCGTGGAACCGCCGCTGACCGCCGTCGCCGGCCCGCCCGCCGACGGCAGCACCGGGAGCGGGCCGGCGGTCCGGGGCGGTCTGGTGATCCTGGTCGGCATCCTGCTCGTCGCGCTCAACCTGCGTACGGCGGTGACCAGCCTGGGCGCGCTCCTCGACGAGGTCCGGGTCGGACTCGGCGCGTCCGGGGCGATGGCCGGCCTGATCACCACCATGCCGGCGATCGCCTTCTCCGTCCTCGGCGCGACGACCCCGTGGCTGGTCCGCCGGATCTCGCCGGCCCGGCTGCTGGCCGTCGCGATGGCCGTCCTCGCCGCCGGGCAGGTGCTGCGGGTCCTCACCGGCAACCCGTACGCCTTCGTGGCGCTGACCGCCGTCGCGCTGGCCGGTGTCGCCATCGCCAACATCCTGCTGCCGATGCTGGTGAAGCAGTACTTCCCGGCCCGGGCCGGGCTGGTCACCGGGGCGTACTCGATGTCGCTGACCATCGGCACGGCGACCGCGGCCGCGGCCGCCGTGCCGGTCGCGCACGCGTTCGGCTCCTGGCGGGTCGGGCTCGGCGCCTGGGCGTTCCTCGCCGCGGTCGCGCTCCTGCCCTGGCTGCCGGCCGCGTTGCGGCGTACCCGGCCACCGGCCTCGACCGGCGCGGCCCCCACCGGCCGGATCCGGCCGGCCCGGACCCGGCTCGGCTGGGCCATGGCGCTCTACTTCGGGGTGCAGTCGCTGGGCGGGTACGCGGCGATGGGCTGGCTGGCGCAGATGTTCCGGGACGCCGGCTACTCGGCGCAGTACGCCGGTCTGCTGCTGGCGCTGGTCACCGCCTTCGGTATCCCGGTGGCGCTGATCATGCCTTCGGTGGCCACCCGGCCGGGGGCGCTGCGACCGGCGGTCCTCCTGCTGTCGACGGCGATGGCGGCCGGCTACCTGGGGCTGGCGTTCCTGCCGTACGAGGGCGCCCTGCTCTGGGTGGCCCTGCTCGCCATCGGACACGGGGCGTTCCCGTTGGTGCTGGCGACGATCGGCCTGCGGGCCCGGACGGCCGAGGGCACGGTCGCGCTGTCCGCGTTCGCGCAGAGCACCGGGTACGCCATCGCGGCGCTCGGCCCGCTGCTGGTCGGCATGCTCTACGCGGCGACCGGCGGCTGGCACCTGCCGATCGCACTTCTGCTGGTCGCGGTGGTCGTGCAGACGCTTGCCGGGCTGGCGCTGGCCCGGCCCCGCTTCCTGGAGGACGAGCCTGGCGCCGTGGCCGCCCGACCGCGGTGAGCGGCGGTCAGCCGGCGGCGGGCTTGGCGGTGCTGCCGTCGGCGACCGCCTCGGCCACCGTCGGATAGGTCTGGAGCACCTCGACCAGACCACTGACCTCGAGGATGCGCAGCACGCCGCGCTGCGGCGCGGCCAGCCGCACCACCCCACCGGTCTCGTCGCAACTGTTCTTCGCCCGGACGAAGACCGACAGGCCGGTCGAATCGCAGAACGAGACCTCGGCGAGGTCGAAGACCAGCCGGTTACGGCCCTTGTCGAGCAGATCGGTGATCTGGTCCTGCAGTTGCGGCGCCGTCGCCATGTCGAGTTCGCCCGCGACCGACACGACGACCAGATTGCCCTGTTGCTCCGTGTGCACCGTCAACGACATTCGCGACCTCCCGCTTATCGTCCGAACGTTACTCCACGATCGGCCATCCGTCCCAGATGGGGCGGGGCGTCCGGCGGGGCGGAAGTGACCGGTGATGACGTCCGGGAGAATCATTGATGTGTAGCAACTAACGCCGCAGGGTGCGGTGATAGAGTCCGCCCGGTCCGACCCGGCCGTTCGTCGGCGGGTGACCAGGGAGCGAGGGAGGCAGCGATGGCACTGGACGCGGACGCGAGTGGCCGGCTGGCCGCCCTGCTCACGCAGCACACCGAGCAGATCGTCAACCGCTGGACCGAACTGGTGTCCGCCTCGCTGCGCGGGCGGCAGAGCCGGGCCGAACTCCATCGGCAGGTGGAGGATCTGCACCGAGGCCTCCAGACCACGCTCGGCGCCGGCGGCGTCGACCTCGGCGCCGAATCCGCCGGCGAACTGCGGGCCGTGCTCGTCGACCTGTCCCGCAGCCGGGCCCGCCAGGGCTTCAGCGCCACGGAGACGGCGGTCAGCGTCTTCGCGCTGAAGGAGGTCCTGCTCGACCTGATCGACGTCCGGAACGCGGATCCGACCAACCTGCGGGACTACGTCGCGTTCGGCACCTTCGTCGACCAGATGGGGCTGTTCACCTTCGAGACGTACGCCAAGGCGCGCGAGGAACTGATCGCCGACCAGGCCGAACAGTTGCTCGAACTGTCCACCCCGGTCGTCAAGCTCTGGGAGGGCGTCGTCGCGGTACCGCTGGTCGGCACCCTCGACTCGGCCCGGGCCCAGGTAGTGATGGAGCGGCTGCTCCAGACGCTGGTCGACACCGGCTCGCCGTACGCGATCATCGACATCACCGGCGTTCCGGCCGTCGACACCCAGGTCGCCCAGCACATCCTCAAGACCGTCGTCGCCGCCCGGCTGATGGGCGCGGACTGCATCATCTCCGGCATCCGCCCGCAGATCGCCCAGACGATCGTGGCCCTGGGCATCGAGTTCGGCGACATCGCCACCAAGGCCACCCTCGCCGACGCCCTGCGACACGTGCTCCGGCTGACCGGGATCGAAGCCGGCCGCCGTGCGGCGCGGAAGGCACACTGACGTGGAACGCGTACCGGTTCTGAAGATCGGCGACATCCTGCTGGTCTCGATCCAGATCGACATGCAGGACCAGACCGCCGTCCAGCTCCAGGAAGACCTGGCCGAGCGGATCGTGCAGACCGGCTGCCACGGCGTGATCATCGACATCACCGCCCTGGACATCGTCGACTCGTTCGTCGGCCGGATGCTCGCCACGATCGCGTCGATCTCCAAGGTGCTCGACGCCGAGACGGTCGTGGTCGGTATGCGGCCCGCCGTGGCGATCACCCTCGTCGAGCTGGGCCTGTCGCTGAACGGGATCCGCACCGCGCTCAACGTCGAGCGCGGCATCGAACTGCTCGCCCGGTCCGACGACGAACTCGAGTACGACGACGAGGACATCGACTCGACCGAGGCCGAGCCGGTGGCGAAGTCGCCATGACCGCCGGGCTCGAGACCGGCCAGACCCAGACGCAGACGATCGCCGCGGACGAGGACGTCGTACGTGTCCGGCAGTTGGTGCGTACGGTCGCGGTGGCGGTCAAACTCTCCCTGGTCGACCAGACCAAGCTGGTCACCGCGGCGAGCGAACTCGCCCGTAACACCCTGGTCTACGGTGGCGGCGGCGCGGTGTCGGTCACCGTGGTCGACAACGGCCGCCGGCGTGGGATCCAGATCGCCTTCGCCGACGAGGGGCCGGGAATCACCGACCTCGACCTGGCACTGACCGACGGCTACACCACCGGCGGCGGGCTGGGCCTGGGCCTCAGCGGCGCCCGCCGGCTGGTCGACGAGTTCGACATCGAGACCGCGGTGGGCCGAGGCACCCGCGTCACGGTGACCAAATGGTCCCGCTGATCGGAGCAACCGTGGCGAACCCGGAGAGACTGGGCGACGAGGGTGTCTGGTTCCGCGTCGAGGAGGCCAGCAGCGCCAGCGCCGTACGGCGGGCCGCCGAACGGCTCGCCGGCCAGATCGGCCTCGGCGCCGGCCCTACCGCCGCGCTGGCCATCGCCGCCGCCGAACTGACCAGCAACCTGGTGAAGCACGCCGACGAGGGTGTGCTGCTGCTGCGCCCGGTACGCGCCGACGACGCCGCCGGGATCGAGATCATCGCGGTGGACTCCGGGCCGGGCATGGCCGACCTGGCCCACTCCGCCCGCGACGGCCACTCCACCGCCGGCACGCTCGGCATCGGCCTCGGTTCGATCGCCCGCCAGGCGAGCTGGTTCGACGCCCACAGCGTGCCCGGGCGCGGCACGGTACTCGCCGTACAGGTGTGGCCCGGGCCGGTGCCGACCCCCGCCTGGGCCGGTGGCGTCATCCGGCCGCTGACCGGCGAGACGGTCAGCGGAGACGGCTTCGCCGTCCGGGTCATACAGGGGCGGCACCAGCTCCTGGTCTGCGACGGGCTCGGGCACGGGCCGCTCGCCGCGGCCGCCACCGCCGCCGCGATCTCCGCCTTCCACACCGCACCGGCGGTGCCGCCGGCCGCGCTCGTCGAGCATCTGCACCGGGCGATCGGGCACACCCGTGGCGCCGCGGTCGCCGTCGCCGAACTCGACGCCCCGACCGCCGTCGTCCGCTACGCCGGGCTGGGCAACATCGCCGGTGTGGTCATCGACGGGAGCAGCCGCCGGGGGATGGTGTCGATGCCCGGCATCGCCGGTCACCAGCGCCGCGTCGTCCGTGAATACGAGTACCCGCTGCCGCCCACCGGGGTGGTGATCATGCACTCCGACGGGGTCGCCGACCGGTGGCGGGTGGACGACTATCCCGGCCTGCTCACCCGGGCCCCGCAGCTCATCGCCGCGACCATGCTGCGCGACGCCGGCGTACGGCGGGACGACGCCTGCGTACTCGTCGCCCGGACACCCTGATGAGCGGCCCGGACAGCGCGGGGTCGCCCGGGGCCGACGCCACGCTGATCCTGTCGATGACACTCCGGGTCGAGCAGGACATCTTCGTCGTACGTCAGCGCGGCCGTGAGGTGGCCGACGCCGTCGGATTCGAACACCAGGACCAGATCCGGATCGCCACCGCGCTCAGCGAGGTGGGCCGGCTCCTGTTGTCGTGCGGCAGTCCCGCCGACGTGGCATTCTTCGCCCAGACAGGAGATCTTCGACCGGTACTGCGGATCGAGGTGCGATCGGCCGCGACGGTACGGGTCGGCGACCTGCCCGGCGGGCACCTCGCCGCGGTCGGACGATTGGTGGACACGTTGGAGATGGACGACGACGAGACGACCGCGGTCGTACGGATGTCGCGCCGCTTCCCGACCACCGCGCCGCCGCCGACCCCGGAGCGGATCGCGGAGTTGCGTGCCGAACTCGAGGGCAGCCTGCCGGGGACCCCGCTCGACGAACTGGCCGTACAGAACGAGCAGTTGCTTGCCGCGCTCGAGCAGGTACGCACCCACCGCGACCACCTGGCCCGGCTCAACGAGGAACTGGAGGAGACCAACCGGGGCGTGATGGCGCTGTACGGGCAGCTCTCCGAAGAGCTGGAGGAGACCAACCGCGGCGTCGTCGCGCTCTACGCCGAGTTGGACGAGAAGTCGTCGCAACTGCGGGCCGCCAGCGAGGCGAAGAGCCGGTTCCTGGCCAACGTCAGCCACGAACTGCGGGCACCGGTCACCGCGATCATCGGGCTCGGGCGGCTGATGGCCGATCCGGCCTCGGACCCGCTGACCCCGCAGCAGGCGACCCACGTGGAACTGATCCGGTCGTCGGCGGCAGACCTGCTGTCGCTCGTCAACGACCTGCTCGACCTCGCCAAGGCCGAGTCCGGCCGGATCGAGCCCAACTGGTCCGACATCGACCTGCGGATGGTGTTCGGCCAGTTGCGCGGCACCCTGCGGGCCCTGACCACCCCGGACGTACGGCTGGAGGTCGAGGACCCGCCGGCACCGTCGGTCATCCGCTCCGACGAGGTGCTACTCACCCGCGTACTGCGGAATCTGCTGCACAATGGGCTGAAGTTCACCGAGCGTGGCGAGGTCCGGATGTGTGCCGAGACGGCGGCCGGCGGCTGGCGGGTGTCGGTCGTCGACACCGGCCTGGGCATCCCTGCCGAGCTGCACCAGCGGATCTTCGAGGAGTTCTACCAGGTGCCGGGCACTGCGAAGCCGGGAACAGGCCTCGGCCTGCCGTACGCGCGGCGGTTGGCGACCCTGCTCGGCGGATCGCTGGAGCTGACCAGCGAACCGGGGCACGGCAGCACCTTCACCCTCTTCCTGCCCACCGTCGGCGACGGGGCCTGACCGGTGGACACCGAAGCGGCGACCGTGCTGGTGGTCGACGACAGCGTCACCAAGCGCTACCTGCTGGTCAACTGGCTGACCCGGGCCGGCTACCAGGTCGTCGAGGCGGAAACCGGCGGCCAGGCGCTGGCCATGGTCGGCGAGCTGCCGATCGACCTCGTCGTGCTCGACGTACGGCTGCCGGACATGAACGGGCTCGACGTCTGCGAGAAGATCAAGTCTGATCCGCGGCATGCCGCCCTGCCGGTCATCCACGTGTCCGCGCACGCCGTCGACGTCGCCGACCGGGCGCAGGGGCTGACCCGGGGCGCCGACGCCTATCTCGCCGAACCGATCGAGCCCGAGGAACTGGTCGCCACCGCCCAGGCGGTGCTGCGCTACTACCGGGCCCGGCAGCGGGCCGAACTGCTCGTCCGCCGGCTCAGCCTGCTCGCCGACACGACGCTCGCGGTCAACTCCGCGTCCACGCTGCTCCAACTGCTGGAGGCGGCCGCCGCCGGGGCCGCCCGGATCTACGGCTCGCCGGCACTGGTCGCCGCCGAGAGCGGCGACGGGGAATGCCTGGCCGCAGTCACCACCGGACCCGGCTCGGAGCCGTGGGTGCGTCCCTGGAAGGTTCAGGAACCGGACATCGCGGTCGGCTCCAGCGTGCGCGAGGAGCCGTGCGACCGGTGGGCGGTGCTGGACTGGCCGGAGGAGAAGGTGGCGGTCGCCTCGGCGCGGCTGCGGGCCGACCGACCCCCGCTGTACGTCGTGGTGCCGGCGAGCGGGCCGTTGCCCGGTGTGCCGGTGCTCGGCCAGCTGGCGCAGGCGGTCGCGGCCGCGGTCGAGGCGCAGCGGTCGTACGACGAGGAACACCGCATCGCGATCACCCTCCAGCGCAGCCTCCTGCCCCGCCACATCCCCGAGATCGCCGGCCTGGACCTCGCCGTACGGTACGAGCCGGCGAGCGCGCAGACCGAGATCGGTGGCGACTTCTACGAACTGGCGATGATCGGCGGGCAGTTGCTCGTCGCGATCGGCGATGTCGCCGGACACTCCCTGCACGCCGCCACGGTCATGGCCGAGGTACGGCACGCCGTCCGGGCGTACGCGGTGGAGGGACACCAGCCGGGGGCCGTCCTCGAACGCGTCGACGAGTTGCTACGTACCCTGCTGCCGGGCGAACTGGCCACGATCTGCCTGCTGCTGCTCGACCCGGAGACCGGGCGGATCCGGATGGCCAGCGCCGGTCACCTCCCGCCGCTGCTGGTGACCGACGGGGGCGTCGACTACCTGGAGCGGCGGGCGCCGCTGCTCGGCGTACGGGCCGGACGCCCCGACGACCTGGAGTTCACCCTGCCGCCCGGGGCGACCCTGGTGCTCTACACCGACGGGCTCGTCGAGCGGCGCGACGCCGACATCGACGAGGGGATGCGGGCGTTGGCGACCTGCGCGACGACGGTCGAGCCGGACCTCGACCGGTTCTGCGACCGCCTGCTGGTCGAGCTGGCCGCTCCCGAGATCCACGACGACATCGCGGTCGTCGCCGTCCGCCGGCACTGACGTCACTCGGTACGGACCGTGACCCCGGGCGAATCCTTCGAGCTGTGCAGCCGGAGGCGGACGATCCGGGCGTCCGGCGGGATGTCGTAGACGAGCACGCCGGTGACCTGGTTGCCGGGATTCAGCGGGCCGGGGAGGACCTGCTGGTCGATGCTGGCGAGCGCGCCGGCACTACTGTCCGCGCCGAACTGCTTGTCCGTCGGGCCGTACGCCTTCTGGAGGCTGTCGGAGAACGTGGCCGGGCGGTCGCCGACGTTGCGTACCACCAGGTCGACGAGGCAGAACTGGCCGGCGGCGCTCTGGCTGACGAACAGGTCGCCGATCCGCCCGATGCCGCATTCCAGGCCGGTCACCCGGAACTCCAGGTCGCCGTCGCGTACCGGCTGGTTGATGCCGACCGTACGCCCGCCACGGTCGCGCGCGTCGTCGTAGATGTCGCGTCCCCAGATCAGCGCGCTCACCACCACCCCGACACAGCAGCAGAGGAGTACGACGGCCACGATCGTGATGATCAGGGCGAGCCGGCCGCGGCGTTCCGGGGGCGGCTGGTGGGGTTGGCCGTACGGGGGTGGCAGGTCGGGGGGTGGGGGAAGGTCGGGCGGCGGGAGCGGGGGCGGGCCGCCGCCGAGTGGTGGTGCGGTGGCCGCGGTCTCCGGTGTGGACCAGTCCGGTGGCCGGTTCGGTCCGGCCGGACCGGGTACGGGCCCGGACGGGCTGCCGCCGGTCGGGCCGGGGCCGGGCTGGCCGGTCGCGGACGGGCCGGGCTGGCCGGGGGCGGGGCCGGACGGGGTGGTCGGCCCCGGCCCGTCGGCGGGCCGGGATTGGTCGCCTGGCCCGGGACGGCTGGCCTGCCCCGGGTCCGTCGGGTCGCTGCCGGCCGGATCGTGCCTGCTCATCGCGGTCCCCCGAATCGCGCGCTTTGCCCGATTCTAGGCTCAGGTGGTCCGGCTATCCCGTGAAACGGTTCCAAGGCGGCGGCACGGTCCACGCGGGCCGGACTGGACCGCGCGCCGGCCCGGCGGGCGCCCGCATAGTGGTGGGCATGCGACTGGTGACCCTCGACGAGATCAGAGCCGCGGCCACGTCGGTCGACGGCGTGACCCTGCGTACCCCGCTCGTGCCCTGCCGGTGGGACGACGGCCTGGCGCTGAAGGCCGAGAGCTTGCAGCCGGTCGGGTCGTTCAAGCTACGGGGCGCGACCCACGCCGTCGCCTCGCTGACCCCCGACGCCCGTGCCCGCGGGGTGGTCACCCACTCGTCCGGCAACCACGGCCAGGCCCTCGCCTATGCCGCCCGTGCCGCCGGGGCACCCTGCACCGTCGTCATCCCCGATGGTGCCCCGGCGATCAAGATCGACCAGGTGCGCGCCCTCGGCGCCACCGTGGTGATCGTCCCGCCGGCCGAGCGGCTCACCGAGGCCCGGCGGCTCGCGGCGGAGGGCGGGCTGACGCTCGTCCCGCCCTTCGACGACCGGTCGGTCATCGCCGGCCAGGGGACCGTCGGGCTGGAGATCCTCGAGCAGGCGCCCGACGTGGAGGTGGTGCTCGTGCCGGTCGGCGGCGGCGGGCTGGCCTCCGGGGTCGCCACCGCCGTCAAGGCGCTGGCCCCGCACGTCGCCGTGGTCGGCGTCGAACCCGAGTACGCGGCGGACGCCCGGGACTCGCTCGCCGCCGGCGAGGTCGTCGTCTGGGACCTCGCGGACACCTACCGGACCAGCGCCGACGGGCTGCGTACCAACCTGTCCGAACTCACCCTCGCCCACCTGAGCCGGCATCTCGACGGGATCGTGACCGTCACCGAGGACGAGATCCGGACGGCCAACGCCCGGCTGGTGCGCGAGGCGCGCCTGGTGGTGGAGCCGAGCGGGGCGGTGACCACGGCGGCCCGGATGTTCCGGGCGGACGAACTGCCCGGTGGCCGTACCGTCGCGGTGGTCAGCGGCGGCAACATCGACCCCGCTCTTCTGGCCACCCTGGCCACCCTCTGAACGCCCCGCGATCTTGCACTTGTCGCCCGACAAACAGGGCGAACGGGGGAGACAAGTGCAAGATCGTGGGGGAACCGTCAGGCCGGCGGGAGCAGGTGGTCGAGGATCCAGGCGTTGACGAACGCCTCTTCCTTCCACGCGTCGTAGCGGCCGCTCGGGCCGCCGTGACCGGCACCCATCTCGGTCTTCAGCAGGTAGGAGCCTTCCGGTGCGACCGCCCGCAGCCGGGCCACCCACTTGGCCGGCTCGTGGTAGAGCACCCGGGTGTCGTTGAGGCTGGTGACCGCCAGGATCGCCGGATAGTCCACCGCCGCCACGTTCTCGTACGGCGTGTAGGACTTCATGTAGGCGTAGACCTCCGGGTCCCGCAGCGGGTTGCCCCACTCCTCCCACTCGGTGACGGTGAGCGGCAGCGACGGGTCCAGGATGGTGTTGAGCGCGTCGACGAAGGGCACCTGCGCGACGATGCCGGCGAAGGCGTCCGGCGCCAGGTTGGCGATCGCGCCCATCAACAGCCCACCGGCCGAACCGCCCCGCGCCACCAGTCGGGCGCTCGACGTCCAGTCACTCTTCACCAGGTGCCGGGCCGCCGCCACGAAGTCGGTGAAGGTGTTCTTCTTGGTCAGCATCTTGCCGTCCTCGTACCAGCGGCGGCCCATCTCGCCGCCGCCGCGCACGTGCGCCACCGCGAAGATGACCCCACGGTCGAGCAACGACAGCCGGGCCACCGAGAACCACGGGTCCATGCTCGCCTCGTACGAGCCGTAGCCGTAGATCACGCACGGCGCGGACCCGTCGCGCGGGGTGCCGGCCCGGCAGACCAGCGAGACCGGGATCCGGGTGCCGTCGTCGGCGAGGGCCCACTCGCGGTGCTGCTCGTAGTCGGCCGGGTCGTACGGCCGCCCGTCCGGGCCGGGCAGCACCGGCTTGCGCCGGCGCAGGGTCAGCCGGCGGGTCACCAGGTCGTAGTCGTAGATCGAATCGGGGGAGACCAGCGAGGTGTACGACAGCCGGACGGAGTTGGTGTCGTATTCAGGGTTGGCGGACAGCCCGACGCTGTAGAGCGGCTCGGGGAAGTCGATGTCGAAGGTGTCGGTGCTGCCGATCGGCAGCACCCGCAGCCCGGTGAGGCCGTCCTTGCGCATCGAGACGACCAGGTGGTTGGCGAAGGCGTCGACCGACTCCAGCCGGGTGCCGGGGGAGTGCTCGATCATGGGCGCCCAGTCGCCGGGCGCGTCGGCCGACGTGTAGGCCAGCGCGAAGTCCTCGGCGCCGTCGTTGTGCAGGATCAGGAACCGGTGCCCGTGGTGCTCGACGGAGTATTCGACGCCCTGCCGGCGCGGCGCGACGACGATCGGCTCGCCGGTCGGGTCGCTCGCCGGGATGACCCGTACCTCGCTGGTGAGCTTGCTGTGTACGTCGATGACGACGAACTTCTCCGAGCGGGTCAGTTCGATGCCGACCCAGAAGCGCTCGTCGGTCTCCTCGTAGACGACGACGTCGTCGGCGGCGGGACTGCCGACCGCGTGCCGCCAGACCCGGTGCGGCCGCCACGCGTCGTCGACGGTGATGTAAAACAGCGTGGAGCCGTCGGCCGACCAGGCGCTGCCGTAGAACGTGTCGGGCACCTCGTCGGGCAGCACCTCGCCGGTCCGCAGATCCTTGATCCGCAAGGTGAACCGCTCGTCGCCGGCGAAGTCCGTCGAGTATGCCAGCAGGTTGCCGTCGGGGCTGAGGTCGAAGGTGCCGAGCGCGAAGAAGTCGTGGCCTTCGGCGAGGGCGTTGCCGTCGACCAGGATCTCCTCGCCGTCGAGCGGCGCCCCGTCGTCGGGCATCGGCGGATCGGTTTCGCCGTCGCGGATCGCCCGGCGGCACTGGATGCCGTACTGCTGGCCCTCGACGGTGCGGGTGTAGTACCAGTACCCGCCCTTGCGGGTCGGCACCGACAGGTCGGTCTCCTGGGTGCGCTGCCTGATCTCGGCGAACAGCGTCTCGCGCAGGGCCGCCAGGTGGGCGGTGCTGGCCTCGGTGAACTCGTTCTCCGCCTTCAGGTAGGCGATCGTCTCCGGATCGTCCTTGCGGGCGAGCCAGGCGTATTCGTCGATGACGGTGTCGTCGTGGTGGGTGCGCTCGGTGGGCACCCGCTTGGCGACGGGGGCGGCGGTGGCGGGCGTCTCAGTCGTCACGACGGCCACGTTACCGCCCGCCGTCGCCACCACACGTGCCGCGCACGCGGGCCCCACGCGTTCGCCCCGGCGGACGCACGTCCGTTGCGACTCGTTCGAACATGTGTACGATCGGTGGTGGTTGATTCGGTTGTCCCGCCACCCACTCCCGGTCCACGTCACGTGCCACCGGTATGCGGGCTGACGAGGCGTTGCGGGGGATGACGAGGCGTTACGGGGATGAGGTCACGATGACACCGGCGAGCGGTCCCGATCTGGTGCGGCGGTTGGGCGACATCTGCGGAGCCCGGTTCGCCCGGCCGGCCGGACCGGCCGATCTGGTGGCCGGTGCCCCGGCCCGGTGGGTGGCGGCACCCGGATCGGTCGACGACGTGGCCGCCGTGCTGCGGATCGCGGCGCAGGAAGACCTGTCCGTGGTCGCCCGCGGGGCCGGTTCGAAGATCGACTGGGGAGCGCCGGCCGCTCCGGTCGACATCGTCCTCGACACCGGCCGGCTCGCCGGCATCCGGCACGGCACCCCCGACGAACTGGTCGCCGAGATCGGCGCCGGCACCCCGCTGCGGGCGGTGCAGGCCGCACTCGACCGGGTCGGCCAGCGACTGCCGCTCGACCCGCCGTCACCCGGCGCGACGGTCGGCGGCGTGGTCGCCGCCGACGAGGCCGGCCCGCTGCGCCAACTGCACGGCACCCCGGCCGACCAGTTGGTCGGACTCAGCTATGTGGACGCGTCCGGCGCGGTCACCCGCTCGGAGGGCTGGTCGGCGGCGTGGACGCCGGGGCCCGACCCGGCCCGGCTGCTCTGCGGTTCACTCGGCGCGCTCGGCGTCGTGGTGTCGGCCACCCTGCGGGTCCAGCCGACCCCGGCCAGCCGGGTCTGGGTGTCCCGTTCGGTCTGGACACCGCTGGAGATGCACGACGTGGTGCGCGACGTACGGGAGGCCGGGCTGGCGCCGGCCGCGATCGAGGTCGACCTGCGCCCGGCCACGCCCGCGCTCGGCGCCGGAAACCGGCCGGCCCACCCGCCGGCCGGCCCCGGCACCCTGTCGATGCTGGTCGAAGGCGGCCCCGCCGAGGTGGCCGAGCGGGTCGCCGAGTTGGTCGCGGTCGCCGGTGGGGACGCGCAGGCCTACGGTGGGCCGCCCGACTGGTGGCGGCGCTACCCGTTCGGTCCGGGCGACGTGGCGCTGCAACTCGACGTGCCGGTCGGCGACCTGCACGCCGCCATCTACGCGCTGCGCGACGCCGCCGGCTCCGCCGTGCCCGTACGCGGCTCGGCCGGGGTCGGCGTCGTGCACGCGGCCCTGCCCGGCCGGCTGCCGCCGGAACGGGTGAGCGCGATCCTGGCCGCGGTGCGCGGAGTGCTGCTCGGCCGGGGTGGCACCTGCGTGGTGGTCGCCGCGCCGACGCCGATCAGGGAAGCCGTCGACCTGTGGGGCGACCTGGCCACCCTGCCCCTGCTGCGACGGATCAAGCACCGCTTCGACCCGCACGCCCGGCTCGCCCCCGGCCGCTTCCCCGGCAGCCGCTGATCGGGAGGCCGCCCGGCTAGCCGGGCGGCGGCGGGCTCGTCCCGTGCGCCGGGGCGCACCCGTCCCGCGGGGCCAGCAGGGTGTCGATCAACGTCCGGGCCAGCCATCTCTCGTATTCGGCGGCGCTCCAGTCGCAGATCCCGGTGAGGCGCTCGAAAACCTCGATCGAGGTCAGCGCGTAGATGTGGGCGGCCGCGCGGTCGACGGTCAGCCCCGCGCGGAGAGCGCCCACCTGGGACAGGTGGTCGGCCGGCCCCCGGCTGCCGACCAGCCTCTGCCGCTCGGTGTCGGTCAGCAACTCGTCGATGCCGGCGTCGCCCGGCCCGGCACCCGCGGCCGCCCGCAGCACGCGGTGCACCGCGCCGATCCGCTGGAAGATGGCCGTCGCCATGGCGGCATAGAGCTCCAGCTTCCGGCTCGGGTCGGGCTCGGCGATGATCGCGTGCACCTGCGGTCGGTCACTCTGTGGCACCGGCTGGGCGTCACCGGCCAGGGTGACGTCGTAGACGAGCCGGGCCAGGCCCGGCTTTCCGCCCGGGCAGGACGAGTACAGCGTCTGCACGGCCACGCCGGCGGCGCGGGCCACGTCCGCCATGGTCGTGCCGGCGTATCCGTGCTCCAGCATCAACTCGCGGGCCGCTTCGGCGATTCGCTGCCGGGTCGCGGCGGCCTGCTCCTGGCGCAGGTCGCTGGTGTAGCGCCGCTTCGTCTCCTTGCGCACCGCCCCATCCTGTCAAAGAGTTGATTAGATCTACCTCTAATGAAAGTATGTTGTTCCTGTTAATTGGTGGGTGGAGGGCGGAACCCGTGAGCCTGTTGGCCATCGCGCGCACCGCGGCGGCACTGCTACTCGGCCTGTTCGCAGGCGGCCTGATCTTCGCCGTGCTCGCCCCGTCCCTGCGCGAGCTGCCCGGACCCGCGTACGTCAGGTACTGGCAGGCACTCAACGGCGACTACGGCAGGGCCATGCCGGTGCTGCTGCTGACCTGCGTCGCCCTGCTGGTGGCGACCTCCACCCTGTCCTACCGGCGCGGCGGGCTCACCTTCGTCCTGAGCCTCGCCGCCACCGGGTTGACGATCGGCGTCATCGTCCTGACCGTGACCTGGCTGGAACCGCTCAACGACATCGCGGACTCGTGGCACCCCGACGAGCCTCCCGGCACCTGGTCGGACCTGCGCGACCGCTGGTGGTCCCTGCATCTGGTCCGGACGGTGTTGGCGCTGGCGGCTTTCGCCTGTCTCCTGCTCGCGCAGGCCGTCGACCAGCCCCGGGCAGCGTCCGACGGCGCCGGCGTCAGCGCGCCGCGTCAGCCCGAGGACCCACCCGCCGCGACCCGACGGCACTGAACCCGAATCCCGCGAACGGTCGAGGGTTTCGAATCATCCGGCCGACCGGCCGACGGATCAGGCGGTGCCGTCGTTGCGGATGACCAGGATCGCGATGTCGTCACGCGGCGACTCGACCGAGAAGCCGAGCGTCGCACTGCGCAGCCGGGCCGCCACCACGTCGGCGGAGTATCCTGCGAGCGGCCCGGCGGCGTCGCGCAGCCGTTCGGTGCCGAACAGTTCCCGGCCGCGCCGCCGCTCGGTCACCCCGTCGGTGTAGAACACCAGCGCGTCGCCGGGGCGCAGCGGCACTCCGACCGACGGCGAGGCGATCGTGTCGAGCAGCCCGAGGGCGGTGCCGCCGGTGCCGACGAACGAGGCCCGGCCGTCGGTGCGTACGAGCACCGGCCGGTCGTGACCGGCCAGGTGCAGCGACACGTCGAGCAGTCCGTCGCCGGCCCGGCCGACCGCCGCGAGGGCGAGCGTGCAGTAGCGTCCGCCGCCGCGCTCGACCAGGGTCTTGTTGAGCCGGGCCAGCGCCTCGGGCAGCGGCTTGCCGTCGCCGACGAGCACCCGGATGACGTCCCGGACGAGCCCGGTCACCGCAGCGGCCTGTACGCCCTTGCCGGACACGTCGCCGATGACCACCAGCCAGCGACCGTCGGGCAGCGGTACGACGTCGTAGAAGTCGCCGCCGACGGCGGCGGTGTCGCCGGTCGGGACGTATTCGGCGGCGAAGCCGATGCCCTCGACCACCGGCAGCACCGGCGGCAGCAGCGACTGTTGCAGGGTGTGCGCGATGCGGCGACGCTCGTCGTGGATCCGCGCGTTGTCGATGGCCAGCGCGGCCCGCCGGGCCACGTCTTCGAGGACGGCCACCTCGTCGGGGTCGTGCCGGTGCCGCTGGTGCCGGCCGACCGCGAGGGTGCCGAGCCGCTGGCCCCGGGCGATCAGCGGTACGGCGATCCCGTCCATCGGCGCGCCGAGCGGCACCTGCGAACCGGACCGCGACGCCTCGCGCAGCCGCCCGTGCAGCGAGTCGGAGCCGTTCTCCTTGAGCAGGTCGTGCAGTTGGGGCAGGACAGATTCGTCGGCGTGGCTGGCGGCCGCCAGGTGCAGCCGTCCCCACTCGTCGGTGGTGTGCACCGCGCACCACTGCCCCAGCCGCGGCACCACGAGCTGCGGGATGAGGGCCATGGTCAGCTCGACGTCGAGCGACTGGGCGAGCAGTTCGCTGGCCTCGGCGAGGAACGTCAACCAGGTCTGCCGGCGTACGTCGGCCCGGCGCAGCCGGTCGTTCTCCAGGTGCAGGGAGAGCCGTTCGGCGACGAGCGCGGCCAGCGGCCGGGCATACCCGGAGGGCGCGGCGTCGAGTTCCAGTTCGCCGGAGTACGGCCGGTTGACCGCGAGCGGGACGCGCACCAGGTCGTCCTCGGGACGCGGGTGCCGGCCGTACCGGGCGAGCAGTTGGGCGCCCGCGCCGTCGCCACGGTCGAGGCGGACCGCCCCACCGGCGGCACCGACCATCTCGGCGACCCGGGCGAGCAGCGCGCCGGCGAAGTCGGACAGCGTGTCGTCGGCGTAGGCGTCGGGGGCGACGTGCATCAGCGCGTTCATCGCGCCGGCGCTCGGGGCGTCGCTCGGCTCCGCGGCGGTGGTGATCGTCGGGGTGGGTGACGGGCCGGGATTGTGCCGGTGGTCGGCCGGCGGCGGATCGGCCGCCGGACCACCCTTGCGGTCGAGCCGGAACCACACGCCCTTGCCGGTCGGCAGGTGGGTGGTGCCCCACCGGCTGGAGAAGTGGTCGACGAGCAGCAGGCCACGTCCCCGCTCCGACACTTCGGATATGTCCGTATGGTCATTTTTCGGAGTGACCCGTACTGTTTCCAAGGGGCCGGCCGCGAAGTCGGTGACCGTCACGGTCAGCCCGGCGGGGTCGGCGACCACCTCGATGTCCAGTTCGGTCTTGGCGTGCATGACCGCGTTGGTCGAGAGTTCGGTGGTCAGCAGCAACGCCTCGTTGAGCAGTTCGTCGAGGTCGGCGTCGGCGAGCACCGATCGCACCACGGCCCGCGCGGCCGCCGGCGTACGCCGGTCGGCGGGGAGCCGAACCCTGCGGACGTGCTCGTCCGCGCCCATCGGGCCCTGTCCGGTCTCCGCTGACACCCCTGCATCCTCCACCGGCGGCCCCTGATCCTCCAAGCCGGGCACCCGACCGGGTACGCCCAGGCATGGTCACGCTCGCACTCGGCGCCGCAAAGGAGCAATGATGAGGTACCGGCCGGCAAGAAACGGCCGGTGGACGTGCTGCCCTGTCCCAGAACTGAGCGAGGCGCGATGACGACGGCAAAACAGCAGGCCCCGGCCGCCGACCCGACCCGGTCCGAGGAAGCTGTCCTGCTCGACGAGTTGGCCGAGGCGCTGCGCAGGGTCCGCCGGGGCGAGCTGAAGACGAGGCTGCCCCGGCGCACCGGTGTCGGCAGCGAGGTCGTCGACGCCTTCAACGAGGTGGTCGGGTTGCAAGAGCGGCAGAACCTCGACGTACGGCGGATCAGCCGGATCGTCGGGCGGGACGGCCGGCTCACCGAGCGGCTGGACGAGGAGGGCTTCGACGGCGCGTGGGCAGACGGCCAGCGGGCGATCAACTCCCTGATCGACGACCTCGGTCGGCCGACCACCGAGATCGCCCGGGTCATCGTCGCGGTCGCCGACGGCGACCTCTCCCAGCACATGCACCTGGAGATCGACGGCCGGCCGCTGCGCGGCGAGTTCCTGCGCATCGGCCGCACCGTCAACACGATGGTCGACCAGCTCTCGTCGTTCGCCGACGAGGTGACCCGGGTGGCCCGGGAGGTGGGCACCGAGGGCGAGCTGGGCGGCCAGGCCGACGTACGCGGCGTCGCCGGCACGTGGAAGGACCTGACCGACTCGGTCAACACGATGGCCTCCAACCTGACCCACCAGGTGCGGTCGATCTCGCAGGTGGCGACCGCGGTGGCCCGGGGCGACCTGTCGCAGAAGATCACCGTGTCGGCGCGCGGCGAGGTCGCCGAGCTGGCCGACACGATGAACTCGCTGACCGACACGCTGCGGCTCTTCGCCGAGCAGGTGACCCGGGTGGCCCGCGAGGTGGGCACCGAGGGCAAGCTGGGCGGCCAGGCCGAGGTGCCCAACGTCGCCGGCACGTGGAAGGACCTCACCGACAGCGTCAACTCGATGGCGTCGAACCTGACCGCCCAGGTGCGGAACATCGCCCAGGTGTCGACGGCGGTGGCCAACGGCGACCTGTCGCAGAAGATCACCGTGGCCGCCCAGGGCGAGATCCTGGAACTCAAGGACACCGTCAACACGATGGTCGACCAGTTGTCGTCGTTCGCCGACGAGGTCACCCGGGTGGCCCGCGAGGTCGGTATCGAGGGCAAGCTCGGTGGTCAGGCCCAGGTGCGTGGCCTGTCCGGCACGTGGCGCGACCTCACCGAGAACGTCAACCAGCTCGCCGGCAACCTCACCTCACAGGTCCGGAACATCTCACAGGTGTCGACAGCGGTGGCCAAGGGCGACCTGTCGCAGAAGATCACGGTCGACGCCCGGGGCGAGATCCTGGAGCTGAAGTA
>NZ_JBFBCH010000009.1:169388-259753 GCF_040683055.1 Polymorphospora sp. NPDC051019 | reverse complement strand
TAAGTCGACGGTGAACACGATGGTGGACCAGTTGTCGTCGTTCGCCGACGAGGTGACCCGGGTGGCCCGCGAGGTGGGCACCGAGGGCAAGCTCGGCGGCCAGGCCCAGGTCAAGGGCGTCTCCGGCACGTGGCGCGACCTCACGGACAACGTCAACTCGATGGCGTCGAACCTGACCTCGCAGGTGCGGAACATCGCCTCGGTCACCACGGCCGTCGCCAAGGGCGACCTGTCGCAGAAGATCACGGTCGACGCCCGGGGCGAGATCCTGGAGCTGAAGTCGACGGTGAACACGATGGTGGACCAGTTGTCGTCGTTCGCCGACGAGGTGACCCGGGTGGCCCGCGAGGTGGGCACCGAGGGCAAGCTCGGCGGTCAGGCCCAGGTGCGCGGTGTGGCCGGCACCTGGCGCGACCTCACGGACAACGTCAACTTCATGGCGTCGAACCTGACCGCCCAGGTCCGCAACATCGCCCAGGTCTCCACCGCGGTCGCGCGCGGCGACCTCTCGCAGAAGATCACCGTCGACGCGCAGGGCGAGATCCTGGAGCTGAAGTCGACGGTGAACACGATGGTGGACCAGTTGTCGTCGTTCGCCGACGAGGTGACCCGGGTGGCCCGCGAGGTCGGCATCGAGGGCAAGCTCGGTGGTCAGGCCCAGGTGCGTGGCGTCTCGGGCACCTGGCGTGACCTGACCGACAACGTCAACTCGATGGCGTCGAACCTGACCGCCCAGGTGCGGAACATCGCCTCGGTCACCACGGCGGTGGCCCGCGGCGACCTCGGTCAGAAGATCACCGTCGACGCGCAGGGCGAGATCCTGGAGCTGAAGTCGACCGTCAACACGATGGTGGACCAGTTGTCGTCGTTCGCCGACGAGGTGACCCGGGTCGGCCGCGAGGTCGGCATCGAGGGCAAGCTCGGCGGCCAGGCCCAGGTGCGTGGCGTCGCCGGCACCTGGCGTGACCTGACCGACAACGTCAACCAGCTCGCCTCCACCCTGACCACCCAGCTGCGGGCGATCTCCCAGGTTTCGACCGCGGTGACCCGCGGTGACCTGACCCAGCGAATCGCGGTCGAGGCGCAGGGCGAGGTCGCGGAGCTGAAGGACAACATCAACCAGATGATCGTCACGCTCCGCGAGACGACCAAGAAGAACGCCGAGCAGGGTTGGCTCGACTCCAACCTGGCCCGGATCGGCGGGCTGCTCCAGGGCCAGCGGGACCTCGGCGAGGTCTGCCGGATGATCATGACCGAGGTGACACCGCTCGTCGACGCGCAACTCGGCGCCTTCTTCCTCGCCGACAACGACGAGGCCGTCACCCGGCTGCGGCTGACCGCATCGTACGGCTACGTCGCCCGCAACCACGACGTCACCTTCGGGCCCAGCGAAGGGCTCGTCGGCCAGGTCGCGGTGTCCCGGCGGATCATCCGGGTCGGCGCCACCGCGCCGGCCGGCCAGCTCACCCTGCGCTCCGGCCTGCTCGAAGCCACCCCGCGCGACCTGGTCGTCCTGCCGGTCCTCTTCGAGGGCGAACTGCTCGGCGTCATCGAGTTCGCCTGCGTCGCCGCCTTCTCCGAACTGCACCTGACCTTCCTCGAACGGCTCGTCGCCACGATCGGGATCGCGCTCAACACGATCCAGGCCAACCGGCGTACGGAGGAACTGCTCGCCCAGTCCCAGCGACTGGCCCACGAGTTGCAGGAGCAGTCGGCGGAACTGCAGCGCACCAACGCCGAACTGGAGGACAAGGCGCAACTGCTGTCGGAGCAGAAGGGCAACATCGAGACCAAGAACCGCGAGATCGAGATGGCCCGGATCGGTCTGGAGGAGAAGGCCCAGCAGCTGTCCCGGGCGTCGGCGTACAAGTCGGAGTTCCTCGCCAACATGAGCCACGAGCTGCGTACGCCGCTGAACTCGCTGCTCCTGCTCGCCCGGCTGCTGGCCGACAACACCGAGCAGAACCTCAGCCCGAAGCAGATCGAGTTCGCCCGCACGATCCACAGCGCTGGGTCCGACCTGCTCTCCCTGATCGACGACATCCTCGACCTGTCGAAGATCGAGGCCGGCCGGATGGACGTCGAGCCGACCGAGGTCGGCTTCGCCGACATCCAGGCCTACGTCGAGCAGGCGTTCGCCCCGCAGGCCGAGGAGAAGAACCTCGAGTTCCAGGTGCAGATCACCCGGGACCTGCCGCCGGTGGTCGTCACCGACGCGCAGCGCCTCCAGCAGATCCTGCGCAACCTGCTCTCCAACGCGGTCAAGTTCACCGACACCGGGGCGGTACGGCTCCAGATCGGCCAGGCTCCGGAGGGGATGTACTTCGACGTACCGGCGCTGGCGACCGCCCGCCAGGTGGTGGCCTTCGCGGTGATCGACACCGGGATCGGGATCTCCGACGACAAGCTGTCGCTGATCTTCGAGGCGTTCCAGCAGGCCGACGGCACCACCAGCCGCCGGTACGGCGGAACCGGCCTGGGCCTGTCGATCAGCCGGGACATCGCCCAGTTGCTCGGCGGCACGATCGTCGTCTCGTCCGCGCCCGGGCAGGGGTCGACGTTCACGCTGTTCCTGCCGGACGTGCTCGCGCCGGACGCGGTGGTGACGCCGGGGCCGACCCCGCTGCCGCCGGCCCGCGTCAGCCCGTCGCTGGTGCTGCCGGCCGCCGAGGAGCTGCCGGCCGCGCCGGTCACCCGCCAGCTCGACGGCACCACCGTGCTGATCATCGACGACGACGTACGGAACGTCTTCGCCCTGACCAGCGCGCTCGAACTGCACGGGATGACGGTGCTCTATTCCGACAACGGCGCCGAAGGGGTACGCCTGCTCGCCGAGCATCCCGAGGTCGATATCGTGTTGATGGACGCGATGATGCCTGACCAGGACGGATACGAGACGACCAGGGCGATCCGGCGCAATCACCGGTTCGCGGACCTGCCGGTGGTGTTCCTGACCGCCAAGGCGATGCCGGGTGACCGGGAGTCCGCCCTGGCGGCCGGGGCCAGCGACTACATCACCAAACCCGTCGACCTCGACGACCTGATCGCCCTGATGGCGGACTGGGTCAACGGCGGGGGGCGGGAGGTAAAGGCGTGACCGTCCGGGCGTCCGGGACGGACGCGTACGCAGCCGGCACCACGACGAAGGGCCCCACCCAGTGACCGAAATGGCGAAAGCGCTGCTCGTCGACGACCGGAAGGACAATCTGCTCGCCCTGGAGGCGATCCTCCAGGGACTGCCGGTGCAGTCGGTCGCAGTCGAGAGCGGTGAGGCCGCCCTGAAGCGGCTGCTGGTCGACGACTTCGCGGTGATCCTGCTCGACGCCCAGATGCCCGACATGGACGGTTTCGAGACGGCGAGCCACATCAAGCGCCGGGAACGTACCCGGCACGTGCCGATCATCTTCCTGACCGCCGCCGACCGCGACGCGCAGCTCGCCCTGCGCGGCTACGCGGTCGGCGCGGTCGACTACCTCACCAAGCCGTTCGACCCGTGGGTGCTCCGGGCCAAGGTGTCGATTTTTGTCGACCTGTGGACCAAGAGCCGCCAGCTGGCGGCGCAGTCCGAGGCCGTACGCGCCCGCGAGGCGCAGTGGCGGTCGCTGACCGAGGCCGTCGACGCGGCAACGGCCCAACTGCGCTCCGACGACCCGTCGGCCCGCGAGCGCGCCGTCGAACTGCTGGAGCAGGCCCGCTGGGGAACCGGCGCCTGACGGCTCGCCGCACCGCGGAGCCGGCCGGGTGCCGTTTCCAGCGCTGTCGATGCGGGTAGTTGTCGGGGCATGTCGCAGCGTGAGACGTTCCCCGCGCCCGGTCACCTCGACCCGCTGTACCGGTTCCACACGCTTCCGCGGCCGAGCCCCGGCCGGCGGCGTACGGCGATCCTGCTGGCGCTGCTCAGCGGCCCGATCGCCGGTCTGCTCTGCGTGCTGCTGGCCCACTCGCTGCTGGCCGGCGCCAGCGGCTGGCTGCAGGCCGCCGTCTTCGTGGTGGTCGGGTTCGCCACCGGATCCGCGGTGCTCGGAGCGCTGGCCACGGTCGACGCCGGGGACCGCTGAGCGGCCGGGCGACCGCGCCAGCCGCGAAGATCGCGCCAGCACCGACGACGACGCCAGCCGCGACGACCGCGCCCGGATCAGCCGGCGGACTGCTCGTTTCGCACCATCAGCGCCGAACGCAGGCCGGTGATGTCGAGCACCCGCAGCAGGAAGTCGCCCACGTTGGTGAGGATCAGCGGGCTGCGTGAGTGGCTCGCCTTACGGCTGAGCACGACAAGGGTGCCCAGCCCCTGGGAGTCGCAGAACGTCACACCGGCCAGGTCCAGGACGATCCGGGCCGGTGGATCGATCAACAGTTCGTTCACCGTGCTCGACAGGCGTGCCGCGGTGAGCATGTCGATCTCGCCGACCAGGGTCACCACCGCCTCGTCGGCCGTACGCTGCACCGCGATCGACAGCTCCGGACGCTCCACAAGGCCACCTTATCGCGCTCTCGCCCACCCGGCCCGTCGACCGGACGGCGCCGGTGACCGGTGGGTTCCACCGGGTGACGTTGACTGCCCTCGGCAGGGGTGGCTGCCAGCCAGCGCCGCAGCGCTGTCAGAATGGCAGCACCGTGACCGAAACGCATACCGCCGGTGCCAGCCGATTCCCGGCTGACGCGCCCGCCTCCGAGGCCCTGTTCGACCGCGCCCGACGCATCATCCCGGGCGGGGTCAATTCTCCCGTGCGCGCCTTCCAGGCGGTCGGCGGCACGCCGAGGTTCATGGCCCGCGGCGTCGGCCCGTGGCTCTTCGACGCCGACGGCCGCCGCTACGTCGACCTGGTCAGCTCCTGGGGCCCATTGATCCTCGGGCACGCCCACCCGGAGGTGGTCGCCGCCGTGCAGGAGGCCGCCGCGCGGGGCACCAGCTTCGGCACCCCGACCGCCGGCGAGGTCGAGCTGGCGGCCGAGATCGTCGCCCGTACCCCGGTCGAGCAGGTCCGTCTGGTCAACTCCGGCACCGAGGCGACCATGTCGGCCATCCGGCTGGCCCGCGGCTTCACCGGGCGGTCCCGGATCGTGAAGTTCTCCGGCTGCTACCACGGCCACGTCGACGCGCTGCTCGCCGCCGCCGGCTCCGGCGTCGCCACCCTCGGCCTGCCCGACTCGCCCGGCGTCACCGGCGCCGCGGCCAGCGAGACGATCGTGCTGCCCTACAACGACCCGGCCGCGGTCGCGGCGGCGTTCGCGGCCGACGGCGAGCACATCGCGGCCGTCATCACCGAGGCGGCCCCGGGCAACATGGGCGTGGTCGCCCCCCGCGACGGCTTCAACCAGGAACTGGCCCGGATCGCGCACGAACACGGCGCGCTGCTGATCGTCGACGAGGTCATGACCGGCTTCCGGGTCTCCGCCGGCGGCTGGGCCGGGCTCGACCCGGTCGACGCCGACCTGTTCACGTTCGGCAAGGTCATGGGTGGCGGGCTGCCCGCCGCCGCCTTCGGCGGCCGGGCCGAGATCATGGCCCGGCTCGCCCCCGCCGGCCCGGTCTACCAGGCCGGCACGCTGTCCGGAAACCCGCTGGCCTGCGCCGCCGGCCTGGCCACCCTGCGGCTGGCCGACGCGGCGCTCTACACCCGGCTCGACGAACTGTCCGCCACCGTGGGCAAGCTCGCGTCCGACACGCTGGCCGCCGCCGGTGTCCCGCACCGGCTGTCGTACGCCGGCAACATGTTCTCGATCTTTTTCACCGAGGCCGACGTCGTCGACTACGACAGCGCGCGCACCCAGGACACCGCCGCGTTCCGGGCCTTTTTCCACGCGATGCTCTCGGCCGGGGTCTACCTGCCGCCGAGCGCGTTCGAGTCGTGGTTCGTCTCGGCGGCGTTGGACGACGCCGCACTGGAGCAGATCGCGGCGGCCCTTCCGGCTGCCGCCGACGCGGCCGCGGCCGCGCGGACGCACGGTGGTTGACAGGCGGGGGTGAACGGTGGCTGAGACGGTCGTCCATGTGCTGCGGCACGGTGAGGTATACAACCCGGAGAAGATCCTCTACGGGCGACTACCCGGCTACCGCCTGTCCGAACTGGGCACGCAGATGGCCAAGGCGGCCGCGCAGGCGCTGGCCGACCGGGACATCTCCTACGTCGTGGCGAGCCCGCTGGAACGGGCCCAGGACACCGCCGAACCCATCGCCGCGCAGTTCGGCCTCCAGGTCGCCGTCGACGAGCGGCTGATCGAGAGCGCGAACTGGTTCGAGGGCAAGCGGGTGTCGCCCGGCGACGGCTCCTTCCGTGACCCCCGCAACTGGTGGGTGCTGCGGGACCCGATGACGCCGTCGTGGGGTGAGGCGTACACCGTCATCGCCGAGCGCATGTTCGCCGCCGTGCACGCCGCCCGGGTCGCCGCCGAGGGCCGCGAAGCGGTCTGCGTCTCCCACCAGTTGCCGATCTGGACGCTGCGCCGGCACGTCGAGCGCAAGCGCCTGTGGCACGACCCGCGCAAGCGGCAGTGCGGGCTGGCCAGCCTCACGTCCTTCCACTTCGACGGGGCCAAGGTCGTCGGAATCGGCTACTCGGAGCCGGCCGCGCACCTGGTCGCCATGTCGCCAGGGGCCCGTACGGCCAAGGGCGCGTGACGGCCGTGCAGATCGCAGCCGCGAACGCGGCGACCAGGTCGAGTGCAGCCGTGAGCGCGGTGAAAAGGGCGGGTGCGAGCCGGCCCGGCCGCCTGGCGCTGCTGGTGGCCCTCTTCGCGGCCGTCGCGCTGGCCGGCTGCACCCGCGACGGCGGCTGGGAGCAGGACTGCGACACCACGCCGGACGGCGTGATCGAATGCGCCCCGGACGACCGGCCGGCCGCCCCCGAGGTCGCGGGTGAACTGCTCGACAGCGGTCGTTACGACGTCATCCAGGACCGGGGCCAGGTCGTGGTGGTCAACTTCTGGGGCTCGTGGTGCGCGCCGTGCCGGGCCGAAGCCGCCGACCTGGAAGGCACCTACCAGGCGACCAAGGACAGCGGCGTGCGTTTCCTCGGCATCAACATCCAGGACGCCCGCGACAAGGCCATCGCCTTCGAGGAGGGCCGGGTCAGCTACCCGAGCCTCTTCGACCCGGCGAGCCGGCTCGCGCTGGCCTTCGACGTACCGCCCAACACCATTCCGGCCACCGTGGTCCTCGACCGCGACGGCCGGATCGCGGTGGTGATCCGCAAGGCGGTACGGCAGGAGACGCTGGAACCGATCGTCGCCCGGATCGCCGCGGAACGGCCGCGGGACCGCTGATGGGTGAGACCTTCGCGGAGATCGCCCAGGGCGGCCCGTTGTTGCTGGCGATCGGCGCGGCCGCCCTGGCCGGCCTGGTCAGCTTCCTCTCCCCGTGCGTGCTTCCGCTGGTGCCGGGCTACCTGTCCTACGTGACCGGGCTGGCCGGCGCCGACCTCGACGCGCGGCGGCCGGCGCCGGCCGTTCCACCGACCGGCGAACCCGACGGCACCGGCGGCGGGGTCGCCGTGGCGACCCGTACGCCGACCGCGGTCCGGGGCCGGATGCTGGCCGGGACGCTGCTGTTCATCACCGGGTTCACCGTGGTCTTCACCGCCACCGCGATCCTGTTCGCCAGCATCGGGCGGGTGCTGTTCGAGTACGAGCGGGCCCTGGAGATCGCCGCCGGGCTGATCGTGATCGTGCTCGGCCTGGCCTTTCTCGGCCTCGTTCCGGGCATGCAGCGCGAGTTCCGCATCCGGCGGCTGCCGTCCGCCGGGCTGCTCGGCGCGCCGGTCTTCGGTGCGGTCTTCGCCCTTTCCTGGGTGCCCTGCGTCGGCCCGACCCTCGGCGCGGTGACGACGATGGCCGCGGTCAGCGGGCAGACCGACCGGGCGGTGGTGCTCGCGGTCGCGTACTGCCTGGGGCTGGGGTTGCCGTTCGTCGCGTTCGGGTTGTTCTTCCAGCGGCTGCTCGGGGTCTTCCGGGCGGTGCGGCGCAACAGCCGCTGGGTGACCCGGATCGGCGGCGCGCTGCTGATCGTCATCGGGCTGGCCCTGCTCACCGGCGGCTGGCAGGACTTCGTGATCTGGCTGCAGACCACCTTCAACGTCGGTGACGTGACGGTGGTGATCTGATGTCCGTCGTCGAGGACCGGGTCGCACCGCCCGCCGCCCCGCCGCCGCGCCGGCCCAACCGGGTGCTGGCCCTGCTGCGCAACTCGTGGCGGCAGCTCACCAGCATGCGTACCGCGCTGGTCCTGCTCTTCCTGCTCGCCGTCGCGGCGATCCCGGGTTCGATCCTGCCGCAGCGTGACGTCAACATCGAGAACGTCGAGGCGTACCGGCGGGCGAACCCCGACCTCTATCCGATCATCGACCGGCTCGGCGGGTTCGACGTCTTCGCGTCGCCGTGGTTCTCGGCGATCTACGTGCTGCTCTTCGTCTCGCTGATCGGCTGCATCGTGCCCCGCCTGCGCGACCACGTACGCGCCCTGCGGGCCGCGCCGCCCGCGGCGCCGCGCCGGCTCGACCGGCTGCCGCAGCACGCGGTCCTGGCCGCGCCGGCCGCCGACCCGGCGCGGATCGCCGCCGTGCTGCGCAAGCGCCGCTGGCGGGTGGTGGTCCGCGACGGTGAGGTGTCGGCGGAGAAGGGCTACCTCAAGGAAACCGGCAACCTGATCTTCCACTTCGCGCTGATCGGCGTGCTGTTCGGCGTCGCGTTCGGCTCCTGGTACGGCTGGCACGGCAACCGCCTGCTGGTCGCCGGTCCGGACACCGCCTTCTGCAACAACCTCCAGCAGTACGCCGAAACCGGGCTCGGCCCCCGGGTCGACGCCGCCGACCTGCCGCCGTTCTGCCTCGAACTGACCGACTTCGATGCCCGTTTCCTGGATACCGGCCAGCCGTCGTACTTCCAGGCCAGCGCGAAGGTCGACGAGGCCGGCGGTGAACCGCGCGACGTCGAGTTCTCGGTCAACTCGCCGCTACGTCTCGACGGCGCCAGCGCCTACCTGCTCGGCCACGGCTACGCCCCGGTGATCCGCTACACCGACCGGCTCGGCCGGGTGCAGACCTCGGTGGCGCCGTTCCTGACCACCGACGGCAACCTAACCGGCGAGGGTGTCGCCGCGTTCCCCGACGTCAACATCGACCCGGCGACCGGGGACCGTGACCCCGACCAGCAGATGGCCTTCGAGGGCATCTACCTGCCGACCGCTCCGGACGCGCCGCCGTACGTCCGCTCGGTGTTCCCGGCCGAGCGGTCGCCGGCGCTGATGCTGATCGCCTACCGGGGCAACCTGGGTCTCGACGCCGGCATCCCCAGCTCGGTCTACGTCCTCGACCAGCGTCAGGTGGAGGCCGGCAAGCTCAAGCAGATCGGCGAGGCGAAGCTGATGCGCCCCGGCGAGAGCTGGACGCTCGACGACGGTTCGACGGTCGAGTTCGTCGGCACCCGCGAGTTCATCACGCTGTCGGTCCGGTACGACCCGGGTGAGCGGATCGTGCTGGTCAGCTCGATCGTCATGCTCGCCGGCCTGATGATGTCGATCTTCGGGAAGCGTCGCCGGATCTGGTTCCGGACCGGGCCGGCGCGGCCCGCCACGCCGGCCGTGGCCGGTACGGAGCCCCCCGCGACCGCTTCCACGACGGGCGGTAGTAGCTTGATGGAGGCCGGTGGGTTGCCGCGCACCGACTACTCCGGGTTCGCCGACGAGTTCAAGCAACTCGTGGCGGCGGTCGAGCGCAGCGAAGGGAAAAGCTGATGGCCGCTCTGTCCGACCAGCTTCTGGTGGTCTCGATCATGGCCTACCTGGTCGCCATGATCTGTCACGCCGTCGAGTTCGCGTTCGGCGACCGCAGCCTGGTGGGTCGGGCCGCCGTCCGGCCGGCCCGCGAACCGGCCCTGGTCGGTGCCGGTGCCGGCGGCGACCAGCCGGCCTTCGAGCCACCGGCCGTCGACGAACCGGCCGCCGACCGGCTCGACCCGCCGTCGTCCGGCCGGGCCGCGCTCGCCGGTCGCATCGCCGTCGTCCTCACCGTCGTCGCCGCCGTACTGCACCTCGGCACCCTGGTCACCCGGGGCATCGCGGCCGAGCGCATGCCGTGGGGCAACATGTACGAGTTCGTGCTCGCGGTCACCTTCGTGGGCATCGCCGCCTGGCTCGGCCTGCTGCTGCGCCGGCCCGGCCTGCGGCACCTCGGCCTGTTCATGACCCTCGTCATGGTGCTCCTGCTCGGCGTGACCGGCCTGGTCATCTACACCCCGGTCGGCCCGTTGGTCCCGGCCCTGGACTCCTACTGGTTCTACGTGCACATCTCGGCGATCGGGCTCGCCTCCGGCGCGTTCGTGCTCGGCATCGTGCCGGCGGTGCTCTACCTGCTGCGCAACGGCTACGACCAGGGCAAGCGCGGCTTCCCGTACAGCCTCGCCGAGCGGGTTCCGGCCGCCGACGTACTCGAACGGCTCACCTTCCGGATCCACGCCTTCGCCTTCCCGCTGTGGACGATGGGTGTCATCGGCGGGGCGATCTGGGCCGAGGCGTCGTGGGGCCGCTACTGGGGCTGGGACCCCAAGGAGACCTGGTCGTTCATCTCCTGGGTGATCTACGCCGGCTACCTGCACGCCCGGGCCACCCCGAGCGTGAAGCGGAAGGTCGCCACCTGGATCGCGATCATCGGCTTCCTCAGCATGCTGATGAACCTCTTCGGCGTGAACCTGTTCTTCGAGGGCCTGCACTCGTACGCCTGACCGGGTCGGGCCAACCGACCCCGCGGCCGTACGTCGACCGGAAGGAAAGTCTGCGAAGCATGGCGGCACGTGGGTTCCCGTACCAGGACCTGAAGGACTTCCTCGCGGCGCTGGAGAGCGCCGGTGAGCTGCGCCGGGTGGGCGTACCGGTCGATCCGACGCTGGAGATCAGCGAGATCGTCACCCGTACGGTCCGGGCCGACGGCCCGGCGCTGCTCTTCGAGCGGCCCACCCGGGGCGAGATGCCGGTCGCGATCAACCTCTTCGGCACCGAGAAGCGGATGTCGATGGCACTCGGCGTCGACGATCTGAACGAGGTCGGCGCCCGGATCGGCGCGATGATCAAGCCGGAGCTGCCGGTCGGCTGGTCCGGCATCCGCGAAGGACTCGGCAAGGTGCTGCAACTCAAGTCGCTGCCGCCGAGGAAGGTCAAGACCGCTCCCTGCCAGCAGGTCGTCTACAAGGGCAAGGACGTCGACCTGAACCGGCTGCCGGGCCTGCAGGTGTGGCCCGGCGACGGCGGCATCTTCCACAACTACGGGCTGACCCACACCAAGCACCCGGAGAGCGGCAAGCGCAACCTCGGCCTCTACCGGCTCCAGCAGCACTCGCACAACACGCTCGGCATGCACTGGCAGATCCACAAGGACTCCACCGCGCACCACGCCGTCGCCGAGCGGCGCGGCGAGCGGCTGCCGGTCGCCGTCGCGATCGGCGCCGACCCGGTCGTCTGCTACTCGGCGTCGGCGCCACTCCCCGGCGACATCGACGAATACCTGTTCGCCGGCTACCTGCGCGGCGAGCGGGTCGAGATGGTCGACTGCCTCACCGTCCCGATCCAGGTGCCGGCGCACGCCCAGATCGTGCTGGAGGGCTACATCGAGCCGGGCGAGCGGCTGCCGGAGGGCCCCTTCGGCGACCACACCGGTTTCTACACGCCGGTCGAGCCGTTCCCGGTGATGCACGTCGAGTGCATGACGATGCAGCGCGACCCCGTCTACCACTCGATCGTCACCTCCCAGCCGCCGCAGGAGGACCACGGCCTGGGCAAGGCCACCGAGCGGATCTTCCAGCCGCTGCTCAAGCTGCTGATCCCGGACATCGTCGACTACGACCTGCCCGCCGCCGGCGTCTTCCACAACTGCGCGATCGTCTCGATCCGCAAGCGCTACCCGAAGCACGCCCAGAAGGTCATGAACGCGATCTGGGGCGCCCACCTGATGTCGCTGACCAAGCTGATCATCGTCGTCGACGAGGACTGCGACGTCCACGACTACAACGAGGTCGCCTTCCGAGCCTTCGGCAACGTCGACTACTCCCGCGACCTGCTGCTCACCGAAGGCCCCGTCGACCACCTCGACCACTCGTCCTACCAGCAGTTCTGGGGCGGCAAGGCGGGTGTCGACGCGACCCGCAAGCTGCCGACCGAGGGTTACACCCGGGGTTGGCCGGAGCGGATGACGATGTCGCCGGAGGTGACCTCGCTGGTCGACAAGCGCTGGAAGGAATACGGCATCTCGTGACCACCACCGCCCCCGCACCCGGTCGGGTGAAGGCGTTCCTGCGGCTGGTCGCCATCGAACACTCGGTCTTCGCGCTCCCGTTCGCCTTCCTCTCCGCGCTGACCGCCATGCAGGTCGACGGCGGCCGGATCCGCTGGCTCGACCTGTTGCTGATCACGATCGCGATGGTCGGGGCGCGTACCTTCGCCATGGCCGCCAACCGGATCATCGACCGGCGGATCGACGCCCGGAACCCGCGTACGGCGGGCCGGGAACTGGTGACCGGTGCGGTGAGCGTCCGGACGGCCTGGACCGGCGCGGGCGTCGCGATCGTCGTCTTCCTGGCCGCGGCGGCGGCGCTCAACCCGCTCTGCCTGGCACTCGCGCCGCTCGCCGTGGTGCCGCTGGTCGTCTACCCCTACGGCAAGCGGTTCACCGACTGGCCGCACGCGATCCTGGCGGTCGCGCAGGCGGTCGGACCCGTCGGCGCCTGGCTCGCCGTCACCGGCACGTTCGAGGGCTCGGGGCCGGCCTGGCTGCTCGGTGCGGCCGTCGGGCTGTGGATCGGCGGCTTCGACCTGATCTACGCCTGCCAGGACACCGCGGTCGACCGGGAGATCGGGGTCCGGTCGGTGCCGGCCCGGTACGGCATCGGCTGGGCGCTGCACGCCTCCACCGTCGCCCACGTGGTGACGTTCGCGCTCTTCGTCTGGTTCGGTGCGCTGGTCGGCTTCGGCTGGCCGTGGTGGATCGGGCTGGTGCTGACGGCGGCCGCCTTCGCCTACCAGCACGTGGTGGTCACGCCGACCGACCTGTCCCGGGTCAACCGCGCCTTCTTCACCGCCAACGGCTTCGTCGGCATCGCGCTCTTCTTCTTCGCGCTGCTCGACCTGGTCGTGCGGCTCGGCCTGCGCCCCTGACGGGGACGGGCCGGCCGGGCCCGCATCCCCGATGGGGTCGGGTCGGTCGGGCCGGTGTCAGCCGGCCTTGGGGTCCGGGGCGCACGGGGCCGGCTTGCCGGCATCGTGCCCCCGGTAGCGGGCCGACTCCAGCGACCAGTCGATGGTGCCGCGCACCGAGTTGGCCACCCCGTCGAGATACTCCGCCAGCGGCCCGTCGACCGCCCGGCCGAACCGTGGCAGTGCCGCCCGCAGCTCGGTGAACCGGCGCATCGTCGTGCGCCACCGCGTCTCCACCGCCCCGATCGCCTCGGCCACCGGCAGCCGCTCCTCGGCGGCCACCGCCAGCACCAGATTGTGGCCGCCGGCCACCGCCGTGTCGTGCTCCAGCGAGACCACGTCGTTGAACCAGGACAGCAGGTCGTTGGCGGTGGTGGCGATCTCGTGCACCAGCGGGTGCCGGTGGATCCGGTCCGGCAGCGCCGAGCCGGTCGCAAACTCGATCAAGGTGTACGAGACGTACGCCGCCGACGTGGCCCGGCGCAGTTCGACGTATTCGGCGATCCCGGGACGGCGGCCGGTGGCCTTGTTGGCGGCCTCGACCAGCACCCCGTCGAGATGATGGGCGACCGCGTCGACGAACCGGCTCCGGGCCGTCGCCGTCAGCCGCCCGTACGGCTCCCGCCAGGCGTCGACCAGCATCCGGCGCAGCGGTCCGGTGAACAGCGCGCCGGGGCCGGGCGGAGTGGCGGCCCCGGTCCGCAGCACCGTCAGGATCTCGTCGCGTACGGCCCGCAGGTGCTGCTGACCGGGCACCGCCGGTCCGTCCCAGGCGTCGTCGATCAGAAAGAACCAGGTGAACAGCGCGGTCAGGGTGCGCAGGTCGGCGGCCGTCGCCGTCGGGTAGAGACGGCCGGCGTAGCGGGCGAAGCCGCCGGAGGCCAGCCGTCGGGCACCGGTCTCGTCCAGGGGCAGGCCGGTGCCGCGCACCCAGTCGACCAGCCAGCGCTGAACCTCCTCGGCGTACGGGGAGATTCGTGGCGGGATCGGGCACGCCGCGTACATCGGTCGTGCATGATCGATACTCAATGCCCTGCCCTTCGCGCGTACCTGCCCGCTGTCTCGTCACGACCGTCCGGCATCGCACGCCCGATGGGAAGACCGGCATCGGGGGCGAATAGCCGGGTGGGTCGGTGATCAGCCGGCCGTCGTCTCACGAGAGGCTAAACGCTATGCGAAGGCCGTGGGTGATCGGTGTCTCAGGCGCGTCCGGTACGCCGTACGCGGCGGCCGTGCTGCGCGCGCTTCTCGACGCGGGTGAGGCCGTCGATCTGGTGGTCTCCCGGGCCGCCCGGCTCACGATCCTCGACGAGACCGGGCTGCCGTTCCGGGACGGGCGCTGGAAGGACGACCTGGCCCGGTGGCTGGGACGCGACCTGGCCACCGCCGACATCGTGCACTGGGCGGCCGGCGACCTGGCGGCCGGCCCGAGCAGCGGGTCCTATCCGGTGCGGGGCATGGCGGTGGTGCCGGCGAGCACGGCGGCCTGCGCCGGCATCGCGATCGGTCTGTCCAAGGACCTGCTGCAGCGGGCGGCGGAGGTCAATCTCAAGGAGCGCCGACCGGTGGTCGTGGTGCCCCGGGAGACGCCGGTGACCCGCAGCCACCTCGAACACCTGATCACCCTGTACGACGCCGGCGCGGTGGTGCTGCCGGCCAGCCCGGGGTTCTACGGTGCGGGCGCGGCGGCCTCCGCCGGGCAACTGGTCGACTTCGTGGCCGGCAAGGTGCTGGACGCGCTCGGTGTGGAGCACACCCTCTTCCGGCGCTGGGCGGGTGAGTTGGGTGCCGCCCGGGCCGAGGGCTCCTGAGCACCGGCCGGGTCGGTCAGTGCATGCCCATGTTGCCGGCGCCGGCCGGGCCGCCGCCGGGCGGGTTCGCCGGGCCGGCGTTACGGGGCCGGTTCTCGGGGCCCTCTTCGAGTTCGTCGAGGACGCCCTCACCCTCCAGCAGGGCCCGGACCTCCGACTCGCGGAAGCGCCGGTGTCCGCCGGGCGTGCGGATGCTGCCGATCCGGCCGGCCGCGGCCCATCGGGTCACGGTTTTCGGGTCGACGCGGAAAAGCGCAGCCACCTCGCCCGGCGTCAGCAGACGGTCTCCAGTGTCCACGGCCCCCTCCTCGCGTCGACAGAGTCTCCGGGCAGCTCACGCCACCCCCGCGGGGCGTGGGCCGGAGCCTTTGATAGGGACGTACGGTCATTAGAGCACCGCTAGCGTGCCGTGTCCGGGAAACGCGGAAAACGCACTGTGTGGGAAGTTAGCAGGTAGTATTTGCGAACTAAGTTTGTTTTGGTCGATTTCTTTCGACCGGATGTCTCGGACCACGGGTGCTCCGATTAGGGTCTGATGCCGTGGACGCCATTGATCTGAGCCTGGTCGAACTGCTGCGGGGCAATGCCCGGCTCTCGTTCGCCGAACTCGCCCGACAGGTGGGGCTGTCGGCGCCGGCGGTGCACGAGCGGATCGGCAAGCTGGAGGCCAGTGGCGTGATCCGCGGCTACCGTGCCGACGTCGAGCCGGAGGCGGTCGGGCTGGGGGTGACCGCACTCATCGGGGTCGTCGAGGACTCCGGCGGCGACACCGACGACCTGCTCGCGGCGTTCCGTGCCATTCCGGCGATCGAGTCGTGCTATTTCCTGGCCGGTGTCGAGTCATTCCTGTTGAAGGCGCGGGTCGGCACCATCGCCGAACTGGAGCAACTGATCGTCCGGGTGAATCGGACGCCGGGCGTCGCGTCCACCCGTACCGCGATCGCGCTGTCGACCAAGTGGGAGAACCGCCCCCAGCCAATCCCCGGCGAGCGCTGATCATGGAGAAGTTGGCGGACAATCGGCGCGAAGCGGGCACGGCTTGTCCTTGATCGACGGGAGAGTGGGGGCGGTGGCCCGCCCTGTTACCGTCGGCGGATGGAACACCTGGACCGATGCGACGCCGCCGACCGGGCCTGGGTCACCGAAGCGGTCGCGATGGTCGAGGCCGACGCCAACCGCTCCGCCGACACCCACCTGCTGCCGTTCCCGCTGCCCCGCGAGTGGGGCGTCGACCTCTACCTGAAGGACGAGTCCGTCCATCCGACCGGCTCGCTCAAGCACCGGCTGGCCAGGTCGCTGTTCCTCTACGGCCTGTGCAACGGCTGGATCGGGCCGCGTACCACGATCGTCGAAGCGTCGTCGGGCTCGACCGCCGTGTCGGAGGCGTACTTCGCCCGGATGCTCGGGCTGCAGTTCATCGCGGTGATGCCGGCGTCGACGTCACCGGAGAAGATCGCGCTGATCGAGTTCCAGGGCGGCAAGTGCCACCTGGTCGCCGATCCCGCCGCCGTGGTGGTCGAGGCCCGCTGGCTGGCGGACGACCTCGGCGGCCACTTCATGGACCAGTTCACCTATGCCGAACGGGCCACCGACTGGCGCGGCAACAACAACATCGCCGAATCGATCTTCACCCAGTTGGCCCTGGAGCGGCACCCCGTACCCGCCTGGATCGTGATCGGCGCCGGCACCGGCGGCACCAGCGCGACCATCGGCCGGTACGTCCGCTACCAGCGGCACCCCACCAAGATCTGCGTCGTCGACCCGGAGAACTCCGCCTTCTACCCGGCGTGGCAGGCGGCGGACTGGACGGTCCGGACCGGCCGCGGCTCCCGCATCGAGGGGATCGGCCGGCCCACGGTCGAGGCGTCGTTCCAGCCGTCGGTCGTCGACCGGATGGTGAGCGTGCCGGACGCGGCGTCGCTCGCCGCGATGCGGGCCGCCTGCACCGTCCTCGGCCGCCGGGTCGGCGGATCGACGGGCACCAACCTCTGGGGAGCGTTCGGACTGATCGCCGGGATGCGCGCCGCCGGGGAGACCGGCTCGGTGGTGACCCTGCTCTGCGACGGCGGCGAACGGTACGCCGACACCTACTACGCCGACGAGTGGGTCGCCGCGCAGGGACTCGACCTGGCGCCGTACCGGGCGACGGTCGAGCGCTTCCTGGCCACCGGCACCTGGCCGTCCTGACCCGCGCCGGCGCGGCGCGGCCCGGCCGGGCTGTGTGGGGCCGGCCGTCTCAGGGACGGCTGGCCAGGCCCGGATAGCGGGTCACGTACCCGTCCGCGTCGACGTCGATCTCGGCAGTGAACCCCTCGCTCTCGAAGCGCACCCGGCCACCACCGAGCGCCGTGTACGACTGCTCGGCCGGGATCACCTCCAGACCCGGCAGCAGCACCCAGGCCACGGTGACCTCGTACGTGGTGCCGGGGGCCGCGGTCAGCAGGCCGAGCCGCCGGATCGGCAACGTGTTGAACAGCGGATTCCCGCTGACGTCGACGTCGAGCGCCGACTCGAGACTGTCCGGGTCCTCGGTGCCGGGCAGCCCTGCGCCCGGGTGGCCACCGGCCCGCAACACCGAATCGAGATCGCCCTGCTCACCCGTTGCCGCCCGCCACCGTCCGGCCGCCCGCTCCAGCCGCAGCGTACGCCGCCAGCCGCTGCCCTCGACGGTCAGTTCCAGCCGGCCGGTCCGCCACGCCTCGTCGGTCGACAGCTCGTATTGGCAGGTGTAGGCGATCGGATCGACCGCCAACGCCACCCCTTTGACGGCCAGGCCACGCCGGTCGTCGACCAGGGCGTGTTCGGCGCCCGGCACGTCGGTACGGGTCCAGTACAGCGACTTCGGCATCGTCGACATGGACCGGACGTTACCGCCGTCCGCCGCCGCCCGTACGCCGGACACGGCGCGGGCCGGCGGTGTCGACACCGCCGGCCCGTCGGACGTGTGGGATCAGTGGGTACGGCTCGGACGGCCGAACCGGCGGTCGCCCTGCCGGCGGTCGTCGCGCGGCCGGTCGTCCCGGTACGGCCGGTCGTCGCGCGGGCGACCGTCGTGGGGACGGTCGTCCCGGGGGCGGCCGTCGTGCCGGAACCCGCCACGTCGGTCGGTGGCCCGCCAGTCGCTGCCCCGCTCGGCGCGGCCCGCGCCGTCACCGAACCGGCGTTCGCCGCCCGGCCGGTCCGAGGCGGGCCGGTCGCCGCCGCGGAAGCGCCGCTCGCCCTCGGGGCGGTCGCCGAACCGGCGGTAGCCACCGGCCGGCCGGTCACCACGGGAACGCTCGGGCCGGCGCGGCGCCGGCTCGTCGACCACGGGTACGCCGCTGGGCTCGCGCGCCCCGGTCAGCTCCGCCAGTGCCGGCTCACCGGCGCGGGTACGGGTCTCGACCGGCTCGACGCCCGCCTTGGTCAGCATCGCCAGCGTCGTCCGCCGCTGCTTGGGCAGCACCAGCGTGACCACCGCACCGGACTCGCCGGCCCGGGCGGTGCGCCCGGCCCGGTGCAGGTAGTCCTTCGGGTCCTTCGGCGGGTCGACGTGCACGACCAGCGAGACGCCGTCGACGTGGATGCCACGGGCCGCCACGTCGGTGGCGACCAGCACGTTCATCCGGCCCTCTTTGAACTCGGCGAGCGTACGGGTGCGTACCCGCTGGGTCTTGCCGCCGTGCAGGGCGCCGGCCCGTACGCCGACCGCGGCGAGCTGGCCGACGAGCCGGTCCACCCCCATCTGTGTGCGGGCGAACATCATGGTCCGGCCGGCGCGGGCGGCGATCGACGCGGCAACGGCGAACTTGTCGTGCGGCGGGATCAGCAGCAGGTGATGGTCCATCGTGGACACCGCAGCGGTGGGTGGCGCGGTCGAGTGGGTGACCGGGTCGGTCATGAAGCGCTTGACCAGCGTGTCGACGTCGCCGTCCAGGGTGGCCGAGAACAGCAGCCGCTGGGCGTGGGCCGGGGTCTTGGCCAGCAGTTCGGTCACCTCGGGCAGGAAGCCCATGTCGGCCATCTGGTCGGCCTCGTCGAGCACGGTGATCTCGACCTCGTCGAGGTTGCAGACCCCGCGCGAGATCAGGTCACCGAGCCGGCCGGGCGTGGCCACGACGATCTCCACGCCCCGACGCAGCGAGTCGATCTGGCGGTCGTACGGCACCCCGCCGACGGCGGTCTTCAGGAACACCCCGAGAGCCCGGCCGAGCGGCATCAACGCGTCGTTGACCTGCATCGCCAACTCACGGGTCGGCACCAGGACGAGGGCCCGGGGGTGCAGCGGCCGGGCCCGGCCGCCGGCGGCGACCCGGGCCAGCATCGGCAGGCCGAAGGCCAGGGTCTTGCCCGAGCCGGTCTGACCACGGCCGAGCACGTCCCGGCCGGCGAGCGCGTCGGGAACGGTCGCCTGCTGGATTTCGAACGGGGTGGTGATGCCCTCCCGGTGCAGCGTGCGCACGAGCGGCTCGGGCAGGCCGAGTGCGGCGAAGTCGCGGATCTGCGTCGGGGTGCCGGCGGAAGTGGTCTCGACCGGCTCGACCGGGGTTTCGAAGACGGATGGAAACGTGCTGGGATCAGCGAAGACTGTCAAGAAAACCTCTCAGAGCGGGGCGCTTCTTCGCGAATGGCCCGCCACGGCTGTCAGAGTGCCGTTGAACTGCCCGCAAGATCGCCCATGGACATGCTCGTGGGCATGCCAGGTCAGTAATCGTCAACAAGTGTACGACCAGTTGCCGCACCGTGCCGCGCGGCGCTCCCAGGGGTGGGCTGGCTCACCCGGAGAGCATCGCCCGGTCACGGTCAGCCGACCAGAAGCCCGTCGAAGAGGGTGCCGAAGATGTCACCGGCCCCGAGCGCCACGATCAGCCCGACGGCGATCAGGATCCCCAACCCGATCACCAGTACGACGACGACCTTCGCGGTGTTGCCCCTCGTGACCGGCTCGTCCAGCCGCCCCTGAGCGAGGATGTGGCCGGTGAGCGACCCGGTCTGCTCGATCGACTGGCCGCCGGGAACCGCGACCGTCATCTGGCCGGCGCCCGGGCCGTCGCCGCCGTACACCGTGCCGCCGGCCCGCTGCCCACGGGCCCACTGGCCGTACTCCGGCGAGGTGGGCACCTCGGTCCTGGGGGCGGGACCGGCCGGCGCACCGCTGGTCGGTGCCGGGCCGCCGGGCGGGCCGCCCGCCCCGGGTACGCCGTACGGCGTACCAACGGCCGGCAGGTGCGGCGGGGCGGTCGCACCGTACGGCGCACCGCTCGTGGGTGGCGGGCCGTGGGGTGCGCCACCGGTCGGCGGGCCGTACGGCCCGCCGCTTGTCGGAGTGCCGACCGGCGGGGCGGTGAAGGGGGCGGCGTCCGGTGGCCCGCTCGTCGGTGTGGTCGGCGGAAGCGTGTACGCCGGCAGTGACGGCGGTGGCGGGTAGACCGCTGCCGGCGGTGCGGCGGCCCGGCTGGCCGGATCGGGCGGGCTGGCGGCCCGGCGGTTCGGGTCGGTCGGGTTGGTCGGCGCGGGCCAGGCCGGCAACGCCGGGGCAGGTACGACCACCGGCGGCGACGCGGGCCCGGCACCTGGCGTCGGCCACGCCGGCGTGCCACCCGCGGCGGCGGCCGGCGGGGGTGGGAAGGGCGGGGCCGGGTTGGGACCCGGCTGCGGTGTCGGGGGCGTGGGTGGGATGGGACCGGGTTCCGGTGCGGGTGGGACGGGCCCCGGTACCGGACCGGGTGGAACGGGCCCCGGCCCCGGCGGGACCGGCCCCGGCAGCGGGCCGGGCGGCGGTGCCGGCACCGGTGGCGTGGGCGCCGGGCCGGGGTGCTCGGGATCCGGCCGGGGCGGCGGGGACGGCTGGGACGGTTCGCCGGGGGTGGACGGTTGCGCCGGATCGTGGGGCCGGGCCGGCGGATCGGTGCGGTCGGGGGCCGCCCGGTAGACCCCCGCCCTGGCCCGGTTGGTCGCGACGGCCGCCTCGACCTCCGCGGCGCTGACGCGTTGCAGGCCCGGAACGGAGACCCGGGCGCGCGCGGCGTCACCGGACTCCGGTGCCCGCTGCGCCGGCACGAGCGGCGGAGCCGAGCTGAACGAGCTCTCGAACGGCGGCGTGCCCGATCCGGTCGCCGTCGCGGGTGCCGCCGATGCGGCCGCCGGCGCCGGACCGGTTGCCGGTGGTGTTTCCGCCGGGTTCGCCGACTCGGACCAGCCGCTGGCGAACGCCGACCACGGCGAGTCGGCTTCGGGGGCTTTCGGCTGCCGGCGCTGCAACGGTGGCAGAGCCGACGGGCCGGCCTCCGGAGCCGCTGGGGCCGGGTCGGCCGCCGGCGGGGTGCTGGCCGCGGCCGGCTGCGGCGGCAGGCTCGCTCCCGTCGGCGGGGCGGCGGGCTCGGCCCGGCTTTCGGCGGCGGCCGGCCGCAGGTCGCCGGCACGGTAGGTGCGTCCGGGCTGGACCGGTGTGGCCAGCCGGGCGACCTCTTCGGCCGACGCGGCGGTGCCGGCCGAGACGGTGGCCCGCCCGACGACGGCCCGGCCGGCGGACCGCTCGACCATCGGCCGTTCGGCGGTCGCGGGTACGGGTTCTGCGGGCTGGGACGTCGCCACCGGAGCCGCCGGAGCGGAGGTGACGGGCGGCGCGGAGACAGCGGGGGGTGCGGAGACAACGGGGGGTGCGGAAGCGACCGGTGGCGCGGAAACGACGGGCGGTGCGGAAGCGACCGGTGGCGCGGAAACGACGGGCGGTGCGGAAGTGACGGGCGGTGCGGAAGTGACGGGCGGTGCGGAAGTGACGGGCGGTGCGGAGACCGGGGGCACTGCGGCGACGGGCGGCGTGGATACCGCCGGCGGACCCGAAACCGGTGGCGGCACGGCGGTGACCTGCGACGGGACCGGCTCCGGTGCGGCGAGGCCCGGCCACAGCGCGCCCGTCGGGGGCGGCGGCGGCGGCTCGTACAGGTCGGGCAGCTCTTCGGCTGGTGCGTCGGGCAGCGCGGTGCCGACCGGCGGCGGCGGGGGCAGGGGCGGCAGGTCGGCGGCTGGTGTGGCCGCCGGTTGCTCAGGTGCGTCGGCCGCCGCCGGGCGGGGCCGGTCCGCGTACGGCGGAACCCGCTCTTCGTCCATCAGTGCCTCCCGCGCCCACGCCCTGCCCAGCTCCAGACGCCGGCAGCAGAGCGAACCTCACCGTCCACCGTGCCACATCACGGCGAACGAGCACAGCCGGAGTGCGACGGACCTGTCAGCGACCCGACGTCGAACTCGGCGTCGGCGAGCCGCCGGACGGCGCCGCGCTGACCCGCTGGCTCGCCGAAGCGGTCGCCGAGGCGCTGCCGCTGGCCGAGGCGCTGGTGCTCGCCGACGCGGACGTTCCCGCGCTGGCCGAGGCCGAGGTGCCGGCGGTCGGCTCCGGGTTGGTAGTCGGTCCCGGGTGGGTCGTCGGCTCGGCGGGCTCGGTCGGGCTGGGCGGCGTGGACGGGCTCGGCGTGGTCGGGTTCGGCGTCGGGGTGGTCGGACCCGGGGTCGGGGTGGTCGGACCCGGCGTCGGGGTGGTCGGACCCGGGGTCGGGGTGGTCGGACCCGGGGTGGGCGTCGTCGGGCGCGGAGTCGGACTCGGCGACGTCGGGGGCTTGTTCGGTGCCGGCAGCGCGTCGAAGACCCGGGTGGCGCCGAAGAAGCGCGACCACCAGACGGTCGAGACCTTGACCACGTCGCCGGTGGTCGGCGAGTGGACCATCTTGCCGCCGCCGATGTACATGCCGACGTGGTGGATGTCCTGCCACCTGTTGCTGCTGGAGAAGAAGAGCATGTCGCCGGGGAGGAGCTGGGTGCGGGCCACCGGCTTGTTACGGGTGCCGTAGTACTGGTCCTTGGCGACCCGGTTCAGCGTGTGGCCGACCGACCGGTAGGCGGCCCACATCAGCCCGGAGCAGTCGAAGCGGTGCGGCCCCTCGGCCGCCCACTCGTACGGCTTGCCGCGCTGGGCCAGGGCGTAGTTCACGGCGCCGACCGCCTTGGGGTTGGCGACCTTGCCCGCGACGCTTCCGCTGCCGTCGTAGCCGGGTGCGAGCTGCTGCTCCTGGGCGTCCCGCTGCTGTTCGGCGAGCAGGACCTGGGCCTGGTTCTGCTGCATCAACGACTGCAGCGTGGATTCCTGCTGGCGGTGGGTCGTCGCGAGGGTGTTGTATTGCCCGACCAGGCCCTGCGCGACGGTGTTGGCGGCCAGGTAGGCCTGATTGGCGGCCTGCTCGGCGGCGCGGGCGCGGGCGACCTCGCGAGCCGCGGCGCCGGTGTCGGCGCCGGTCTGGGCGCCCTTCTGGATCCGGGAGAGCGCGCCGAGGCCGTGCAGGTCGGTGCCGAAGGTGCCGGGCGGCATGGCGGCCGCGTCCTTGAGCGCGTCGGTCGCGCTCTGGTCGGCCAGCCCCTCGGCCCTGGCGAGGTCTTCGCGGGCGGTGCGCAGGGTGGCTTCGGCATTGGTCAGCGTGGTGGTCGCGGCGTCCCGGTCGATCTGGAGCTTGAGGAGCTGGTCGCTGATCCGGCCGTATTCGATCTGCTTGGCCATGATGTCGGCGGCCAGCGGACCGTTGACGGTCGGCACCGTCGGGGTGCCCGTGCCGCCGCTCGGGGTCGTGGTGCCGGGCAGTTGGAAGGGGCCGGTCGGCAGCGGCCGGCTGCCGCTGTCCGGGATCGTCGTCGGCAGGGGCGGATCGGCGTACGCGGGTGCGGCGAGCGCCATCGTCGCGGCGGCGGCGAGAAGAGCGGACCAGGCCACCGGTCGCAGAACGAAGCTGATCGTGCCGTCCTGTCGGCGGTGCCGCCTGGAGTTCTTCTTGGCCATCCCTGCCCCGTCCGGTGGGTAACCGCCCCGCTGGTAGCGGGGCGAGGTGTGACGCCGCGCGGTCGTGGCGTCCCAATTTTTCTTACCGCACCGGCGCCACTCCTGTCGATTGGGTCACGGGTAACAGGTACCTGAGAAGTTGGTGAAGTGGGTCGCTGCTCACCGGCCGACGGTCGGCGGATCCCCCGTCGGGACGTAGGCTCTGACCGGGAAGTTGGCCGGAAGGGGCGTTGCGGGCATGGATGTCGGACGAAAGCGCGAGCTGGAGGAGAAGGTCTACGCGGGGGAGCGACTGACCCGCGAGGACGGCGAGGCGCTCTACGACAGCGACGACCTGGCCTGGCTCGGCCGGCTGGCGCACCACCGACGTACGGAGTTGAACGGCGATCGGGTGATGTTCAACGTCAACCGGCACCTCAACCTGACGAACGTCTGCAGTGCCTCCTGCGCCTATTGCTCTTTCCAGCGCAAACCGGGCGAGAAGGATGCGTACACGATGCGTATCGAGGAGGCGGTCCGCAAGGCCAAGGAGATGGAGGACGAGCAGCTCACCGAGCTGCACATCGTCAACGGCCTGCACCCGACCCTGCCCTGGCGCTACTACCCGAAGGTGCTGCGCGAGCTGAAGGCCGCCCTGCCGAAGGTCAAGCTCAAGGCGTTCACGGCGACCGAGGTCCAGTGGTTCGAGAAGATCAGCGGCCTGCCGGCCAGCGAGATCCTCGACGAGTTGATGGACGCCGGGCTGGAGTCGCTGACCGGTGGCGGTGCCGAGATCTTCGACTGGGAGGTCCGGCAGCACATCGTCGACCACGCCTGCCACTGGGAGGACTGGTCGCGGATCCACCGGCTGGCCCACGAGAAGGGGCTGCGTACGCCGTCGACGATGCTCTACGGCCACATCGAGGAGCCGCGCCACCGGGTCGACCACGTGCTGCGGCTGCGTGAGCTGCAGGACGAGACGGGCGGCTTCACGGTCTTCATCCCGTTGCGCTACCAGCACGACTTCGTCGACTCCGCCGATGGCAAGATCCGCAACCGGATCCAGGCCCGTACGACGATGGCGTCCCCGGCCGAGTCGCTGAAGACCTTCGCCGTGTCCCGGCTGATGCTCGACAACATCCCGCACCTCAAGTGCTTCTGGGTGATGCACGGCCTGTCGGTGGCCCAGTTGTCGCTCAACTTCGGCGTCGACGACCTGGACGGTTCGGTGGTCGAATACAAGATCACCCACGACGCCGACTCGTACGGCACGCCCAACACCATGCACCGCGACGACCTGCTGCACCTGATCTGGGACGCCGGCTTCCGGCCGGTCGAGCGGGACACCCGCTACAACGTGGTCCACGAGTACGACGCCCCGCCGTCGCTCGCCGAACGGCGGGCCGAGCCGCAGCAGGTCTGGGCCTGACGCACCGTCCCACCCGCCCGTGACCTGCCGGTCCGGGCGGGTGACCGGACGCCGCCCCGGCCCGGCTACCCTCGACTGGTCATGAGTGAGCGAATCGGTCGGCCCAGGCTCGTCCGTGACGGCTGCGGGCGGCCGTCATGACCGAGGAGAAGACCACCTATCCCCGGCGGGACGCCGAAGGCCGCATAGAGCATCTACCCGACCTGCTCGGGGTGGCCCTGGCGGGCCTGGTCATCGGCGTGCTCGCGCTGGTGGTCTTCGACGCCGGTTTCGCGCTGATGGGGCTGGGCGAGTTCGGCCGGGCCAACGGCTGGCTGGCGATCATCCTGCCGGCGTGGATCTTCGTCGAGGAGTTCCGGGCATGGTCGTACGGGCCGGCGCGGATCGCGGCGGCCCTGGTCGCCGCCGCCGTGTCGATCACCGCCGGGCTGCTGGCCGCCGGCCTCGCCGAGGAGTTGCCGGCACTGGCGTCGGGTTCGCTCGCGGCCGGGGTGTTCGCGCTGGTCTACTCGTTGATCTGGTTCTACGGCATCCGGTGGCTGGCCCACCGGGTCGGCTGATCGAAGTTGTCATGAGCGGGCGCGAGGCGAGGAGTTGTCATGAGTGAGCGTGGCGAGCGAATCGACTGGCGCAGGGTGACTCATGGCAAATGTGAGCGTAGCGAGGAGTTGTCATGAGCCCCGGGGTTAAGTACACGCTGGGCCGGCTCGGGTTGTTCCTGGCGGTCGCGCTGGTACTGTGGCCGGTTCCCCTGAACCTCTTCGTCAAGCTCATGCTGGCGGTGATCATCTCGGCGGCGCTGGCCTTCTTCCTGCTGCGCGGGCTGCGCGACCAGATGGCGGAGCAGCTGTCCGACAGCGTCACCCGGCGTCGTACCGAGAAGGAGAAGTTGCGTTCGGCGCTGGCCGGTGACGACCAGGCGGCTGGCAGCACGTCCGCGACCGGCGACGCCTCGACCGACGACGCGGCCGCCGGCAAGCGGTCGCCGGACGCGGACCGCTGACGTACGGCGGGTCCGGCGCGGGCATCGTCGACCGCGCCGGACCCACCGGGCTCACCAGTTGGTCGAGCCGGCGACCTTCGGCCAGGGCTTCCACCAGGGCTTGATCAGGTAGGCGATGCCGCCGGAGCCGCCGGAGACGCCACCGCTGGCGTTGATCCGCTTGGTGCGCAGCCAGATCTGCTCGAACTGCTCGCGCTGGTAGACGTTGCGTACCTCCGCGTTCGTCGACGACGCGGGGTCGTTGACGATCACGTCGCCGTCGGCGGTGAAGCCGACGATGGTGAACAGGTGGCCCGACGTGCCGTAGTTGGAGCCGTCGAGTTCGTTCGCGAGGAACGACTGCGAGGTGACCACCGGCAGGCCCGCCTTGATGAAGTGTTCGACCTCGTCGAGGGAGTGCAGCCGGGTGACCCGGGCGTCGATGCCGGGGAAGGTCGCCGCGTACGCGGTGTTGAACGGCCAGTTGCCGGCGCCGCCGTACGCGTAGTCCCAGGTCATCCGGGCGGCGTGGGCGACCTGCGGGTCGGTGTAGCCGGGCGTGATCCAGGACATGTCCGAGGTGGACGGTCCGCGGCCGTGGTATTCCAGCACCATCGTGGTGGACGTGGGGCTGCACCAGACCTGCCCGCCGCCACCCCACTCCGGGTAGTTGCCCCGGTGGATCATCTGCGACCGGGGTGGCACGGCGAGTTCCCGGCCCCAGGCGATGCCGCCGGCGCTCGGCGTGACGGTGAACCGGTCGGGAACGTACGAGCTCATCGCGCCGAGCATGAACACCCGCGGCGACTGCCACTGGCCCGGCGCCCGGTAGAGGGTCAGCCGGAACTGGTAGGCGGTCAGCATCACGCCGTTCGCGACGTCGTCGATCGAGAACGTGTCGGTCCAGATCGTCGACCAGGGGTCGCCCTGGCGGTTGACGCTGGTCCGCTTGATGTCCTCGTCGCCGGAGGCCCAGCGGCCCATCACGTACCAGGGGGTCTGGTTTCCGGTGTTGTAGGTGCCCTGCAGTTCGATCTGGATCCAGGTGCCCTCGGGGGTGACGGCGTTCCAGGACGGAACGAGTTCGCTGGCCGCGAAGCCGACCTGGGTCACCGGTGAGGTCCAGGTGGAGTATTTCCAGGTCCGGGTCTCGCCGCTGTGCGGATCGGCGTATTCGGTGGTGCCGGCGGGGTTGAGCATCGTGATGCCGGTGCGCGGGCCGGGCAGGGCGACGGTGCCGCGGTGGGTGCCGCCGCGCCAGTCGCGGAAGCTGGACCACTCCTGGTAGGTGATCTGCTCGTCGTGGCTGGTGGGGGGCCCGGTGGCCAGCGCGGGGGCGGCCGGGACGAGGAGGGCGGACGCGGTGACGCCGGCGACGGCGACCGCGCGGAGACGTGGTCTGACCATGAGGGCTCCGCATTTTGTCGGGGGTCGATATCTGCCCGTCACTATCCCGCTTGGAGAGATTTTTCGCCAGACCCCAACGGTTGGAAAGTCTTTGCCGGCGTGACGATCACTCTGGCATGGAACGGAGAGTGAGTCATGTTGATATGACCATGTGAAGGGTGGTGCAGTGATGCATCGACAAGCGGGATCCTCCGCACTCTCAGGAGGTTTGTATGCCGTTGCGCACCCCCGGATCGACCCGGCGGGCCACCACCCTCGCCACCGCCCTCGCGGTCGGCCTGTTCGCGGTGGTCAGCCCGGTGTCGGCCGATCCCCGACCCGATGCCGCCACCGGCGGTACCACCGAATACCGGGTCACCGGCCCGCACGACCTCGCCGACCGCAACGCGGTCGCGCGTACCGGCGCCTCGATCGACTACGTCGAGCACGGCCGGCTCCACGTGTCGGCCACCCCCGCCGAGGCCGAGGCCATCGCCGCCCTCGGCTTCAAGCTCGAAGCCGTACCGGCACCACCCGCGCGGGGCACCGGGGCCAGCACCAACGCCTTTCCGCCGGCCGATTCCAACTACCACGACTACGCCGAACTCATCGCCGTCGTGAACAAGGTGGTCGCCGACCACCCGACCATCGCCCGCAAGAGCAGCATCGGTACCTCGTACGAGGGTCGGGACCTGCCGGTGATCAAGATCTCCGACAACGTCGCCACCGACGAGAACGAGCCGGAGATCCTCTTCAACTCCCAGCAGCACGCCCGCGAGCACCTGACCGTCGAGATGGCGATCTACCTGCTCAACCTCTTCACCGACAACTACGGCACCGACTCGCGGATCACCAACATCGTCAACAGCCGGGAGATCTGGATCGTCCCGACCGTCAACCCCGACGGCAGCGAGTACGACATCGCCACCGGCTCCTACCGCTCGTGGCGCAAGAACCGCCAACCCAACAGCGGATCCTCGTACGTCGGCACCGACCTCAACCGCAACTGGGGCTACAACTGGGGCTGCTGCGGCGGCTCGTCCGGCTCCACGTCGTCGGACACCTACCGCGGCCCGTCCGCGTTCTCCGCGCCCGAGACCGCGGCCCTGCGCAACTTCGTCAACAGCCGGGTCGTCGGCGGCGTCCAGCAACTCAAGGCCAACATCGACTTCCACACCTACTCGGAACTCGTCCTCTGGCCGTTCGGCTACACCACCGCCAACACCGCACCCGGCCTCAACGCCGACCAGCAGGCCGTCTTCCAGACCATCGGCCAGCAGATGGCGGCCACCAACGGCTACACCCCCGAACAGTCGTCCGACCTCTACATCACCGACGGCGACAGCATCGACTGGATGTGGGGACAGCACGGCATCTGGGCGTACACCTTCGAGATGTACCCCGGCTCGGCCGGCGGCGGCGGCTTCTACCCGCCCGACGAGGTCATCCCCGCCCAGACCTCCCGTAACCGGGAAGCGGTGCTGATCCTCGCCGAGTACGCCGACTGCCCGTACCGGGCCACCGGCAAGCAGGACCAGTACTGCGGCGGAGGCGGCGGCACCACGGTCTGGTCCGACACCTTCGAGACCGCGACCGGCTGGACCATCAACCCGGACGGCACCGACACCGCCACCTCCGGGCAGTGGGAACGCGGCACGGCCCAGCCGACCAACTCCTCCGGCGCCAAGCAGCTCGCCCCGTTCGCCGGCAGCAACGACCTCGTCACCGGACGGCTCGCCGGCACCGCCGCCGGTGACTACGACATCGACGGCGGGGTGACCAGCGCCCGGTCCCCGGCGATCACGCTGCCCGCCAGCGGGACGCTGAGCCTGCGGCTCAACTGGTACCTGGCGCACGGCTCCAACTCGTCGTCGGCCGACTACTTCCGGATCAGCGTCGTGCACAACGGCGGCACCACCCAACTCCTCAACGTCAACGGGGCGGCCAGCAACCGCAACGGCACCTGGACGGCGGCCAACCTCAACCTGACCCCGTACGCCGGACAGTCGGTGCGGATCCTGGTCCAGGCCGCCGACGCCTCCGGCGCCAGCCTCGTCGAGGCGGCGGTCGACAACGTGACTGTTACTGCTTCATAAGGAGGTGGTGCCGGAGGGCTTCGCCCGCCGGCACCACCTCAGGTCAAAACCCGGACGGGCAGGGCGGGCATACCCCGCCCACCCAGCCCTTGGGGAGTTCGCGCGGGCAAAGGGCGCCCGCGCGAACTCCCTCTGGCCTTGTCACCCTGGTCGGGATCGGCTTTGCCTTGTCAGCGTGGTCGGGGCCGGTCTTGGCTTGTCAGCGTGGTTGGGATCGGTTTTTGGGTGGTTGCCCTGGTCGTGGGTGGGTTTCCGGTCTGTGGGGGTGAGTTGCTGGACACGGTTCTGGGGCGGGTCAAGGGGTTTGCGCTACCGTGCTAGCGACCGTCCGCAGCGAAGCCGGTGTGATTCCGGCGCTGTCCCGCAACTGTGATGCCCCCTACGCGGGGACGAGCCAGGTCGCCTGCGCCGGTCGCGAACCGCGCTCTCGAGGAAGGGTGCCTCGCGGGCGGGGCGCCCAACGAACCCTGTCGGCGATGCAACACAACCTCGACCGACAGGAGGAACGATGTCCAGACGTACCCGGATGTTGGCCACGGCGTTCGCCGCCGCGGTCGCCGTGACCCTCGGCGCCTGCGCCGGCGGCTCCGGTGCCGACGAGCCCGCCGGCCAGCCGAGCGAAAGCGCCACCTACCCGGTCACCGTAGGCACCGTCACCCTCGACCAGCGGCCGGAGAAGATCGTCTCGCTGTCGCCCTCGGCCACCGAGATGCTCTACGGGATCGGCGCCGGGTCGCAGGTGACCGCCGTCGACGACAACTCGAACTACCCGCCCGAGGTGCCCAAGAGCGAACTGTCCGGATTCAACCCCAACGCCGAGGCGATCGCCGCCGAGGCGCCCGACCTGGTGGTGCTCTCCAACGACACCAACAAGATCGTGGACCAGCTCACCCGGCTCCAGATTCCGGTGTACGTCGCGGCGGCCGCGACCACCCTCGACGACACGTACCGGCAGATCCGCGAACTCGGCACGCTCACCGGACACCCGGACGCCGCCGACGACCTGGCCACCCGGATCGCCGACGAGATCGCCAAGCTGGTCAAGGACGTACCGCAGCGGTCGGAGAAGCTGACCTACTACTACGAGCTCGATCCGACCTACTACACGGTGACCAGCAAGACCTTCATCGGCTCGCTGTTCGGCCTCGTCGGTCTGGACAACGTCGCCGATCCGGCCGACCCGGACGGCGCCAACGGCGGCTACCCGCAGCTCGGCCTCGAAGCGCTCTTCAGCGCCGACCCCGACTTCGTCTTCCTCGCCGACGTCAAGTGCTGCCAGCAGTCGGCCGAGACGGTCAAGGCGCGGCCCGGCTGGGCCGACCTGACCGCGGTCAAGAACAACCAGATCGTCGCCCTCGACGACGACATCGCGTCCCGCTGGGGCCCGCGCGTCGTCGACCTCGTACGCGCCATCGTCGACGCGGTCAGCAAGGTCCCCGCGTGACGTTGCGCCCTCCGGCGGATTCCGCCCGGCCCGCGACCGCGGGCCGGGCGAAGTCCATTCGGATGGGGCGCGCCGGCCCCGACCGGGCATCGGGTGTGGCCCGGCCCGGCTCCCCGGCATCCGGCCCGCGCCCGGCGGGGCTGCGTCCGGGCTGGCTGATCGCCGGGTTCGGCGCCGTGCTGGTCGCCGCCGTCGCCGGCCTCGCGCTCGGGCCGATCAGCCTGCCCCCGCTGAGCGTCGCCGCCGAACTGCTCAACCTCATTCCGGGTGTCGACATCGACAGTGGACTGACCGCCCGGGAAGCCGCCATCGTCACCGAACTCCGGCTGCCCCGGGTCGTCCTCGGCCTGCTCGTCGGCGGCATGCTCGCCCTCGCCGGCGGCTGCTACCAGGGTGTGTTCCGCAACCCGCTGGCCGATCCGCACCTGCTGGGCGTCGCGGCCGGCGCCGGCCTCGCCGTCACCGCCGTCATCGCGCTGCGCCCCGCCACGGCCGGCGACGCCACCGCCGGCCTGCCGGTCACCGTGCCGCTCGCCGCCTTCGTCGGCGCCGTCGGCGCGGTCCTGCTCACCTACCTGCTCGGTGTCGCGGGCGGCCGCGACCGTAGCCCGGCCACCCTGATCCTCGCCGGCGTCGCCGTCTCCGCGTTCCTCGCCGCCGGCCAGACCTACCTGCTCCAGCAGAACGTCGACAACATCCGCGAGGTCTACTCCTGGCTGCTCGGCCGGGTCGCCACCGCCGGCTGGCACGACGTGCTCATCGTGCTGCCGTACGCCGCCGTCACCGCGGCGATCGTGCTCCTGCACCGGCGCGAACTCGACGTACTGTCGGTCGGCGACGAGGAGGCCGCCAGCCTCGGCCTGCACCCGCAGCGCTCCCGCTACCTGCTGCTCGCCGCCGCCTCGCTGGGCACCGCCGCCGCCGTCTCGGTCTCCGGTCTGATCGGCTTCGTCGGGATCATCGTTCCGCACGCCGTACGGCTGCTCGCCGGCACCAGCTACCGGGCCATCCTGCCGCTGTCGATGCTCTTCGGCGGCGCCTTCCTCGCGCTGACCGACCTGGTGGCCCGTACCGCCGCCGCCCCCGCCGAGATCCCGATCGGGGTGGTCACCGCGTTCTTCGGCGCGCCGTTCTTCGTGCTCGTCCTGCGCCGTGCCAAGCGGGTGTCGGTGTGACGGCGGGTGTCCCGGCGCCGCCGCCGGGACCGGCCGCCGTCGAGGTGGCCGGGCTCTGCGTCGACCTCTCCGGAAACCGGATCGTCGACCACGTCGACCTCACCGTCCACGCCGGCGAATGGGTCACCGTCATCGGCCCCAACGGGGCCGGCAAGTCGACCCTGCTGCGCGCCGTCGGCGGCCTGCTGCCCGCCACCGGCGCCATCTCCCTCTTCGGTACGCCGGCCGGCGCGCTCCGCCGCCGGGACCGGGCCCGGATCGTCGCGACCGTGGTGCAGATGCCGGCCGTACCGCCGGGCATGACCGTCTTCGACTACACGCTGCTCGGCCGTACGCCGTACATCGCGCCGCTCGGGCGGGAGTCGGCCGCCGACCTGGCGGCGGTCCGGGACGTACTCGGGCAACTTGATCTCGACCGGTTCGCCGACCGGCAGCTCGCCACCCTGTCCGGCGGTGAGCGCCAGCGGGTCTTCCTGGCCCGGGCGCTGGCCCAGGGGGCCACCCTGCTGCTGCTCGACGAACCGACCAGCGCGCTCGACATCGGGCACCAGCAGGAGGTGCTCGAACTCGTCGACCAGCTTCGCCGCGACCACGGTCTCACCGTGCTCGCCACCATGCACGACCTGTCGCTGGCCGGCGAGTACGCCGACCGGATGGTGCTGCTCGCCGACGGCCGGGTCGTCGCGGCCGGTCCACCGCAGGACGTGCTCACCGAGGAGTTGCTCGCCACCCACTACCGGGCCCGGGTACGGGTCATCCTCGGCGACCACGGTCCCCTGGTCGTACCGGTCCGACCGCGGATCGTGGCACGCGCAGATGGCGGCGCGGGCGCCGATCAAGGGGATGCTTCCGGCATTTCGGTCGGCCTGGGCCACCACAAGACCTAGATCGACGAGAACCGGGGGTGCCCGCCACGGCGGGCACCCCCGGATACCGGCGGCGAACGGTCAGTTCGTTGCCGGTGTGAGCTTCGGTGCCGCGTCCGTCGCCGGGGTGAACAGCCGTACCGGCTGCTCCGACCGCAGCGTGGCCGGGCCGGCGGAGTCCGCGCCACACAGGGCGGTGATCAGTGTTTCCACCAGTGCCTGCGAGATCGGATCCGGCTGGCCGGGCAGTTGGTAGTGCGTCATGTTCTGCATCAACGTGAACTGCCTGGTCCCGTCCGGGGAGTGCAGTGAGATCGCGTTGTGGCCGAACACCTGCCCGTCGTGACCCCACACCGTGCCGCACGGCAGCGCATTGCTGTAGAGGCCCAGGCCGTAGCCACCCGCCTCGGGGAACTCCGGGACGAACGGAACCGTCTTCTGCATCTCGGCGAGTTGCGCCGGACGCAGCAACTTGCCGGTGAGCAGAGCCCGGTAGAACTTGTTCAGGTCACTGGTGGTCGAGACCAGGTCACCGACCATCCAGCCCCACGACATGTTGAAGACGCTGAAGTCCCGCAGTTCGGTCTCGGTCCACGGGACGTACGCCTTCGCGTGCGGCAGCAGGATGCGTGGCGTCCGGCCCGGGAAGTACGTCTGCCACAGCCCGGTCGGCCAGATCACCCGACGGCTGATCTCCAGCGCGGCCGGCAGCCTGGTGATCTTCTCCAGGATCAGCCCGGCGAGGATGTAGTTGGTGTTCGAGTAGCTGAAGCGCTCGCCCGGTGCGTTCGTCGCCGGCATGTCCAGGCCGACGCGGGCCAGCTCACGGGGCTGGAACGTCTTGCTCTGGGCCGCCACGAGCTGCTCGGGTGTGGCGAAGATGGCGTTGGTGTAGTTGCCGATGCCGCTGGTGTGGTTGAGCAGCATCCGTACCGTGACGCCCTCGCGCCCGAGGTCGGGCAGGTAACGGCCGACCGGCGCGTCGAGGTCGAGCCGGCCCTCGCCGACGAGCTGGAGCAGCGCGACGGCGGTGAACGTCTTGGTGATGCTGCCCACCCGGTGCTGGTAGGTGGGGCGGATTTTGCGGTTGGTGTCGATGTCGGCGACCCCGCTGGCCCGCGACCAGCGGCCGTTGCCGTCCCGGACCTCCGCGAACGTGCCGACCATGCCGGCCGCGGTGATCCGGTCCAGCCCGGTCTGCAGGTCGTTGGCCGGCGCGGCCACGGCCGGCGAGCCGGTGGCGACGAGCACCACACTCAGGGTCGCCGCGCACGCCGCGGCGAAGATCTTCCGGTACGGATTTCCCACATGTCCTCCCCAGTGGACGACGGATCCGACATCATCCATCTTTCCGTTACCCGGGGCGGCGCGACTCCTACCACCTATCGATCATTCGGTCCTACCCAGGTGGGAGAACGCTCGGTTCCGACCGGCGAGGCCCTGGGTCAGGCGACCTTGAGTCGCTCGTCGCCGAAATCGGCGATCAGCTTGAGCGTGCCGCCGAGTGCGGCGATGTAGCGACCCAGCACTTCCTGGGTGGAGACGTTTCCGGCCTCGATCTGCGACACCCGTGCGACGGAGACTCCCATGCGAGAAGCAACCTGCTCCTGGGTCATCCCACGGTGTTTCCGCAACTCGGCGAGTCGCCAGCCGCGAGCCTGGTCAAGCATCTCGCCGACCGCCGCATCGAAGGCCCTCTGCCCGCCGGTCATCAGGATCTCCCACTCCGCTGGCCACCCCGTAGTTAAGGATATTATTAACTCGCGTGGGTCTGGTCGGCAACCGCGTCGTGGACCGGCCGGGTTGCTGAAAAGGACTAACCAGGACGCGAACCAGGTCGTAGAGTGGTTCGCTCGTGCGTGGCGTCGCCGCGCCGGGCACTGCCGGTACCGCTGGCGCGGGGGGCCGGGCGGCCCAGGTCAAGACATCGACCCGGGAGGTGCCGAACCCGATGCCGTCCACCGATCTCGACAGTCAGCTCGCCGACGAGCGGGCTCACCTGGCCACGTCCCGCACCGCGTTGCACGCGATGCGGCTGCGGGCCGAGCAGCTTTACGCCAGTGGCGCGTCGATCGCCGGGGACCCGTTCGCCGCCGAGACGCTCGGCATCGCACTGGCCCGGCGGGTCGCCGAACTCGCCGACGACCCGAACACCCCGCTGTTCTTCGGCCGCCTGGACTTCGCCCCGGAGCGGCGTTCGGATGCCGGCTCCGGGGACCGGCCGGACCTCGCCCCGGAAGACGCGGCCACGACCGGCCGGTTCCACATCGGGCGCCGGCATGTCACCGACCCGCTCGGCGAACCTCTCGTACTCGACTGGCGGGCGCCGGTCAGCCGGGCGTTCTACCGGGCAAGTGCCCGCGAGCCGCAGGGCGTACGGGTCCGGCGCCGGTTCGGGTTCGCCGGTGGCGAGTTGACCAGCTTCGAGGACGAGCGGCTGGACCGGGGCGAGGAGTTGGGCACCACGAGCCGCATCCTGATCGAGGAGATCGAGCGGCCGCGCGTCGGCCCGATGCGTGACATCGTCGCCACCATCCAGCCGGAGCAGGACGAACTGGTCCGGGCCGACCTCGACACGTCGATCTGCGTGCAGGGGGCGCCGGGCACCGGGAAGACCGCCGTGGGGCTGCACCGGGCGGCGTACCTGCTGTATCTGCACCGCGAACGGCTGCGCAGGTCCGGTGTGCTGATCGTGGGGCCGAACCAGGCGTTCCTCGGCTACATCGCCGCCGTCCTGCCGGCGCTCGGCGAGCTGGAGGTGAAGCAGTCGACGATCGACGACCTGATCGCCCGGGTGCCGGTACGCGGCACCGACCCGGTGGAGACCGAGGTGGTCAAGCACGATCCGCGGATGGCGACCGTGCTGCACCGGGCGCTGTGGGCGCGGCTGAGCCGCCCGGCCGGGCCGATCCAGATCTCCGACGGCGCCTACCGGTGGCGGATCGACGAGGGGGTGCTGCGCCGGCTCGTTGACGACGTACGGCGGGAGGAGTTGCCGTACACGCTGGGCCGGGAGCGGGTCCGGGCCCGTACGGTGGCGCTCCTGCAACGGCAGGCCGAGTCGCGCAGCGGTGAGTCGCCACCGGAGTCCTGGCAGCGCCGGATGGGCAAGGCCCGGCCGGTGGTGGAGTTCCTCGACGCCTGCTGGCCGGCGGTGACCCCGGAGACGCTGGTCTTCGACCTGCTCACCGACCCACAGTTGCTCGCCGCGGCGGCCGACGGGGTGCTCACCGCCGAGGAGCGGGCCGCGCTGGTCTGGCCGAAGCCGCCGCGTACGGTCCGCGGCGCTAAGTGGAGCACGGCCGACCTGGTACTCCTCGACGAGGCCGCCGGGCTGCTCGAACGCCAGTCGAGCGTCAGCCACATCGTGCTCGACGAGGCGCAGGACCTTTCCCCGATGCACTGCCGGGCCATCGCCCGGCGTACCTCGCACGGCTCGATCACCCTGCTCGGCGACCTGGCCCAGGGCACCGCGCCGTGGGCCGCCGCCGACTGGGCCGAGTCGCTGCGACACCTCGGCAAGCCCGAGGCCGCGGTCATTCCGCTGACGACCGGGTTCCGGGTGCCGGAGGCGGTGGTCGCGCTGGCCAACCGGCTGTTGCCGGCCCTGGAGGTCGACGTGCCGCCGGCGGTGTCGCTGCGCCGGGACGGCGAGTTGGCCGTACGCGCCGTGGCCGACCTGACGGCCGCCGTCGTCGCCGAGGTGCGGGCCGCGACCGCGTACCCGGGTTCGGTGGGCCTGATCGCGGCCGACCGGCAGATCCCGGCGCTGCGGGCGGCGCTGGACGCGGCCGGGCTGAAGACCGCCGACCTGGCCGACCCGGACGACGGCGCGGTCACGGTGGTGCCCGCCACGCTGGCGAAGGGCCTGGAGTACGACCATGTCGTCGTCGCCGAACCGGCCGCGATCGTGGCCGCCGAGCCGCGCGGCCTGCACCGGCTCTACGTCTGCCTGACCCGGGCCGTCTCCCGGCTGAGTGTGCTGCACACCGAGCCGCTGCCGGCCGCGCTGACCGGCTAGCAAGCCCGAGCCGGCATCCGGCCACGCCGCACGGCCCGGGTTCGTCGTGGCCTCGGTCGCGGCGTCCGGGGTGGGCGCGGGATCATTTCACGATGAGCGACGGTGACGACGAGCAGCGCCGGCTGACGATCAGTGATCCCAAGGTGATGCGGGCGCTGGCACATCCGGCCCGCCTGGAGATCATGGAGCACCTGAGCAGCACCGGGTCGGACGTGACCGCCACCGAGGTCGCCGAGCTGGTCGGCCTGTCGCCCAGCGCCACCAGCTACCACCTGCGTGAGCTGGCGAAGTTCGGGCTGGTGGAGCACGCGCCGAGCCGGGGCGACGCCCGGGAACGGGTGTGGCGGGCGACGATGCGGGGTTGGTCGATCGACGCGGGTCACGACGCCGAGGCCCAGGCGGCCGAACAGACCCTGGTGAACGTCTTCCTGGAGCGGGATCTCGGGCGGTTACGGGACTGGGTGCGGCGGTCGCACGACGAGCCGGCCGAGTGGTACGACGCCGCGGTGATCGCCGGACCGGTCCTGCTGCTCACCGCCGAGGAGTTGCGGGAGGTCAACGCGAAGGTGTTCGAGCTGCTGGCGCCGTACCGGCGGCGCGAGCGGCAGGCCGACCCGCCGGCCGGCAGCCGGCCGGTGGTTGTCCACTATGCGACGGTGCCGATGGACTGACACCGCTTGCCCTCGACAGATGTGAAGGATTATTTTCGAAGTATGTCCTTCACATCTGCGGGCGCGGCTGCCCCCGAACCGCCCTCGCGCTGGTCCGACGTCTACCTCGCGGCCGTGGCGCGGGGCGTCTCGACCTGCGGCGACTTCCTCGCCGCCACCGCGCTCGTGCTCGCCCTCCAGGGCTCCGGCGCGGGCGGGTTCGCCGTCGCCGCACTGCTGCTGGCCAAGACCATCCCGATGGCGGCGCTCGCCCCGGTCGCCGGCCGGATCGCCGACCGGGTCGACAGCCGTACGGTGCTGGTGATCGCCGGCCTCGGTCAGGCGGTGACCTGCGCGGCACTGGCCTTCGTCAGCCATCCGGTCGCGGTGATCGCCCTGGTGACGCTGCTCTCCGTCGGGCTCGCCGTCACCCAGCCGACCCTCGCCGCGCTGGTGCCGGCGATGGTCCGCAAGGAGGACCTGCCCCGGGCCGGCGCGGTCAACCAGACCGCCGCCACCGCCGGCATGATGGCCGGGCCCGCCCTGGCCGGGGTGCTCGTCGGCCAGTTCGGCGCCACCATCCCGCTGCTGATCGACGCGGTCAGCTACCTCGCCCTGGTGGCGGCCGGGCTGCTGCTGCGTACCCGGCGGGGTGGTGCCGCGGCGCCCGCCGGCACCGGCGACGGCGGGCGACCGGCCGCGACCTGGTCGTTGTGGCACGATCCGTTGCTGCGGGCGATGGTGGTCGCGATCGCCGCCGTGGTCGGCGCCGTCGGTGCGATCAACGTCGCGCACGTCTTCCTGGTACGGGAGACGCTCGGCGCCTCCGAGACCGTCTTCGGGATCATCGAGGCGGTGGAGATGGCCGGCATGCTCGTCGGTGCCTGGCTGTTCGCCCGGCTGGCGCGGCGCACCGCCGACGACCGGTTCCTGGTGTGGGGAGTGCTGGTCCAACTCGGCGTGGTGTGCCTGCTGCTGCCGGTCGCCGCGGTGGTCGCCACGGCCCTGTGGCTGATCCCGCTCTGGGTGCTGGCGGGTCTGTTCAACGGCGGCATGAACGTCTTCAGCGGGGTCGCGATGGCCAACCGGGTACCGGCCGAAAGTCGGGGCCGGGCGTTCGCCACCTTCGGCGGCACCATCCAGGCGGCCGGGATGTTCGGGTTCTTCGCCGGCGGCGTGCTGGTCGAGCAGGTGCCGATCCGGCCGCTGTTCGCCGCTGCCGGGCTGGCCGGGGTCGCGGTCGTCCTCGCGCTGGTGCCGTCGACCGTCCGGGCGACCCGGGCGGTGCGGCTCGACGCCGCCCCTACGGACCACCGGGTGGCGGCCGGGGAGGGGGCCGAGGCTGCGCCGTCCGCCACAACCGGGCAGGTCTCCCGGCCGGTGGCCACCGGGGCCGGATACGGTGGCAACCATGAGTGATCTTCGGAGGCCCAGGGTCGGGCACATCCAGTTCCTCAACTGCCTGCCGATCTACTGGGGGCTGATGCGGTCCGGCGCCCTGATCGACGTCGACCTGCACAAGGACACCCCGGAACGGCTCAGCGCCGCCCTGGTCGAAGGTGACCTCGACATCGGCCCGATCACCGTCGTCGAATACCTGCGTCACGCGCAGGACCTGGTGCTGCTGCCCGATCTCGCGGTCGGCAGCGACGGGCCGGTGCTGTCGGTCAACGTCGTCTCGACCCGCCCGCTCGCCGACCTCGACGGCGCGAAGGTCGCCCTCGGCTCCACCTCGCGGACCGGTGTGATGCTCGCCCGGATGCTGATCGGGGAGCGGTACGGCGCCCACCCCGAATACTTCACCTGCCCGCCGGACCTGACCCAGATGCTGCTGGAGGCCGACGCCGGTGTGCTGATCGGCGACGCGGCGCTGCGGGCCCTCTACGAGGCGCCCCGGCAGGGCCTCACCGTCACCGACCTCGGGCAGGAGTGGCGGGACTGGACCGGCCTGCCGATGGTCTTCGCCGTCTGGGCGGCCCGGCGCGACTTCGCCGCCGGCCATCCCGGCCTGGTGAAGGAGGTGCACGAGGCGTTCCTGCGCTCGCGCGACCTGTGTCTCGCCGAACTCGACGAGGTCGCCGAGTCCGCCGCCCGCTGGGAGCCGTACGACGCCGCGACGCTGGCGTCGTACTTCCGGTCGCTGGACTTCTCGCTCGGCGACCGCCAGGTGGCCGGGCTGCGGGAGTTCGCCCGGCGGGCCGCCACCCTGGGGGCCGTGCCGGCACTGCCCGACGAGGGGCCGGTCTTCTTCACCAACTGAGCCGGTCGGCCGGCGCCGGGTCGCTGACCCGGTGCCGGGTCAGTCCGCCCGAAGTTGCTCGCCGACCTGCTTGCAGATCTTGGCGCCGTGGCTCTGGCCGAGCTGGATGGGATACGCGGTCAGCACCCCGGCCGTCCAGCCGTCGCCGATCGCCAGGCAGTTCACGTGGTATTCCTCTTCGGCCTGCCGATCGACCCAGCCGTTCTTGATCGCGATGGTCTTGCGGATCTCGGTGGGGAACGCGGCCCGGATGCCGAAGTCGCCGGTGCCGCGTACCAGGCGCATCTCGTTGAGCAGCCACTTGGTCCACTTCGAGCCGGCGGCCCGGCCGTCGGTGATGCAGACACCCATGCGGGCGGTGTCCCGCGCCGACAGCTGGGTACGGCTCCACGCGCCGTCCTCGGCCGGTTCGCTGTCGGTCAGGCCGCAGATCTCGATCAACCGCTTGATCGAGGTGGCCCGCCCCAGCTCGTCGTAGACGATCTGGGTCGCCTCGTTGTCGCTGTCGCGGATCATTGCCGTCAGTTGCGCCATCCGGCTCTCGCCCGGTGTCTCGCCCTTCTCGGCGGCCCGGCGCAGGTAGTCCGCCGCGACCCACGACTTGATCATCGAGGCGGTCGTGCTGGTCTCGGTCATGTTCTCCGAGCCGTACACGGCTCCGGTCCGCTGGTCGATCATCGACCACGACCACCAACCGGTCGTCTCGATCACGACGTCGGTGGGTCGTACGTCCAGTGGCGGCGGTTCGGGGCTGGCGGACGGGGTGGCGGGTGACGTGGTGACCGGGCTGCCGGGACCGTGCCAGCTCGGGGCGGCGTCGGCGCGCAGCGGCGAGTCGGGCAGGAGCAGCAGGCCGGTCGCCAGCACCCCGAGGAGCGCGGCCGCGACACCGACGGCCCGCCACGGGGACTTCGGCCGGCGTGGGCGGGTCGGGCCGCCGGGTGCGGTGGTGGCTTCGGGCGATGTGGAAGATTCCGGCACCGGTCAGCCTTCGACGAGTGGTTGTGGGATCTTGAGCGCCGCGCCCGGAGCCGGGACCACGAGCTGGCTGGTGACGTTGCGGCAGACGTTCGCCCCGTAGTCGAGGCCGTGCCCGCCGGGATAGCGCATGAGCACGGCGAGCACCCATTCGTCGGCGGTGGCGAGGCAGTTGAGGTGCCACAGCCCGTCGGCGTGGATCAGCGTCCAGCCGTTCTTCATGCCGACCGAACCGTTCTCGACGATCTCGTCGGGCAGGCCGTCGATGATCCCCCAGCGCCCGCCGCCCCGGGTGGGGAGCTGATCCTGCCTGGCGGTCGTGCCGCGCACCTGGGCCATCTCGTCGAGCACCCACTGGGTCCACCGCGGGCCGGCGGCGGTGCCGTCCGCGACACACTCGCCGAGGCGTACCGCGTCCCGGGCCGAGATCTCGGTGTAGCTCCACCAGACGACGGTGGCGTCGGGTGGGATCACCGGCCGGGTCTCGGTCAACCCGCACATCTCGATCATCCGCCGGAGGGAGGCCGGGCCGCCGGCCAGGCGGTAGAGCATGTTGGTGGCCGGATCGTCGCTGTCCCGGATCGCGGCGCTGGCCGCATCGAGCAGAACCTGGTCCGGCTCGGCCCCGCTCTCGGTCGCGAGCCGGAGTACGTCGGCGGCGAACCAGATCTTGATCATCGATTCGGCCGAGTTGGTCGCCGTCACGTTGTCCGACCCGGTGATGTTGCCGGTCGCCCGGTCGAGCAGGGCCCACGAGAGGAAGCCGTCGATCTGCACGTCGACCGGCCCCGCGGCCAGGGTCAACGGGGCGGGTGCCGGTGGCGCGATGGTCGCGGGCGCGCTGGCGTCCGCGCCCGACGTGCCGGTGAGGCGGGCGGACGCGGTGGGGATCAGCAGTACGCCGGTGAGAACCAGCACGGCGGCGGCGAGGATCAGGACCACGCGAGGACGCATGAGGGGTTGGCTCCAGGGGTCGGGGCCGTTGGTGCGGTACGGCGAACCAGGGCTTGTGTTACAGACCGTGACCGTGCGCCACCGGTGTTGCCGGATTGGTCGTGACCCTGCCGGGGGGTGGTAGGGCCGGCGCCTGCGGTCGAGGCCGGAGGGGTGGACGTGCAGAGCCTACGTCGGCAACCAGGGGCTGGCCGAGGCCGAGTTTCTTAAGCCTCGATGAAGTGCGTCGGCATTAAACCCTTTTGGGGCAAGAGATCCAGAAAATTGGTCCCGATGTGATCCGCTTCATTCCTCCACAGTGGATTGCGGCGTCACGGGCGGTCCACGATCCGCTACCGAGGGTTGTCGGAGTCTCAGCCGTGTGACACCGCGTTGCCCGAAGTCGTTGCAGCTGTAACACTTGCTGGGTGTACGGCAACGACTTTCCCGGCCCCGACCAGGGGCCGGCAGCGGGACTGCTCGGCGAGGTCGAGGCGGCCGAGGCGGCGCTACGGGATGCCGCCCGGCGGGACCTCCACGCGGGCCGGGGCGACGCTCCGGACCCGGCGGGCGCCGACGAGGCGACCATGCACGACTACTTCACCTCGGTGATCGCGGCCGACCAGAAGATCGAGCCGCGGGACTGGATGCCCGACTCCTACCGGAAGACGCTGATCAGGCAGATCGCCCAGCACGCCCACTCCGAGATCATCGGGATGCAGCCGGAGGGCAACTGGATCAGCCGCGCCCCCTCCCTCAAGCGCAAGGCGATCCTGCTGGCCAAGGTCCAGGACGAGGCCGGGCACGGGCTCTACCTCTACGCGGCCGCGGAGACGCTCGGGATCAACCGGGACGAACTGGTCGAGATGCTGATCGAGGGCCGGCAGAAGTACAGCTCGATCTTCAACTACCCCACCCTGTCGTGGGCGGACGTGGGGGCGATCGGCTGGCTCGTCGACGGCGCGGCCATCGTCAACCAGGTGCCGCTGTGCCGCTGCTCGTACGGGCCGTACGCCCGCGCCATGATCCGCATCTGCAAGGAAGAGTCGTTCCACCAGCGGCAGGGCTTCGAGATCCTGCACGTACTCGCGCACGGCACGCCCGCCCAGAAGGCGATGGCGCAGGATGCCATCGACCGCTGGTGGTATCCCTCGCTGGCGATGTTCGGCCCGCCGGACACCGACTCGCCACACACCGCCCAGTCCATGGCCTGGAAGATCAAGCGCTTCTCCAACGACGAACTGCGCCAGCGGTTCGTCGACATGTGCGTGCAGCAGGCCGGCGTACTCGGCCTCACCCTGCCCGATCCCGACCTGCGCTGGAACGACGAACGGCAGGCGCACGACTACACCCAGCCCGACTACGCCGAGCTGATGCGGGTGATCAAGGGGGACGGGCCGTGCAACCGGGACCGGATCGCCCACCGGCGCCGGGCGCACGCCGACGGGGCCTGGGTCCGCGACGCGGCGGCGGCCTACGCCGCCAAACAGGCCGAACGCCAACGGGTACGGGAGATGGCCGCATGACCGAACGGAGCGAGGCCGGTTGGCCGTTGTGGGAGGTCTTCGTACGTGCCCGGCGCGGGCTGTCGCACACCCACGTCGGCAGCCTACACGCGCCCGACGCGTCGATGGCCCTGCGTAACGCCCGTGATCTCTACACCCGGCGGCAGGAGGGGGTGTCGATCTGGGTGGTGCCGGCGAGCACCATCACCGCGTCCAGCCCCGACGAGAAGGACGCCTTCTTCGACCCCGCCGCCGACAAGGTCTACCGCCATCCCACCTTCTACGACGTACCCGACGGGGTGGACCACCTGTGAAGCCCTCCGTCGACCACGTGCTGGCCATCGCCGACGACGCGCTGATCGCCGCGCAGCGGCTCGGTGAGTGGTACGCCGCCGCCCCGGAGATGGAAGAGGACGTGGCGCTGGCCAACATCGCCCTCGACCAGCTCGGTGCCGCCCGGCTGCTGCTGACGTACGCCGGGGAGCTGGAGGGGGCGGGCCGCGACGAGGACGCGCTCGCCTTCCTGCGCGACGACCGGGAGTTCCGCAACTGCCTGCTGGTCGAGCTACCGGACGCCGACTTCGCGGTCACGATCGTCAAGCTGTTGTTCCTGTCGGCCTGGCAACTGCCGCTGTACGCCGCACTCGCCGAGGGCGACGACGAGCGGCTCGCCGCGATCGGCGCCAAGGCACGCAAGGAGTCGGCCTACCACCTCGACCACAGTTCACAGTGGACGATACGGCTGGGGGACGGCACCGAGGAGTCGCACCGCCGGGTCCAGGCGGCCGTCGACGAACTGTGGCCGTACACGCACGAGCTGTTCGCCGCCGATCCGGCCGCCCCGGTCGATCCGGCCAACCTGCGGGGCGCCTGGCTGTCCACGATCGAGGGTGTGCTGACCGAGGCGACGTTGCGCCGTCCGGCCGACGGCTGGGGACCGGCCGGTGGGCGGACCGGTGTGCACACCGAGCACCTGTCCTACCTGCTGGCCGAGATGCAGGTGCTGCACCGCGCCCATCCGGGGGCGAGCTGGTGACCGCCCTACCCGCCACCACCGGCCGCACCGCCACCACCCCTGACGCGGGAGCCGGCCCGGACGTCCGGGCCGCCGTCGCCGCGGTCGTCGACCCGGAGATCCGGGTGGTCACCATCGCCGAACTCGGCATCCTGCGTGACGTCAGCACCGACCCGGCGACCGGGCGGGTCACGGTGACCATCACCCCGACGTACACCGGCTGCCCGGCCATGGACGTGATCCGCGCCGACATCCACCGGGCGATGGCCGCCGCCGGCCACCCGGACGGTGAGGTACGTACCGTCTTCGCGCCGCCGTGGAGCACCGACTGGATCACCGTCGGGGGACGGGCCAAGCTCGCCGCCGCCGGCATCGCCCCACCCGGCCCGGCCCGGCCGGCGGGGCCGGTCGCGGTGCCGCTGGCCGTACGGTGCCCGCACTGCGGTGCGCTCGACACCGAGCAGATCAGCCGGTTCGGCTCCACCGCCTGCAAGGCGCTCTGGCGGTGCCGGTCCTGCCGGGAACCCTTCGACCAGGTGAAGGCGCTGTGAGCCGAGCGAACGGGTTGGTTCAGTGGTGAGCGAGCGGAGCGAGGTGGCGGCGTGAGCGTGACGATCAGTAGGCCGGCGCGGCGCCGGCCGACCTTCCATCCGCTGCCCGTCGGGGCCGTCGACCGGCTCACCGACGAGGCGGTGGCGATCACCTTCGACGTGCCGCCGGAGCTGCGCCCGCTCTTCGCCTTCCGGGCCGGCCAGCACCTGACCGTACGCCGGGTCGAGGACGGCGCCGACGTGCGGCGGTCGTACTCGATCTGCTCCACGCCCGCCGACCTGGCCGACCACGGCCGGCTGCGGATCGGGGTCAAGGAGATCCCGGGGGGTGCGTTCTCCAGCTTCGCCAGCCGCGCGCTACGGGCCGGTGACACCATCGACGTGATGCCGCCGCTCGGGCATTTCACCACCGACTTCGATCCGGGCCGGGTCCGGCACTACGGCGCGGTCGCCGCCGGTTCCGGCATCACCCCGGTCCTGTCCCTGGTCGCGACCGCCCTGGCGGTCGAGCCCGGCAGCCGGTTCACCCTGGTGTACGGCAACCGGCACGCCCGGACCGTGATGTTCGCCGAGGAACTGGCCGACCTGAAGGACCGTTATCCGGCCCGGCTGCACCTGGTGCACGTGCTGTCCCGTGAGCCCGGCGAGTCGCCGCTGCTGTCCGGTCGGATCGACGACGACCGGCTGAACCGGCTGCTCGACTCGGTCGTGCCGGTCGAGCGGATCGACGAGTGGTTCCTGTGCGGACCGTACGGCCTGGTCACCGGGGCCACGACGGTGCTGGCCGGGCGGGGGGTGCCGGCGCGGTCGGTGCACTCGGAGTTGTTCCACGTCGACGAGGTGCCGGCGCCACCGGCCCGGCCGGCCGGCACCGAGGGGGGCACCGAGGTGACGATCGTGCTCGACGGGCGGGCGTCGAGCCTGCGGATGGGGGCCGACGAACGGGTCCTCGACGCCGCGCTGCGGGTCCGGGGCGAGCTGCCGTACGCGTGCAAGGGTGGGGTCTGCTCGACCTGCCGGGCGAAGGTCGTCGAGGGCGAGGTGTCGATGGCGCGCAACTACGCGCTGGAGCCCGACGAGGTTGCCGCCGGTTACGTTCTCACCTGCCAGTCGAGTCCTATGACCGACCGCCTCGTCGTCGACTACGACGCCTGACCGGCCGGCCGTCCGACGGTCGGGCGGCCCGGTCCGGGGAGCACGGGTCACATCGGCGGGCGCTGGATGCCGGTGGGGGGCGGTGCCGACGTAGGCTCGGACCTGTGACTGAGAGCCGGGAGATCGAGAGCATCCTGCAGCGCGGCGCCGACGGTGGGCGGATCACGCCCGAGGAGGCGTTGCTGCTCTACACCGACGCGCCGTTCCACGCGCTCGGTGAGGCGGCCGACGCGGTGCGCCGGCGCCGCTACCCGGACAACATCGTCACCTACCTGATCGACCGCAACATCAACTACACGAACGTCTGCGTGACGGCGTGCAAGTTCTGCGCCTTCTACCGGGCACCGAAGCATGCCGAGGGCTGGACCCACCCGACCGAGGAGATCCTGCGCCGCTGCGCCGAGGCCGTCGAGTTGGGCGCGACGCAGGTGATGCTCCAGGGCGGCCACCACCCGGACTACGGCGTGGAGTACTACGAGGAGCTGTTCTCCTCGGTCAAGACCGCCTACCCGCAGTTGGCGATCCACTCGATCGGGCCGAGCGAGATCCTGCACATGGCTAAGGTGTCGGGGGTGTCGCTGGAGGAGGCGATCACCCGGATCAAGGCGGCGGGCCTCGACTCGATCGCCGGTGCCGGCGCCGAGATGCTGCCCGACCGGCCCCGTAAGGCGATCGCGCCGCTGAAGGAGTCCGGCGCCCGCTGGCTCGAGGTGATGGAGTTGGCGCACACGCTGGGTGTCGAGTCGACCGCGACGATGATGATGGGCACCGGTGAGACCAACGCCGAGCGGATCGAGCACATGCGGATGATCCGTGACGTGCAGGACCGTACGAAGGGTTTCCGGGCCTTCATCCCGTGGACCTACCAGCCGGAGAACAACCACCTCAAGGGCCGCACCCAGGCGACCACCCTGGAATACCTGCGGCTGATCGCGGTGGCCCGGCTCTTCTTCGAGACCGTGCCGCACCTGCAGGCGTCGTGGCTGACCACCGGCAAGGACGTCGGCCAGCTCGCCCTCCACATGGGCGTCGACGACCTCGGTTCGATCATGCTGGAGGAGAACGTCATCTCGTCGGCGGGTGCCCGGCACCGGTCGAACCTGCACGAGTTGATCTGGATGATCCGGTCGGCCGGTCGTGTCCCGGCGCAGCGGGACACCCTCTACAACCACCTCGCGGTGCACCGTACGCCGGCCGAAGATCCGTCGGACGAGCGCGTCGTGTCGCATTTCTCGTCGATCGCGTTGCCCGGTGGCGGTGTGAAGACGCTGCCTTTGGTTGACGCCCAGTAATGGGAGAATGATCTCTCGGTCATATTCGAGATCGGCCATTCGGGTGGTAGTTGGCCGGCGATTCGGTAGATCATTCGAGCTGCCCTGGTGAATCGCCGGCGGATCTCTCGTGGCAATAGTCATCAATTTGGACATTCTTTTAAGTCTGTCTTAGATGCCCTGGTCATCACCACTGGATCACGGGGTAGCGCCGGCCGACGGTGACCACTAACGTCCCCGGTCGTATCTTCCCTACCGCCATGGGGGCACCCCAACATGATCTTCCGAAACCGCGCTCTCGCGCGTGTCGGTGCAGGCGCTTTCGGCCTCGTCGCGGTGGGCGCCTTCGCCACGCCCGCCTTCGCTGACGACACGGCCGACGTCGAGGTCAAGCTCAGTGGCACCACCATCGCCGCCGGCGCGTCCGGCAAGGCCGCGTTCGCGTCGCTGATCAACAACAGCAAGACGACCACCGCCACCGGTCTGACCATCACGGTCGACTTCTCCGACCTCGACACCAACCTCGTCGACGTCGTGCACTTCGGTGGCGGCTGCAACGAGCCGGTGGACAGCAAGCTCATCTGCGGCATCACCCCGGACGAGCTGAAGCCGGGCGAGGACTTCGACGTCCCGGTCGCCCTGGTCCGCAAGAACGTCGAGTCGGCGGAGTCGCCGGGCTCGATCACCATCTCGGTCGAGACCGAGACCACCGACCCCAACCTGAAGAACAACACCGTCACCGCGCCGGTGACCATCGGCGGCAACGGCCCCGACCTCTATGTCTGGGCCGCCGACGTACCGGTCAACCAGGACGGCACCACCGGTACGCTCCAGCCCGGCGAGACCGGTGCGCTGGTGATCGAGGTCGGCAACCAGGGCGACCGGGCCGCCGGCGGCTTCACGGTGACCGCGGCCCTGCCCGAGAACGCCACCTTCGACAGCGTGATCGTCGAGCAGTTCCCGGACGACTTCGCCGGCTGCGAGTTCACCGCCTCCGAGGCGGTCTGCGACTGGCGGGACCTGCCGCTCATCCCGGTCGACCAGGACGAGTCCACCGAGGACGACGTCTTCTCCGCGTACACCTTCGCCCTGCCGGTGAAGGTCGCCGACGACGCCGAGGCCGGTGTCAACCTGACCGGCGGCCTCGCCGTGGTCGAGGGCTACCAGATGTCGGAGCGGATGCTGGCCCGCCGCGCCCCGCAGGCGGTCGAACTGCCGCAGGGCGTCGAGGGCGTGCTCGCCAAGGACGCCGACTGGACCGACAACTCCGACGAGTTCACCGTGTTCGTCAAGGCCGCCGACGGTAACGGCGGCGGTGGCGGACTGCCGGTGACCGGTGTGCAGGCCGGCCTCCTGAGCGGCATCGGCCTGGCCGTGGTCGCCGCCGGTGGCGCGATGTTCCTGATCTCCCGCCGTCGCCGCGTGGTCCTGGTGACCCCCGGCGACGAGAAGCCGACCGCCTGACGGTCGTACATAGATAGCAGGGCGTCACGGGCGGGGTGGGCAACCACCTCGCCCGTGGCTGTTGACTCTCCACCTCCCCCTCCCTGGTAACGCCCCGATTCCCGGAGGACCCATGCACCCCCGCATCCCGCGTGCCGCCGCTGGTCTGGCCGCGGCGCTCGTGGCCGCCACGCTCGCCGCCACGCCGGCCGCCGCGGCCCCGGAAGACACCTCGTCAGCCGACCTCAACCTCGCCGTCAGCGGCGAGCGGGTGGTCAGCTACGCCACGGTGAAACAGTTCTTCGTACGGCTGTCGAACGACGGACCCGACGCCGCGCAGGGCGTGAAGGTCACCATCGACGCCGGCAACATCGACCAGAACGTGCTGTTCTTCGGCCTGCCGTCCGGGCCGGGTTGCGAGGAGGACGGGCCGACCAAGGTCACCTGCGAACTCGGTGAGCTGGCCAACGGTACGACGGTGACGGACTTCCCGGCCCTGTTCGCCGCCACCCCGAAGCGCAAGGGTTCCGCGGGCTCGTTCACCGTCACGGTGAACGCGGTGACCGCCGACCCGAACGCGGCGAACAACACCCAGACCGTCAACGTCGAGGCGGTTCCCCGCGGCCTCGACCTGACGGCGGTCGCCCGGGACGTCTACGCCGACTACGCCGACAACACCCCGGTGGCTCCCGGCGGGACCGGCGACCTGCACTGGGCGCTGTACAACGCGGGCCGGGACACGGTGCAGGGCGTGACCTTCGAGATCGCGCTGCCGCCGTACGTGACGTTCGCCGACCAGCGGCCCGGCTGCAAGTACAACGACGAGAACACCGTCGCGTCGTGCCGGCGCGACGCCCGCATCGTGGCGCCCGGCGAGATCTTCATGATGGTCCGGCCGATGAAGGTCAAGGTGGCCGCCGACGCTCCCGGGCCGGTCGGACTCTCCGGCGGCTGGGTCGTCGGCTACGCCAACGGCAAGGCCAGCCCGAACGTGCGGCCGCTGGCCGCCCGGTCCGCCGACCAGGACACCGTGGTCGAGGCGGCCGACGAGAAGGTACGCCGCGACGTCGACCCGTCCGACAACGCCGTGCAGTTCGCCGTGGTCACCGGCCGCAACCCGGTCGACCTGTCGGTCACCAGCACGCCGGCGACCGGCGCGGTCGGCGACACCGTGGAGGTCGAGTTCGAGGCGACGAACAAGGGTCCGGCGACCAGCAGCCCGCTGTTCGAGGTACGGGCCCCGGAGGGCACCACGGCACTGCTGCCCGAGGAGGGCATCGTTCCGTCGTGCGTCGAGAAGGACGGCGGCCTGGTCTGCGGGCTCGACGGTGAACTGGGGGTCGGGGAGACGACGTCCTTCGCGCTGAAGTTCCGCATCGACGCGGAGCAGGTCGGCACCGACGGGCAGATCACGGTCGGCAACACCTTCGCTTCGCCGGAGTCGGCACCGGAGGACAACGTCGCGCCGATCAGCATCACCGCGTCCGGCGCGGGTCCGGGTGAAGGTCCGGGCGGCGGTTCGGGCGGTGGCGGCGGGCTGCCGGTGACCGGTGTGCAGGCGACCGTGCTCGGCGGCGCCGGCCTGCTGGTCGCCGTGGTGGGCGGTGTGCTGCTCGTGCTCGCCCGGCGGCGCCGGGTGGTCCTGGTCACCCCGACCGAGGACAAGTAGGGCGTACGCCCACTCAGGACGGTACTCACGGGCGCCGGCGGTCTGACCGCCGGCGCCCGCGGCCGTACCGGGGCGGCTGTCGGGTCCGGTCACGATGCTGGCAGAGTTGACCCGTGTCCCGCGCTCAGCTAGACAAGCAGCCGCACGAGGTCGCCGCGATGTTCGACGGCGTCGCCTCGAGATACGACCTGACCAACACCGTCCTCTCGTTCGGCCAGGACCGCGGCTGGCGCCGGGCCACCCGGTCGGCGCTCGGGCTGCGTCCCGGCGACCGGGTGCTCGACCTCGGCGCCGGCACCGGGGTGTCGACCGAGGAACTGGCCCGCTCCGGCGCGTACGCGGTGGGTGTCGACCTGTCGCTCGGCATGCTGCTGGCCGGTCGCCGGGTACGCCCCGACGTGCCACTGCTGGCCGGTGACGCGCTGCGGCTGCCGTTCGCCGACGCGACCTTCGACGCGGTGACCATCTCGTTCGCGCTGCGCAACATGGTCGACACCGGTGCCGCCCTGCGTGAACTGGCCCGGGTGACCCGGCCGGGCGGCCGGCTCGTGGTGTGCGAGTTCAGTCACCCGACGAGCCGGGCGTTCCGCACCGTCTACCTGTCGTACCTGATGCGGTCGCTGCCGGCGGTGGCCCGCGCGGTGTCCAGCAACCCGGACGCCTACGTCTACCTCGCCGAGTCGATCCGGGCGTGGCCGGACCAGGCCGGACTCTCGGCCCGGATCATGGACTCGGGCTGGGCGAAGGTGGCCTGGCGCAACCTCAGCGGGGGCGTGGTGGCGCTGCACCGGGCGACCCGGGTCTGACCTCGGGAAGCAGCGTAGCGGAGCGGTTCGGGTACGTTGCGTGACCATTGCTGGTCGATTTCTGGCGGATGCCCGTTCAGGGCTGTCACCTCGCTTGGTTAGGTATGCCTAACCAGTAAGGGGCGTACAGCTCGGTCTTAGACTCTCCCGGGATCAGGCTTGTGAAGAGTTTCACGAGCGGTCGGGAGGGAGGCGCAGATGGCCACGACTCAGCACGACGCCGACGTCATCGTCGTCGGTGCCGGACCGGGCGGTTCGACGACGGCCTACCACCTTGCCCGCCACGGGCTGCGGGTGCTGCTGCTGGAGAAGACCGAGTTCCCGCGCGAGAAGGTCTGCGGCGACGGGCTGACCCCGCGGGCCGTCAAGCAGCTCGTGAAGATGGGCATCGACACCTCGCCCGAGGCCGGCTGGCTGCACAACCGCGGGCTGCGGGTCATCGGTGGCGGCGTACGCCTCGAACTCGACTGGCCCGACCTGGCCAGCTTCCCCAACTACGGCCTGGTCCGCACCCGCCTCGACTTCGACGACCTGCTCGCCCGGCAGGCCGTCGGCGCGGGCGTCGAACTGCGCACCAACGTCAACGTCCTCGCCCCGGTGCTCGACGACGCCGGGCGCGCGGTCGGCGTGACTGCGGAGTCCGGCCCCGACAAGGCGCCGGTCACCTTCCACGCCCCGCTGATCGTCGCCGCCGACGGCGTGTCCGGCCGGTTCCCGCTGGCGATGGGCCTCGCCAAGCGCGAGGACCGACCGATCGGTGTCGCGGTCCGCCGCTACTACCGCTCGCCGCTGCGGCACGACGACAACTACCTCGAATCCTGGCTGGAGCTGCGCAGCAAGGAGAACCCCGACAAGCTGCTGCCCGGCTACGGCTGGATCTTCGGTATGGGCGACGGCCGGGTCAACGTCGGGCTCGGCGTGCTCAACTCCTCCTCGGCGTTCGGCAAGACCAACTACCGCCGGCTGCTGACCGACTGGCTCGCCAACACCCCGGAAGACTGGGGGATGACCGACGAGGCCAACGCCGACGGCCCGATCCTCGGCGCGGCGCTGCCGATGGGCTTCAACCGGGTGCCGCACTACACCCGCGGCGTCCTGCTGGTCGGCGACTCGGGCGGCATGGTCAACCCGTTCAACGGCGAGGGCATCGCCTACGCGATGGAGTCCGGCGAACTGGCCGCCGAGGTCGCCGTCCAGGCGCTGGCCCGCTCCGCCGGCCCCGAGCGGGAGCGGGCGCTCGCCTTTTACCCGACCGAGCTGAAGAGCCGCTACGGCGGCTACTACCGCCTCGGCGGCATCTTCGTGAAGCTGATCGGCCGGCCCGAGATCATGAAGATGGCCACCCGGCACGGCATGCCGCACCCGCTGCTGATGCGATTCGTGCTGAAGCTGCTCGCCAACCTGACCGATCCACGTGGCGGTGACGCCATGGACCGGGTCATCAACGCCATGACCAGGGTCGCTCCCGCCGTGTGATCCGCGATCACGGCCCCCGGCCGGAACAGCTGTAACAAGTACGAATAGTGTGAAATCCGATCAGGCAAAAGTGAGGACGGCAGGAGGAGACGATGTCACTCTCCGTGTGGGTGCCAATCGTGGGTCTGCTGACCCTCGGTGCCCTCTTCGCACTCTTCTCCGTGGGCATCGCTCCGATCGTCGGCCCCAAGCGGTTCAACCGGGCCAAGCTCGAGGCGTACGAGTGCGGCATCGAGCCGTCCCCACAGCCGGTCGGTGGTGGACGGTTCCCGATCAAGTTCTACCTGACCGCGATGTTGTTCATCATCTTCGACATCGAGATCATCTTTCTCTTCCCGTGGGCCGTGCACTTCGACGCGCTCGGCCTGTTCGGGTTCGTCGAGATGGTCCTGTTCATCGGCATGGTCTCCATCGCGTACGCCTACGAGTGGCGGCGCGGCGGCCTGGACTGGAACTGAGGTTCGCCATGGGTATCGAGGAGAAGCTGCCGAGCGGCATCCTGCTCACGTCGGTGGAGAAGCTTTCCAACTGGGCGCGTAAGTCGTCCTTCTGGGGCGCCACCTTCGGTCTTGCCTGCTGCGCCATCGAGATGATGGCCGCCGGCGGCCCTCACTACGACCTGGGCCGCTGGGGCATGGAGGTCTTCCGGGCCTCGCCCCGGCAGGCCGACCTGATGATCGTCGCCGGCCGGGTGAGCCAGAAGATGGCCCCGGTCGTACGGCAGATCTACGACCAGATGCCGGAGCCGCGTTCGGTCATCTCGATGGGCGTGTGCGCCTCCTCCGGCGGCATGTTCAACAACTACGCGCTCGTGCAGGGCGTCGACCACATCATCCCGGTGGACATGTACCTGCCCGGCTGCCCGCCGCGCCCGGAGATGCTGATCGACGCCATCCTCAAGATGCGCGAGAAGGTGATGGCCCAGCCGCTCGGCCCGAACGGCCGCAAGATGCTGGCCGCCCGCGAGGCGCGTGGGGACGTACCGGTCGTGGCGCCCGGCGCCATGCCGTCGTCGTACCGCTCCGACAAGGCCCGGCGGGCCGAGTGGGAGCAGGCGGTCCGCGAGGGCCGTGAGGAACAGCTCCGCATCGAGAACTGGATGAAGGCGCAGAACCACATCCGCGGGGGTGCCCGTTGAGCGAGCCCAACAAGACCAGCGAGGTGCCCGGCGGCGGCGTACCGGTGGCGGCGCCACCGGTCGGCGCGACCAGCGGCGCCCCGGCCGAGTTCCCGCCGGCCAGCGGTGCCGGCCGCGGCATGTTCGGCATCCACGGCTCCGGTGACACCTCGGGCTTCGGCGGCCTGGTCCGCCGCAAGGTCGGGATCATCGACAGCCCCCGGCCGTACGGCGGCTACTTCGACGAGGTCCGCGACGCCCTCGAAGAGGCGTACCCCGGGTTCGCCGACGCGATCGAGAAGGTCGTCGTCGACCGGAACGAACTGACCCTCCACGTACGCCCGGAGCGGATCGTCGAGGTCTGCCAGGTGATGCGCGACGACGAGGCGCTGCGGTTCGAGCTGCTCTCGTCTCTGTCGGGGGTGGACTACCTCGGCTCCGACGAGCGTCGGCTGCACGTCGTCTACCAGCTGACCTCGATGACCTACCGCCGGATCGTGCGGCTGGAGGTCGCGGTGACGGCCGAGCACCCGCACGTGCCGAGCGTCTGCTCCGTCTACCCGACCGCCAACTGGCAGGAGCGGGAGGCGTACGACATGTTCGGGGTCCTCTTCGACGGCCACCCGGGACTCACCCGGATCCTGATGCCGGACGACTGGGAGGGGCACCCCCAGCGCAAGGACTACCCGCTCGGCGGCGTGCCGGTGGAGTACAAGGGCGCGGAGATTCCCCCTCCGGACGAGCGGAGGTCCTACCAGTGATCGACCGTAACGAGGTGGCGGTATGAGCACTCCCGGTTACGCGACCGAGCGGGAGACCACCGAGGGCAAGGTGTTCAACGTCACCGGCGGCGACTGGGACACCGTCGTCGAGGGCGTCGACCCGCTCAGCGACGAGCGGATCGTGGTCAACCTGGGTCCCCAGCACCCGTCGACGCACGGCGTGCTCCGGCTGGTGCTGGAGCTCGAGGGCGAGACGGTCACCGAGGTCCGGCCGATCGTCGGCTACCTGCACACCGGTATCGAGAAGAACCTCGAATACCGCAACTGGGTGCAGGGCACGACCTTCGTGACCCGGATGGACTACCTGGCCCCGATCTTCAACGAGACCGCGTACTCGCTGGCGGTGGAGAAGCTGCTCGGCATCGAGGAGCAGATCACCGAGCGGGCCACCACCATCCGCGTGCTGATGATGGAGCTCAACCGGATCTCCTCGCACATGGTCTGGTTCGCCACGACCGGCATGGAGTTGGGGGCGATCTCGCTGATGCTCTACGGCTTCCGCGAGCGCGAGTACGTCCTGGACATCTTCGAGCTCTGCTCCGGCCTGCGGATGAACATGGCCTACGTACGGCCGGGCGGCGTCGCCCAGGACGTGCCGGACGAGGCGATCAAGAAGATCGACGAGTTGCTCGACTACCTGCCCAAGCGCCTCGCCGAATACGAGGCGATGCTGAGCGACAACGTCATCTGGAAGGGACGCACCCAGAACGTCGGCGTCCTCGACGTGACCGGTTGCCTCGCGATGGGTGTCACCGGTCCGGTGCTGCGCTCCGCGGGCCTGGCCTGGGACCTGCGCAAGACGATGCCGTACTGCGGCTACGAGACGTACGACTTCAACGTCCCGACCGCGACCAGCGCCGACGTGTGGGGCCGCTACCAGGTACGGCTGGCCGAGACCCGCGAGTCGATGAAGATCATTCGGCAGGCGGTCGACCGGCTCCGGCCGGGCCCGATCATGGTCGCCGACAAGAAGATCGCCTGGCCGGCGCAGCTCGCGATCGGCGTCGACGGCATGGGCAACTCGCTGGAGCACGTCGCCAAGATCATGGGTCAGTCGATGGAGTCGCTGATCCACCACTTCAAGCTGGTGACGGAGGGCTTCCGGGTGCCGCCCGGACAGGTCTACGTCCCGATCGAAGGGCCCCGCGGTGAGCTGGGCGCACATGCCGTCTCCGACGGAGGCACCCGGCCCTACCGGGTGCACTTCCGGGAGCCGAGCTTCGTCAACCTCCAGGCGATCCCGGCCATGTCCGAGGGCGCACTGCTGGCCGACGTGATCGCGGGCGGCGCTTCGCTGGACCCGGTGATGGGTGGGTGTGACCGATGAGTGTGCCGTTCGACGAGCAGACCCGGGCCCGGGCCGCTGAGATCATCAGCCGCTACCCGGCCGACCGGTCCCGCTCCGCACTGCTGCCGCTGCTGCACCTGGTGCAGTCCGAGGAGGGCTACGTCTCCCCGGCCGGCGTCGAGTTCTGTGCCGAGGTGCTCGGCATCAACAAGGCGCAGGTCGGCGCGGTGGCGACGTTCTACACCATGTACAAGCGCCGGCCGACCGGCGACTACCTGGTGAGCGTCTGCACCAACACCATGTGCGACGTGCTCGGTGGCCAGAAGGTCTTCGACACCCTCAGCGAACTGCTCGAGGTCGGGCACGACCAGACCACCGCCGACGGCACCATCACCCTGGAGCACGCGGAGTGCCTCGCCGCCTGCGACTACGGGCCGGTCATGACCGTCAACTACGACTTCTTCGACAAGGTCGACCCCGACGTCGCCACCGGCATCGTCGAGGAACTGCGGGCCGGCAAGCAGCCGATGCCGACCCGGGGTGCGCGGCTCTGCACGCTCAAGGAGATGTCGCTCCAGCTCGCCGGCTTCGCCGACACCCGCGAGGGTGCGGTCGCCGACGGCCCGGCCGGCGACGCGACGCTGCGCGGTCTGCGGCTGGCCCAGGAGCACGGCATCGCGGTCCGCGACTTCGACCCGAACACGCCGATCCGGAGCAAGGACGCCGGCGACAAGCCGGCGCCCCCGACCACCCGGCCCGCCGCCGCGACCGCCACCACCGCCCCGGACGTGAAGGCGCCCGACGGCAAGTCGCCCCAGGTGCGTACGGCCGAGACCCGGTCGCCGGACGCCGCGACGCCGGTTCCCGACGCGCCGGGCACGACGCCCCCGGTCGACGGCACCCCGCCGGCGCCCGGCGACGCGAAGGCAGCCGAGGCGGCCGGTGTCGCCAGCAACAAGCCGGCCAGCGACGCCAAGCCGGCCGGCGACGACGGCGGAGCCCGGCAGGCCAATCTCGAGGGATCGAAGGAAGCGGAGGCCGAGAAGTGACCACGCCTCGGCGGGAGACGCTGGAGAAGCTGACCCCGGTCCTGACCAAGCGCTGGCTGTCGCCGGACGCCTGGCGGCTCGACGTCTACGAGCGGCTCGACGGGTACGCCGCGCTGCGCAAGGCGATCAAGGCCGACCCGGACGACCTGATCCAACTGATCAAGGACTCGGGGCTGCGCGGCCGCGGCGGCGCCGGCTTCCCGACCGGTCTGAAGTGGGGCTTCATCCCGCAGAACGACGGCAAGCCGCACTACCTCGTGGTCAACGCCGACGAGGGCGAGCCGGGCACCTGCAAGGACCTGCCCCTGATGACCCACGACCCGCACTCGCTGATCGAGGGCGTCATCATCGCCTCGTACGCGATCCGGGCCAACCGCGCCTACATCTACATCCGCGGCGAGGCGGTGCACGCCGCCCGCCGGCTGCGCCACGCGGTCGCCGAGGCGCACAAGGCGGGCTACCTCGGCCGCAACATCCTCGGCTCCGGCTTCGACCTGGAACTGGTCGTGCACAGCGGCGCCGGCGCGTACATCTGCGGCGAGGAGACCGCGCTCCTCGACTCGCTGGAGGGCTTCCGTGGCCAGCCCCGGCTGCGCCCGCCCTTCCCGGCGACCCACGGCCTCTACGCCAGCCCGACGGTGGTCAACAACGTCGGCACCATCGCCAGCGTGCCGTACATCGTGCTCGGTGGCAGCGCCTGGTGGAAGACGATGGGCACCGAGAAGTCGTCCGGGCCGATGATCTACTCGCTGTCCGGCCGGATCGCCAACCCCGGCCAGTACGAGTGCTCGATGGGCATCACGCTGCGCGAGCTGATCGAGCTGGCCGGCGGCATGCAGCCCGGGCACAACCTGCGGTTCTGGACGCCGGGTGGCTCCTCCACCCCGCTGCTCACCGCCGACCACCTCGACGTGCCCCTCGACTTCGAGGGGGTGTCCGCCGCCGGCTCGATCCTCGGCACGACGGCGACGCAGATCTTCTCCGACCAGGACTGCCCGGTCTACGCGACGTACCGGTGGCTGGAGTTCTACCACCACGAGTCGTGCGGCAAGTGCACCCCGTGCCGCGAGGGCAACTACTGGATGGTGCGGGTCTACCGCCGGATCCTGGCCGGCCAGGGCACCCACGAAGACCTGGACACCCTGCTCGACACCTGCGACAACATCCTGGGCCGCTCCTTCTGCGGTCTCGGTGACGGCGCCACCAGCTCGGTGACCTCGTCGCTGCAGTACTTCAAGCAGGACTACCTCGACTACATCGAAGGCCGCCGGGCGCCGAGGTTGTCCGAGAAGACTCTGGTCGGAGCGCACTAATGACGGACGTAGCCAAGGCCGCGGACACGGTCACGCTCACCATCGACGGCATCGAGGTGACGGCCCCCAAGGGTGCGCTGCTCATCCGGGTCGCCGAGCAGATGGGCATCGAGATCCCACGGTTCTGCGACCACCCGCTGCTGGCTCCCGCCGGGGCCTGCCGGCAGTGCCTGGTCGATGTGGAGGGCCAGCGTAAGCCGGTCGCCTCGTGCACCCAGACGGTCGCCGAGGGCATGGTCGTCCGTACCCAGCTCACCTCTCCGGTCGCCAAGAAGGCGCAGGAGGGGATCATGGAGCTGCTGCTGGTCAACCACCCGCTCGACTGCCCGATGTGTGACAAGGGCGGCGAGTGCCCGCTGCAGAACCAGGCGATGTCGACCGGGCGCGCCGAGTCGCGGTTCCACGAGCACAAGCGCGAGTACGAGAAGCCGATCAACATCTCGTCGCAGGTCCTGCTCGACCGCGAGCGGTGCGTTCTCTGCCAGCGCTGCACCCGCTTCTCCGAGGAGATCGCGGGCGACAAGTTCATCGACCTGATGGGACGCTCCTCGGCCGAGGAGATCAACGTCTACCGGGACGACTACTACGGCGCCGAGCCCACGGACGACGAGTCCGGTGACGTGCCGTTCAACTCGTACTTCTCCGGCAACACGGTGCAGATCTGCCCGGTCGGCGCGCTGACCGGAGCCCAGTACCGCTTCCGGGCCCGCCCGTTCGACCTGGTGTCGACGCCGAGCGTGTGTGAGCACTGCTCCGCCGGTTGCGCCCAGCGCACCGACTGGCGGCGGGGCAAGGTGTTGCGCCGGCTCGCCGGTGACGACGCGGCGGTGAACGAGGAGTGGAACTGCGACAAGGGCCGGTGGGGCTTCCAGTACGCGAACGCCTTCGACCGCCTCACCACCCCGCTCGTACGGGACGCCAAGACGGGCGAGCTGCGCGAGGCGGCGTGGAGCGAGGCGCTGGCGATCGCCGCCGACGGACTGCGCGCCGCCCGTGACGGCGGCCGGGGCGTCGGCGTACTGACCGGTGGCCGGCTGACCGTCGAGGACGCCTACGCCTACGCCAAGTTCGCCCGGATCGCGCTCAACACCAACGACATCGACTTCCGGGCCCGGCCGCTGTCGGCCGAGGAGACCGAGTTCCTCGCCTCCTCCGTGGTCGGCACCAACACGGTCACCTACGCCGACGTCGAGAAGGCGCCGGCGGTCGTGATCGTCGGGCTGGAGCCGGAGGAGGAGTGCCCGATCCTCTTCCTGCGGCTGCGCAAGGCGTACACCAAGCGCAAGCTGCTGGTGCACGCGCTGGCGCCGTACGTCACCCGTGGGCTGGCGAAGATCGGCGCCACGGTCACCGCCACGGTGCCCGGCGACGAGGCCCGGCTGCTGGCCGAGGACCCGAAGGTCGCCGACGCGCTGCGCCACGAGGGCGCCGTCCTGCTGGTCGGCGAGCGGCTCGCCGCCGTACCCGGTGGGTTGTCGGCGGCCGCGGCGCTGGCGGCGCGTACCGGGGCGAAGCTGGCCTGGGTGCCGCGTCGCGCCGGAGACCGGGGCGCGGTCGACGCCGGTTGCCTGCCCAACCTGCTGCCCGGCGCCCGCCCGGTCGCCGACCCGGCCGCCCGCTCGGAGCTGGCCGGCCTGTGGGACCTCGCCGCCGGGGTCCTGCCCAGCCGGCCCGGCCGCGACACCGACGGGATCGTCGCCGCCGCCGCGGCGGGCGAACTCGGCGCGCTGCTCGTCGCCGGGGTCGACCCGGCCGACCTGGCCGACCCCCGGCTGGCCGAGGAAGCCCTCGACAAGGTGCCGTTCCTGGTCAGCCTGGAGCTGCGCAAGAGCGCGGTCAGCCGCCGCGCGGACGTGGTGTTCCCGGTCGCGCCGGTGGTCGAGAAGGCCGGCAGCTTCGTCGACTGGGAGGGCCGGCTGCGCACCTTCGAGGCGGTCCTCAACACCGCGTCGATGACCGACGCCCGGGTGCTCGACGCCCTCGCCGCCCAGCTCGACGTGACGCTGGGCACCGGTGACGTCAACAGCATCCGCCGCGAGCTGGGATCCCTGCCGGCCACCACCTCCGCGCCGGCCGAGGTGCCGGCCGTCGCGCCGGCCGCGCTTCCGGCGGTCGGTGCTGGCGAGGCGGTCCTCGCCACCTGGCACCACCTGGTCGACCTGGGCAGCCTGCTCGACGGCGACGAGGTGCTGGCGGGTACGGCCCGGGTGCCGGTGGTCCGGATCGGCAAGGCGCTCGCCGAGACGCTCGGGGTGGCCGACGGCGAGGCGGTCACGGTCGGCACCGACCGTGGCGCGCTGACCCTGCCGGCCGAGATCACCGAGATGCCGGACGGTGTGGTCTGGCTGCCGACCAACTCGCCCGGCGCGACCGTACGGCGCAGCCTCGGCGCGACGTCCGGCGCGGTCGTACGGGTCTCCGCCGGCGCCGGCGGACCTCTCCTGGCGCAGCAGAGCACTGAGGGAGCCGTTCAGTGATCACCACCTATCTGGCGCAGAGTCCGACACTCGAAGACTTCGGCAAGGACGTCTGGTGGCTCGTCCTGCTCAAGATCGTCGCCGTGTTCGTGATGCTGCTCCTGCTGACCCTCTTCACGATCAACTACGAGCGCAAGGTCGTGGCCCGGATGGCGGTCCGGCCGGGCCCCAACCAGGTCGGGCCGAACGGCTGGTTCCAGTCGCTCACCGACGGCCTGAAGCTGCCGTTCAAGGAAGAGATCATCCCGAAGACGGCCGACAAGGTCGTCTACTTCCTCGCGCCGGTGATCTCGGCCACCTGCGCGTTCACCGCGTTCGCCGTCATTCCCTTCGGCCCGATGGTGTCGATCTTCGGCCAGCGGACCCCGCTCCAGCTGACCGACACGCCCGTCTCGGTCCTGCTGGTGCTCGCCTGCGCCTCCATCGGCGTCTACGGCATCGTGCTCGCCGGTTGGGCGTCCGGCTCGACCTACCCGCTGCTCGGCGGCCTCCGGTCGACCGCTCAGGTGATCTCGTACGAGGTGGCGATGGGGCTGTCCATCGTCGCGGTCTTCATGACCGCCGGCACGATGTCGACCTCCGAGATCATCCGGGCGCAGGAGCACGGCAATCCGATCAACCTGTTCGGCCTCGAGGTGACCGCGCCCGGCTGGTACGCCGTACTGCTCGCGCCGAGCTTCGTCATCTACGCCATCTCGGCGGTCGGTGAGACCAACCGGGCCCCGTTCGACCTGCCCGAGGCCGAGTCCGAGCTGGTCGGCGGCTTCCACACCGAATACTCGTCGTTCAAGTTCGCGATGTTCTTCCTCGCCGAGTACATCAACATGATCACGGTGTCGGCGCTGTGCACCACGCTGTTCCTCGGTGGCTGGCGGGCCCCGTGGCCGATCAGCTTCTGGGAGGGTGCCAACTCCGGCTGGTGGCCGATGCTGTGGTTCCTCGGCAAGGTGCTGCTCCTGCTCTTCGGCTTCATCTGGCTGCGGGCCACGCTGCCCCGGCTGCGCTACGACCAGTTCATGCGCTTCGGCTGGAAGATCCTGATCCCGGTCAGCCTGCTCTGGATCTTCGCTCTGGCCGGCATCAAGATCGTGCAGACGCAGGAGGGTGGCCCCGCCCAGTACCTGATCATCGGCAGCATCGTCGTGGTCGTGCTGCTGCTGGCGCTGCTCTGGCCGTCCGGCAAGAAGGAACCCACCATCTCGCTCGAGGAGCAGATCGCCGCCCGCCCCAAGGGCAGCTTCCCGTTGCCGCCGATGGATCTACAGGTTCCACCGAGCCCACGGGTCCGGCGCGACGTCGCCGAGCGGCAGCCCGCGCTGACCGGTGCCCGCGGCGACACCGCGGCCGCCGGCGAGACCGGACCGGGCGCCACCGACCAGTCCAGCCCCAACGGCCCGGCCGACAAGGAGGTGTGAGATGGCCTTCGGATCCATCAAGGGCTTCGGGGTGACCTTCTCCCACATGTTCCGGAAGGTCATCACCACCGACTACCCGTTCAAGCCGCCGGTCTCGGCACCGCGCTACCACGGCCGGCACATCCTCAACCGGCACCCGGACGGGCTGGAGAAGTGCATCGGCTGCGAGCTGTGCGCCTGGGCCTGCCCGGCCGACGCGATCTACGTCGAGGGCGGCGACAACACCGAGGAGCAGCGCTTCTCACCGGGTGAGCGCTACGCCAGCATCTACCAGATCAACTACGCCCGCTGCATCTTCTGCGGACTGTGCATCGAGGCGTGCCCGACCCGGTCGCTGACGATGAGCAACGAATACGAGTTGGCGCGCGACTCGCGCCAGGATCTGATCTTCACCAAGGAACAGCTCCTGGCGCCGCTCCTGCCCGGCATGGAGCAGCCGCCGCACCCGATGCGTCTCGGCGACTCGGAGAAGGACTACTACGTCGGCGCGCTGACCAACCCCGGCACCTCGGCGGGCGCCGAACGGGCGCCCTGGTCGGAGTCGGGCACGGTCGACGGGTCCGGAACGACTGGAGAGGTCAAATGACGAGCGCACAGGTGGTGCTCGCGGCGTCCGGCGGAGTCTCCACCGGTGAGCAGATCGCGTTCTGGGTGCTGGCACCGCTGGCGCTGGTCGGGGCATTCGGCATGGTGCTGGCCCGCAACGCCGTCCACTCGGCGCTGTGGCTGGTCATCACCATGCTCTGCCTGGGTGCGTTCTACGTCATCCAGTCCGGGCCGTTCATCGGCATGGTGCAGATCATCGTCTACACCGGCGCGATCATGATGCTGTTCCTCTTCGTGCTGATGCTCGTCGGCCGGGACTCGTCCGACTCGCTGATCGAGACGCTGCGCGGGCAGCGGCTGGCCGCGGTCGTGCTCGGCATCGGGTTCGCCGCGCTCGTCGGTGCCGGCCTCGCCCGCGGACTCGGCAGCGTGCAGGCGGTCGGCCTCGACGAGGCGAACGCGAACGGCAACGTGCAGGGCATCGCCGCCCTGCTCTTCACCGACTACGTCGTCGTCTTCGAACTTTCCGGCGGGCTGTTGATCGTCGCGACGGTCGGCGCGATGGTGCTGGCGCACATCGAGCGGCGCAAGGGCGAGCGGCTCACCCAGGTCGAGCGGATGAAGGCCCGCTTCGCCCCCGGCAACGACCCGGGCCCGAAGCCCGGTCCCGGTGTCTTCGCCACGTCGTCGTCGGTCACCACCCCGGCCCGGTTGCCCGACGGGACGCTCAGCGAGCGGAGCATCCCGCGGATCCTGCCGGTGCGCGAGCTGAGCTCCTCCGAAACCGCACCGAAGGGGACCGAGAAGTGAGCTTCTTCGACGTCTCGCCGAACCACTACCTGATCCTGTCGGCGGTGCTGTTCACCATCGGCGCGGTGGGTGTGCTGATCCGGCGCAACGCCATCGTCCTGTTCATGTGTGTCGAGCTCATGCTCAACGCCGCCAATCTGAGCCTGGTCACGTTCAGCCGGATCAACGGCGACCTCAACGGCCAGATCATGGCGTTCTTCGTGATGGTGGTCGCCGCCGCCGAGGTCGTGGTCGGGTTGGCCATCATCATGTCGATCTTCCGTACTCGACGCTCGGCGAGCGTCGACGACGCGAACCTGCTGAAGTACTAAAGGGGCCCTCGAGTGGACGAGACTGTGGAGTACGCCCAAGCCACGGGGCTGTTGAGCAGCGTGTGGCTGCTGGTGGCCATCCCGCTGGCGAGCGCGGCGATCCTCCTGCTGCTCGGCCGCCGGGCCGACCGGTGGGGGCACTGGCTCGGTGTGGCGAGCGTCGGCGCCGCCTTCGTGCTGGGGCTGACCTATTTCTTCCAGCTCCGCGGCCTGGACAACAAGTCGGTCGAGCTGAGCCTGTGGGACTTCATCGCGGTCGGCAGCTTCAACGTCGACTTCGGTCTGCTCTTCGACCCGCTGTCCGCGGTGTTCGTACTGCTGATCACCGGCGTCGGCTTCCTGATCCACATCTACGCGGTCGGGTACATGTCGCACGACGAGGGACGGCGGCGGTTCTTCGCCTTCTTCAACCTCTTCGTCGCCGCGATGCTGCTGCTGGTGCTCGGCAACAACTACGTGATGCTGTACGTCGGTTGGGAAGGCGTCGGTGTCGCGTCGTACCTGCTGATCTCGTTCTGGTACGACCGGCCGTCGGCGGCCACCGCCGGCAAGAAGGCGTTCCTGATGAACCGGGTCGGTGACGCCGGTCTGGCCATCGCCATCTTCATCATGTTCGCCACCCTCGGCACCACCCAGTACGACGAGGTCTTCAACGGCGTCAGCGCCCTGGCCGCCGGCACCGTCCTGGTGATGGGCCTGCTGCTCCTGCTCGGCGCGACCGGAAAGTCGGGCCAGTTCCCGCTCCAGGCCTGGCTCCCGGACGCGATGGAGGGCCCGACCCCGGTGTCGGCGCTCATCCACGCCGCCACCATGGTCACCGCCGGCGTCTACCTGATCGCCCGCTCGAACCCGATCTTCTCGGCCAACACCACCCTCCAGACGGTGGTGGTCAGCATCGGTGCGCTCACCCTGCTGATCGGCTGCATCATCGGCTGCGCCAAGGACGACATCAAGCGGGTCCTGGCCTGGTCGACGGTCTCCCAGATCGGCTACATGTTCCTCGGTGTCGGGCTCGGCGGCGCGGCGTACGCGCTGGCGATCATCCACCTGCTCGCGCACGGCTTCTTCAAGGCCGGCCTCTTCCTCGGTGCCGGCTCGGTCATGCACGGGATGCACGACCAGACCGACATCCGGCGCTTCGGCGGGCTGTGGAAGTACATGAAGATCACCTGGGCGACCTTCGGGCTGGCCTGGCTGGCGATCATCGGCCTCCCGCCGCTGTCCGGCTACTTCTCCAAGGAGCCGATCATCGCGGCGGCGTTCGACCGCGGCGACTGGACATCCTGGCTCTTCGGCGGCGCCGCGCTGCTCGGTGCCGGCCTCACCGCCTTCTACATGACCCGCCTGTTCGTGCTCACCTTCCACGGGCCGAAGCGCTGGACCGACGAGATCGAGCACCCGCACGAGTCCCCGCCGGTCATGACGGTCCCGCTGGTGCTGCTCGCCGTCGGCTCGGTCGGGGCCGGTGCGCTCCTCGCGTCGTCGGTGCCGGACTGGCTGACCCCGGTCCTCGGCGGCGACCACGGCGAGTCGCACGGGGTGCTCTCGCACACCGTCATCAACATCCTGTCCCTCGTGGTCACGCTGCTCGGTGTCGGTCTGGCGTGGATGCTCTTCCGCAACGGCACCGCCCTGCAGGAGCAGCCCGCCGGCCCGCTGGTCAGCGCCGCCCGCCGCAACCTCTACGCCGACGCCTTCAACGAGGTCGTCTTCGAGAAGCCGGGCATCTTCCTCACCCGTGCCCTGGTCTACTTCGACAACAAGGGCATCGACGGTGCGGTCAACGGCCTCGCCGCCGCCATCGGCGGCGGATCGGGCCGCCTGCGCCGGCTCCAGACCGGCTTCGTACGGTCGTACGCGATGTCGATGCTCGCCGGCGCCGTGGTCGTCGTCGCGGCGTTCCTCGCGCTGCAGTTGGGGTGGTTGGCGTGACGTACCAGGTACAGCCCGCCAGTGTCGGCGGACCTTGCGTTCACAACGGAGGTAAGGCCGAATAATGTCCGCTGACTTCCCCTTCCTCTCGGTGCTGACAGCGGCGCCGCTGGTCGGCGCCCTGGTGGTGGCGCTCATGCCACGCAGCCGGCCGGAGCTCGCCAAGCGGGTGGCCCTCGGCTGGTCGCTGGCCGTGCTCGTGCTCGCCGTGTTCATGTGGGTGTCGTTCGAGGTGGGCGGCGACCGGCTCCAGTTCCGGGAGTCGTACGCCTGGATCCCCAACTGGGGCGTCAACTTCACCTTCGCCGCCGACGGCATCGCGCTGGTGATGCTCGCGCTGATCGCCCTGCTCGTGCCGCTGGTGATCCTGGCGAGCTGGCACGACGCCGACAAGTCGAAGCGGTCGGTGCCGGTCTACTTCGCGCTGCTGCTCCTGCTCGAGTGCACGATGATCGGCGTCTTCGCCGCCGCCGACGTCTTCCTGTTCTACGTGTTCTTCGAGGTCATGCTGGTGCCGATGTACTTCCTCATCGGCAGCTTCGGTGGGCACCAGCGGCAGTACGCGGCGGTGAAGTTCTTCCTCTACTCGCTGGTCGGCGGCCTCTTCATGCTCGCCGCGGTGATCGGCCTGTGGGTGGTCGGCGGGCGCACCTTCGACTGGGAGAGCCTGACCCAGATCGACATGACGACCGGCACCGAGCGGTGGCTGTTCCTCGGCTTCTTCATCGCGTTCGCGATCAAGGCACCGTTCTTCCCGTTCCACACCTGGCTGCCGGACGCCGGTGGCGCCGCCCCGGCCGGTGCCGCCGCGCTGCTCGTCGGCGTGCTCGACAAGGTCGGCACCTTCGGCATCCTGCGCTACTGCCTGCCGCTCTTCCCCGAGGCGTCGAAGTGGTTCGCGCCGTACGCCCTGACCCTCGCGGTGATCGGCATCATCTACGCGGCACTGCTCGCGATCGGGCAGAACGACCTCAAGCGGCTGGTCTCCTACACGTCGATCGCCCACTTCGGCTTCATCGGGGTCGGCATCTTCGCGTTCACCACCCAGGCCGGCACCGGCGCGGTGCTCTACATGGTCAACCACGGCCTCGCCACCGGCCTGCTCTTCCTGGTCGTCGGCATGCTGGTCGCCCGGCGCGGGTCGGCGCTGGTCAGCGACTTCGGCGGCGCGGGCAAGCTGGTGCCGGTGCTTGCCGGGGTGCTGTTCTTCGCCGGTCTGGCCTCGCTGGCGCTGCCCGGCACCGCACCGTTCGTGTCGGAGTTCCTGGTGTTGATCGGCACGTTCACGGTCAACAAGCCGGTCGCCATCATCGCCACGGCCGGCATCATCCTCGCCGCCGCGTACGTGCTGTGGATGGTGCAACGAACGACGCAGGGCACCCTCAATCCGGCACTGTCCGGGGTGGAGGGGATGCGCCGTGACCTGAACCTGCGGGAGAAGGTCGTCGTGACGCCTCTGATCCTTCTCCTGCTGCTGCTCGGCTTCTACCCGAAGCCGGTCACCGACGTCATCAACCCCGCCATCCAGGCGACGATGCAGGATGTCGGCAAGACCGACCCGGCGCCGACGGTGGCCACTGTTCAGGAGGCCGGCCGGTGAGCGCGAGGAGTGCAGCGAAGCGGAGCCCCGCAGTCGCGAACGAAAGGTCGACTCCGGTGAGCGCGAGGAGTGCAGCGAAGCGGAGCCCCGCAGTCGCGAACGAAAGGTGTGACCGGTGAATCAGCTCAAGCTCCCAGATATCGACTATGGAGCGATCGCACCGATCCTGGTCCTGTTCGCGGGTGCGTGCCTCAGCGTGCTGCTCGAGGCGTTCCTCCCGCGTAAGCACCGGCACCGGGTGCAGCTCGGGGTCGGGCTGCTCGCCCTCGTCGGCGCGCTGGTCATGGTGATCGTCGGCTTCGACACCCGTACCGTCACCGCGGGCGGGGCGCTGGCCATCGACGGGCCGACCCTGTTCCTGCAGGGCGCGATCATCATCCTCGCGCTGATGGCGCTGCTGTTGATGGCCGAGCGCTCGCTGGACCAAGGCGGCCCGTTCGTCGCCCAGGCGGCGATCACCGCCGGCTCGGAGGCCGACCGCCGCCAGGCCGCCCGGGAGGGTGGGGCCACCGAGGTCTACCCGCTGGCGCTGTTCGCCATCGCCGGCATGATGGTCTTCGTCGCCGCGAACGACCTGCTGACGATGTTCATCGCGCTCGAGGTCTTCTCGCTGCCGCTCTACCTGCTGTGTGCGCTCGCCCGCCGGCGGCGGCTGCTCAGCCAGGAGGCCGCGCTCAAGTACTTCATGCTCGGCGCGTACGCCTCCGGGTTCTTCCTGTTCGGCATCGCGCTGATCTACGGCTTCACCGCCGGTGTGGCCACCGGTCCGGACGGCACGTCGGGCGGCGTCGACTTCGCCACCGTGCACGCCGCGGTGAGCAGCTCGACCGCGAGCCCGGTGCTGCTCTTCGCCGGTGTCGCGATGGTCGCCATCGGCCTGCTGTTCAAGGCCGCCGCCGCCCCGTTCCACGTGTGGACGCCGGACGTCTACCAGGGCGCCCCGACCTCGATCACCGCGTTCATGGCCGCCTGCACCAAGGTCGCGGCCTTCGGTGGTCTGCTGCGGGTGCTGTACGTGGCGCTCGAAGGGATCTCCTGGGACTACACCCCGGTCCTGGGCGCGATCGCGATCCTGACCATGCTGGTCGGCGCGGTGCTCGCGGTGACCCAGACCGACCTCAAGCGGCTGCTCGCCTACTCGTCGGTGGCCAACGCCGGTTACCTGCTGGTCGGGGTGCTCGCGCTGTCGAAGGACGGGCTGTCGAGCACGATGTTCTACCTGGTCGCGTACGGCTTCACGGTCATCGCCGCGTTCGGCCTGCTGACCCTGGTCCGCGACGCCGACGGGGAGGCGACCCACCTGTCCCGCTGGGCGGGGCTCGGCCGGCGTTCGCCGCTGCTCGCCGGTGCGTTCACGTTCATCCTGCTGGCCTTCGCCGGTATCCCGCTCACCAGCGGCTTCACCAGCAAGTTCGCGGTGTTCGGGGCGGCCCTCGACGGCGGCCAGAGCTGGCTGGTGATCGCGGGGGTGCTGACCAGCATGATCCTCGCGTTCCCCTACCTGCGGGTCGTGGTGATGATGTGGCTGTCCGAGCCGGGCGAGTCGACGCCGACCGTGTCGATCCCCGGTGCGTTCACCGCCGCCGCGTTGATGATCGGCGTGGTCGCGACCCTGGTGCTCGGCATCGCGCCGGCACCGTTGCTCGACCTGACCAACAGCGCCGCCGAATTCGTGCAATGACGCCGTTCCGGCCCGATCGTCGCAGCCAGCAGCCCCGCACCAGGCCCAACTCGATGCATGTGGCATCGTTGGGGGCGTGGTGAGGACGGTTGGCGGACGATCGGGCACGGCCGGCGGCGGGGCGCTGACCTCGATCGGGGTCGACTTCGCCGACCCGGTGGTCGAGGCTTCGGTCCTCCGTACGTTGGCGACGGTCGAGTCCGAGTTGCGGGCCAGTGTCGAGAGCGCCGATCCGTTCGTCACGGAGGCTGCCAGTCACCTCGTCGAGGCCGGCGGCAAGCGCTTCCGCCCGCTGCTGGTGTCGCTCGGGGCGCATTTCGGTGACCCCGACGCCCCGCTGGTGGTGCCGGCGGCGCTGGTGATGGAGCTGACCCACCTGGCGACGCTCTACCACGACGACGTGATGGACGAGGCGTCCGTGCGCCGGGGCGCGCCCAGCGCGAACTCCCGGTGGACCAACTCGGTCGCCATCCTGGTCGGTGACTACCTCTTCGCCCGGGCGTCGGCCATCGCGGCCGGGCTGGGCACCGAGGCCGTCCAGCTCCAGGCGCACACCTTCGCCCGGCTGGTGCACGGGCAGATCGCCGAGACCACCGGTCCGCGGGACGGCGTCGACCCGGTGGCCCACCACCTGCACGTGATCGCGGAGAAGACCGGCTCGTTGATCGCGACGTCCGCGCGGTTCGGCGGAATGTTCGGCACCGCGCAGCCGGCATACGTCGAGGCTCTGGCCGGCTACGGCGAGACGATCGGGGTCGCGTTCCAGCTCTCCGACGACCTGCTCGACATCGCGTCGGAGTCCGCCCAGTCGGGTAAGACCCCCGGCACCGACCTGCGGGAGGGCGTGCCGACGCTGCCGGTGCTCTACGCGTTGGGCTCCGACGACCGTGACGCCGCCTCGGTGCGGCTGCGCGAGATTCTCAGCGCCGGTGCGGTGACCGACGACGACCTGCACGCCGAGGCGCTGGGGCTGCTGCGCGAGTCGCCGGCGCTCAAGCGGGCGCGGGAGACGGTGCGGACGTACGCCGAGGAGGCGCGGACCCGGCTGATGGCGTTGCCCGACGGGTCGCCGCGCCGGGCACTCGAATCGCTCTGCGATTTCATCGCTGATCGCACCAGCTAGGTTTTCGTGATCTCGTCCGGCGATCAGCCGGTCGGCGCGAAACTGTCGGATGCCCAGGAAAATCGTCTCTTCATTCGTGTGACGATTGAACGGGCAAATGGGGCCAATGGCATGAGTGATGGGCTGGCCGATTCGCTGGCCGTACGGCCCATGTGCTCGGCCGGGGATCTCTGTATGGCCGGCCGCGCCGTTGTCCGGGGGTGTGCCGAAGCGGTGCCGCGTCGGCGTCGACACGCTTCCTGTAGGTCGGAAACTCGCAGCTCACAGTGGCTTCATGTGGCCCGTGCGGGCGTCGCGGAAAGGGTCGTCGCGGGCCGATTTTCGGCGCCGTGACTCGGCCGCTTGCCCGATCTTGCGGTACGTGGGTGCGGCCTCGTGCGGCGCGTCGGACGAATCCTGAGGCGGGGAAGCGGGCTCGGCATGTCGGCCGTACGAACCGTACGTATCGGATGCACTACCTAAAGTCTCTTTACATCCGGGTTGCTCGATCCGAATGGGCATTCCGCAGGACTGGTCTTTTTCATATGGTGTAACTCCTTGGCTAGCGGAGGTGGTTGTGCGCGACCCCCTGGCAGAACCGTCAGATCTGATCCGTAGCGTCTCGCGTGCGCTGCGTGTGCTGGAGGCGGTCGGGCGTGCCCCCAAGGGCCTGACCGTCAAACAGATCGCGAGGCGCTGCGAGCTGACCGTGGCCACCACCTACCACCTGGTGCGCACGCTCGCCTACGAGGGCTATGTGATCAGGCGTGAGGACGGCACCTACATCGTCGGCCTCGAAGTCGCCGACCGTTACCGCGAGCTGGTGACCGCCTTCCGCGGACCGGCGACCGTCGGCGAGGTGCTGCGGCGCACCGCCCTCGACAGTGGCTACAGCCACTACCTCGGTCGGTTCGTCGGCGGTCAGGTCGCGATCACCGCCGGTGCCGAGGGTGCCCGGTCGCCGTACCTCGAAGACCTGGTGCCCGGGTTCGACGAGGGGGCGCACGCGACCGCGCTCGGCAAGGCCCTGCTCGCCACCCTCAGCGTCGACCAGCGGTTCCGCTACCTCCGTGAGTACGGCATGCGACCGTTCACGCCCAACACCCTGGTCGCGGTCGACGCGATCGAGGCCGACCTCGCGGCCGGTGACCGTCGGGGCATGCAGTTGGAGATGGGGCAGTTCCGCCAGGGCGTCGCCTGCGCGGCGGTGCTGGTCACCCCCGACAAGGACATGGAACGCCGGGTGGTGCTCGCCTGCGCGCTGCCGGCCGCGGAGATGATGACCTCCGCGCGGGTGGTCCGGACCCGCCTGCTGGCCGCCGCCCGGTCGATCGCCGACGCCATCAACAGCGACACCTGACGCAGCACGGCGCCCCGCACACCGGCGGTGTACGGGGCGCCGTGGAATGCGTGGTCAGCTACCGATCGGGCCCCCGTCGAGCCGCCAGGTGACCACCACGCCCGGCTTGGCGAAGTCGCCGTCCGGCCAGTTCGACGCCGGCTCCTCCAGCGAGGCGCCGGAGATCTCACCCGGGTGCTGGACGGCCACGAACACCGACTGGTTGTCGGTGGTGATGAACGGGCCGCAGGTCTCCGCGCCGAGCGGCACGGTCAGGAACTGCTTGAGGTGACCCCGCTCCGGGCCCTCGATCGCCGTGGCGAAGAGGCCGTCGTTGCTGCCCAGCGCGTTGCCGTCGGTCGAGATCCAGAGGTTGCCGGCGCCGTCGAACGCCACGTTGTCCGGGCAGGAGATCGGCGACACCTTCGACTTGTCGTACCCGGCGAAGTAGGTCGACGGGTCGGCCGGGTCGCCGCAGACGATCGGGATCGACCAGGTGAAGGTCTCCGACGTGTTGTCGCCGCGGTCCTCCACCATCTCCACGATGTGGCCGTGCCGGTTGGCGTTGCGCGGGTTCGCCTCGTCGGCCTTCGGGTTGCTGCCCACACCCCGGTTGGTGTTGTTGGTCAGCGCCACGTAGATCTTGCCGGTCAGCAGGCTCGGCTCCACGTCCTCCGGCCGGTCCATCTTGGTCGCGCCGACCGCGTCACCGGCGAGCCGGGTGAAGGTCAGCACCTCGGCCGCGGTCATCCCCGGCACGTACGACGTGTTGCCCCGGACCAGCTTGATCCACGTACCGGTGCCGTTGAATGCCCCGTCCGACGGCAGCGTGCCCGAACCGTCGATCTCGTCGGCGCTGGTGGAGTCCAGCTTCGCCACGTAGAGCGTGCCCGACTCCAGCAGGGTCAGGTTGTGCTTACGCGCCACCGTCGAGTTGTCGTCGATGAACTTCTTGTCCGACACGAACTTGTAGAGGTAGTCGAACCGCTCGTCGTCACCCATGTACGCGACCACGTGGCCGTTCTTGGCCACGATGACGTTCGCGCCCTCGTGCTTGAACCGGCCCAGCGCCGTGTGCTTGCGCTGACCACCCTTGAGGTCGTACGGGTCGACCTCGACGATCCAGCCGAAGCGGTTGGCCTCGTTCGGGTGCCGGGTCAGGTCGAAGCGCTCGTCGACCCGGTCCCACTTGCGGCTGTCGCTCGGGTAGCGGGCGGTGGTGCTGATGCCGTACCGGGCCAGCTTCGGCTTGACCTCGTCGGCCACCCCGTCGCCACCGACGAAGTACTGGTTGAAGTTCTCCTCGCCGGAGAGCACGGTGCCCCACGGGGTGACGCCACCGGCACAGTTGTTCAGCGTGCCGATCGCGGTCCGGCCCTTCGGGTCCGCCGCCGTCTTGAGCAGGTCGGAGCCGGCCGCCGGGCCGGTGAAGGCGAAGGGCGTCTCCAGCGCCGTCAGCCGCCGGTTGTACGGCCGCTTGCCCTTGGTCGCCACCTCCCACTCGCCGGTCTGCTCGACCCGCGCCAGCTCGATCACGGTCATGCCGTGCGCCGCGATCGCGACCCTGATCTGCTCCAGCGTCATCGCGTCGAAGGTGGTGAACCCGGGGAACATCAGGTTCTCGTTGGTGTACTCGTGGTTCACCACCAGCAGGGCGTGCTTGTTGTGCTGGTGCAGCGGCAGGATCGCGACGAAGTCGTTGTTGTAGCCGAACTGCACCGACTGCTTGGCCGCCGTCTGGTCGTTGACGTCGAACGCGGGCGCGCCGGGCACCACCGGGTCGCCCCAGCGGATGACGACCGAGTGGTCGTAGCCGTTGGGCACGACGAACGTGTCCAGCCGGTTCGGCGGGATCGGCTTGAAGGTGAGCGCACCGTTGCCGGACTTCGGCCGGCTCGGGGTCAGCGCCGCCAGGTCCGGCCCGGGCGGCGTGGCGGCGGCCGGGGACGCGCCCAGCAGCGCGCCACCGGCCGCACCACCGACGCCCAGCACGAGGGCGCCGACGGCGCTGGCCCGTACGACGCCCCGGCGCGACATGCCGGAGTTCACCACATCCGTGAAGTAGGGGTTGTCCGATTCGTTGGGCACCGGGTGGTCACAGGCGTTTCCGCAGCGGTAGAGACAGGTCATGGCGCTGCGGCTGCCGTGGACAGCCTGGCCGAGCAGCGGCAGGAGCCGGCGTCGGTCACTCATGGAAATGGGCCTCCTAGCTGGTCGGGACACATCCCGTCGGGGGTGGGGCCTGGTCGGGACGGGGATGCGTGCGTGCCGGACGCTAGGAGCACGCCGTGAGCGGGGACCGGCCGCTCGGTGAACCACGGATGAACACCTGCGTCGATGCGCCGACCCGACCGTCGGGCGCACGATGAACCGCTGGTGACGGGCTTGCGTGCACTATTACGGAGGACCTTTCCGCGAGCGAGCCGAGGGGGAGCGATCACCGACCGGGACGCCCAACTGCTGCGCGCGCTGCACGACGAACACGCCGACGCGCTCCTCGCGCACGCCCTGCGACTCACCGGCGGTGACCGGCAGCGGGCCGAGGACCTCGTCCAGGAGACGCTGCTGCGCGCCTGGCGGCATCCGGAGGCGCTCGACCCCAGCCGCGGCCCGGTCCGCGGCTGGCTGTTCACCACCGCCCGCAACCTCGCCATCGACGCGTGGCGGCGACGAACGGCCCGCGGCGGTGAGGTGGTGACCGACGACGTGCCGGAGCCGCCACCGACCGTCGACGAAGCCGACCGGGCCGTCGAGGCATGGACGGTCGCCGAGGCCCTCGCCCGCCTCTCACCGGCCCACCGGGAAGTGCTCGTCGAGTGCTTCTACGAGGGGCGCTCGGTGAACGAGGCGGCCGCCCGGCTGGGCATCCCCCCGGGCACGGTCAAGTCCCGCACCCACTACGCACTGCGTTCGTTGCGGCTGGTACTCGAAGAGATGGGAGTGACCCGGTGAGCGGCCACGGCGGGCGGCACCCGGTACGGGCCCACGGGGTGGTGACATGAGCTGCGAGTTCGCGCACGACGACGGCGCGTACGTGCTGGGGGCGATGTCACCCGCCGAACGGGAGCGCTACGAACACCACCTCGCCGGCTGCCCGGCCTGCCGGGAGGCGGTCGGCGAGATCGCCGTACTGCCGGGGCTGCTCGGCCGCCTCGACCAGGCCGGTCTGGACCGGGTCGCCGGCCCGCCGTCCACCGGACCGCAGGTCACGGACCTGCTCGCCGGAGCCGCCACGATGCGCCGCCGGGACCGGTTGCGCAGGCGCTGGCGGTACGCCGGCGTCGCCCTCGTCGCCGGCTGCCTCGCCCTCTTCGTCGGCCTCGGCGTCGGCTCGCTGCGCACAGTCGGGCCGGACGGCACCGACTTCGAGATTCGTACGGTGACCATGGCGCCGGTCGCGGGATCGGTGCCGGTGACCGCCGAGATCGGCCTGAACGGCGCGACCTGGGGCACCGAGGTGATCATGCGGTGCTCGTACGCCGAGACCGAGGATTACGCGAAGGCGTACACGTTCCGGCTCGTCGCGTACGGGCCGGACGGTGCGTCGGAGCAGGTCGGCTCGTGGAAGGCGGCGCCAGGCGACGACGTCACGTTCACCGGGGCCACCCGGTTCTCCGCAGAGGAACTGGTCCGGATCGAGCTGACGAGGTACGACGGCACCCCGCTGCTGGCGTACGACGTACCGTAGCTCCGGCCCGCCCGGCGCGGCCGGTGCCGGCGTGGCCGGTCAGTGTGGCGCGGTCGGGTCAGTGTGGCGCGGTCGTGGCGACCGGCTCGTCGGTCGCGGCGGCCCGCGCCCGCTCCTGCCGGCGACGGCGGGCGTTGCGCAGACCGTCGAAGGTGAAGAGCACCAGGGCACACCACACCAGGGCGAACCCGCCGATCCGGGCCGGCGGCATCGGCTCGTGGAAGACCAGGACGCCGATCGCGAACTGGAGGATCGGCGCGATGTACTGGAGGATCCCCAGCGCGGTCAGCGGCAGCCGGTTGGCGGCCCCGGCGAAGAGCAGCAACGGGATCGCGGTGGCCGCACCGGCGAGCACCAGCAACGTCGTGTGGGTCACCGAGACATGGCCGAACGCCGCCGTACCCTGCCAGCTCAGCCAGGCCAGGTAGGTCACCGCCGGCAGGGCGAGCACCGCCGACTCGACGAACATCCCCTCCGCGGCCGGCAGCGCCAGCCGCTTCTTCGTCAGGCTGTACGCGGCGAACGACAGGGCCAGGATCAGTGCGACGTACGGCAGTCGGCCGTAGTCGTACGTCAGCACCGCCACGGCGACCGTGCCGAGCCCGAGCGCCACCCACTGCGCCACCCGCAGCCGTTCACCGAGCACGGTCACGCCGAGCAGCACGACGACCAGCGGGGTGATGAAATAGCCGAGCGACGTCTCCACGACCCGCGCGCTGTTGACCCCGTAGATGTACGTGCCCCAGTTGACCGCGATCAACGCGGCGGCGAGCAGGACACCGGCGACCGCGGCCGGCCGGCGCAGCAGGGGCAGCACGAACGACCAGTTGCGGAGTACGGCCAGCACCAGCGCGACGAACAGGACCGACCAGACGACCCGGTGGGCAAGGATCTCCACCGGACCGGCCGGCCGCAACAGCTTGATGTAGAGCGGGAAGAAGCCCCAGAGCAGGTACGCCCCGAGGCCGTACAGGTAGCCACGGCGCATCTCGGTCATGCGTCCACTCCGCTGCGCTCCGTGGCCGCATGACTTGGGCCGAGCTTGTCGATGCCCTCGCTCCGCTCGGTCATGCGCCCACCTCGCTCGGCTCCGTCATGCCCTCACCGTAAGGGGTCGAACGGATTCTGAACCTTGCAGGTGACTGCTGTCACCGTTACCTCTCAGTGAGCTTTGGTGAGCTCACGATCGGTAGTCCTGCCTTGCGGCGGGACGGTCCCGGTCTGAGCCGCTGATGCGGTGCCGGGTTCACGCTTCACGGCCACCCGCCCGCGTACGCGGGTCTTCTGGTCGGCTCCACGTGCTGCCACCGGGCCACTCCCGGCAGTGTCGAACTCAGCCGCCAGGGCGGCCAGATTCGCGGCGGCGTTGTGGTCGCGGTCGATGACCAAACCACACGCCTGACACACGTACTCACGCTCGGACAGGGCCAGCTTGGTTTTCACCGTGCCGCAGCCCGAGCAGGTCTTCGAGGATGGATACCAGCGGTCGGCGATCAGCAGCCGGCCACCGTTCCACAAGGTCTTGTACGCCAACTGGCGGCGGATCTCCGCGAAACCGGCGTCGGCGACATGCCTTGCCAGCTTGCGGTTGGCGAGCATGCCCGTGACGTTGAGGTCTTCGACCACGACCGTGCCGACAGTGGCGGCGATGCGGGTGGTGAGTTTGTGCAGCCCGTCGCGGCGCAGGTTCGCCACCCGGGCGTGTGCCCGGCCGAGCCGGCCTGCCGCACGCTCCCACCGCTTCGACGCACGTCGGCCGGCGCGCCGGTCCGGGCCAATCTTGCGGGACAGCGCCCGGCCGAGCTGCCGCAGCCGGGTCTGCACAGCGGCGAGATGGCGCGGGTTGTCGACCAGCTCCCCGGTGGACAGCACCGCGAGGTGCCTGATACCGACGTCCACGCCGACCACGGTGCCCGGCCGGACCGGAGTACGGGCGGTGCGCTCGACCTCGACGGTGAACGACACGTGCCAGCGTCCGCCGTCACGACGCACGGTCGCGGACATGATCCGCGCCGTGCCCACCTCGAGGCGGCGGGCCAGTTTGCGGGCAGACTCGTGCAGCTTCAACCGGCCCAGCCGGGGCAGCACCACATGCATCCGATCGGCCTCGACCCGGATCGCCCCGGTGGTGAACCGCACAGACGGTGTGGTGCGCCGACGGGCCGCGAACCGGGGAAAGCCCACCGGCCGGCCGGCTCGCTTGCCGGTGCGGGAGTCGGCCCAGCTCTTCAAGCCGCGAGCGAGTGCGTCGAGGCCGGTGTTGAACGCCTCCTTGGACACCTCGGACCACCACGGCGCCACCTCGGGCTTCGCCGCGTTCCACGCCCGCCGCAACGCCGGGAGCGTCCACGACACCGTGGGGGTCAGCAACTCGTCGGGGACACCGTAGGTGCGTTCGGCCGCGCGCTGATCCATGACGGCCTTCACCCGGGCGAGAGCCCAGTTACGGGCGACCCGAGCCGCTCCGGCGTGCGCGTACACGTCGCGTTCCTGGGCAGTGGTGAGGTCGAGGGCGAACCGGTACGCCTGGACCGTCTTCACCCCGGGTCCCCGGTGACCGCCTCGACCGCGCGGCGGACACGGTCCGCGGCGGCACGGCGGCCGTACAGGCGGGCGCACAACGATGTCAGGATCTCGGTGACGTCGCCGACCAGGTCGTCATCGACCTCGGCCGGATCGACCACCAGCAGTCGGCGCCCCTGCGCGGCCAGGGCAGCTTCCACGTACTCGGCACCGAACCGGGCGAACCGGTCCCGGTGCTCGACCACAACAGTCGTCACCCGCGGGTCGCGCAGCAGCGCCAGGAACTCCTTGCGGTGCCCGTCCAGTACGGAACCGACCTCGGTCACCACACGGTCCACCGCGAGGTGCTGTCCGGTGGCCCAGATGACGACCCGCGCGACCTGCCGGTCCAGGTCAGGTTTCTGCTCGACCGACGACACCCTGGCGTACACCACCGTCTGCCCGGCCCCCGCGGTCACGCCGGCCAACGGTTCACCAACCATGATCAGCCGACCCAGCCGGTATGCGGGAACAGGCAGCGTGCCGGACTCGTACCGCCGACGCGCGGTCGCATACGAGATACCGGTGGCCGCCGCCCACTCCTTCAGATTCACCACGTGAACTATAGCGGGCTAGTGATCACTACTGACGATCGAATGGCCATCAGTTGTCATCCCCTGGTCGCGCTGGTCGAGTTGCATCCAGCGGGCTGGCTCGGCCAGCGCCTCGAAACCCAGCTTGGCGTAGACCCCGTGCGCGTCGGCGGTGGCCAGCAGGATCCGGCGTACGCCCCGGGCGGCGAGCTCGTCACGAGCCGTCGAAACCAGCCACGTACCGAGGCCATGCCCGCGCTCGGCGCGGTCGACGAACACGTCGCACAGCCAGGCGAAGGTGGCGCCGTCGGTCACCACCCGGGCGAACGCGACCTGGGCCCCGTCGGTCGTCCGGTAGGCGGCGAAAACCGTCGATCCCATGATCGAGCGGGCGACCAGGGCCCGGGACCGGCCCTTGGCCCAGTAGGACTCGGTGGACAGCCACCGGTGGACCCGGTCGATGTCGATCCGGCGGGGATCGTCGGAAAGCTCGTAACCATCGCCCCGGGTGATCGTAAGCACGCCCCGACGCTAGTCGTCACCGGGCGGGCCGGCGCGAGCCGATTACCGGATTGTGGCCCCGGTCGCGGTCCCCGCCGGCCGTCGCATCACCGGCGCTGGTCGGAGGTCAGTCGCGGTCCAGGATCAGCCCGAGGACCCAGGTGACCACGCCGACGAGGAGCGCGCCGAGCACGGCCGAGGGCCAGAACCCGTCGACGTGGAACGGCAGCCCCAGTTGGCCGGCGATCCAACTGGTGAACAGGAAGAGCAACCCGTTCACCACGAGCGCGATGAGGCCGAGGGTGAGCAGGTAGAAGGCGCAGCCCACGGTCTTGATGACCGGTTGCAGGACGGCGTTGACCAGGCCGAAGATGACCGAGACCAGCAGCAGTGCACCCACCGCCTCGCCGATCGACTCGGTGTAGAGATGGATGCCGGGGATCAGCAGCGTGGCGAGCCAGAAGGCCAGGGCGGTGCTGGCCAGCCGGATCACGATGCCTTTCAGGAGAGACATGCGCAGGATCGTGCCACGTCGTCGATCTTTGTCGGGATCCGCGTCCGGTCGGTCCCGCCAGGTCGCGGGTTCACCGCCCGGCCGGCGGGCCGATCAGATCGGCCTCGATCGGGTGCGGTGACAGCGGCCCGGCTTCGGCCGGGCGCGGCCCGCCTTCGGCCGGGATCGATGACAGCAGCCCGGTTTCGATCGAGGTCGGGGACAGCAGTGCCCAACGCAGCCGGTTCCGGCTGACGACCCCGATCATGTCGGCCCGGATCCGGGGCAGCCAGTCCGCCGACGTACCCAGGCCCAGCGTTGATCCGACCAGGGCTGCCGCGTCCGGCGGTAGCCGTTGGAGCAGCACGAGGTCGGCGCCGGCCAGTGTGCCGGCGTCCGCTGCGGCGACCTCGTCGCGGACCACCAGACTGGTCGTCCACGGTCCGTTCACCGCCGCGGCGTCGACCGGACCGCTGTCGACCACGACCAGGATCGGGCGCAGCGGTGCCGCCGGTGGGCCGGTGACCGGCTGCCCCGGCGCGACCAGCGTCAGCAGCCCGTCGCGAGCGCCCATCCCGCGTACGAACGGTTCCCACGTCCCGGGCCGGTCGGTCCGCACGACGACCCGGGCGCCCAGCGCCAGCACGCGCAGGGTGATCAGTTGTGCCACGGTGACCCCGCCGACCAGCATCGCCAGGGTCGGTTCGGCCCGGAAGACGCGGACGACCAGCGGGGCACCGTGACGGTCCGCACCCAGCACCAGCCCGGCGCCGCCGACCGGTGGGGCAAGGGCGGCGAGGACGGCGGACGCCACCGGTGCACCGGGCCGGCCCGGGCCGAAGCCGCCCAGTGGCAGCGTCGCGGCAAAGCCCGGCAACTGCTCGCCGTCGAGCCGGTCGGCCCGTGCCCCGGCGGCGGCGAGCAGTTGGTGCAGCAGCCGGGCCGCCGTGGACAGTTCGGTGGCGGAGTTCGCGGCGAGCCGTACGGCAAGCTCGGCCGGGACCGCGTCGGAGCCGGCGGTGGGGCGCGGCCCGGTGGCGACCGAGACGGTGGTCGCCGCCATCGGCAGGCCCAGCAGGGCGGGCACCAGCCGGCGGGCGGCCGGTTCGTCCGGGGCGGGCCAGCGGCGCAGCCGGAACGTCGCCTGCACCAGCTCGCCGGTCGACACCGCCCGCCAGGTCTCGTGTGCCGGTGCGGTGCCGTCGAGGTGGGCCAGTTCGGCGAGTACGCGCGGCACCGCCTCGGCGGGCAGCGGCCGGGCCGGCGTCGGGGCGAGCCGCCGCCGGAGCCGGCGGATCTGGCTGGACAGGGTGCGTCGCAGGTCGTCGTCGGACCAGCCTGCGGTGCGCGGCACCCGTATCGCGAGGACCGTCCGCGCCGCGCCGGGCACCCGGCCGCCGGTGAGTCGCCGGTAGGACGCCGCCGGCCCGTCCGGTCCGGCCCTTGCCGGCGGTGACACGGTGACCAGCACCTGGATCCGGACCGGCGGGGCGTCGCCGCCGGTCGGCGGCAACATGGTCACCAGGTCGGGCACCGGCCGGGGCGGAGCGGCGAGCAGGGATGCCGGATCCTCCAGGACGAGGACGGCGGTGAGTCCGACGGTGTCGGCGACGAGCCCGATGCGGTCGCCGTCGAGGTCGGTGGCGACCACCTGGGCCCCCGGGGCGACCAGCCCCAGCAGGTCGCCCGGCCGGGGCGGGCTGCCGGTGGCGTGCCTCCGGGTCGCGTAGCGGGCGGCGACCAGGAGCCATTCGTACGCCCAGCGGCCGTCGACCCGTATCCAGGCGACGAGGGTGAGTGCGACGCCGGCCAGCACGGCACCGGTGAGCGCCACCGGGCCGCTCCCCGCCGCGGCGACGGCCAAGGCGATTGCCGCCTGCACCGCGACCACCTGCCCGGCCCGTACGCCCAGCCGGTGCCTCCGGCCGGCGGGTGTGCGGACGGGCCCGGCCGGGGGCCCGCCGCCCGCGACGGTCATGGTCACCGCGATGGCCTCCCGTGCGTCGGTATCCGTGGCCCGCACTCCGATGTGGACGCGGGCGGTCGGTAGTGGGTTGGTGGCCTATCGTATTGGCCGGACCGAGCGGGAGGGGCCCGATGTCGTCGCGGCAGGACCAGCTGCACTCGCACCAGTTCGCGGTCCAGCGGGTCGTTGCGGCGCTCGTCATGCGGGAGACCGATCCGGCACAGTCGCCGTTCCGGAGGGTCGCCGGCGCGACGCTGGCCAGTGTCCTCATCGCACTGATCGCGCTGGGCGGGATGGCCGTGTACGGCGTACTCGCCGGCGGGAGCGGCGCCAACTGGCGCGATCCGGCCGCGGTGATCGTGGAGAAGGAATCCGGCGCCCGCTACGTCTTCCGCGAGGAGCGGCTGCACCTGGTCCTCAACTACGCCTCCGCACTGCTCATCGTCGGTTCGGCCGAGCCGAAGACGGTCCTCGTCTCGCGCCGGTCGATCGAGGGAGTGCCGCGCGGGACGCCACTTGGGATCGCCGGCGCCCCCGATTCGCTGCCCGCCGCCGACCGGCTGTCGGCGGCGCCGTGGACCGTCTGCTCGATGCCGACCGGTGCGGGCGGGGAACGGGTGGCCCGGTCGACGCTGCTGGTCGGGGCCGAACCGGCGGGCGGTGTGCCACTGGAGGAGCGTGCGGTGCTCGGCCGGCACCCGGACGGTTCGCTGCACCTGGTCCGGCGCGACCGGCGGCACCTTGTGCGTGACGAGACGCTGGTGCTGACCGCCCTCGGCTGGACCGGCGTCCGACCCGTACCCCTGGCGCCGGCCCTGCTCAACGCCCTGCCCGTCGGGGCGGACCTCGGGCGCATCCGGATCGTCGATCATGGACAGTCGGCCGGTGAAGTGCCCAGCGCCCGAATCGGCGAGGTGTTCGTGATCGCCAGCCAGGACGGTGGCCGGCAGTACGCGGTCGCCGGCCGCGGCGGCCTCGCCGGCATCACCCAGGTCCAGGCCGACCTGCTGCTCACCGCCTCCGGACAGAACCGGCCGACCGAACTGTCCCAGGGACGGTTCGCCAGCCTTCCGCGGATACCCGACCTGGTGCCCACCGGCGACGCGCCGCCACCGGCCACCACGCCCCGGTTGGCTGACGCCGGCAGTGGCGCCGTCTGCGGCGCGGTGCGCGACGAGACCGGCGGAACCCACGTACGTGTCGGCGTCCCCGCTCCGGACGTGGACGAAGCCGTACGCACCAGCGGCCGGTCGGAGCGCGGGGGCGCACTCGCCGACCACGTGCTGGTGGTGCCCGGCCGGGGCGCGGTCGTCGAGGCCACGGCGGCGCCGGGCGCGTCCGGCGGAGCGATCTCCGTTGTCACCGACCTCGGCCGCCGGCACGTTGTGTCCGGTTCGGACACTCTGGCCATGCTCGGCTTCGGCGCGGTGCGCCCGCAGCGACTGCCGGCGAATCTGGTCGCGCTGGTGCCGGCCGGGGCACCGCTCGATCCCGAGGCGGCGAGCGCGGCCGCCGCGCGTTAGCGGGTCGATTCCAGGGTTATCCACAGGCCAGCGGTGAGGGGTACCGCCTCCGCTTCCGTCCGGCTACCGTCAGCGACGAACCGATTCGGCCGCGTCGGTCCACTCTGGATCGCGCGGGACGTGCTGGATGTTCGGGAACGGGGGAAACGGGTGACGCAGACACAGGCAGAGGCCGCGGTGATGCGACAGACCGCGGACAGGTTCGAGCAGGTCGAGGAGTCGCTACGCAGCATGCTCAACGGGCTGAAGGCAGACCTGGAGGTGCTGCAGACCGCCTGGCAGGGTGCCGGCGGACGCTCCTTCGAGCAGGTCAAGCAGCAGTGGGCGCAGAACCAGGAAGCCCTCCAGCGGGCCCTGCGGGAGACCGCCGCCGGCATCCGCACCGCGGGCCAGCGATACGAGGCCGCCGACGCCGAGGCGGCGGGCCGGATCGCCAACACCAACCGCGGCCTGACCCTGCCGCTCTGACCGGAGGTAGCCCCGATGCGCAACGATGACGTGCTGGTGGTCAGGTTCGGCCAGATGCAGCAGGCCAGCGCCGACATCCAGAAGGCGCTCAACACCCTGGGCGCACAACTCGACCAGCTCGAACGTGACGCCGCTCCGCTGGTCGCCAAGTGGGACGGCGAGGCGAGCCAGGCCTACCGGATACGCCAGGACCGGTGGCGGGCGTCGTCCGCGGAGCTGCAGGCGATGCTCAGGGAGATCAAGGTAGCCCTGGACGACTCCGCCGCCGACTACCTGGCAACCGATCGTCGGGCGGCCGAACTCTTCAGCTAGCCGCTGGCCCGGTCCGCCCGCCGGCCCCGGAGGCCCGGCGGGCGGACCGTCGGCTCCGGTGCGTGGCCGGGCCGGTCAGGTGGGTGGCCGGCTGGCTGGCCAGGATGATGACCGGTCAGGAGGGTGGTCCGGCCGGGCGCCAGCGCCGCCGGAGGCCGCGGGGCAGCACCACCGACAACAGCACCGCCGTGATCGCCGCCGCCGCGCCCGCTCCGGCGAACAGCACCGCCCGGTCCCGGGCCCGGTCGCGCCGCTCCCGCTGCCCGGCGGTAGCCGGATCCACCACGGCCCCCGGCAGGGCGGCCGGGGACTGCTCCCACGCGACCGCGCCGGTCTCGGTGACCGCACGGTGGGGGTTGACGACTCCGGCCCCGTAGCCGTCGGTGCCGCCGGCCGGTGCCGGGTCGGCCGTGGCGACGATCCGCGCGGCCACCTCGGCCGCCGACAGGTCCGGCCGGTACTCCCGAATCAGTGCGGCGGTGGCTGCGACGAACGGTGCGGCGTAGCTTGTGCCGTCCTGCCGCCGGTGGCCGCGTTCCGGCGCTGCGGCGAGCACCCCGGCGCCCGGCGCGACCACGTCGACGTAGGCGCCGGTCTGGGAGAACGGGGCGCGGCTCCCGTCGGCCGCGATCGCGCCCACCCCGAGCACCCCGTCGTAGGCGGCCGGATAGGGGAGCGGGTCACCGTCGTCATGCAGGTTGCCGGCGGCGGCGACCAGCACCACGTCCCGGGCGGCCGCGTAGGCGACCGCGGCGCGTACGGCGGGATCGTCGCGGTAGAGCACGACGGACAGGTTCAGCACGTCGGCACCATGATCCGCCGCCCACCGGATGGCGGCGGCGAACTGCCCGCCGTCGACCGTGCGACCCGACTCCTCACCGTGGACGATCTGCTGCTCGCTGATGCGTACCGGCAGGATCGCCGCCCCGGGAGCCAGGCCGCGAAACGGTGTGCCGTCGTGGGCGGCGGCCGCGATGATGCTGGCGACGGCCGTCCCGTGCCCCACGCAGTCGCGTCCGCCGTCACCGCCGGCGTCGAGTCGGTCGACGCCGCGCAGTACCCGGTCCGCGAGCTGCGGATGATCGCGATCGACGCCGGAGTCGATGACCGCGACGATCACACCCGCTCCGGTGGCCAGCGGCGCGAGGCGTTCGTGCCCGAATCGCTGTTGTGCCCACGGCACCTCCGTCGCCACCGGGCCGGCGGTGGGCGGGGCGGTGCAGGCCGGTGCCGCGACCGCGGCCGGTGGCGGCCCGGCGATGAGGACGAGGGCCGCCCCGACGGCCGTGCCGGTCAGTGCGAATCGGGCTGGGCGGCCGGGCATGACAAGACCTTTCGATTCGTGTCGGGTCCGGCACCGGATGTTATCGACGGACCCTCGACCGTGGTATCCGTCGCAGGCCATGCATCCTGATCTTGTTCCTACCTTGTAGGTTGTACGCGATGCCTGTGGCCTCTTCGCTGGAAGGGAGGTGGCCGTGACCGAATGGGAGCCGGCCACCGAGGCCGAGGCCGCCATGCGGGACGCTTTGCGCGCGAATGACCAGGAACTTTACTTCCGGATCCTCGCACGCACCGAGCTCCTGCTGCCGGTCTCCGCCGACGCACTGGCCGGCCGTACGACGATGGGGTGGGGCACCTGGAGCACGGGTGGACGGACCCACGTCCTCGCCTTCTCCTCCAGTGACGCACTCCAGGCGTGCCTGGCCGACAACGCGAGTTCGGCCCGCCGGGTGCCTTACCACGAGTTGGCCAAGAACTGGCCCAATCTTGAATGGTGGCTGGCCGTAAATCCCGGCCTGCCGATCGAGGGATACCTCCCGGCCTGGTTCGTCTCACAACTGGCGAGGGGCGACGTCCGGTTGCCGGGCCGCACCATCGGCGCCCGGTCCCGACTGGAGCGGGTGGAGCAGGCGGCCCGGGCTCGTGCCACCGCCTCCGTACCGCGTCCCGCCGACCCGGCCTCCCAGGTGCCTCCCGGCGGATCGTCCGGCCAGCCGCCGTCCACGGCCGATGCGCCGGTGTCGCCGCCGGGCGGCTGGCCCGGCGTGCCCGGGCCGGTGTCGGGTGTTCCGACCTCCGGCGGCCCGACGTCGGGGGTGCCGACCTCCGGTGTGCCGACCTCGGGCGTCCCGGTCTCCCCGGCCGCCGCCGCATCGGGGCCGGGTTCGGCCCCGGCCGGCCCGCCGACCCCTGTCTCACCTGTCCAGGTCGGACCCTCGACAGGGCAGCCCCCGGTCGCGCCGCTGCCCCGACCGACCGCATCCGGGCCGGTCCCGCCCGGGGCGGTCCCTCCGGCCCCGGTTTCCGCGGCCCCGGTCTCTGCGGCACCCGTGTCACCGGCGCAGGCCGGTGCCCCGGTCTCCCCGGCTCCGGTGTCGCCGGGACCGGTGACACCGACCAGACCGGGGAGCGGTGCCCCGTCGTCATCCTTCTTCGAAAAGCCCGCCCGGCCGCCGCGCGACGGATTCGCCAACCCGCCCCGGCCCGCGCCCCTCGGGGGTGACCGGCGTCCGGGGCCCGGCGCCTGGTCCTCGACAGCAGGCAACAGCCCTTCGGCCCCCTCAGCCGGTGGCCAACCTCCCGGTGACCGCCCTTCTGGTGACCGGTCCGCAGCACAGGCCGGCGACGACTGGTCGACACCCCACCAGGGCGGGCCGGTCTCCCACCCGGCGTCCACGTCGTCCGGTGGTTGGCTGCCCCAGTCGGAGCAGCAGAGAGTCGACACCGGACCCGGATCCGTCCTTTCCGGACGGCCGGCCGGAGGCGACACCGCCGCCCCTGAGGCACCGGGCGCCACCCCGCAGGCGCACGCCAGCCGGCCGCCGGCCGGCGGCTGGCTGCCCCAGACCACATCGGAGTCTGCCACCGCACGGCCGGCGGCCGAACCGGCGTCGGCCGGCTGGCTCACCGACCGGGCGGCGACCGTCGAACGTCCGAGCGTGCCGGCCAGCTCGGGGACCGGTGCGAACCCCACCCCCTGGGACGCTGCCGAAGCCGCGTCCGGCGCCGCCAGCGCCGTCGCGACGACCGGGAACGCCGCCGCGCCGCCGTCGGGAACCATCACGACCGGCACGGGCACCGGGTTCCCTACCGGTAACGAAACCCCCACCGATGCCTTCGCCGCCCGGCGGTGGGACGACACCACGCCGGCCGGCCCGGCCACGCCCGGGCCCGAGCGGCAGTCCGATCCACCGCGATCCCAGCCGTCGGCGGTCGCGCCGGAGCCCGAACCCGCCCCACCCGTGGTCGACCCTGCCCTCCGGGACTTCGTCGCGGCCAACTCCGTCGAGGAGAGCCTGGCCGAGGCCGCCCGAGCCGGAAACACCGACTCGTTCCTGTCGACCCTCCTGCTCGCGAAGGTGCTCCTGCCCACCGCGCCCGACTCGGCCGCGGGATCGAAGCCGGGCCAGGACGGCTTCACCTGGCACACCGAAAGCCTCGACGACGAGGACTACATCGTCGTCTTCACATCCCCGGAGCGTCTGGCCGAGCATTCCACCGATCCGATCGAGACGGTGGAGGTCAAGTTCATCCAGCTCATCCGACGTTGGCCGGACGATGCCTGGTCGTTCGCGGTCAACCTGGGATCGCCGATCGGGGCCAAGCTGCCCGGTGCCCAGATCATCGCTCTCGCGAGCTGGGCGGCCGACGTCGGACTCGGCACCGACGAGGGCGAGCCGGCCGAGGTGCCGGCGGCCGAGGAATCCGCGCCCCGTTCGACGTATGCGCCGGCACGGCAGGATCCCGGCAGCCCGACGATGATGCAGAAGACGATCGCCCCGAGCCAGGTCGCCTACTACCTCGACCGAGGCTACGACCGGGTCTCCGGCTTCGTGCACCGGGCGAACGAGATCGCCCACCTGACGTCGCCGGCCCGGCTGCACGCCGCGCTCGGGCTCGGCTATCAGGGATCGCCGTTCACCCGGGACATGGACGAGGTCTACGTGCTGCGGTGGCCGGCCTATCGGCCGAGCCTCTACCGCATCCCGTACGGCGGGCAGACGGAGTCGGCCATGCGGGCGATGGAGGGCTGGGTCATCGAGCGTGCGCCCTTCCGGGGCAACGGGTTCGCCCCGGGCGAGAGCAGCGACGTGATCGCCGAGTTCAAGGTGGACAGCATCCGTCTTCCACACGGCGCACAGATCTGGCGGATCGGCGCCGACGACGGCGAGACCCTGGTCGCGACCCTGGACAGTGACGCCCCTGCCTGGAAGAAGACCGGGGAGAGCTGATGCGTGACGGTTACGTCGCCCGCTGGGAGGGCCGGGAATACGAGGCCAGCCCCGACGGCGACCGGGTCCGGATCTACCAGCCCGAGGCCGGCGACGGCTTCGAAGAGGTGCGCCCGGGACGCTTCGTACGCGTCGTGCCGGCCTCGGAGGTCGAGGATCTCGCATACGTACGCACCACCTGCGAGTGGAAGGGACAGCCGTTCATCGTGCTGGCCCAGCACGACAGTTGGCTGCGGGTCGAATACACCGGCGGACGCTCACCGGTCGCCGAGTCGATGGGGCTGGAAGCCTTCGATTTCGGCGTGTATCAGGGCTGGGCGCCGGCCAACGAAGTCGTCGAACTACGCGAATACCGGGCCTGACCGCGCCGGTCGGGCGGTGCCCTTACCCGGCCGCCGCGTGTGGTGCTTCGGTGTAGCGGCGTGGGCGCCACCAGGACCGTCGGGTCAGCGTCGCGCGTATGGCCGCGACCAGCAGATCCGGGCGCCGGTAGAGGTCGTCGTCGCTGACGTAGCGGATGGTCCAGCCCTGCCTGGTGAGCCAGTCGTGTCGACGCGGGTCGAGCCGTGAACCCCGGCGGTCCAGGTGCGCGATGCCGTCGTATTCGATCCCGACCCGCTGCCGCTGGTAGCCGAGATCCGTCCGATGCCGCTCCACGCCCCACTCGTCGGAGACGCCCAGTCGTGGGGTGGGTGCCGGCAGCCGGCCGTCGTGCAGCACGAGCCGCAGATGGGTCTCCTGCCGGCATTCGGCCAGCGGGCTGGCGATGGCCGCCAGCTCCCGGGCCTGCCGGATGCCGCGCAGCCGGTCGTGCCGGAGGAGCTCGGCCCCCAGCGTCTCGGCGGTGACCGCCCCGGACCGCAGCGCCGCGTCGAGTACGGCGAGCGCGTCCGGACGGGGCAGGGTGCGGGCAAGATCGACGGCTGTCCGGGGTGCCGGCAGGCAGGGCAGCCCACAGACCTCGGTCAGTTCGCCGAACGGCAGCTTCGACTCGTGTGCCGTGACACCGCGCCGTTGCGGCACGGGGGTGCCGCTGGGGACGGCCACATGGACGGCGCGGACCGGCACCACGCCGAACCCGTGCAGTTGGGCGGCGGTGTGGTACGCCGCCACGGCGGCCGGCGGCGCCACCCGCAGCGTGCCCCGTACGACGTCGAGAAGGTCGGGCCGGGCCTGCGGATCCGGTCGGGCCTGATGCAGGTGCCCGGTGCTCGCCGTCCACCGGACGGCCGCCGGCCGCGGCAGTGACCGTGCCGGGTGGGGACGGTGCTCGGCGCGCAGGAGGCGGGGCAGTGCGGCGGCGGCGTCGTAGAGGTCGGTCATGTCGTGACGATCGCGCCTGTCGGGTGTTCTGGGAAGCCCGATCCCGCTCGCCTGTGGATAACCACCTGCCCTGTGGACAACGCCCAGATCGCCGCCCGGTGTGCTAAGGTCGGCAGCCTCTCAGGACTTGACCCACCGCAGGACCTCGCCGAGCACCAGGTCGGGGGACTCGACATGCGGGAAGTGCCCGACCCCGTCGAGCAGGCGCCACTCGTAGGGTGCGATGACGTACCGGCCGGAGCCCTGTGCGGTGCGGGGCAGCGACGCCGTGTCGAGTGCACCGTGCAGTTGCAGCGTCGGGGTCACCAGCGGCTTCTGCATCAGCCGCACGAACCGGTAGCCGTGCAGCCGCAGCACGGAACGGAAGGCCCACCGGTAACCCTCCAGGGCGCAGAACGACGCCTGCGGGATGCGGATCGCCTCCCGGCACCGGTCGGCGTACGGCTCGAACGACGGGCCGTTCACCCAGTCCGGACCACCCCAGTCCCGCAGGAACCCGCGCACCATCGCGGCGTTGTTCCTGGTCAGCACGTGCTCGTAGCGAGGGATCTGGAACCTCAGCGTCGGTGTGGCCGCCGCGAACTGGCCCCGGGGGTCGGCGAAGATGGCCGCCCGCAGGCGCAGCGGATGCGGTGCGCCGAGCACCACCAGGCGGTGCACCATCTTCGGGTGGAAGCTCGCCGCCGTCCAGCCCACCATGCCACCGAACCCGGCACCGACGATGCTCGCCCGACGCTCGCCCAGCGCCCGGATCACGCCGGTGACGTCGGCCGCCATCGTGTAGCCGTCGTATCCCCGGGGCGGCTTGTCGCTGGCGCCGTACCCGCGCAGATCGACCGCGACCGCCCGGAATCCCGCATCGGCCACGGCGGGCAACAGGTGGTGCCAGGCGTACCAGAACTCCGGAAAGCCATGCAGAAAGAGGACGAGGGGTCCGGTGCCGGCCTCGACCACGTGGAACCGGGTGCCGTTGGCACCGATGAACCGATGGGTCCACGGACCGTCGTCCAACACACACGACTCGTCGACGGCCGGGGTCATGCCGGCCCGCCGCTCAAGCTCGCTCACGGTGTCACCTCGCTTCGCTCGGCCCCACCGTGTTCTTGACTGAGCCTGACGGTTCG